>NC_011420.2:392500-992500 GCF_000016185.1 Rhodospirillum centenum SW
GGAGTCGAGGCTGTCGGCGCCGACGGCGAGGCGCAGCAGGTGGATGGTCATCGCAGGCCCTGTTCCGGAACGGAAATCCAAAGGCCGCTCGTTAGCCCGGCGGCCGTTCCGGGTCCAGTTCCCGGAAGGGATGGAGACTCAGGCGGCCGCCGCGTTGAGGGACCGGCAGGCCTCGCCGTAGCCGTCGGAGAGGAACTCCGGCCGCTTGAACAGGCCCTTCAGCCAGGCGGCGAGCATGCAGAGCTCTTCCAGCTTCACGACCTCGTCCAGCGTTCCCGCGGGGAAGCGGATGTCGAAGCTCTCGGCGATGATGTCCAGGACCTCCTCCACCTGTTCGATGGAAAGGCCGCAGTCGGTTTCCAGGATGGCGGTGCGGACCAGGATCTTCTCGTCCACGCCGTATTCGTCGCGGATCAGTTTCACGATCCAGCGGAACAGGTGCATCCAGTTGGCAACGCCCTCGACGGACCGGCTCACGGCATCCGCCTCCTTCGCCTCGCAGACCGTGCGGCCTTCCGACTCGCCCAAGCAGTTAAGCGAATTCGGGTTAAGCCGATAGCTCTGCGAAAGGTCAGGCCTGCCGTGCCATCCATGCATGGCCGGCCTTGCTGCCGTTCGGGCGTGTCAGCGCGGCCGATATCCATTCCCCCGTCCGGGCGACGGAATCGAGGTCGACGCCGGTCTCCAGCCCCAGCCCGTGCAGCAGGTAGAGCACGTCCTCCGTCGCCACGTTGCCGCTGGCCCCCCGGGCATAGGGGCACCCGCCCAGCCCCGCCACGGCGCTGTCCACCACCGTCACGCCCGTCTCCAGACAGGCAAGGATGTTGGCGACCGCCTGCCCCCAGGTGTCGTGGAAGTGCAGGGCCAGCCGCTCCACCGGCACCGCCCCGGCGACACGGCGGACCAGGGCGCGGGCACGGGCCGGCGTGCCGACGCCGATCGTGTCACCCAGACTGACCTCGTAGCAGCCGAGGTCGATCAGCCGCGCCGCCACCTCGGCCACGCGGCCGGGATCGACCTCGCCCTCGTAGGGGCAGCCGAGCACGCAGGAGACATAGCCCCGGACCCGGACCCCGGCCGCCAGGGCCTGCGCCGCGACCGGACGGAACCGCTCCAGGCTCTCCGCGATCGAGCAGTTGATGTTCCGCTGCGAGAACGATTCGGAGGCGGCGCCGAACACGGCGATCTCCTCCACCCCGGCGGCAAGCGCCGCCTCCAGCCCCTTCGCGTTCGGCACGAGCACGGGATAGGAGACGCCGGGCCGGCGCCGGAGGCGGGCCAGCAGCGCGGCCGTGTCCGCCATCTGCGGCACCCATTTCGGCGAGACGAAGGCCCCCGCCTCCACCGCCGGCAACCCGGCTCCGGCCAGTCGCTCGACCAGCTCGACCTTGGTGTCCAGCGGCACCGTCCGCGGCTCGTTCTGGAGCCCGTCACGCGGCCCGACCTCGACGATCCGGATTCGGGTCATGCGCTGCGTTCCCTTCCCCTGCGGCCTTCCCCTGCGGCAGTCCGACGGGGCGGAGTTTAGGGACGCCCCCGCCGCCTGACCAGGGGGCCGTCACAGGGTCCGGCCGATCAGCTCCTTCATGATCTCGTTGGTGCCGCCGTAGATCTTGCCGACGCGGGCATCGGCCCAGAGCCGGGCGATCGGGTATTCGTTCATGTAGCCGTAGCCGCCGTGGAGCTGCAGGCAGTCGTCGAGGATGGCGCACTGCCGCTCCGTCAGCCACAGCTTCGCCATGGCGGCCGTGGCCGCATCCAGCTCACCCTTCAGGTGGCGTTCCGTGCAGTCGTCGCAGAAGGCGCGGGCGACCCGCATCTCGGTCACCGCCTGGGCCAGGGTGAAGCGGGTGTTCTGGAAGTCGATGATGCGCTGGCCGAAGGCCTTGCGCTGCTTCACGTAGTCCAGCGTCGCGGCGATGCCCGCCTCGATCCCCGCCAGGGCCTCCAGCGCGATGATGAGCCGCTCCTGCGGCAACTGCTGCATGAGCTGGACGAACCCCAGGCCGGGCTGCGGCCCCAGCAGGCTGGAGGTGGGCACGCGCACGTCGTCGAAGAACAGCTCCGACGTGTCCTGGCCCTTGAGGCCGATCTTGTCCAGGTTCCGGCCGCGGCGGAAGCCGTCCACCGCGTCGGTCTCCACCACGATCAGGCTGGTCCCCTTGGCCCCCGCGGCCGGGTCGGTCTTGGCGACGACGATGATCAGGTTGGCGGTCTGGCCGTTGGTGATGAAGGTCTTGGAGCCGTTCAGCACATACTGGTTGCCGTCCAGCCGGGCCGAGGTGCGCACGCCCTGGAGATCGGAGCCGGTGCCCGGCTCCGTCATGGCGATGGCGCCGACCAGCTCGCCCGAGGCGAGGCGCGGCAGCCAGCGGCGCTTCTGCTCCTCCGATCCGTAATGCAGGATGTAGGGGGCGACGATGCCGTTGTGCAGCGAGATGCCGAAATGCCCGGCCCCGGCCTTCATGCGGGCGTCGATCAGCACGGCCTCGTGCGCGAAATCGCCACCCGCACCGCCATATTCCTCCGGCATGGAGGCGCAGAGCAGGCCGGCCTCTCCCGCCCTGGTCCAGACCTCGCGGTCCACCACGCCCTGCTCATCCCAGCGCTTCGCGTGCGGAGCGCACTCGCGCTCGAAGAACTTGAGCGCGGCATCATGGAAGATGCGCAGATCCTCCGTCATCCAGCGGGGATTGAAATCATGGCCCATGGCCGTCACCTTCCAGGTCCGTTTCCTCCCGGTGCGGACTGTCGTCCGGGGTTCGTCCCCGGTCCGCGGCGCACCGTTCCGGCCACACTGTAGGAGCAGGTCCGCCCGGCCCGCCAGGACATGGGGAGCCGGATGACCGCACGATCGCGGGAGCGCCCGCGCAGCGGTCGACGGCCGGGGCCGGGGTGCGGAAAGAGGAGGAGCGATGACCGCCGTTGCGGCTCTGCTGGCCGACCCTGTGCTCTGGAGTCTGTTCGGGGCCGCCTTCGCCGCAGCCACTCTCGTTCCCGCCCAGTCGGAGATCCTGCTGGTCACGCTGCTGCTGCAGTCGGACCGCGATCCCTGGCTGCTGGTGACGGTCGCCACCGTGGGCAACACACTGGGATCCTGCGTGAACTGGGCGCTGGGCCGCTTCCTGCGGCACATGGCCGACAAGCCGTGGTTCCCGGCGCCGCACAAGGCGCTGGCGCGGGCGGAACGGGTCTACAACCGCTGGGGGCTGCCGTCACTGCTGCTGGCCTGGGTCCCCGTCCTGGGCGATCCGCTGACGGTGGTGGCCGGCAGCCTGCGGGTGCCCTTCCTGCCCTTCGTGGTCCTGGTCGGCCTGGGTAAGGGCGCGCGCTACGGCGTGCTCGCGCTGGGCACGCTGGGCTGGTTCTGAAGGATGCGGGCAGCCTGCTGAGATGCGACGATGGCGGAAACGCCGGAGCGCCCCCGCCATCGCCGCATACCGGATGACACCCCGGGCCGGTCAGGCCGCGCGGACCGTCTCCAGGAAGCCGTCCACCTGCCGACGCAGCGTGTCCGCCTGGGAGGACAGCAGCCGCGCCGCATCCAGCAGGTCGGCGGAGGCGCGGCCGGTGCGGTCGGCGGCCGAGCGGACATCGCCGATGGAGCGGTCGATCTCCTCCGTGCCGCTGGCGGCCTGCTGAACGCTGCGGCTGATCTCGCCGGTGGCGGCGGCCTGCTGCTGCACGGCGGCGGCGATGCCGGCGGCGATCTCGTTCATCTCCGTGATCATGCCGGCGATCCCGCGGATGGCGCTGACGGTGCCGTGGCTCGCCTGCTGCATGCGGGCGATCTGGCGGCCGATATCCTCGGTCGCCCGGGCCGTCTGGCTGGCCAGCGACTTCACCTCTCCGGCCACGACGGCGAAGCCCTTGCCCGCTTCCCCGGCCCGCGCCGCCTCGATCGTCGCGTTCAAGGCCAGCAGGTTGGTCTGGGCCGCGATCTCCGAGATGAGCTGGACAACGGAACCGATGGCATCGGCCTGAGCGGCCAGCGCCTCGACCTGCTCGTTGGCCCCCTGGGCCATGCCGGTGGCAGCCTGTGCCCGCTCGGAGGAGCGCTGCACCTGGCGGCCGATCTCGGCGATGGAAGCGGACAGCTCCTCAGCCGAGGCGGCGACCGTCTGCACGTTGTTTGACGCCTGACCGCTGGCAGCCGCGACGACTTCCGCCTGGCTGGAGGTCTGGCGGGCAGCCGCCGACAGTTCGCCCGCATTGTCCTGGATATGGTGCGCCATCCCGGACACCTCGGTGACGACGCCGCGCACGCCAGCCTCGAAGGAATCGGCGAGCCGGGTCAGGGCGGCCTTGCGCTCCTCCTCCGCCCGCTGCTTGGCGCGGTCCTGTTCGATGCGCAGGCGCTGCCGCTCGATCAGCCCGTCGCGGAAGACGGCGACGGCGCGGCCCATCTCACCGATCTCGTCCTTGCGCTTCTGGCCGCTGATATCGACGTTGGTATCGCCGGTGGCCAGCCGGCGCATGGTCGCCGTCAGGCCCACGATGGGCGTCGAGATGATCCGGCCGAGCAGGAGGCCGAGCAGCGTGGAGAGGACGAGGCAGAGCACCGCCGCCGCGGCGATCATGGTGATGCCGCCCTCGATGGTGGACTCGGCCTTCGGATCGATGGCGGTCTGCTTCGCCACGACGGAACCGACGGCCGCGGCAAGGTCGCTGAGCACGGTGGCACCCAGCCGGTCCATACCGTCGGTGATGCGGCTGTCGCGCTCCTCCGTCGCCGTCACGAGAAGACGGAACTGTTCCCCCAGGCCGGCGAGCATGGCGAGCTGCCCCTGGGCGATGGCGCGGACCTTCTCAGGCGCCTCCGTTTCCTCGGCCAGCATGCCGAGCTGGCCCTCGACGGCCATCAGCTCGGTCAGCATGTTGTCGCGGCTCTTGGGCGACCCGTCGGCGAGGAAACGGCTGAGATAGATCTCACCCTGCATCAGCGAGAGGGCGGCGGCATTCGCCGTCTCCATCAGGCCGTTGCCGGCGTCGAAGGTCTCCATCACCAGGCCGTTCAGTCCGGCGGAGAGGGCCTCCGCCATGTTCAGGACCTCGGGCTCCAGCTCTTCGCGGCGGTTCTCGAACTCCACCGCCTGCTCGAAGGCAGCGATGTAGTCGGTCGTCGTCTTCCGTATCTGGGCGAGGCGCTGCCGCATCGCCGGGTCGGCGACGATCTCATCCGCCTTGCGCAGTCCGTCCAGCACCTCGTCGATGTTGAGGCGGACGACGGCTGCCTTTTCCGTGGTGGGGGTCCGGTGCCATTCGCGCGAGGCGAGCTGCGCCTCGAACATGTTGGACTGGATATCGGCGAACTGGAGGTTCTGCCGGGCGGCGATCCGATACTCGGTGAAGAGATCGCCCATGCGCAACGCGCCGACGATCGCGACACCGCCCAGGATGACCAGCAAAGCGGCCATCAGCCCGAAGCCGATGTTGATCCGTACCGCGATCCTCAGGTCGTCCAGCCACTTCAACATGACCGCTCCTCCAAAATCATCCGGGCATCGTGTCTGCCCGGCGGTCGACTCGGCCACGCTCAGGGGCCGGCACGACCGGCCCCTGCCATCCGTCCGGGCCGATCGCCCGGGCAGGTGCTGTGCGGGCCGGTTCTGATACACTGAACCGGCCATAGAGCCGGAACAGTGCGATATCTCACCCTGCCCCGCAGCGTGTCCGAGTGCCGCTTTAGCCCGCCGGCCCTTGCCACGCAAAGGAGATTCAAGCCCGGAATTGCAGAAACATACCCTTAAGATCTGACGCAGGGGGCTGAACACCATGAAGGCCAGAACACAATCCCTGCAAAACCCGCGTCACCACCTCTCAACGTCCCGATGTCAAAGGGACCTGAGCACGGAAACGGAACCGGGGCCACCTGTCATCCGAAGGCAGATGAATGGGGAAATATTAAAAACAACTTAAGGGATCCGTCGCCGGGATTGGAGACGATCGCCGGGCGGGTCAATGAATTGTATGAAATTGTATTCAATTTTGTCAGATAGAGGGCAGCACACTCCGGCATTTATTCATGGATGCGACCTTATGGCCCGCCGGACAGAACCCTGCCGACGGACCGGGGTTCAGGCCCCCTCCTCGAACTCCATCAGTTCCGTCCCTTCGGGGACCTGATCGCCGACGCGGAACCGGTGCCGGCGCACGGTGCCCGCCACCGGGGCTTTGAGGGTGTGCTCCATCTTCATGGCCTCCAGCACGACCAGCGGCTGGCCGGCAGCCACGGCCGCCCCCTCCTCGGCCAGAAGCGCGATCACCTTCCCCGGCATGGGGGCGGTCAGCCGGCCGCCGGTGCCGGACTCCGCCGCAGCGCTCGCCAGCGGCTCGACCAGATGGAAGCGCTGGGTGCCCCCGCGATGGAACAGGGTGATCCCGCCGTCGCGGCGCACCCAGGAAGCGATGCACCGGATACCGCCCAGTTCCGCCGTCAGCCGGCCATCCTCGGCCAGTTCGCCCCGGGCGGCGAGGTCCCCGCCCGACAGATGGAAGCGGTAGCCGTCCCGCCCGTAGGTCAGGCGCAGAACATGCTCGGGACCCGTTGCCCCGGGATCGCGGGGCGGTTCGCGCAGGGTGATGGTATCGTGCGCCTCGTCGTTCAGACGCCAGCCGTCCGCCCGGGCCCAGGGGCTCCGGGGATCGGCACCGGCCGCCGCCTGTCGCTCCGTGCGGGCGGCGCGGTCCAGCAGCAGGCCGAGAGCCGCCAGCACCTGCGCCTCCTCCGGCGCCGGGGCGGCGGCGGGCAGCAGGTCGGCCTGATGGCGCTCGATGAAGCGGGTATCGAGGTCGGCGGCCAGGAACGCCGGATGCGCCGCCAGCGTCGAGAGGAAGCCGACATTGGCGGTGAGACCCGCGATCTCCGTCTCCGCCAGGGCCGCGCGCAGCCGGCGCACGGCGGCGGGCCGGTCGCGGTCCCAGACGATCAGCTTGGCGATCATCGGATCGTAATGGATGGAGATGGCGTCTCCCGTCCGGACCCCCGCATCGACGCGGACATGCGGTCCCTCTGCCGGGAAACGCAGATGTTCCAGCGTGCCGGTCTGGGGCAGGAACCCGCGGGCGGGGTCCTCGGCATAGAGGCGCACCTCGATGGCATGCCCGTCGATGGCGAGATCATCCTGCGCCAGCGGCAGCCGCTCCCCGGCCGCGACACGCACCTGCCACTCCACCAGATCCTGCCCGGTGATCATCTCGGTGACGGGATGCTCCACCTGGAGCCGGGTGTTCATCTCCATGAAATAGAAGCGGCCGTCCTGGTCCAGCAGGAATTCGACCGTCCCCGCCCCGACATAGCCGATGGCGCGGGCGGCCGCGACCGCCGCCTCGCCCATCCGGCGGCGCAGCGCGGGATCAAGGCCGGGGGCCGGTGCCTCCTCCACCACCTTCTGGTGCCGTCGCTGGATGGAGCAGTCGCGCTCGAACAGGTAGACGCAGCCGCCATGGGCATCCGCGAAGACCTGGATCTCCACATGCCGGGGACGGGCGAGATACTTCTCGATCAGCACGCGGTCGTCGCCGAAGGCGGCCAGCGCCTCCCGTTTCGCCGAAGCGAGCTGGTCGGTGAAATCCTCCGGCCCGGTGGCGACCTTCATGCCCTTGCCGCCGCCTCCGGCGCTGGCCTTGATCAGCACGGGCCAGCCGATCCGCTCGGCCTCGGCCCGCAGCAGCGCCCCGTCCTGCGCCTCCCCATGATAGCCGGGGACGAGCGGCACGCCGGCCGCCGCCATCAGGGCCTTGGCCTCGCTCTTGCCGCCCATGGCGCGGATCGCCGCCGCCGGCGGGCCGACGAAGACCAGACCGGCGCCCGCGCAGGCCTCGGCGAAGGCCGCATTCTCGGACAGGAACCCATAGCCGGGATGCACGGCGTCGGCGCCGGTGCGGCGTGCAGCGTCCAGGATGGCGTCGATCCGGAGATAGCTGTCGCGCGCCGGGGCCGGGCCGATGCGGACGGCAGCATCGGCCAGGGCGACGTGCCGGGCGCCGGCATCGGCGTCGGAGTGGACGGCCACGGTGGCCAGCCCCAGGCGCCGCGCCGTGCGGATGATACGGCAGGCGATCTCGCCGCGGTTGGCGATCAACAGCGTGCGGAACATGGGGCTTTCCTCCGGGCCTCGTTCTTATCGGCCGCGGGCTTGTTCCGCCCCTCCGGCCGTCAGTCCGCGGTGGTACCCGATTCCCGGTGCCGCGTCACCAGTTCCTCGACAGCCTGGGTCGGCACCCCCAGCGCCTGGAGCGCCCCCTTCGCCAACGACAGGCTGGACTCGAAGGTCTCGGGCACCACGCCCTCGACGCCCAGCTTCGCCAGTTCCGCCGCCCGGGCGCGGTCGCGGGCGCGGGCGAAGACCTGCAGCTTCGGCCAGTGGTGGCGCACGGCCCCCACCGCGCGCTCGGTGGCCGCGGGCTGGTCCAGGGTGACGATGACCGCGGCAGCATTGTCCGCGCCCAGCTTCTGCAGCAGCTCCGGCCGGCTGCCGTCGCCGTAATGGATGGGATAGCCCTTCTCGCGCATGGCGCGGACCAGTTCGGGGTTCATGTCCAGCGCGACATAGGGCACCTGCTGCTCGGACAGCAGCGCCGCGACCGTCTGACCGACACGACCGAAGCCGTTCACGATCACATGCCCGCTCATCTCTGCCACGTCCGGCTCCGGCCCGGCAGGCTCCGCCTTCTGTGGACCGAGAACGCTCACGATGCGGTCGGCCAGCGTGGGCAGGAACGGGGTCAGCAGCATCGACAGGCCGACGACGGCGAACATGAACTGGCCGATCTCCGGCGGCAGCATGTGCGCGCTGAGCGCCGCACCGACCACCACGAAGGCGAACTCTCCGCCCTCGCCCAGCAGCAGGCCGCTGCGGATCGCCACGTCGCGCGGCGCCCCGAAGGCCAGGGCCAGTCCCGTCGTCAGGCCCGCCTTGATGGCGATGAGCCCGAACACGCTCACCAGGGCCCAGGCAACGTTCTCCATCACCAGGTCAAGGTCGATGCCCATGCCGACGGTGAGGAAGAACAGCCCCAGCAGCAGGCCCTTGAAGGGCTGGATGTCGCTCTCGATCTGGTGGCGGAATTCGCTGCCGGCCAGCACGAGGCCGGCGAGGAAGGCGCCCAGCGCGGCGGACAGGCCGCCCAGGCTGGTGGCCCAGCCCATGGCAAGGACGATCAGCAGCGCGGTGGCCGTGAATATCTCCGTGCTGCGCGTGGCCGCGACACGCCGCAGCAGCGGCCCCAGGGTGAAGCGGCCGATCACCAGGATCACCGTCACCGCCACGACGGCCTTCAGCAGCGACAGTCCCAGGGCCAGCAGCAGCGGCTGGTCGCCCGGATTGCTGAGCACGGACACCAGGACCAGCACGGGCACCACGGCCAGATCCTGGAACAGCAGCACGGCGAAGGTGACGCGGCCTGTGGCCGACGCGACCTCGCCGCGCTCCACCAGCAACTGGACGACCACGGCGGTGGAGGAAAGGGCGAGACAGGCGCCCAGGACCATGGAGGCTTCCGGGGAATTGCCCCAGAACCAGGCGATGCCGCCGATCAGTCCCGCCGTCAGCCCCACCTGCGCCGCCCCCAGCCCGAACACCCAGCGGCGCAGCGCCTGCAGGCGTTCGACCGACAGTTCCAGACCGATGATGAACAGCAGGAAGACGACGCCCAGTTCGGCGAAGGAGCGGATCTTGTCCACATCGCCGATCAGCGCCAGGCCGGAGGGGCCGATCAGGAGACCGGCCAGAAGATAGCCGAGCACCGGACTGATGCGCAGGCGCGACAGCACCAGCACGACGACGATCGATGCGGCAAGGAAAAGGATGGCTTCCTGAACGAACGGAAGCGCGTGCTCGGCGGCGTTGGGCATGAATCGGGATCTTCGGCTCCGGGACTACCCCTTTCTTAGCCGATGCCGGACCCCAGGCCGCAAGCTCAATATGCAAGGGGGACCGTGGTGCGCGCCGAATCTGCACCCGGTCCCCCGAAAGTGCCCCGGAATACCCCTGTCAGGCGGCGCGCACGCCCTTCAGAAACTGCTCGATCTCCCGTTGCAACAGGCCGCTCTGCTCCGCCAGGGTGCCGGCGGACTCCACCACGCGGGCGGCGGCGGTGCCGGTCCGGGTCGCCGCCTCGCTGACCATGGCGACGTTCTCGCTGACCTCCTGCGTGCCCTGGGCGGCGCGCTGCACGCTGCGGGTGATGTCGCCGGTGGTCGCGTTCTGCTCCTCGATGGCCGCGGCGATGGCCGCCGAGACCTCGCTGAGCGACGCGATGGTGCGCCCGATGCTCTGGATGGCGCCCACCGTATCGTGGGTGGCGGTCTGGATGCTGCCGATCTGCTGCGCGATCTCCTCGGTCGCCTTCGCGGTCTGGGTCGCCAGCGCCTTCACCTCACCGGCGACGACGGCGAAGCCCTTGCCCGCCTCCCCGGCCCGCGCCGCCTCGATCGTGGCATTGAGGGCGAGCAGGTTGGTCTGGCTGGCGATGGACTGGATCAGGTCCACGATCTCCCCGATCCGCTGCACGGCCTCGTTCAGCCCGTTGACGGTGGCGCCGGTCTGCCGGGCCTGGGCGACGGCCCCGGCGGTGAGCTGCGTGCTGCTGCTGACCTGCCGGCTGATCTCCTGGATCGAAGCGGCCATCTCCTCCGTCGCGGCGGCGACCGTCTGGACGTTGGCCGAGGTTTCCTCCGCGGCGGCGGCGGACGCCGTGGCCTGACCGTTCGTCTGGTCGGCCATCCGGGCCATCTCCTCGGCCGTGCCGCCCATCGCCTCGGCCGCCTGCGCCACGGTGCCCAGCACCCGGCTGGCGGTCGTGTCGAAGGTCTTCAGCAGTTCTTCCAGGGCGATGGCGCGGCGTTCCCGTTCCGCCCGCTCGGTGGCCTGCCGCTGCTCCAGCTCGCGGGCCTGCACCAGCCCGGTGCGGAAGACCTCCAGCGAGCGCGCCATCTCCCCGATCTCGTCCTTCTTGTCCTGCGACGGCACGGTGACGCCGAGATTGCCGCCGGCCATGGTCGCCATGCAGGCGGTGATGGAGCGGACGGGACCCGCGATCTCCTTGCGGGAGATCATCCAGGCGAGCGCCACACCCAGCCCGATGCCGGCCAGCGCGATGATGCCGATGGCCGTCAGGCCGAAGGTCAGGGCGGCATGCACCCGATCTGCCGACTGCTGCACGGCCTGCTGGTCGGCTTCGGCCAGCTTGGTGACCGCCTTGTTCAGATCCTGGCGGGACTTGCGGTTGGCGTCATTGTCGCCGAACTCGCGCGCGGCGGCGGGGCTCACCTCCCGGCCGAGCCGGATCAGCTCCAGGCGCTTGGCCCGGAAATCGGCGACACGGGCCAGCGCTTCCCCGAAGTCCCCGGCGGATTCGGGAGGCACCAGCGCCTTCCATTCCGCGACCAGGGCATCGAGGCGGTCGAGGGCCGCCGTCATGGGCTTGGCGAACTTCTCCACCTCTGCCCCGTCCCGGCTCATGTAGACGCCGCGGGAATCCATGACGACGGAGAGAATGGTGGCATTCACCCGTTCACCGATCTGCGCCCGGCTGGAGGTGGTCTGCATCTCCTGGACAGCCGTGTTGAACCCGATCAACTGGGTGGCGGCCGTGATCCCCAGGCCGAGGGCCGCAAGGGAGAGTATCGCAACGATACTGTAGACCTTGCCCGCGATCCTGAGCTTCGACACCAGTACCATGGCCCCCTCCAACTCCTTTCAGATATCCGCGCGGACGTTTACCTTCGATTTAACGAAGATACAGGCTGCCCCTTGGGAATTAACCTGTCCCGAAGGTTACCGGCGCCGGACAGGCCGGAGCATCCCCCCGGCTGCATGCACGGGTAGGCAGTCAAGGATCGGCATCGTCCCAGCGGCGCATGAAATCCAGGTAAAATCCGCCGCGGGGACATCAGGTCACAGCAGGGCCGGCGCCCCCGGACCGTTGCAGGGAGGGCCGCAGGAAACGCCGCAGGAAGCGCCCTGAAGGCCGGTCTCAGGGACGGTTCCGCCGCTGCTCACTGGAATAGGCGAAAATGGCGTTGAAGCCGAACAGCAGCAGCAATACGCCGCAGACCACTTCGACCGACACCAGGATGCGGATCAGGTCGCTGAACGGCAGCATGTCGCCGTAGCCAACCGTCGAGAGGGTGATGACAGAGAAATACAGGGCCTCCGCGAACTGGATGTCGCGGGCCTGGCCGTTGATGATGAACTGGGGCTGGACCGAGAAACGGTCGATGACCGTGTAGACGGACGCGAAGACGATCACCAGCAGCGAATAGAAGGTGAAGAAGGCCAGCGCCGGCTCCACCAGCCGCGCGATGCCCTCGAAGAACTCTTCGAACAGCAGCCCCGTATGCAGCAGCAGGATGGCGATGGCCCGGGCCGCGACCAGCACGACGCCGGCGATCAGCCCCATCGCCCCCAGATAGGCCAGGGTCAGGGCATCCGGGTCCATGCCGGACGGAATCAGGAAGGTGCCCACCCCGACCCCGGCAACCGGCAGCAGCCAGACGATCGCCCGGCCCAGCCGGTGGCGCAGCACCGGCCCCTCTTCCAGCACCACGGCCCGGATCGCCTCCCGCTGCCAGACGGCCCCGGCCAGGAAGGTCAGCAGCGGCAGGGTGAACCCCACCGACAGGGAGACCTGGGACACCAGGGTGAAGTGCAGTTCCACGAAGAAGAGGAAGATGCAGGCGTAGATGCCGATGAAGTTTGCCAGGGCGATCGTGAAGAAGCGGCTGCCCGGAAACAGATAGTGGAACGCCCCCACCACGGCGGATACCGACACCAGCACCCCCAGCGAGACCCAGCCGGCGACGGCGCTGACCGACAGCAGCATCAGCGACAGCAGCCCGACCGTGAAGCCGACCGCCACCACGGGATGCCGGGAGCGCGACGGGGTCGGATGCGCGAGGGTGCGCGGGGACGGGGTATCCTGGGGCATCTCGGACCAGCGTGGGGACCTTACCGGAAGCGGCAGGCGGCGCCCCCGGTGGCCGCCTTGACGTGGGTCAGTCGCAGCAGCGCCTCAGCCCGGCTTCCAGGCCGGGGGCCGCTTCTCCAGGAAGCCGGCGACACCCTCCCGGCCCTCCTCGCTGGCGCGGGCAGCGGCGATGCGTTCGGCCGTGTCGGCCATCAGGGCGTCGTCCACCGGCCGGCCGGCCACCTCACGGATCAGCCGCTTGCTCTCGGCCAGCGCCCGCGGCCCGCCCTCCAGCAGGCGGGAGACCAGCTTCTCCACGGCCGCGTCCAGGATGTGCGCCGGCACCACCTCATGCACCAGCCCCAGCCGGTGCGCCTCCAGCGCGCTGAACCGTTCGGCCGTCAGGAAGTAGCGGCGGCAGGCGCGCGCGCCCAGGGCGGCGATCACATAGGGGGCGATGGTGGCCGGGATCAGCCCCAGCCGCACTTCGGTCAGGGCGAACTGGACGCTGTCCGCCGCGAGTGCCACATCGCAGCAGGAGACGAGCCCGACGGCCCCGGCAAAGGCGTTGCCGTGGACGACGGCCACGGTGGGCTTCGGCAGTTCGTTCAGGGTGCGCAGCATCTCCGCCAGCGCCAGCGCGTCGCGGCGGTTCTCCTCCGGCCCGTAGCCGGCCATGCGGCGCATCCAGGCAAGGTCGCCCCCGGCGGAAAAGCTGGGGCCGTTGCCCCGCAGCAGCACCGCCCGCACGGCCGGATCGCCCCCCAGCCGCCGGAACACGGCCGTCAGCTCGCCGATCACCGCGTCGTTGAAGGCGTTGTGCACCTCCGGCCGGTTGAGCGTCACGGTGGCGACGCCGTCCGCGCGGGTATGGCTCAGCACGTCGGGCATGGGGGCTCCTCGGGGTCTGGGGGCACCCCTTCCTACACGTCCCGCGGTCTCCGGGAAAGTCGGGCGGGAAAGTCGGGCGGGGAAGCCCGTGGGGGAGCCGGGCGGCGCAACCGATCCGGGCGCCGGCTGTTCTCCGGGCAGCCGGTCCTGCACCGGCCCCCCCGATCCAGGAGCCCCCGATGCGCCCGCCGATCTCCAGCCACACCCACGGCCTCATCGACTACGCGGCGGCCGCCGCGTTCGCCGCCGTCCCCCGCCTGTTCGGCTGGGACCGGATGATGACGCGGACGATGGACGCGGCGGCGCTCGGCACCGTCGCCTACGCCCACCTGACGGACTACGAGGCCGGCGCCGTGCCCGTGCTCAGCATGCGCCAGCATCTGGCGGTGGATGCGCTGGAGGGCGCCACCTTCCTGGCCGCCGCCTGGATGCTGGACGAAGAACCGCCGGCGGTCCGCTGGACGCTGGCCGGCTTCGGCGCCTTCGCCCTGCTGGCCAGCGGCCTGACCCGGCGGCAGGCCGGCGGGCATCCGGGGGACTTCCTCTCCTCGCCGGGCGCCGCGCGGGGCGGCCACCGGACCCGGGCCGGCGCCTGGGTGATGGATGCGGACGGTGAGGACCGCACCATGCACCTGCCGTCCGGCCGCGGGCGGCGGCCCGAGACGGCGGGACGCCAGCCCCGCGGCCCCGAGTTCCGCCGCCACATCGCGGCGGACCGGGGCAGCGTCGGCCCGGCGGACCGCGACCCCTCCCTGGTCACCGGCCCCGGCCAGGGGATCTGACCGGCCGGGTCGCTCAGGGGGTGACGGTGCAGGACACGCCCTTGACGAGGGCGGAGGCGCCGGTCGCCCGCGTCGCCAGTTCGGTCCAGTTGGACAGGGGCGGCTTGGTCGCCTGGATCTGGAAGGTGCAGGAGCAGCCTGAGCCCGCCTGACCGGGATTGTAGGCGAAGGAGAAGACCTGGTCCTTCAAGGACACGGTCTTGGCAAGATCGCTGTTGTCGAAATAGATGGACGGAAGGTCGGACCAGATGACGGTGTTGCCGCTCATCTGGATGGTCTCCGACCCGTTCGGATCGCCGATGGCTGAGTAGTTGTCGGCGCCGTAGGAATCGACGGAGCTGGTCTGTGTCCCGACCTGCGGGTAGTTCTTCCGCCGGTCGTTATCCACATACCCGCTGTAGCTGACGCTCCCGTTGGAGATCGTATAGGTCGCCTTGGCAGGGGTCGTGTATCCGACCTTGCCGTTGGACAGCGTCGTCACCGTGGTCCCGGACTGCTCCGTCAGGGTGCGTTGCAGGCCCTGCCCGTGGGTGCACTGGCTGGCCGTGCCGCTGAGCGCCGCGTGGATCTCGAACCCGAAACCCATCCAGCTTCCGTTGGTATCGCTCCCGGTGGCGAGGCCCAGGGGGCACTGGATCTGCTTCTTGCCGGTGCCGCAGGCGGTCGTGCTGACCGTCGCGCACTCGCTGAAGGTGGATGCGCTGTTGACGCAGAAGCTGGTCGGGGTGCCCCCGACCTTCAGCGTCATGCCCGTGCAGGAACAGGCCGCAGCCACAGGACCCGCGGCGGCGAGGGTGAGGAGGAACAGAAGTCCGGCGATGCGCGGCATGGGTCGGCTCCTTGGTATCCCGGTCCAAGGCGGCCCCGGACAGGGAGCCGCCATGAAGGTGGGACGCGGCGGCGGGCCGGTTGTGACAGCCGGCGCGGGGAAGGCCGGCGCGGGAAAGACCGGCGCGGCAAGGCCCCTCAAGGGACGTGTCGGGGCGGATCAGGGCGGACCGGGGGGTGACGGACCGCCGGGGGACGGCCCCCCGGGTGAGGAATCACCGGACGGGTCCTTGCGGAGGGTCCGGCGGATCGTCTTCGCCCCTTCCCGCGTGTGGCGGGCCGCCTCCGCCGCCTTCGGCAGTGTCAGCAGAAGCTGCTGGATGCCGAACAGAAGCATGCCGTGCTCGCCCTGGAGGTCGGCGAGGTCCGTCACCAGGACCTCCTTCAGCTCCATCAGGGAGGCCAGCACCATGGCGGCGGCGACCAGGATGTGCGCCCAGGTATTGTCCGCCAGCCTGCCGATGCGGTGCAGAATCGCCATCCCCGTCCCCGTCCGCTTCCCCGCCCGCCGTCGGGCCGGGCGCCTGCGGGAATGACGGCCGGACGGCCGCGGCGTGAAGGGACACGACCGGCGATGCCCGCGTCAGGGGCGGACCGATGCGCGCAGGAACTCCCCCCGGCACCCGTGCGCAGCATCCAGGGCGACCGCCTTGCCACCCAAGGTCGGCCCTCGCATACTTCGGACGCCTGCCCTTCCGGAGTACCCCCGTGCCCGCCGCCCGCCCCATGCCGACCGACCTGCCGGAAAATGACCGCGCCCTGGTGGAGGCCGCGCAGCGCGGGGTGCCATGGGCGCCGGCGGGAGAGGGTCAGCCGAACTTCGACGGGGAGATGCCGACCGTCCAGGCCAGCACCATCCGCGCCCTGTGCCTTGGGCTGTGGGACGATGTGCGCCTGGACCCGCGCGGTATTCATATTGTCGGCGTCAGGATCGACGGGGACCTGGACCTGTCAGAGGGAACGTGTATCGGACCTTTGAAGCTTAGGGCCTGCCACCTGACAGCACCCCTCAGACTTTGGGGTGCGACGCTTCCGAGTCTGTACCTGTCCGCCAGCCGGCTGGATGCGGGCCTTCTCGCGGACAGCGTCCGTATCACAGGCGATCTGGTCTGCGATCACGGATTTCGGGCGACGGGCGACCTCCGTCTGCTTGGCGCTCGCGTTGGTGGCGACATGAGCTTTCGCACTGCCACCCTTGCTGGAGGCGCGATGGGGGCCCTCAGTGCCGACGGGGTAACGGTCGAAGGAAGCCTCTTCTGTGACGAGGGATTCAACGCCAGAGGAACCGTCCGCCTTCCCTTCGCCCAGATAGGCCGGGATGCTTATTTTAGAAAGGCAGTACTGAATGGTGGCGAAACAATAGCCCTCTTCGCCGATGGATCTGCAATCAAAGGAAACCTGTTCTGCGACCAGTCATTCATCACAATGGGAGCCGTTCGCATCGCAACTGCGCACGTCGGCGGCGGCGCCTTCTTCCATGGCGCAATCCTGAACGGTGGCGGGGAATCGGCCCTCATTGGAGACAGAGCAGAGATAAGAGGCAACCTTTTCTGTAAAGACGGCTTCACCGCCAGGGGGAGCATCAAAATCATTGCCGCCCGTATAGGTGGAAGCGCTGATTTCAATGGAGCACATCTGGACGGTGGCGGAAATGCAGCCCTGTTTGCCGACGGGGCGGACATCAGAGGCGAATTATCCTTTGGAAGTGGGTTCACTGCCAAGGGAACCGTTTGTCTTCCCTCCGCACACATAGGCGTAACCGTTTCATTCATTGACGCCGTGCTGGATGGCGGAAGCGGACAGGCCCTCAACGCCGAAAACCTGAAAGTTCAGGGAGGGCTGCTCTGCCGGGACAAAACCAGGATCAATGGCGGCGTCTCCGTCGCCGGCATTTCGATTCAGGGGCTTCTTGATTGGCGACCGGCATCCTGGACGGGGATGCTGGATTTATCCCATGCCCGGGCAGTTGTCTGGGCGGACAACTGGTCCGGGCGCAAATGGGACTGCGACGGGGCACCGCGCATAATCCTGCGTGACTTCAGGTTCGACAGCTTCCTGGTTGCCGACTTTGTGAAGTCAGACGCGGTGTCCCGCCTGAACTGGCTCAAGGCGGCGCTGGGCGATGACTTCGTGCCCGGTCCCTATGAGAATCTCGCCCGTGTGTTGCGGGCAGCCGGGGATGATGCCGGTGCGAAGCGGGTGGGGCTGGAGAAGGAGCGCGCCCGCACCCGGCATGAAGTGAAATCCTCCAATGGAAGGCTGCCGAGGTCGGCCCGCTGGCTCTGGGGCGCCTTCCTGGACCTCACCATCGGCTATGGCTATCAGTGGTGGCGTGGCGGCGCCTTTGGCCTGCTGTTCCTGCTGCTGGTCGGCTGGGGAGTGTTCAACTCGTCCGGGCCGCTGGACACCGGCGGGTCCGGCATCATCAAGCCGGCCCTGCCCGTGGCGTTCATCGAGGATCTGGGGCGGCGGATCGACGACAGGCCGCTCTGGCCGGGGGAGACCCCGTCCCACCACGGGATCGGGTACAGGCTGCCGCCGGAATATCCGCCGTTCAGCGGCTTCTGCTACTCGCTGGACACCCTGCTGCCCCTGATCGATCTCGGCCAGTCGGGGGCCTGGTCCCCCAGCCCGATCGCCCCGTCCTTCTGGGACGACAAGAGGGGCTGGGCCGTCACGTTCTATCTCTATTTCCACATCTTTGCCGGCTGGGGTCTATCCACGCTGATCGCCGTTGACCTGACGGGCGTGATCCAGCGGGGGACTGGCCGTCCGTCGGAGTAGCGCCGTCCCTCACATCCGGAACACGCCGAAGCGGGTGCGCTCGACGGGGGCGTTGAGGGCGGCGCTGAGGGAGAGGGCGACCACGGTGCGGGTTTCGGCCGGGTCGATGATGCCGTCGTCCCAGAGCCGGGCGCTGGCGTAGTAGGGGTGGCCCTGGCGTTCGTACTGCTCCCGGATCGGGGCCTTGAAGGCGTCCTCCTCTTCCGGGCTCCAGGTGCCGCCGCGGGCCTCGATGCCGTCGCGGCGGACGGTGGCCAGCACGGTGGCCGCCTGCTCCCCGCCCATGACGCTGATCCGGGCGTTCGGCCACATCCAGAGGAAGCGCGGGCTGTAGGCGCGGCCGCACATGCCGTAGTTGCCGGCCCCGAAGCTGCCGCCGATGATGACGGTGACCTTCGGCACGGACGCGCAGGCCACGGCCGTCACCAGCTTGGCACCGTCCTTGGCGATGCCCGCGTTCTCGTACTTCCGGCCGACCATGAAGCCGGTGATGTTCTGGAGGAACAGCAGCGGGATGCCCCGCTGGCAGCACAGCTCGATGAAATGGGCGCCCTTCAGCGCGCTCTCGCTGAACAGGATGCCGTTGTTGGCGATGATGCCCACGGGGCAGCCCCAGATGTGGGCGAAGCCGCAGACCAGCGTCGTGCCGTACAGCGCCTTGAACTCGTCGAACTCGCTGGCGTCCACGATGCGGGCGATCACCTCGCGCACGTCATAGGGCTTGCGCGTGTCGGTGGGGATGACGCCGTACAGTTCCTCCGCGGCGAAGCGCGGCTCCACGGGCGCGCGCAGGGCCACCTGCGGCTGCTTTCGCCTGTTCAGGTTGGCAACGATGCGCCGGGCGATGGCAAGGGCGTGGCGGTCGTCGGCGGCATGGTGGTCGGTGACGCCGCTGACGCGCGAATGCACGTCCGCCCCGCCCAGATCCTCGGCGCTGACCACCTCGCCCGTGGCGGCCTTCACCAGCGGCGGGCCGCCCAGGAAGATGGTTCCCTGCCCCTTCACGATGACGCTTTCGTCCGCCATGGCGGGAACATAGGCGCCGCCGGCCGTGCAGCTTCCCATCACCACGGCGATCTGCGGGATGCCGGCGGCGCTCATGGTGGCCTGGTTGTAGAAGATGCGGCCGAAATGGTCGCGGTCGGGGAAGACCTCGTCCTGGTTCGGCAGGTTGGCCCCGCCGCTGTCCACCAGATAGAGGCAGGGCAGGTTGTTCTGCGCCGCGATCTCCTGCGCCCGCAGGTGCTTCTTCACGGTCAGCGGATAATAGGTGCCGCCCTTCACCGTGGCGTCGTTGGCGACGATGACGCACTCCTGCCCCTCGACCCGGCCGATGCCGGTCAGGATGCCGGCGGCCGGCACGTCGTCGGCATAGACGCCATGGGCGGCAAGCTGGCTCAGTTCCAGATAGGGGCTGCCGGGGTCCAGCAGGTGGCGCACGCGGTCGCGTGGCAGCAGCTTGCCGCGGGACAGGTGCTTCTCCCGCGCCGCCTCCCCGCCGCCCAGCTTGATCCGCGCCACCGTGACCTTGAGGTCGGCGACCAGCGCGCGCATGGCCGCGTCGTTCTCGGCGAAGGCCGGGCTGCGGGTGTCGATGGTGCTGCTCAGCACGGGCATGGGCGTCCCTCCTGGCGCCGGCCCTGGGCTGGGATCAGCCGGCCGGTCTCTTGTCCGCCTGGGAATATCCGACCCTGCGGGAGCGGCGCAAGCGGCTCCCGCCGCCGGTGGCGGAACGGGGGCCGGGCGGATCGCGCCTGCGGATTGTTGGTCGGGCATGGCCACGCCGACGGAGACCCGATGACCGACCAGGACGCCCCCTTCCGCCGCGACCTCTATACCCGGGAGAACGCGGTTCCGGAGCCCGAGCCTTCCCCCCGCCTGCGCCAGACGGAGAAGAAGGACGTCCGCCGGATGTCCGCACCCCGTGCCGCCGTGATCCACGAGGCGATCCGCAAGGAGGGGGAGGAACAGCTCGGCCGCCCCACCTCGGCCCTTGTCTGGTCCGCGCTGGCCGCCGGCCTCTCCATGGGCTTCTCCATGGTGGGGCTGGGCGTGATGCGGGCCGGCATGCCCGACGGGGCGGAGTGGGCGGGGCTGGTGGCGAGCTTCGGTTACGCCTTCGGGTTCCTGATCGTGATCCTGGGGCGGCAGCAGCTTTTCACCGAGAACACGCTGACGGTGATGCTGCCGCTGCTGCACCATCGGTCGTGGCGGACGCTGCGGGCGCTGTTGCGCCTGTGGGGGATCGTCTTCGCCTTCAACGTGGTCGGCACCCTGGCCTTCGCCTTCGTCGCCCACCGGACGGCGATCTTCGAGCCGCCCCTGAAGGAGGCGTTCGTCGATCTCGGCACGCATGTCGCCGGGTTCCCCTGGTGGACGACCTTCGGCAAGGCGGTGGTGGCGGGGTGGCTGATCGCGTTGCTGGTCTGGCTGCAACCCCTGTCGGGCGCCGCCCGGCCCTTCGTCATCATCCTCATCACCTACCTGATCGCGCTCCTGGATCTGGCGCACGTCATCGCCGGATCGGCGGAGGTGTCCTATGCGGCGTTTGCCGGCGCCATCACCTGGTCCGACTATGCCGCGGGCTTCCTGCTGCCGACGCTGCTGGGCAACGTCACGGGCGGGGTGGTGCTGGTCGCCCTGGTCCACCATGCCCAGATCCGGGCGGAAATGTACGAGGATTAGGCCCGGCCGGACAGGACAAGGGGGCGGGACCCGTCCGGCCCCGCCCCCTTCCCGTTCGTGCCCGACCTTCCGGTCAGACGCGTTTCCGGCCAGCCACCCTTCCGGTCAGCCGGCGTTGCCGTTCCCGGCGAACACCTTGCGGAAGAACATGGCCTGGGCCATGCCGGCGTAGAACTGGTTGGTGCGCTTGCGGAAGCCGTGCCCTTCGTCCATCGCCAGCACGTACCAGACATCGCCGCCGTTCTTGCGGATCTGCGCCACCATCTGCTCGGACTCGCCGCGCGGCACGCGGGGGTCGTTCGCGCCCTGGATGATCAGCATGGGCTTGGTGATCTTCCCGGCGTTGGTCAGCGGCGAGATGGCGACCAGATGCTCCCGCATCCTGGCGTCACGCTCGTCGCCGTACTCGACGCGGCGCAGGTCCCGGCGGTAGTCGGCCGTGCTCTCCAGGAAGGTGACGAAGTTGGAGATGCCGACCGAGGAGGAGCCGCCGGCCAGCCGGTCGTTGAAGTGCGTCATGCTGGCAAGCGTCATGTAGCCGCCATAGGAGCCGCCGACCACGACGACCCGCTTGGGGTCCAGGTCCGGCTGGGTGGCGATCCAGTCCAGCAGCGCCCCGATGTCCTTGACGGAATCCTCACGCTTGAAGCCGTTGTCCAGGCCGACATAGGTCTTGCCGTAGCCGGTGGAGCCGCGGACGTTCGGCCGTACCACGGCCGCCCCCAGCTCGTTCACCCAGAACTGCACGCCGGAGCTGAAGCTGGGCCGGGTCTGGCCCTCCGGCCCGCCATGGATGTCGATGATGACCGGCAGCTTCCCGCTGGCGCCCTGCGGCTTGTAGACGAAGGCCGGGATCTGCCTCGGCTTGCCGTCCACCTTGTCGAAGGTCGGGTACTGGACCAGCGTCGCATCGGCGAAGCTGTCCGTGTTCAGCCCGCCGACCTCGCTCCGGGTCCACTGCGTCACCGTGCGGCCGGCGATGTCGACCACGAAGACATCCGACGGCGCCGTCGGGCGCGAGACGGAGACGGCGAGCCGGGTCCCGTCCGGGCTGAAGCGCAGCCCGCCGACGGTGCCCTTGGGCAGGTCCGCCGCCGGCAGCGGCTTCAGGCTGGTCATGTCCAGCAGGTGCAGAGTGGAATAGCCGGCCTCGTTGACCGTGTAGGCGAGCAGCCGGCCGTCATGGCTCAGCTCCGCCTCCTCCACGTCCCAGGGCTGCTCTTCCGAGATCCAGCGGGTCTTGCCGCCGGCAAGGTCGTAGATGCCCAGCCGCTTGAACTCACCCGCCTCGTCGGAGACGAGGACGACACCCTTCCCGTCCGGCGTGAAACCGACGCCGGAGAGGTGGACATCGTCCATCTCCGGCTTCACGCGGGTCTTCTCCCCGGTCTTCACGTCCACGACCCAGAGCTGCGACCGCGCCACGGAGATGGACTTGCCGACCAGCAGCCGGCCGTCGTCGGCCGACCAGGCGACCGGCCCCCAGCTCCCGGTCTCCGCCACCAGCGGCTGGACGGTCGCCGCCTGTTCCGGCGTGGCGACATAGACGTCGGTGTTCCTGCCGTCGCGGCGGGTGCTGGCGAAGGCGATGCGGTCCCCCTTGGACGACCACAGCAGGCCCTGGTTGCGCGACTTCCCGTCGGTCAGCATGGCGACCGCGCCGGTCTTCAGGTCCTGGCGGAAGAGCTGGAACTGCTCGCTGCCGCCGCGGTCCCAGCTGTAGATCAGATCCGCGCTCCCCGCCCGGGGGGAGAGCCGGCCGCTGGTGATCGGCTCCTCCTTGAAGGTGAGCTGCTGCCGCGCCCCCAGGGGCTGCATGACGAGGTGGAGCTGGTTCGTCTCCCCGAAGCGGGTGGAGATCAGCAGGCCCGCGCCGTCCGCCGTCCAGTCCAGCACGCCGGCGGAACGGGCGTTCAGATAGGCGCGGTAGCGCTCGGCCAGCGCCTCGTCCACCGCCGGCACGTCCTCCGTCACCAGCGTGCCGCGCTCGACCCGCTGCACGTCGCGCGCGTCCGCCGGCAGGGCGGCCAGGGCCAGCGGCAGCGCCGCCGTCAGGGCCAGAGCCAGGGTTCCGGCGCGCAGCCGCTTGTTCCACTCGATCGTCATCATGCCCCCTTGGAAGCGTCCCGGTTTCGGTCTTGCCGGGCGGGAGGATAGCAGGATCGGTCCCGGGCGCGAGGGGTGGCCCGGCCGCCCATGCCCGAATTGGCCCCTTCCCCGGCCACCCGTCCGGACTCAGGCGGCGGCCCGCGTCTGGAGCACAAGCGGGTCCATCACCCGGAACCAGAGCGGCGGCACCATCGCCAGCAGCGCCATGCCGGGATAGCCGAACGGCATCCGCATGGCGTCCAGATCGTCCACCAGTTCGGGGAAGGCCTTGCCGGGCCAGCGGTGGTGCTCGGCATGGAGGCCCAGGTTGAAGGTGGTCCAGTTGGTCAGGCGGTGGGCGGAATTCCAGCTGTGCCGGGCGCCGATCCGTTCCCAGCCGCCGCGCCCGTCGGGCCGGCGTTGCAGCCCGTAATGCTCGATATAGCCGGTGGTCATCAGGAGCTGCACCGCGATCCAGGCCTGGATCAGGAAGAACAGCAGCCCCGGCAGCCCGGTCCACAGGGTGACGCCGACCAGCAGCGCCCCCTGGATCACGGCATAGTGCAGGTTGCGGTTCCGCCAGTGCCAGGGCCCCATGCCGCGGCGGTGCAGCCGCTCCCGCTCCAGCCGCCAGCTCTCCCGCAGGCCGCCCAGCACGGAGCGGGGAATGTAGGCGTAGAGGCTCTCGCCCAGCCGCGCCGTCGTCGGATCGTCGGGCGTGCCCACGGTGCGGTGATGGCCGTGGACATGCTCGATGCGGAAGACGGCCCAGAGCACGAGAGAGGAAATGGCGACGCCCAGCCCCCGCTCCCACGCCCGCGGGCGGTGGATCAGCTCGTGCGCGGCGGTCAGCCCGACGCTGCCCTGCACCAGTCCCACCGCCAGGGCGGCGCCCAGGAACTCCCAGACCGTGAAGGCACCCGCCGCGACCAGATGCAGGGCGTAGACCAGCAGCCCGGCCAGGAGCGGGAACATGGCCCACACCACCCAGGCCCCGCCGGTGCCGCCCGGCGGCACACGGAAGCGGGTCTGCTCCGGCAGCAGCAGGTCCAGCAGCGCCGCCAGACCGGCGAACCAGATGACCGGCAGCAGCACCCACCAGCCGCCCAGTCCCAGACCCAGGGCGGCCAGAACGGGGACGACGAAGGCGCCGAAGGCGTGCCCGAGCCCGCCCATGCCCGGCCTCACCAGCCGCCGGTTTCGAGCCAGCGTTCGAGCTGCCCCATCCGGTCCGCCCCCCAGAAGGGCTCCCCGTCCACGATGAAGAAGGGGGAGCCGAAGACACCCTTGGCCACCGCCTCCTCGTTCACGGCACGCAGGCGGTCCTTCACCGCGGGGTCCTGGATGCCCTCGGCCAGTGCCGCCGGGTCGATGCCGAGGTCGGCCGCGACCTCCGCCACCGCCTCCGCCGGGCCGAGGTCGCGCCCCTCCCCCCAGTGCGCGCGGTAGACGGCCTGCGCCAGCAGCCGGGCAAGCTCCGGCCGGTCGGGCTGCAACCACCAGAAGGCGCGGCAGGCGGCCAGGGCGGCGATGGGCATCCGCTCCGGAATGGTCAGCTTCACGCCCAAGAGGCGGGCGAAGCGGGGAACGTCGTGCAGCAGGTAGTCGCCGGCGAGCGGCCGCTCCATCAGGGGACGCTGGCCGGTGACCTTGAAGACCGCCCCCAGCAGGATCGGCTTCCAGTCCACGGTGCGGCCGGCCCGCGCGCCCAGCGCATCAATCTGGGTCGCGGCCAGATAGCCGTAGGGCGAGGCGAAGTCGAAATAGAACTCGATCGGTGCGGCCACGGCGTCCTTCCTTCCCGTCGGTCCCGGTCTCTTCGGTCCGGGTTTCGTCGGTGGAAGCGTAACGCCCGGGCGGCGGCGGGCGCAACGGCGCCCGCACGGCCGTCCTCAGGACGGATCCGCCCCGGGGGACGTCACCAGGGCAGTTCCTCCCCGCGGTAGCTGTAGAAGCGGCCGCTGTGCCCGATGCCGACGCCGGCCAGCACGCGGCGCAGCCCGGCCACGCTTTCCGCCGGCTTCACCGGGGCCTGATCTCCCCCCATGTCGGTCTGCACCCAGCCGGGATGCAGCACGACCACGGCGATGTTGCGGTCGCGCAGGTCCAGCGACAGGTTCTTCATGCCCATGTTCACGGCCGCCTTGGACATGCGGTAGGCGTAGTAGCCGCCGCTGCTGTTGTCGGCCATGGAGCCCATCTGGCTGCTGACGGTCGCCACCACCGGCCTGAGCGCCCGGGTCAGGTTGGGGGTCAGGGCCAGGGTCACCAGCACCGGGCCCAGGGCATTGACCCGCAGCGTCTCCTCCCAGCCGGCCGTATCCAGCGTGACCTGACTCTGCTGATGCGGATGCGGCCCCATGATGCCGGCATTGTTGATGAGAAGGTCCACGACCTCCCCCTCCAGGCCGGCGGCGAAGGCTTCGATACCGGCGGGGTCGGCGACATCCAGACGGCGGATCTCGACCCCGGACACGGCACGCAGCGCATCGGCCTGATCCGGGTTGCGGACGCCGGCGATGACGCGCCAGCCGTCGGCAGCGTACTGGCGGGCGAACTCCAGCCCGATGCCCCGGCTGGCGCCGGTGACGACGAGTGTGGGCATGTCCTGCTCCTCTCCGGTTGCGGATTCCCGCGGATTGCAGGCAGGCTAACGCCCCCGTCAGCCGCTGTCATGCCCGCCGCAGGGGTTATGCCCCCACGGCGGGCCGGAGACAGACGCTCTCCAGGACATGGGGCACGGCGACCCGGCCGGGGCGCCGTGCGGGATCAGGCGACAGCGGCCGTGGGCGACAGGGCCGCAGCCAGCGTGGCGCCCCAGCTTCCGGTCGGGTCGCTGGCCGCCTGCCAGCCCATGACACCGCCGATGTAGCGGTAGGTGGAGACCAGCGGGGTCACGATCTGCCCGACGATGTCCGACACGGGCATCCAGCCGCTGCCGGCATCGTTCTGCCCCACCGGCTTGCCGATGACGATCTTGGTGGCCGGAATACCGGCCGCGATCATCCCGGCGACGGAACCGGCGGAGGTGCCGAGGATGAAGGAGGGCTCCTGGAAGCCGGGGTTGTTGTAGTACTGCAGATTGAGAAAATCGATCTGCGTTCCCACGGCCTCCATGATCCGGATATAGGCGCTGGACCAGGTCGGGAAGAAGTAGGGGGCCTGCGGCGCGTGCGAGATCAGACGGGCGCTGGCCGGCAGCGCCCCGTAGAGCGCCTGAGTCAGGTTGATCATGAACTGCGTGCCGTCGTAACCCGCGCTGCCGGTGAAGGCCGCGCTGTCCTCGAAATCGATGTCGATCCCGTCCAGGCCGTAGGTCTGGACCATCGCAGCGATCTGGGCGGCGGAGAACTGCACATTGCCCGCCATCTGCTGCCACTGGGCGGACGAACAGGCACCGCCGCCGATCGCCATCATCACCTTCTTGCCGGCGCTCTTGAGGGCCGGGATCTGGGCCATGACGGTGCTGGTGAGGTTGCCATCCAGCACCATGGTTCCGCTGGGGTCGGGCCGGGCGAAGGACAGGATGACGTGGGTGTAGTCGGAAGAGGCGAAACTGGAGAGCGGAATCAAGTTGCTGTTGTAATAGATCACCAGACGGTTGGCGTTGGGCGTGGCGTTGTCGAGCATGTCATCCTCCCATGGATAGGTCGCCATGGAGGTACTCTACCATCAGTTGGTACAGGTACCATGCTTTTTTCGCTGCTTGCCGGACAGGCCACCGCCATACCCTGGACGCCGGAACCCGCCGGGCCGTGAACGGCCCGCACGCAAAAAAGCCGCCGGTCCCGTCGTGGGGCCGGCGGCCTTGCCTTGCTTCCGGGCCGGAATGTGCGGGGATGTCAGAGCCGCTCGACCGCCATGGCCGTCGCCTCGCCGCCGCCGATGCAGAGGCTGGCGACGCCGCGCTTCAGCCCGTACTGCTCCAGCGCGTTCAGCAGGGTGACCAGGATGCGGGCACCCGAAGCGCCGATCGGGTGGCCCAGCGCGCAGGCACCGCCATGCACGTTGACCTTGTCGCGCGGCAGGTCGAACTCCCGCATCGCCGCCATGGAGACGACGGCGAACGCCTCGTTGATCTCGAACAGATCCACGTCGCGGGCCTGCCAGCCGGTCTTCTCGAACAGGGTGCGCATCGCACCGACCGGGGCGGTGGTGAACCAGGCCGGTTCCTGGGCGTAGCTGGCATGCCCACGGATGGCCCCCAGCACCTTGAGCCCGCGCCGTTCAGCCTCGGACCGGCGCATCAGCACCAGGGCCGCGGCCCCGTCGCTGATCGAGCTGCTGTTGGCCGCGGTGACGGTGCCGTCCTTGCGGAAGGCCGGCTTCAGGGTCGGGATCTTCTCCGGCCGCGCCTTGGCCGGCTGCTCGTCCCGGTCCACCACCGTCTCGCCGGCGCGGGTCTTCACGCTGACGGGCACCAGTTCCGCGGCGAAGCGGCCGGTCTCCCCCGCTTCACGCGCGCGGCGCAGGCTTTCCAGCGCGTACCCGTCCTGCTGCTCGCGGGTGAACTGGTAGCGGGTGGCCGTGTCCTCGGCATAGGTGCCCATGGCGCGGCCGCGGTCATAGGCGTCCTCCAGCCCGTCCAGCGCCATGTGGTCGTAGACCGTGGCGTGGCCGTAGCGGTAGCCGCCGCGGGCGCGGTCCAGCAGATAGGGGGCGTTGGACATGCTCTCCATGCCGCCCGCCAGACCGATGCCGATGGAGCCGGCGACGATGGCGTCGTGGATCTGCATGGCGGCCTTCATGCCGCTGCCACACATCTTGTTGAGGGTCGTGCAGGGCACGCCCATGGGCAGGCCGGCGCCCAGCGCCGCCTGACGGCCGGGGGCCTGGCCCTGGCCGGCCTGGAGCACGTTGCCCATGACGACCTCGTCGATTTCCTCCGGCGCGACGCCGGAGCGTTCGACCGCGGCCCTGATGGCGGCGGCGCCGAGCTGCGCCGCCGGCAAGGGCGAGAGGTCGCCCATCATGCCGCCCATGGCGGTGCGGGCGGCGGAAACGATGACGACTGGATCATGCGACATGGCGTTCACTCCCGATGGTCCTTTCCCGATGGCTCGTGTCCAAGGGCGGGCGCGCGGCAGGCGCGCGGGTAAGATGGGCGCGCGGCAGGCACGCGGGGGGACCCTAGCCGAAGGCCGGGGTCCGGTCGATGCCCCGATGCCGCCCGCCCGACGGTGGAGGGATCCGGAGGGGATGGCGTCAGGTCGGGCGGGAACGGTCGAGCAGCGCGGCGAAGGCGGTGCGGGCCAGCCTCTCCGCCCCGGGATGCCGCATCATCCGGTGCATGTGGGAGAAGCCGAAGGCGATGCCCGTCATCTCGAAGGCGAACAGCTCCGCGTCCAGGTCGCGGCGCAGATGCCCCTCCGCCACCGCCCGGCGGGCCAGATCCGTGGCGAAGTCGATGAGCTGTCCGTGGGTGCGGGCGACAAGGTCGCGCAAGGGACCCGGCTTGTCGTCCAGTTCCTTGGCCGCCGTCTCCAGCGGACAGCCGCCGGGCGGCACCCCCTCCCGGATCCAGACGATCCAGCCGTCGAAGAAGGTCTCGACCCGCGGCAGGCCGCGCGGCCGGGCCACGGCGGGGCGCAGCACGCGCTCCGTGAACAGTGCCAGGGCATGTTCCAGCACCGCCTGCTGCAACAGCTCCTTGGAACCGAAATGGGCGAACAGCCCGCTCTTGGACATGCCCAGCCGGTCGGCCAGCGTGCCGATCGTCAGCCCGGTCACCCCCTCGGTGCTGGTAACGGCCAGCGCCTGATCCAGGATCGCGGCCCGCGTGCGTTCGCCCTTGCCCATGGAACCACTGGACCGAACGACCGTTCGCCTGTCAAGCAGGGGCACCGCACCACGCCCGCCGTACCGCGAACACAGGCGACAAGCGCTGGACGCGGGTGTATGCAGTCGGCGGGACAATTGCATCCAGGTCCGTCCATGTCCGCCGCTTTCCAGCGCCGCACCGTCGAACCCGGGGACATCATCTTCCGCGAGGGCGACCCCGGCGACAGTCTGTATGTCGTCGAATCCGGCCGTGTCGTCGTCTGGCGGGGCGATCCAGCGCATCCCACCCGGATCGGCACGGTGGAGAAGGGCGGTGTGTTCGGGGAGATGGCCATCTTCGACCGCAAGCCGCGCATGGCCAACGCCAGTGCTGAAGAGCGCTCGACCGTGATGCGGATGCCGGCCAGCGTGCTGCGGGAGAGCCTGTACGGCGCCGACCCGCTGCTGCATCAGCTCGTGCAGATCCTGATCGACAACATCCGCCACATGGCCCGCCGCCTGGACGAGCTTGAGGGCCGCATCGCCCCGCCCGACGGACCGATGGGCTGAGGCGCCGGGACCGGCGGCCGCGACCGACCGCACCCGTTGTCCGCATTTCCCGCTGCCGCCGGGGAACATGGTCCACCCGGGCCGGTTCCCCTGTGTGCAACAGCGAAGCGGGGAGATGCGGAATGGATGCCGCCGCCGGCACGGGTGCGGGAAGCACGGGCGCAGGGAGAACGGGTGCCCCAGGCCCCTGGAGCGGTGACCGGACCTACGTCCGCCGGGTCCTGATCGCGTTGCTGCTGGTCGGGCTGGCCGCGACCCTGTGGCTCGCGTCGCATGCCCTGCTGCTGCTGTTCGGCGCCATCCTGTTCGCCGTCGCCATCCGGGGGCTGGCCGGACTTCTCCGCCGGGTCCTGCCTGTCGGGGAGGAAACGTCCGTCGTCATCGTGCTGCTGATCCTGCTGGCGCTCGCGGGCGGTGTCGGCTTCCTGTTCGGGTCGCAGATCTCCCAGCAGTTCAGCAAGGTCGCCCAGCAGGTGCCCGACAGCCTCCAGAAGCTGGAGGACACCCTGCGGTCCACCGGCTGGGGCCAGCAGCTTCTGGCCCTGACCGGCGGGGTTCCGCTGACCGGCGACGGCGGCCAGGGCGGTGGTCAGGGCGGCGGTCAGGGGGGTGCGGGCGCCGCGCCCGACGGCGGCAGCGGCGGCGCCGGCCTGGGCTGGCTGGTGCGGCAGGCCGGATCCGTCGCCGTCGCCATCACCGGAGCCCTGGGCGATCTGCTTCTCGTGCTGTTCGGCGCGGTCTACCTCGCCTTCCAGCCGGGGCTGTACCGGGCCGGGATCGAGAAGCTGGTGCCCAAGGACCGGACGGACCAGATCGTCCGTGCCCTGGATGCGACGGGCGGCGCCCTGTGGAAATGGTCGGCGGGCATGCTGGTGGAGATGGTGCTGGTCGGTGCCCTGACCATGGTCGGGCTCTGGCTGCTGGGCGTGCCCGCCCCGCTGGCGCTGGGGCTGATCGCCGGAACGCTGGAGTTCATCCCCATCGTCGGGCCGATTCTGGCCGCGATCCCGGCGATCCTGCTGGCCTTCACCGTCAGCCCGGACCTGGCCCTCTGGACGGCGCTGTTCTACGTGGCCCTGCAACAGGTGGAGGGCAACCTGATCCTGCCGCTGATCCAGCGCAGGGCGGTCGCCCTTCCCCCGGTCGTCTCGTTGTTCGCACTCCTGGTCTTCGGGTCCCTGTTCGGCGCCATCGGGGTGCTGCTCGCCGTGCCGCTGGCGGTCACGGCGATGACGCTCGTCCAGGTGCTCTATGTCCGCGACACGCTGGGCAAGCCGGTGACGGTGGAAGGCGGCTGACCGTGGCCGGTCACGCCGTTTCCCGGAACAGCTCGCGGCCGATCAGCATGCGGCGGATCTCCGAGGTGCCGGCCCCGATCTCGTAGAGCTTGGCGTCGCGCAGCAGGCGCCCGGTGGGGAACTCGTTGATGTAGCCGTTCCCGCCCAGAACCTGGATCGCGTCCAGCGCCACCTTCGTGGCGTTCTCCGCCGCCATCAGGATGACGCCGGCGGCGTCCTTGCGGGTGATGCGGCCCAGGTCGGCCGCCTTGCCGACGGCATAGGCATAGGCGCGGGTCGAGTTCAGCGCCACGTACATGTCCGCCAGCTTGCCCTGGATGAACTGGAACTCGCCGATGGGCTGGCCGAACTGCTCGCGCTGGTGGACATAGGGGACGACCACGTCCAGCGCCGCCTGCATGATGCCGATGGGGCCGGCGGACAGCAGCGCGCGCTCGTAGTCCAGACCCGACATCAGCACCCGCACGCCGCCGTTCATCCGGCCCAGCACGTTCTCCTCCGGGACCTCGCAGTCCTGGAAGACCAGCTCGCCCGTGTGGCTGCCGCGCATGCCGAGCTTGTCCAGCTTCTGCGCGCAGGAAAAGCCCTTGAAGCCCTTCTCGATCAGGAAGGCCGTGATGCCCTTCGGCCCGGCGGTGGGGTCGGTCTTGGCGTAGACCACCAGCACGTCGGCATCGGGGCCGTTGGTGATCCACATCTTGCTGCCGTTCAGGACGAAGCGGTCGCCCCGCCGTTCCGCCCGCAGCTTCATGGAGACGACATCGGAACCGGCGCCGGTCTCGCTCATCGCCAGCGCACCGACATGCTCGCCGCTGATGAGCTTCGGCAGGTAGCGCCGCTTCTGCTCGGGGCTGCCGTTCAGCCGGATCTGGTTGACGCACAGGTTGGAGTGGGCGCCGTAGGAGAGCCCGACCGAGGCGGAGGCGCGGCTGATCTCCTCCATGGCGACCATGTGCTCGACATAGCCCAGCCCGGCACCGCCCCACTCCTCCTCCACCGTCACGCCCAGCAGGCCCAGGTCGCCGAACTTGCGCCAGAGGTCCATGGGGAACTGGTCGGTGCGGTCGATCTCGGCGGCGCGCGGCGCGATCTCGTCGGAGGAGAAGCTGCGCACCGTGTCGCGCAGCATGTCCGCGGTCTCGCCCAGACCGAAATCCATCAGGGGCAGGCTGTTGGGGATCATGGGTCGTCTCTCCCGGAACTGGTTTTGCCGGGGAGACTAGCGGGGGGCGGGCCGGGATGAAAGTGGCCATGGAAAAGGGCCGCGGTGTCGCCACCGCGGCCCTTGTACAGAGCACTGACCTGCCGGGATCAGAACTTCGCGTTCAGACCGACGGAGTAGTAACGGCCGATCAGGTCATAGACGCCGGCGCCGGTCACGTACTTCGGCGGCTCGACATCGAACAGGTTGTTGATCGCCAGACGCACTTCGACGTTATCCGCAAGCATGTACGTCGCCGTGGTGTCGAAGCGCCAGTAATCATCGACCTCAAGGATATCACGGCTCTCAACCGTGAAGTCGTTGTTGAACTTCGCGCTGGAGAGATAGTTGGCCTGAACCAGCAAACCGATCTTGTCATAGGTGTAGTCGGCCTGGATCTGGAACTGGTGCTTGGACTGGCCGACCTCGCCGGCATCGCTGCCCAGATCGAAGCCCAGACCGGTAACCGACGTCTCCAACTGATGGATGTAGTAGTAGGAGCCGCCCAGGGCCAACTGACCGTAGTCGCCGAAATCGAAGTCGTAGTTCGCAGTGGCGGTCAGGCCGCTGAAGTTGGTGTAGCCCGCGTTGACGTAGCCGGTCCGGATGAAGGTGATCTGGCCGATATCGTCCTCGTTGATGAGGCCCGCGGAACGCGGGGTGCGGACGAAGCGGTCGCAGGCCGCCGACGGATAGCCCGGATTGTCATAGCAGACCTGCAACAGCGCGGACGCCGACAGGTTCGTGATCGCCTCGCTGATCTCGATGTCGACCCAGTCGACCGCAATCGTCAGATCTTCCAGGAAGCGCGGGTTGACGACCACGCCGACCGACCAGGACTTCGCCTGCTCGTTGGTCAGCGACGGGTTGCCGGCCGTCTCACCCTGGATCGTGGCGGTCTCGATCCGCGACACGAACGGAGCGTTCGGATCGCGGCCGAGCGCCTCCAGCGCCGCGCGGCAGTTCGCCTGACGGACAGCCGGGTTCGGACCACCGCTCACATTGCGGGTGGCGCAGGGGTCGGTCGCCGTCGTGAACAGATCGGACTTCGGCAGGAACAGTTCCGTGATCGCCGGCGACCGGATCGATTCGGTCCAGTTGCCGCGGAAGGTGATGTCCCGGATCGGCGAGTAACGGCCGCCGATGGTCCAGGTGTCATCCCCGCCCGACAGGCTGTTATCGACATAGCGGATGGAGCCTTCGGCCTCCAGCCGGTGGACGAGCGGGATGCCCATGCTGTCGTCCAGCAGCGGGATCAGCACCTCGCCATACACCTCCTTGGAGGTGTAGTCGCCCGAAACCGGGGAGATGGCGACCGTGCGACCGGCACCTGCGAGCGTGATCTCACCCGGGTTGAAGTCACCCTTCTCCTTGCGCCAGAGGGCACCGACACCGACCTGGAGATCGCCCGCCGGCAGGGTGATGATCGAGGTGTCGGCGTTGAACTCGACGACTTCCTGCGTGATGGCCGAGCTGGAGACGTCCCTGCCCGTGACATAGGCGATCGCCTCGGGGCTGGGCGAGCCGTTGCCGAAGATGTTCAGCGGCACGCAGCCGGCAGCCCGCGAACGGCAGACGATCTGGTTCGTGGCCGGATCAACGACCGCGTCGATGGCGAGCGGGAAGGTCGCGTCCAGCACCTGCGTGGTGGTGAACTCGCCCTCGGTCTTGCCGTAGTTGTAGGACAGCGACCAGTTGACCGCGCGATCGGCAACGTCGAAGTCGCCGCTGAAGCCGGTCACGATGCGCTTCAGTTCGTTCTCGCTGCGGTTCTCGTTGCCATCGACGAGATCGAGATGGCCGCGGGAGAGGACGAAGGTCGTGCGGCCGCCGGCCGACAGAACGGCACGGTCAGCAGGGGAGAGGAACGCATTGTCGGTCCGCATCGTCAGACCGCTACCCTCACCGCTGAACAGGGGAGAGTTGTACACGGGCTGATTGACGTTCTCGTAACCGATCGTCTTGGAGTAGTTGCCTTCGACGAAGAAGCGCAGATTGTCCAGGATGTCGTAGTGGCCCATGATGGCGCCGAGCTTGCGCTCGACCGGGGCCTGCAAGGACGTCACGGACGACAGGCGGAGGCCATCGCCACCGATGGCGACCGAGCCGGAGAAGATCTGGCCGGGATCGAACGGGACCAGTCGGCCATCCACGAACTGGGCCGGCACGGTCTGGCCCGGATTGTTCGGGTCGGGAATCCGGAAGAAGCGGCTGGTGATCGCGGCCGCCGAACCACCGCCCGAGTTGACGGTGAGCGGGATGCCGCCGGCCGTGACCAGCGGGATCGTGCGGCCTTCGCGGTAGAGCTGCCCGGGAATGCCGTCAGCGGCACCCGTATCCGCCGGGTTCGGAACGAAGGTGATGTCCTTGGCCGTCCGCTTGCGGTCGGTGTACAGCAGGCCCTGGGTGTCGTTGTACTCGACCGCCAGGGCGATGTTGCCGCGATCGTTGTCGAAGTTCACACCGTAGGCGGCACGGACGCGCTTGTTCTTCGCGTCATCATCGTCCGAGTTGCCGAACAGCAGGTCGACCTCGCCGCCCTCGTAATCGTCGCGCAGGATCACGTTCACGGTACCGGCGATGGCATCGGCGCCGTAGATCGGCGCGCCACCCACCGCGATCCGGTCGATCCGCTCGATGAAAGCGGTCGGGATCACGTTCATGTCCACCTGAAGACCCGGCCCGGCATCGCCGAACAGCGACGGGGCGCGGCCTGCCACGAAGCGGCGGCCGTTCACCAGGGTCAGCGTGCGGGCGGAGCCCAGGCTGAACAGGTTGACGAAGTTCTGACCGACGTTGAACGTGCTCTGGTCGCCGATCGGCGACACGGCCGTACCGAAACCAGGGACATCGTTCAGCGCATCGGCGATGTTGGTGAAACCGCGGCGGTCGATGTAGCCGATGTTGACCTCAACGGTCGGCTGAAGCACGTCGAACTGGGTACGGCGCAGACGCGACCCGGTGATGACGATTTCTTCGACCTTCGAGCCATCATTCGCAGCAGCCGTGCCCGTCGCCTGGGCGACCTGAGCCTGCGCCACCTGGGTCGTCGGCTCGGCCATGGCGTCCGACCGGCCCTTCACAACGGCGTCCTGCGCGGCGGCATAGCCGGTCGTCATCAGGAATGCGGCAACGCCGGTCAGCAGCGCGGTCTTCAGTCCGCGCGTGTCAACTCCCTGCTGAATGCTCATTGATGCCCCTTCATATTCAGTTGTGCCTGCGGCTCCCCACCTCCCGAGCGGGTATCGCAGACCAGTTCGAAGGAGTTAGCCGTCGCCTTCCGCGGGTTGCAACGGCACCTGAGCGCGCAGAGTTACGATTTCATGTCGTGTTGCAATTTTGCAAACAGTCGGCCTGCCGACAGGAAATTTCCCACCCGTCGGCAGGGGGCATCGGAAATCAAGCGCAAGCCCGCCGATGCCGCGTTGCTGCGGCGCAACATGAAGGGCGCCGCGGTCTCCCGCGGCGCCCCCGGAAAATGCCAGAAATGGTTGCCGCCCCACCGGGGCCGCGCAAGGCGGCAGAAATCCCGGGCGTTTTTTCACGCGGGCAGCCCCGGGACGTGGGAAAGCCTCAGAATTCGGCGCGCACCCCCACATAGAAGAAGCGTCCGACCGGGTCGTACACGTCGGCCGCCGTTTCGGTGCCGGTGACGTTCGCATCGAAGGGCGAAGCGATCAGCGGCGGCTTTTCGTCCAGCAGGTTGTCGATGCCGGCGAACACCGTGTAGCCCTCGGCGACCCGGTAGCGCGCCTGGATGTCGTTGTAGATGTGCGAGCCGATCCGGTTGGACGGGAACTCCGATTCGTTGTCGATGTTCGCCGCCCCGATGTAGCGCAGGAGCCAACTGAAGGTCAGCGGTCCCTGGTCGTAGGTGGTCCGCAGGTTGAAGCGGTACTTGGAGAGCCCGACAGAGCCGGCCGATTCGACCGGATCGGCGTCCTCGAAGGGCACGTTCTCGTTCTCGATCAGGTAGGTGCCGATCAGGTTCAGGTTCAGCGAGCCGTCGGCGAGGTCGAAGCGGTAGTCGAGTTCGACGTCCACGCCCTTGGCCGTCTGCGTCGCCACGTTCTCCTGCTGTGAGTTGATCTCCACGATCAGGCCGGTGGTCGGATCGCGCCGGATCAGATTGCAGAAGATGTTGTCGGGATAGGTCGGCTGCTGCACGCACTGGTCCACGGTGGTCTGCGTGCCGAAGCCCTGGATCGCATCCTCGATGTCGATGTCGAAATAGTCGACCGTCAGCGCGAGGCCGGGAATGAAGGACGGGGTGAAGACCACGCCCAGGGTCAGGGTGTCGGCCTTCTCCTCCTGGAGGGTGCTGTTGCCCGAGTTGAAGCCGGGGATGGAGGAGAGGTCGAGCTGCGTCGGGTTGAAGCCGCCAGCCGCTACCGCCTGCGCGATACCGGGGGTGGCAAGGCAGTTCGCGGACACCGTGTCCGTCGCCCCGGCAACGACGCCGGCGCAGGGATCGTTGACCGAAACGAAGGTCTGCCGCGGCGGGGTGAACAGCTCGCCGATGTTCGGCGCCCGCACCGAGCGGGACCAGACGCCGCGGAGCCGGACATCCGGCACCGGCTGGTATTCGGCCCCGGCCTTGTAGGCCCAGACATTGCCGATGGTGCTGTAGTCCGCGTAGCGGACGGCCCCTTCCACGCTCAGGCTCTCGACGAACGGCAGGCCGGAGAGAATCGGGATCACCGTCTCCGCATAGGCTTCCCAGACATCGTACTCGCCGGCCGTGAAGGCGCTCTGGTTGCCCGAGCTGATCCCGGCGATGGACAGGGCGTCGGGCCGGAACTCGCTCTCCTCCTTGCGCCATTCCAGGCCGACCGCAGCACCCAGGGGACCGGCCGGCAGTTCCACCACGTCACCGGACAGGAAGGCACCGGCCGTCTGCTGCTGGATCGTGCTGTCGAAGGTGGAATTGGCCGTCACATAGTCGAGCCCCGCCCCGGTCGCCGTGCCGGTTCCGAAGATGTCGATGGGCACGCAGCCCTGGGCCCGGGCCAGAGCATCGGAGCATTGCAGGGCGCCGCCCGGCCCGGCCTCGGCGTTCAGCGCCTCCTGCATGCGGACGACGTTGAACACGCCGGTAGAGATCTGGTCCTGGGTGACCTTGCCGAACTGGTAGTAGGTCTGCCAGTTCCAGCCGTTCGCCAGCTCGCCCTCGAAGCCGGTGGCGAACCGGAAGGTCTGGCGGGTGATGTCGGACTCGCGCGGGCCGATCTCGTTGAAGCGACGGGCGAACAGGATCTCGTCCGTACCGGCCGGGATCAGCGAGCGCAGCCCCGCCGGGATGAAGGGATTGGTCACCGGGATCGACAGCACCGGGGCGTCGATACCCACACCGATGGTCGTGTTGTCACCGAAGGCGATCGGCTCGGACCGCGAGCTGGTCTCGGTCCGGGCGTAGGTGCCCTCGAAGAAGAAGGTGACGTCCTCGACCAGATCGTAGCGGGTGATGGTCGAGAGCAGGTAACGCTCGATCGGCACCGCGATCAGGCGGTCCTGATTGCGGTTGTAGCCGTTCACGGCCGTGACGAAGGGCGTGCCGTCCGGGTTGCGGTTGCCGACGCCGGGGATGATGAAGCGCCCGCCGGGTCCATAGGAACTGAGCGCCGGGCGGGAGATCACGCCGTCGGCGGAAGAGAAGGCGTCCACCTCGGAGATCGCGCGGTCCTTCGACTCCACCTCGTTGGTCTTGTCGTAGGTGAAGTTGACGATGATGTTGCCGCGGTCCTCGGCGAAGTTCGACCCGAAGGTCGCCGAGGCATTGTAGTTCTCCCCGTCCCCCTCGTCGGTGACGCCGCTCTGGGCGCTGAAGGACGCGCCCTGGAAGTCACGCTTCAGGATGATGTTGACGACGCCGGCGATGGCTTCGGAGCCGTAGACGGCGGACGCGCCGCCTGTCACCACCTCGACCCGCTCGATGAAGTCCGAAGGGATGGAGTTGAGATCGACCGAGGTCGAGCCCTCGATCCCGCCCACATGCCGCCGGCCGTTCACCAGAACCAGGGTACGGTCGGTGCCCAGATTGCGCAGATCGACCAGGTTCAGGCCCGTGGCGCTGACCAGGAAGTTGGAATTTGTCGTCGACACGCCGGGCACGCCGGCCGCCGGCAGCTCGTTGATCAGATCGGCGGCATTGGTGCTGCCCTTCAACTGGATCGTCGCCGCGTCGATCACCTGCACCGGCGTCGGCGCCGTCAGGTTCGATCGCTGGATGCGGGAGCCGGTGACGACGATCTCCTCGATGCCGCCCTGGGTCCCCTCCTGGGCCAGGGCGGGCAGCGCGGTCAGCGGAACGACGAGGGCCACCAGGGCGGCGCCGGCCAGGCAGCGGCGGCGCAGAGCGCCCTCCAGGCCATTGTCGGTCGAGCGGGTGCGGATCTTCACTCTCGGTTCCTTTCCTTGCCCCACAGCGCGGGGCAAGGCCCCGCCGTTGCGAGGCCGGATAGCAGAGAGCTTAAAGAAACCGCAATGAACCTTTCCGGCTAAAAGTCCTCACCTTCCATCAGCGTGACAAATCCGCTTCACCCGAAATTGCGTGAAAGAAAGAATATATCCAACAGGACATATTTCTTCCATTCTATTGAATGACCTTATCGGCACCGGACAGGGCGCGTTCATCCGGAGCAGGTGGACCTCCCGTCCCCTTCACGGAACGGCCACGGAACGGGAGGCTGGCATCCCTTGCCGGAACGGATGCGTCACCGCCGCCCTGACAGACGGTCTAGGCGGGATGACCGATCCGGACGGGGATCAGAGCAGGATGAGACTGGCGAGCCCGAGGAAGGCCAGGAAGCCCACCACGTCGGTGACCGTCGTCAGAAAGACGCTGGAGGCGACCGCGGGGTCGATCTTCATCCGGTGCAGGGCGAAGGGGATCAGCGCCCCGAACAGCCCCGCGCACATCATGTTGACGATCATGGCAATGCCGATGACCAGCCCGATCAGCGGATCGCGGAACCAGAGACAGGCGATACCGCCGGCCAGCACGGCGAACAGCACCCCGTTGGCCGTGCCGACCAGCATCTCCTTGCCGATCACGCGGGCCGCGTTCGCCTCTGACAACTCGCGGGTCGCCAGCGCCCGCACCGCCACCGTCAGGGTCTGGGTGCCGGCATTGCCGCCCATGCTGGCGACGATCGGCATCAGGACGGCCAGCGCCACCACCTGCGCGATGGTGGTTTCGAAGAAGCCGATGACGACGGAGGCGACGATGGCCGTGACGAGATTGACCGCCAGCCAGGAGAAGCGGGACTTCGTCGTGTCCAGCACGGCGCGGTAGAGGTCGCCCTCGCCGACGCCGCCCAGGCGCAGCATGTCCTCCTCCGCCTCCTCCTCGATCACGTCCACCACGTCGTCCACGGTGACCACGCCGATCAGGCGGCCGGCCTTGTCCACGACGGGGGCGGAGACGAGACCGTAGCGACGGAAGCTGCGCGCCACCTCCTCCTGGTCGGCGGTGGCGGAGAAGCTGTGGATGTCCTTGGTCAGGATGTCCATCAGCCGCACCGTGCGCTTCGAGCGCATGACCCGGGACAGGGGTACCGCACCGATGACGCGGTGCATCGGGTCCACGACGAAGATGTCGTAGAACTGCTCCGGCAGGGCGCTCTCGTCGGTGCCCGCGGCGGCGCGCAGATAGTCCAGCAGCCTGCCCACCGTCCAGAACTGCGGGACGGAGACGAACTCGCGGCTCATCAGGCGGCCGGCGGAGGATTCCGGGAAGGTCAGGCCTTCCTCGACCAGCGCGCGGGTCTCCGCCGGCAGGTTCTCCAGGATCGCCTGCCGGGCCCCGTCGTCCAGATCCTGGATGACGTCCACGGCATCGTCGGTGTCCAGCTCCGCGACGGCGGCGGCCAGCTCCTTGGGGTTGAGCAGGGAGACGACCTCGTCGCGGAGGTCGAGCGGCAGATAGGCCAGGATCTCCGCGTCGAAGGACGGGCGCAGCAGGGCGACCAGCCGCTCGCGCTCCTCGGCATCCGACTGTTCCAGCAGGTGCGCCACGTCGCCGGCATGCCAGTCGGCCAGCAGGGCGGCGACAACGTCCGGCTCGTCCGCCTCCAGCCTGTCCCGGACCGCGCGGAACCGGGCCTCCTGCTCGTCGGCCTCCTGCCGGCGGTCCCGCTCAGGCTGGTCCTGCCGCTCCCCGGGCGGCCGCTCGTCCAGGCCCTGGCTGCTCGGCATGGGCGACCTCAGGCATCGGCGGCGGCGGACGGCGCAGCGGCCCCCTCGCCGGCGGCATGCATCTGGGCGTCCACGACGGCCAGCGCCGACATGTTGACGATGCCGCGCACGGTGACGCTGGGCGTCAGGATATGGACCGGCCTGCTGGCCCCCAGCAGCACCGGGCCGACGGCCAGCCCCTCCCCCAGCACCTTCACCAGGTTGAAGGCGATGTTGGCGGCGTCGCGGCTCGGCATGATCAGCAGGTTCGCCTGCCCCTTGAGCCGCGAATTGGGGAAGATGCGCAGCCGGATCTCCTCGGACAGGGCGGCATCGGCGTGCATCTCGCCCTCGACCTCCAGGCCGGGGCAGCGCTGTTCGATCTCGCGCAGCGCCTCGCGCATCTTCACGGCCGAGGCGTCGTTGTGGCTGCCGAAGTTGGAATGCGACAGCAACGCCACCTTCGGCGCCAGCCCGAAGCGCCGGACCTCCTCGGCGGCCAGCGCCGTCATCTCGGCGATCTCGTCCGGATCGGGGTCCGGGGTGATGTAGGTGTCGGCCAGGAAGAAGGTGCCGCGGCTGAGGATCAGCACGCTGAGCGCGGCCGGCACCCGCACGCCGGGCTTCAGGCCGATCACGTCCAGCACATGCTTCAGGTGCCAGTCGTAGAGGCCGAAGGTGCCGCAGATCAGGGCGTCGGCATCGCCCTTGCGCACCATCAGCGAGCCGATCACGGTGGTGTTCGTGCGCAGCACCTGCCGCGCCCGGTCGGGACTGACGCCGCGCCGCTCCATCAGGGCGTGGTAGGTCTGCCAGTAGTCGGTGAAGGCGGGATCGGAGGTCGGATCGACCAGATCCACGTCCTGGTCCACGCGGATGCGCAGGCCCAGCCGTTGCAGCCGGCGGACCACCACGTCGCGCCGGCCGATCAGGATCGGCCGGGCCAGCCCTTCGTCCACGAGCTGCTGCGCCGCCCGCAGCACCCGCTCCTCCTCCCCTTCCGCGTAGACGATGCGGCGGGGATCGGCCTTGGCGCGGGCGAACACCGGCTTCATCAGCAGACCGGAGCGGAAGACGAACTGGCCGAGTTGCTCGCGGTAGGCCGCGAAATCCTCCACCGGCCGGGTCGCAACACCGCTGTCCATGGCGGCCTTCGCCACCGCAGGCGCGATCTCGATGATCAGGCGCGGGTCGAACGGGCGGGGGATCAGGTAGTCCGGCCCGAAGGCAGGCGGCTGTTCGCCATAGGCCATGGCCACCACGTCATGCGCCTCCGCCTTGGCGAGACGGGCGATGGCATGCACGGCGGCGATCTTCATCGCCTCGTTGATGACGGTGGCGCCGACGTCCAGCGCCCCGCGGAAGATGAAGGGGAAGCAGAGGACGTTGTTGACCTGGTTCGGATAGTCGCTGCGGCCGGTGGCGATGATGGCGTCGGGACGGACGGCGCGCACCTCCTCCGGCATGATCTCGGGCGTGGGGTTGGCGAGCGCCATCACGATCGGCCGGTCGGCCATGCGGGCCACCATCTCGGCCGCCAGCACCCGCGGCGCCGACAGGCCCAGGAAGATGTCCGCCCCGTCGATGATCTCGCCCAGCCGGCGCGCCTCGGTCCGCTTCGCGTAGCGGGCCTTGCGCTCGTCCATCAACTCGCGCCGCCCCTCATGGACGACGCCGGCGATGTCGCTGACCCAGATGTTCTCCACCGGCATGCCGAGATCGACCAGCAGGTCCAGGCAGGCGAGCGCCGCGGCCCCGGCGCCGCTGGCGACCAGCTTGACCGTGCGGATGTCGCGCCCGGTCAGGTCGAGCGCGTTCAGGATGGCGGCGGCGACGATGATGGCGGTGCCGTGCTGGTCGTCGTGGAAGACGGGGATCTTCAGCCGCTCGCGCAGCCGGCGTTCGACCAGGAAGCACTCAGGCGCCTTGATGTCCTCCAGGTTGATGCCGCCGAAGGTCGGCTCCAGCGCCGCGATGATGTCGACCAGCCGGTCGGGGTCGGTCTCGTTGATCTCGATGTCGAAGACGTCGATGCCGGCGAACTTCTTGAAGAGGACGCCCTTGCCTTCCATCACCGGCTTGGCCGCCAGCGGGCCGATGGGACCCAGGCCCAGCACGGCGGTGCCGTTGGTGATGACGGCCACCAGATTGCCCCGGGCCGTGACACGGCTGGCCTCCGCCGGGTCGGTGACGATGGCCTCGCAGGCCGCCGCGACTCCGGGCGAATAGGCCAGTGCCAGATCGCGCTGGGTGGCGAGCGGTTTGGTGGCGGTGACGCTGATCTTCCCCGGAGTCGGCAGCCGGTGGTAGTCGAGCGCCGCGTCGCGGAACGTGTCGGACATGCCGGGGACCCCATGGTTCGGGCGGAATTCTGCCCCCGCGCCACCACGTGCGGAGGTGTTCCTGCTTAGGCCGGGGAAGGCGGGAATGTCCAGCGGGGATGCGCCCCCGGGCGGCAGCAACGGCCTTGCGGTGCAGCCGGCTCCAGCCGGCGCGATCGGGCGTCGCGCGGGTTGCCGGCAGGCGGGGCAGAGGGTCTGGGGGTGTGCGGCAGCCGGTCGGAAAAGATCCCCGGGCGAGGGCCGCCCCGCCGGAGAGGACACCGCCGCGGATCGCGGGGGAGCCTCTGATACCGGCCATGCGGGACGTATTCGTCAGGACCTGAGAAGGAATGGTGCGGTCGAGAAGACTCGAACTTCCACGGGTTGCCCCACAGCGACCTCAACGCTGCGCGTCTACCAGTTCCGCCACGACCGCACGCTGGTCCTGAAGCGAACGCCGGCAGGCTGGTAGGCCTTGCCGACGGGTGCCGGGGGAGATAGCAAATCCCGGACGGCTGATCAAGCTATTCCCTCACCCCTTCCTTTTCGCCGCAGCGGAGGTCACATCCCTGCCCGCGGCATGGCTCGAAACGGACCCAGAATGGACCCCGACAGCGCGACGACGGACAGGACCACGGCAGGCTGGACGCCCCAGGAGGGCGGGCCTGTCGAGTGGCGGATCAGCGAGGCGCCCGTCCCCTACCCCGAGGCCCTGGCCTTCATGGAGGAGCGTGTCGCCGCCATCCGGGCCGGCACGGCGCCGGAGACGGTCTGGCTGCTGGAGCATCCGCCCCTCTACACCGCCGGCACCAGCGCCAGGGCCGAGGACCTGCTGACCCCGTCCCGATTCCCGGTCTACCAGACAGGCCGCGGCGGCCAGTTCACCTATCACGGTCCCGGCCAGCGGATCGCCTATGTCATGCTGGACCTCCAGGCCCGCGGCGGCGACGTGCGCGACTTCGTCTGGCGGCTGGAGGAGTGGCTGATCCGCACGCTGGCACAGTTCGCCGTGCGCGGGGAGCGCCGCTGCGGCCGGGTCGGCGTCTGGGTCGATCTCTCCCCCTACGGCCGGCCGGGGCGGGAGGCGAAGATCGCCGCCCTCGGCGTCCGCGTCCGCCGCGGCGTCAGCTTCCACGGAGTCGCGCTGAACGTGGAGCCGGACCTGTCGCATTTCGACGGCATCGTGCCCTGCGGCATCCGGGAACACGGCGTCACCTCCCTGGCCGACCTGGGCCACATCCTCAGCCTGCCGGAGGTGGATGCCGCCCTGCGCGACGTCTTCCAGGCCCTGTTCATGGCCGGCGGCGATCCGCGCCCGTGCGGAGGGCCGTCGGCATGAGGGACGACCGTTCCGTCACCGCCCTGGTGCTGTACGCCGTCGGCGGCGGCAGCGTCTTCGTCAGCCTGTTCCTGCTGACCAGCCCCACCGTGGACACCTTCGCCCCCGGCCTGATCGGGCTGCTGCTGGGATTCGTCCTGCTCGGCCTGGGCCGCGTCTGTGCCCATCTGGCCCGCATCCAGGGACTGCTGGAACGGCGCGGCTGAGCCTGCCGGAAGCGGAACGGACCGGCCCGCGAATCGGGCTGGCGGGATTAGGGCAATTGCTCTAATCTCGTTCCGGGATCAGGAGGGCGGCCTGTCGGCTCCGCACCGGAGCCGGCGACAAGGGGGAACAACCCCCGTCATGAGCCGCGCCCGGAACAATGGGAGGAGACATCCGATGGCCGCGACGCAGATCAACTACACCTTGCCCGTGGAGCAGACGAAGTGGTTCGTGCCGGGCGGTGCCGAGACCGCCTTCACCTGGGACTACGACGACATGCGCGGGTCGCTGCTGTCCCTGTACGACAAGGGCAAGCGGCAGCAGTGGGACGCTTCCGACCGCATCGACTGGTCCCAGGACCTGGATCCTGAGAACCCGATGCAGTTGCCGGACGAGTCGCTGCTGATCTTCGGAACCCCGATGTGGGACCGGATGACGGAGGCGGAGCGGCGGCGCTTCCGCCACCACGCCCAGGCCTGGCAGATCAGCCAGTTCCTGCACGGCGAACAGGGCGCCCTGATCTGCACCGCCAAGATCGTGCAGACCGTGCCGGACATCGACAGCAAGTTCTACGCCGCGACCCAGGTCGCGGACGAGGCGCGGCACGTCGAGGCCTATTCCCGCCTGCTGCGGGAGAAGTTCGAACTGGCCTATCCGATCAACCCGCACCTGAAGACCCTGCTGGACCAGGCCATCAGCGACCGGCGCTGGGACTTCACCTATCTGGCCATGCAGATCCTGATCGAGGGGCTGGCCCTGGCCGCGTTCCAGCGCATCCGCGACTATTCGCAGAACCCGCTGTCCGCGGCGATCAACGCCTATGTCATGCAGGACGAGGCGCGGCACGTCGCCTTCGGCCGGCTGGCGCTGCGCGACTACTACCCGCACCTGACCCAGAAGGAGCGCGACGAGCGCGAGGAGTTCGTGCAGGAAGCCTGCTGGCTGATGCGCGACCGCTTCACCGGCTTCGAAATCCTGGAGCATCTGGATCTGCCGGTAGCGGAGATCCGCGAGCATGCCGAGCATTCGGAGGCGATGCGGCTGTTCCGCACCTTCCTGTTCTCCCGCATCGTCCCGACGGTGCGCGACATCGGCCTGTGGGGTCCGCGGGTGCAGAAGACCTACACGGACATGGGCGTCATCATGTTCTCACAGATCGACAGCGCCGAGATGCTGGCCCAGGACCAGAAGGTGGCCGAGGAGTTCGACGCGGAGAAGCGGCTGCGCGACCTGGAGAAGGCGATCGCCCAGGGGGAGGCGGACTGAGCCGGAGAGAGTCGCAGGAGAGATGCGCGCGGAGGGGCTGCGGGAGCGGCCCCCCTAGCCGAGATGCGAGCCGGGCTTCTGCCGCTGGGCAAGCAGGCTCAGATGCAGCAGGTGGGCGGCCACGAAGGCGAAGCAGACGATGGCGAGCAACGGCACCGCCCCGAGCACGCTGTCGCCCACGGCACCCGTGATCCAGAGCAGGCTTGTCAGGATCAGGGCCGCCAGCGTGGGCGTGAAGAACAGGGCGACACGACGGGGAGCACTCCAGGTCGGCTGCCCGTCAAGGCCCCACTGCATGGGCAGCAGCTCCGCCGGGTCGAGCCGCCGGTCCGCCCTGAACGACAGCAGGCTCATGAGGCCGACGGCCGCCACACAGATCAGTACACAGGCCCACATCGGTCACGCCCCCGCGCTGCTTGTGACGGAAGCACATCCTAGGCCCGCAGAAAGGGGCTGACAATATCAATCCAGAGTTGGTTTTTCAGTGCAAGGCACGGACGTGTGCGTCAGGCTGTCGCGCGCTGTCCGAAGCCGGTAGAGCCTGGATCGTCCCCCGGCTCCGTCCGCACCTCGGCGACCAGCGATGCTGGTGGACCCTCCCGGCAGTCCGCCAGCATCGCCTCCACCGCCGCGGCGGGGCCGGCGAACAGCGCCTCGACACTGCCGTCGGCCCGGTTGCGGACCCAGCCGTCAAGCCCCGCCGCCCCCGCCCGCCGGACGGTCCAGGCGCGGTAACCCACGCCCTGGACCCGGCCGGTGATACGGGCGAGAACCGCGGTGCGCCCGCCGCTCATGGTGCTGCCCCCCGGCTCACTCGAACTCCATGATCTTCTCGTCCACGGAAAGGCTGGCACCCTTCTGGACATAGACCTTCTTCACGGTGCCGGCAGCGTCGGCGCGGAGGATGTTCTCCATCTTCATCGCCTCGACCACGGCCAGTTCCTGCCCGGCCTCGACCTTGTCGCCCTCCTTGACCGCGACCGTGACCAGCAGGCCCGGCATCGGCGACAGCAGGAACTTCGACATGTCGGGCGGCAGCTTCACCGGCATGCGGCCAGCGAGATCGGCCGTGCGCGCCGTCAGCACCTCCACGCTCAGGGCCGCGCCGGCATGGAACAGCTTCCAGCGGATGCCCTGGCGCTCCACCTGCACCACCATCGGCCGGCCCCCGACGGTGCCGGTCCAGAGCGTGTGGCCCAGTTCCCAGTCGCTGAGGACATCCAACGTCTCCCCGCCGATCTCCACCGTCGCCCCGTGGTCATGCGGATGCACGGCAGCCGCGTGGTTCTCCCCGTTGCAGCGGGCCATCCAGTTGTCGGTGGTGCGGCGGCCATGGCCGCAGACCTGGCCGCTGACCATGCCGTCGCGCTCGGCCAGACGGCGCTGGCAGAACAGGGCAACGGCCAGCACGCGGCGCAGCGTGTCCGGATCGGGCGTCAGACCGTGGAAGCCGTCGGGGAATTCCTCGGCGATGAAGTTGGTGGAGAGGCGGCCGTCGCGGAACCGCTCCTTCTGCATCACGGCGGCGAGGAAGCTGATGTTGTGGCCGACGCCGCGGATCTCGAACCCGTCCAGCGCCGTTCCCATGGCGCGGATGGCGGCGGCGCGGTCGGGGCCGTAGGTGATCAGCTTGGCGACCATCGGGTCGTAGAACATGCTGATCTCGCCACCCTCGTACACGCCGGTATCGACGCGGACGACGGTGCCGTCGGGGTGCGTCGCCTCCGCCGGCGGACGGTAGCGGATGACGCGGCCGGTGGAGGGCAGGAAGTTGCGCGTCGGCTCCTCGGCATAGACGCGGGCCTCCATCGACCAGCCGGTCAGCGTCACGTCCTGCTGGGTGAAGGGCAGCGTCTCCCCGGCCGCGACGCGGATCATCAGCTCCACCAGATCAAGGCCGGTGATCATCTCCGTCACCGGATGCTCCACCTGGAGGCGGGTGTTCATCTCCAGGAAGTAGAAGTTGCGGTCCTTGTCGACGATGAACTCCACCGTGCCGGCGCTGCGGTACTGAACGGCCTTGGCCAGCGCCACCGCCTGTTCACCCATGGCGCGGCGGGTCGCCGCGTCGAGGAAGGGCGACGGCGCCTCCTCGATCACCTTCTGGTGCCGGCGCTGGATCGAGCATTCCCGCTCGCCCAGATAGACACAGTTGCCGTGCGCGTCGGCCAGGACCTGAATCTCGATGTGGCGCGGATCGATGATGTACTTCTCGATGAACACCCGGTCGTCGGCGAAGCTGGACCGGGCCTCGTTCGTGGCGCTGCGGAACCCGTCGCGCGCCTCGGCGTCGTTCCAGGCGACGCGCATGCCCTTGCCGCCGCCGCCGGCGGACGCCTTGATCATCACCGGGTAGCCGATCTCCCGCGCGATGGCGACCGCCTCGGCATCGTCGGCGATCACGCCCAGATAGCCCGGGACGGTGGAGACACCGGCCGCCTTCGCCAGCTTCTTCGACTCGATCTTGTCGCCCATGGCGCCGATGGCATGGACATCGGGGCCGATGAAGACGATGCCGTCGGCCTTCAGCTTCTCGCAGAACTCCGCCTTTTCGGAGAGGAAACCGTAACCCGGATGGACCGCCTGGGCCCCGGTCCGGCGGCATGCCTCGATGATACGGTCCGCCACCAGATAGCTCTGGGCGCTGGGGGCCGGACCGATGGCGACCGCTTCGTCCGCCATCTCCACATGCAGCGCGCCGGCATCGGCCTCCGAATAGACCGCCACCGTCCTGATGCCCATCCGCCGTGCCGTCTTGATGACGCGGCAGGCGATCTCACCGCGGTTGGCGATCAGAATTTTGGAGAACATTTCGAGCCTGGCCTTTTTCATCTATTCCACCGGCTACCCGCCGGGTGCCCGGAAATGCACCCAATTCGGGTGCCAATGTCAATGTCGTGACCGTTCGGAACGGTCGGTGCCGCGTGCATCTTTTGCATGCCGTCACCGGCCGGACACCCCGGCCGGCGGCGCACTGTGGGCTGTGCGCCGGCTCAGCCCGAGTCGAAGCCGAACAGACGGCGCAGCTCGCGGCAGTCGTCGCTGCCCGCGGTGAACTCACGGCAGACCAGCGGCCGGTCGGCGTAGACCCGGCAGTGGACCGCCTCGCCCAGCGTGCCGGCCAGGGCGGAGCAGCGGTCGCCGTCGCAGCGCATGCGTCCGTCCTCGATGAAGTAGGCCGGGATGCCGGCACCGTCGCCCGGCCCCAGCAGCGCCGGCCATTCCCAGGAATAGGCGCAACAGGCGCCGCAGCCCTCGCAGTCGGGCACAGCCCCGTCCCCGTCGACGGTATCGGGACGGCTCACGACCGCGGCCGGTCGAACAGTCCCAGCACCCAGGCCACATGCACCCCGAGCGGAGCGAACCAGGCCACCAGCGGGAACAGGAACCAGGGATAGTCCGGCGTCGTCAGGAAATTCACCGGGACCAGCACCACCATCGTGCCGAAATAGGCAAGCAGGTGGTTCAGCAGGGTGCCGCGGCGGCGGCGGGCGCGGGCGTCCGGATCGGAACCAGGGTCGGCGTCGCGGGTCGGCATGGGGCTCGGAACCTGGTTGCGGGACGGATGCACGGAACGGCGGGCCGACTGTAGCGCCCCGCGCCGCCGGCCGCCATGCATCGCCGCCATCGCCCGCCCTTCCCTTGCGGCGTTTCCGCACAGCGGCATCGCGCCCGGGAACGAAGCCCCCCTTCCGGGGTGTTTCAGGCCCGACGACGACGCCTGCCCCGGGGCCACGGCTCCCCCGGAGCGCCGCCCAGATCCCGCGAGGTCTGCCGCCATGGAACTCGATCCGGTTCTTCTCGCCCGCATCCAGTTCGCCTTCACCATCTCCTTCCACATCCTGTTCCCCGCCTTCACGATCGGGCTCGCCACCTGGATCGCCGTGCTGGAGGGGCGCTGGATCTGGTCGGGACGGGACATCTACCGGCAGCTCTCCGAGTACTGGACGAAGATCTTTGCCGTGTCCTTCGGCATGGGCGTCGTCTCCGGCATCGTCATGTCCTACCAGTTCGGCACGAACTGGAGCCGCTATTCGGACATCGGCGGCAACATCCTGGGGCCGCTGATCAATTACGAGGTCGTGACCGCCTTCTTCCTGGAGGCGACCTTCCTGGGCATCCTTCTGTTCGGGCGGGACCGGGTGCCCCGGCGCGTGCATTTCTTCGCCGCCTGCATGGTGGCGCTGGGCACGCTGATCTCGGCCTTCTGGATTCTCTCGGCCAACAGCTTCATGCAGACGCCCGCCGGGTACGAGCTGCGCGACGGCCGCCTGTTTCCGGCGGACTGGTGGGCCATCGTGTTCAACCCGTCCTTCCCCACCCGCTACTTCCACATGGTGATCGCCTGCTTCCTGACGACGGCCTTCGTCGTGGCTGGGGTCAGCGCCTGGCACCTGCTGCGGCGCCGGCACCAGGAGTACGCCCGCATCGGCCTGTCGATGGCGCTGGGGCTGATCGCCGTGCTGGCGCCGGCGCAGGTGGTGGTGGGCGATCTCTCGGGCCTGAACACGCTGGAACACCAGCCGACGAAGCTGGCCGCCATCGAGGGGCACTGGGAGACCCGCGCCGGCGCCCCGCTGATCCTGTTCGCCCTGCCCGACCAGGAGGCGGAGACGAACCGTTTCAGCATAGAGGTGCCGAACCTCGGCAGCCTGATCCTGACCCATGACTGGAACGGCGTCGTCTCCGGCCTGAAGGAGGTGCCGCCGGCCGACCGGCCGCCGGTGCTGCCCGTCTTCTTCTCCTTCCGCGTCATGGTCGGGCTGGGCCTCGTCATGCTGGCGGTGGGGTTCTACGGCCTCTGGCTTCGCACCAGGGGACGGCTCTACGACACCCGCTGGTTCCTGCATACCCTGGTCTGGTGTACGCCCATCGGCTTCTTCGCCATCCTGGCCGGCTGGATCACGACGGAAGTGGGCCGCCAGCCCTGGACCGTCTACGGCCTGCTGCGCACGGCCGACAGCGTCTCCCCCGCCATCACGGGGCCGGGGGTGCTGGCCTCCCTGATCACCTTCTTCGTCGTCTACTGCATCGTCTTCAGCGCCGGGACCTACTACCTGGTGCGGCTGTTCCAGCGCGGCCCGGGCGGCCCGACGCAGCCCGCCGACCCGCCCACCGGTCGGCCGAAGCGCCCCCTCTCCAAGGCGGAAGAAGGGCTGGACGCCGCGCCCGACGAGGGACCCGCCCCGTTCCGGCACCGCCCCACCCCGGCCGAGTGAGGCCGGTCGGATGATCCTGCCGGCAATCCCGGCCCGACGGACCTGACGGAGACGACGGCATGAGCGGCATCGACGTGGACCTGACCCTGATCTTCGCCGGGATCGGCGCCTTCGCGGTCTTCATGTACGTCCTGCTGGACGGCTTCGACCTGGGCGTGGGCATCCTGTTCCCCTGGGCGCCGGGCGGCGATGCCGACCGCGACCTGATGATGAACTCCGTGGCGCCGATCTGGGACGGCAACGAGACCTGGCTGATCCTGGGCGGGGCCGCCCTGTTCGCCGGCTTCCCGCTGGCCTATGCGGTGCTGCTGCCGGCGCTCTACCTGCCGCTGCTGCTGATGCTGATCGCGCTGATCTTCCGCGGCGTGGCCTTCGAGTTCCGCTTCAAGGCCGACACCAGCCGGCGGCTGTGGGACTGGTCGTTCCACCTCGGCTCGCTGTTCGCCACCTTCGCGCAGGGCGTGATCCTGGGCGGCTTCATCCAGGGCTTCGAGGTCCAGGGCCGGGACTATGCCGGCGGGCTGTTCGACTGGCTGACGCCGTTCAGCATCATGACCGGCGTCGCGCTGGTGGCGGGGTATGCGCTGCTGGGCGCGGCGTGGCTGGTGATGAAGACGGACGGAGCGTTGCAGGACTGGAGCTACCGCGTGGCGGGGCTGGCGCTGCTGGCCGTTCTGGTCTTCATCGCCGTCGTCAGCCTGTGGACACCGCTGCACAGCGACGCCATCCGCGACCGCTGGTTCAGCCTGCCGAACCTCTACTATCTGTCGCCGGTGCCGCTGCTGACGGCCGCCGTGGCGGCAGCGCTCTTCGGCGCCCTGCGCCGGCGCCGGGAAACAGCGCCCTTCGTCCTGGCGATGGGGCTGTTCCTCCTGTCCTATCTGGGGCTGGCGATCAGCCTGTGGCCCTATCTGGTGCCGCCGGCCTTCACCCTCTGGGATGCGGCCTCCCCGCCGGAAAGCCAGGTCTTCCTGCTGGTCGGGCTGGCCTTCCTGATCCCGACCACCCTGCTCTACACCGCCTTCACCTACTGGGTCTTCCGCGGCAAGGTCCGTCCCGGGGCCGGCTACCAGCATTAGGGCCGTTCCGCCCCCCTCCCCCGGGCGCCGGAAACGGAAAGGGCGGCAGGCCGAGGCCGCCGCCCTTCATCCGCCGCGATGCGACGGCCGTTCCGCGAGGGAGATCAGTCGTCCAGCATCGTGGACAGCTTCATCGCCACGCCCATGTCGCCCTGCACCTTCAGCTTGCCCATGGTGAAGGCCATCATGGGGGAGAGCTGGCCGTGTTGCAGCTTCATGAAGTCCTCAAGGCTGATCTTCAGGACGCACTTGGCATCCTCGCCGCCCTCGGTGATCTCGGGCGGGGTCCTGGTGCCGTCGATGAAGATGCTGCCCTGGTCCCCGAAGTCGAACTTGACGGTCGAGTTCAGCCCGTTGAAGCGGCTGGAACTGGACTGCATCTCGGTCAGGATCTGTTGCAGCGACATGGACGTTTCTCCCTCCTGTTGGGCCCCCTGACAACGGTCAGAGCGGCAGGTTGTCGTGCTTCTTCCAGGGATTCTGGAGATTCTTGTTCTTGAGCATCGCCAGCGCCTTGCACAGGCGGCGGCGGGTGCCGTGGGGCCGGATGATGTCGTCGATGTAGCCGCGGCTGGCGGCCACGAACGGGTTGGCGAACTTCTGCCGGTATTCCTCGGTGCGCGCCTCGATCTTCGCCTGGTCGCCGATGTCCTGGCGGAAGATGATCTCCACCGCCCCCTTCGGCCCCATGACCGCGATCTCGGCGGACGGCCAGGCGTAGTTGACGTCGCCGCGCAGGTGCTTGGACGCCATCACGTCGTAGGCGCCGCCGTAGGCCTTGCGGGTGATGACGGTGACCTTCGGCACCGTCGCCTCGGCATAGGCGAACAGCAGCTTCGCCCCGTGCTTGATGATGCCGCCATACTCCTGCGCCGTGCCCGGCAGGAAGCCCGGCACGTCCACGAAGGTGACGATCGGGATGTTGAAGGCGTCGCAGAAGCGGACGAAGCGCGCCGCCTTGATGGAACTCTGGATGTCCAGGCAGCCGGCCAGAACCATCGGCTGGTTCGCCACGAAGCCGACCGTGGCCCCCTGCATACGGCCGAAGCCGGTGATGATGTTCTTGGCGTAGTCCGGTTGCAGCTCGAAGAAGTCGCCCTCGTCCACGACCTTCAGGATCAGCTCCTTCATGTCGTAGGGCTTGTTCGGGTTCGCCGGGATCAGCGTGTCGAGCGACATCTCCTCGCGGTTCGCCGGATCGGGCGTCGGGCGCACCGGCGGCTGTTCGCGGTTGGAGAGCGGCAGGAAATCGAACAGGCGGCGGGTCTGGAGCAGGGTCTCGATGTCGTTCTCGAACGCCATGTCCGCGACACCGGACTTGTGCGAGTGCGTCACTGCCCCGCCCAGTTCCTCGGCCGTCACCACCTCGTGCGTCACCGTCTTCACCACGTCGGGGCCGGTGACGAACATGTAGGAGCTGTCCTTCACCATGAAGATGAAGTCGGTCATCGCCGGGCTGTAGACGGCACCGCCGGCGCACGGCCCCATGATCAGGGAGATCTGCGGCACCACGCCCGAGGCCAGCACGTTGCGCTGGAACACCTCGGCATAGCCGCCGAGCGAGGCCACGCCTTCCTGGATGCGCGCGCCGCCGGAATCGTTCAGGCCGATGACGGGCGCCCCCACCTTCATCGCCTGGTCCATGACCTTGCAGATCTTCTCGGCGTGCGCCTCGGACAGCGAACCGCCGAAGACCGTGAAGTCCTGGCTGAAGACGAAGACCAGACGGCCGTTGATGGTGCCATGCCCGATGACCACGCCGTCGCCGGGCACCTTCTGCGCATCCATGCCGAAATCGATGCAGCGATGCTCGACGAACATGTCCCACTCCTCGAAGGAGCCTTCGTCGAGCAGGACATCGATGCGCTCACGGGCGGCCAGCTTGCCCTTGGAGTGCTGGGCCGCGATCCGACGTTCACCACCGCCCAGGCGCGCAGCCGCACGCTTCGCCTCGAGCTTGGCCAGAATCTCCTGCATGATCCCTTGATCTTCCTCTGAGACTGCGCCGGGCCAACCGTCACGACGCGACGGTTGGCATAGCATCCGAACGGTAGGTTGCCAACTGCGGTGCAATGAAAATTCCCGCAAGGCGGACGGCACGCACTGTCATTGCGGCGGAGCTAACCGGCAAGCAGGCGGAGGAACCGTTCCGTCGCCCCGAGGTCGGCCCGGATGCCGGCACGGCGGGCGGCGGCTTCGGCGTCCACGCCCCAGGTCTCGCTCTGCCAGGATTCGTCGAGCTGGGAGACGGCGAAGGCCTCCTCCGCGTCGATCCGCCCCTCCAGCAGCGCCAGCGCCACGACCAGAGAGCCGGAGAGGGCGACCGCGTTCTGCAGCCCCGACAGGCGCCAGTCGTCCTGCGCCTCCACCGCCCGCCGAAGGGCGGCCAGCGTCAGGTCCGACTGCGGCCGGTGGACGATGCCGGTGGTGGGCAGCAGCATCGCGTCGTAGCGGCTGGCCACCCAGTCCAGCAGCGGCTGCCACGCCTCCTCCTGCCGCGCCACCAGGGAGCGCGGATGGTCGGCCCGGTAGCAGAGCAGGTCCGTGCCGGCATAGGCGGCGACCCCGTCCACGATGGCGGCCCGCTGCGGCACGATGCGGTCCACGGTCGTGCTGGCGAGCTGCATCATCGGCATGGAGTGCGGCTCCACCGTCTCCGTCTGGGCGTCCCATTCGGCGGCGACGGCTTCCGCCAGGGCGCGTGTCGGCAGCACGAGCGGCGCGCGGGCGGGCGACTTCAGGCTGCGCCCGTCCAGCCGGACCTCCCAGCCGCCCTCTACGGCGGCCGTCCCGACCTCTCTGTAGACCCGCTTCATCCAGTGTATCTCCCGTTCCGGGACGTCAGTTCAGGGCCGCCGGGCCGGAGGGCGCCATCAGGGCGAGCACGGCTGCCGGCAGCGCCGCACAGTCGGTGACGATCCGGTCGGCCCCCGCGGCGGTCAGTTCCTCCACCTCATGGTAGCCCCAGGAGACGCCGACCACCGGCACGCGGGCGTTGCGGGCCATCAGCATGTCGAAGGTGGTGTCCCCGATCACCACCGTCTCCTCCCGCTCCGCCCCCGCCTCGGCCATCGCGTGGTGGACCATGTCGGGATGCGGCTTGCCGGGCAGCAGGTCGCTGGTCTGCAAGGTGACGAAACGCCCGCGCAGACCGTGATGGTCCAGCGTCGCCAGCAGGCCGCGGCGCGACTTGCCGGTGGCGACCCCCAGCAGGCAGCCCGCCGCCTCCAGCGCGTCCAGCGCCTCCACCACGCCGGGGAACAGCGGTTCGGGAACCCGTGCCAGCAGACGGTTCTCGTGGAAGGCGGCCTTGTAGGCCTCGGCGATCTCCACATGCAGGGCCGGCTCCAGCAGGGGCGCCAGCGTCGCCACGGCCCCGACCAGCGGCAGGCCGACGACCCGCCGCACCGCCTCGGCCGGCGGGGGTGGAAGATTGGCGGCGGCGAACCCGGCCGTCATGGCGGCGACGATGGCGTACTGGCTGTCCACCAGGGTTCCGTCGCAATCGAAAAGGGCAAGTTTCACGGTCGGGCCGCTCGGGCTGCGGGGACTGCCGCTCAGATAGCACCGCCCGGCCCGCGGCGGAAGCACCCGCGGGGCCGCGGCAGGGCAGGCCGGGACCGCACGGTCCGGTAACGGTGACGACGGTCACTGTCCGGTGCGGGGCGCGGGCCTAGAACCGCTCCAACCATCGCAACGACCTTTGCAGCACGGGCCGGCGCCGGGTCCCCCGCGGGAGGACAGGCGTGTCCGGCCGGGAGCACGAGCCATGAAGCGCGTGAACATGATCCGGGCGGAGACCCTGGCGGACCGGCTGACGGTCGCCGGCCTTGTCGGGGGCGTCCTGTTCTACCTGGGCTACGGCGTCTACCTGTTCGGCTGAAGCCCGCGGCCCGGGAGCCGGGGCGGACGCCGACGGATCGTGCCGTCGGCGTCCGGGCCTCAGAACTCCAGTTCCGCGAAGGGATCGTCCTTCCGCTTGTCCTCGAACCCGAAATAGTCCCAGGCCGGGCGCATGTGCTTCGGCAGGGGGGCCGTCACGTCGATGACGCCGCCGCGCGGATGCGGCAGGATGATCCGGCGGGCATGCAGATGGAGCTGCCGCGGCAGGTCCCCCGCCCCCTCCAGGAAGGCGCCCTGGCCGGCATACTTGCCGTCGCCCAGGATCGGCGTGCCGAGGGCGGCCATGTGGACGCGGAGCTGGTGGGTGCGCCCGGTGCGCGGCCACAGCGCCACGAAGGCAGCCTGTTTGTGGGCGTGCTCCAGCACCGTGTAGTAGGTGATGGCGTGAACGCCCTCATCCTCGTCCACGGTCATTCGTTCGCCGCGGGTGCCGGCCTCCTTGGCGACGGGCAGGTCGATGCGGCCCTTCATGGGCTTCGGCACCCCCACCGTCACCGCCCAGTAGATCTTGCGCGCCTCGCGGGAGCGGAAAGCGGCCGTCAGCTTGGCCGCCGCCGCGGCGCTGCGCGCCAGCACGAGGCAGCCCGAGGTGTCCTTGTCCAGCCGGTGGACCAGCTTGGGCCGCCCCTCCGCCTCGAACTTCAGGGCGTCCAGCATGGCGTCCAGATGCTTCACCTGGTTGGTGCCGCCCTGGGTGGCGAGCCCGGCGGGCTTGTCCAGCACGATGACGTCGTGGTCGCGGAACAGGACGCGGGCGCGCAGCTCCTTCGCCGCGCGCTCGTCCACCTCCGGCCGCGCCTTGGGCCGGACCGCATCGGGCGGCGGCGCGTCGGGCAAGGGCGGAATGCGGACGGACTGGCCGGGCAGCAGGCGCGTGCTGGCCTCCGCCCGTTTGCCGTCCACCCGGACCTGACCCGTGCGCAGCAGCTTCTGGAGCTGGATGTGGGAGAGCAGCGGATAGTGCCGCTTGAACCAGCGGTCCAGCCGGACCTCGCCCTCGTCGTCCCCGACCAGCCGGGTCTCGACCTGCTTCTTCTCACTCTCGCTCATGCAACCGCCGTCCGGATCAGCGCCAGACCGGCGAACAGGCCGCCGACCGACAACAGGAAAGAGGCCGCAACATAGGCTGCCGCAGCGCCGATTGCACCCCGTTCGACCAGCAGGGCAACGTCGAGCGAAAAGCTGGAGAAGGTGGTGAAGCCGCCGAGCACGCCCACCATCAGGAAGGCCCGCAGTTCCGGCGCCGGCTGCCAGACATGGGCGCCGAGCCCGGCCAGCACGCCCATGGCGAAGCTGCCGGTCACGTTCACCGTCATCGTCGCCCAGGGATAGGCGGTGCCCAGCCAGTGGCCCAGGCCGACACCCGTCAGATAGCGGGCCACGGCCCCGAGACCGCCGCCCGCGGCCACGGCCAGGATCATCTTCATGCGTCCACCCCGAATATCCACCCTTCGCGCCGGGCCGTCTCCGCCTCCGGCGCCGTCCAGACCCGCGCCTCTCCCGCGAGTGCGAGAAGGCCGGCGGCCGAGATCATGGCATCGCCCGTATGGTCGTCAAAGCCCTCCGGAAAGCCGGGCGGCAATGCGCAGCCGAAGGCCGCGAGCGCCCGCTCCAGCTCCGCCAGCGTGCGCAGCTTGGCCGTGCCGTGCCCGGCCCGGCGGCGGAACAGGGTCGGGTAGATCTCGCACACGACCGAGCGCGCACCGACCGGCTCCGCCGGCCAGACGGCGAGACGGCCGCCGGCCTCCCGCCGCAGCCGGCGCAGCGAGCGCATGCCGGCGAGCGACGCCTTGCCCACCTGCTTGGAGGCAGCCGCGAGCTTGAACACGGACACCGGGGTGCCGAAGCCGCCCGCGGCGGCCGCCACCTCCACCCGCCGGCGCTTGGTGGAACCGTCGCCCCAGTGCGGCGGCGTCGGCCCGGCGATCCAGAAGCTGGGCGCGAAGCGCGGATCGTGGACGACGGCACCCGCGAAATCATCCGATGCCTCGCCGGCCGCCGCCTCCACCAGATCCCAGAGCGCGAACAGGTCCGCCACCCCCGGCACGCGGCCGTCCAGATAGCCGGCGCCGGGCACCCAGGGCAGGCTGAAGGCGCAGTCGATCCCGATCAGCAGGCGCCGGCCCTGCGCGAGCCGGTCCAGCAGCCAGTTCACCGCCTCCTCCCGCCGCCAGTGGCGGCCCGGCGGCGGCACCGGCCGGACGATACGGTCCAAGGGCGAAACGACGGCGATGGCGATGCCGCGGGCCGGCTGCGCGCCGGTCCAGTCGATGCCGACATGGAGGTCGAAGGCGGTCGGGAACGGATCGGGCAGCATGGCAGGCTCGGCGGCGGGTCGGCCGCGACCCTATCATGGTGCTAAATACCCATCTGCCGGGCTGAGCTCCAGCCCAGGGAGTGAGATGACGGCAGCCTTGTGATGGCTTTCTGTAACCGGGCATGAGGGCGCCCGGCCCGGAGGTCATGGCCAAGCACTTGGGCCGGCAGATGAGTTGTAGGCAGCGGCGAGGCAAACGCCATCCGCTCGTTCAGGATGCTGTTGACGGAGGAATGCTCGCCCGAGAGGGGCTCTCGCACCTTGGCGTGCACAATCACAGCCGCCAGCACCTCGTCTTTCACCCGCCGGATCAGCCACAATGGATGGCGGGGCGATCTCGGTTCTTCAACGAAACGCATCGGAATGCCCCAGCTTGGTCCGACCGATGCCCCAGAATTCAGCGTATGACGCGGAGAGTCATACGACGGTATCCGGATTCAAAGGTGTCTTCAGCTACTGAGTTGATAACTCAGTATCGCCTGCCACTTCCCGTCATCTGCAACCTCGGCAACAAGGCGCTCAACCCAACTTCTCGAATAAGTGTAATCGCCATGCGCCGAGTGGTAAACACAATATTCCTTTTTGGTATTTTGAGGAAAAGAATCGCCCTTACGCGGCCTTACTTCATGCAAGCGCCAAGCTTGGTTATGATTATGCAAGCTAAAAGCCCGCCCGGTTCGTCGCGAAACTTCCTCGCACACCACCTTAGGCTTATAAGGATGGGTTTCGTCCGCGGGTCGAAATTTGACCAAGACATTTCGAATCTCTTTGGCCTCAGCCGATTCCGACTGTACGAATTGGAAATGTGAGCGGCTCTTTGATGCGCTGTCCAGGGTATAGATCACACGGAACTGGTAATCCAGGTCGGTCAACTCCTCCTCGGTCAGACCGTCCCGCAGGCGGGCGTCGAGAGCCTCTATATGTTCGGGAATATCGTGCTTTTGGAGTTCGGCCACTTGGCCAAGGCTCAGTTTCGAGAATTGCAGGGCAAAGGCCAAATCGCCTTGCAGCGAGAGAGACTCACCAAACAGATCACGGATTATGCGGTCAAAATTCAAACAGCAGGCTTGAAAAAGGGGCAGCCACTTTGAATCGGCCTTACCCAGGATGTTGTGTTCGACAGCGTCCCGAATATCCTTGAGCGCATTCAAATTGCGTTTCATGCCATCAGAAAGTGGGCAGTCGTCACGCTTAACCATGTAGCTCAACGACCACGTCTTCCCTTCGGCATCGGTGATTGTACCCCGCTTCCGAATGTAGTGTTCGTGCAGGAGGTAAGTCCAAGCCACATTCGCCAAAATTGCGAACATTTCTGTCTTGAAAATTACGGTCGGACTGTTGAAAACTTGAACAGCAACAATCATTGCCTCTCGTGCCCGCACCAACCTCTCATCTTCGAAGGCATTCAAGCCGGTACGCGGGTCAAACGCTTTCTTTCTGGCGATGAATCCCTCGACAACCTCATCTGACGCGGCAACAATATTGTCAGACCTCTTAACCTCGGTAATGCGCGCGCTATTGACCGTTGCTTTGCGACCAACGTTCAGCATTGCCTGAATATCCTGATTGCGATACCCTCTATTCAGCAAGGCCTTCACTACCGGCTTTTCATTAGCAGTCAAAGAACCATTGCGGTTTCTTACGACCATGCCGCCAACCTTTCAGTCGTTGTGCATGGCAAGCATACTTCGGCAGGAGATTTGGATCAAAGGCATATCACCACACCTTGCATCACTCGACTTTCTGCCTATCGGGGCATACGATTTTTATGCCTACGGTGCGGCTTAGTCCATCTCAGGGCTCGCTTGGAAAGCCTTGAAGCCGGGTTGGTGGTAGGTTCAGGTGGGACATTAACCAGAGCTAGATTCTGTCAGAGACTTTCCGGACCGCCAGCAAAGATGGCGGGGACCCGCCCTGCCCTCGCCCCGATCGTTCGGCTATGCTCGGGGTCCCAACGGTTTGGCCGGGACGGTCGGACATGCGGATCGGATACTGGACGGCAGGCGCGGCGATGGCCGCCTTTTTCCTTCTGCCCGGCCCCGCCCGGGCACAGGGCACGCCGCCGCCGGCCGGCCCCCCGCAGGACGCGGGCTCCAACGCGGCAGAGGAGCCGCCGGAGGAGATTGTCATCATCGGCCGGCGGCGGCCGACGCCCGACTTCCAGGAGCAGTACGAATTCCACAAGGCGGAGTTCGAGCGGCTGCGGCAGATCTATGAGGAACCCCCACCCCCGCCCCGCTATTCGCCCGGGGAGCGGAAGCTGCGGGTGCAGGAGAGCATCTCCTCCACCCTGCCCGGCAAGCCCACCCTGCTGGACCGCGCGAACTGAGCGGCCCTCCCGCGAACAGGAACGGCCCCGATGCGGACATCGGGGCCGTCCTGACGGATGCGGGTCCTTGCCGCCTTACGGCAGCCTGGCCGTGAACGAGATGCCGACGGTCATCGGATCGTTCACGACGGCGGCGAGATAGTTCTCGATCACGCCCTTGACGTTCTTCTCGTTGGTGATGTTGCGGCCGAACAGGGCCACCTCGTAGGTCCGGTCCGGATTCTCGTAGCCGATCTTCAGCCCGCCCTCGAAGTCGCCCTTGCTGTAGAACTCCTCCGACTCGTACAGCACGAAGTTCGTGCGGCCGGTCATGTTCCAGTCGGTGAACAGGAACAGGTTGCTGCCGTCGGCCAGCGGCATGTTGTACCGGGCGGTCAGGCTGAGGATGTATTCCGGCGCGTTCGGGAACGGGTTGCCGTCGATCTTCGCGCGGCCGTTCACCAGCGGGTCCTTCACCGTGCAGACGCCGCCCGAGCAGATCGACGTGGTGACCTGATCGTCCTTGATCTCGGTATCGGTGTAGGTCAGGCCGGCGGTGATGATGAAGTCCGGCGTCAGGAAGGCTTCGGCATCCACCTCAAGGCCGTAGGCGACGCCCTTGTCCGCGTTCAGCAGACGGGCGGTGCCGTTGCCGTCGAAGGCGGTGAGCTGGATGTCGTTGACCGTGTAGGTGTAGACGGCGCCGTTCAGGCGCAGCCGGTCGTCCAGCAGGCTGCTCTTCAGGCCGGCCTCGTAGGAGAGGATCGTCTCCGAGGTGGCGGTCGTCGGGGCGCCGTTGAAGGAGACCGTGCGGCCCTGGATGGTCGGGCCGCGGAAGCCGCGGGCGATGCGGCCGAACACCGACACCTCGTCGGTCAGGTCGTAGAAGGCGCTGGCGTCCCAGCTCAGCTCGTCGTCCTTCAGCTCGACATGGCGGATGCCGGTGTAGGACGCCTGCGTGATCCGGCGGCCGTCCTCCACGCTGGTGAAGGTGCCGGCCTGCAGGGCGCGCAGGACGTTCATCTCCTTCTTGTCCTCGGTCCAGCGCAGGCCGCCGGTGAGCTTCAGGTCGTCGGTGATCCGGTAGCCGGCCTGACCGAACAGGGCCCAGGACCTGTTCTCGTTGCCCAGCGTGACGAAGCCGCTGGCGCCGCCCGTCTCGAAGAAATTGTACGGACGGAAGGTGAGCTGCTCGTCGGAATCGAAGTAGAAGCCGCCGACCTGCCAGTTGAGCGGGCCCGTCGTGTCGCTGGCGAGGCGCAGCTCCTGCGTCCACTGGTCCAGATCGTCGATGTTGCCCTGGGACTCGGCGAAGTTGCCGGCGGTGCCGTCGGTGTCGCCGCGGCTGTAGCCGTTCGTCGTCTCGTAGGCGGTGATCGAGGTCAGGACGACATTGCCGAAGTCGTGATCGACCTTCAGCGAGCTGCCCCAGCCCTCATAGGACTGGTCGTTGGCGTCGCCGTCGTTGTAGGCGACCTTGTCCTTGTCGTAGTTGCCGTTCAGCTTGTGGCTGCCCTTGGTCAGGGCGTAGCCGCGGAACAGGGTGGAGGTGGCGTCGAGATCGCGGCCGTGAACGTTCAGCAGGACGTCGGTGTCCTCGCCCGGGGTCAGCAGGAACTGGACGCGGGCGGCCTTGTCGTCGTAGCCGCCCAGCTTGGTGCCGTCGGCCGTGTTGTCCACCCAGTCGCCGCGGTGCTGCACCATGGCGGAGGCGCGGATGGCGAGCACGCCGTCGATCAGCGAGCCGCCGACACCGGCATCGGCCGTCACCGTGCCGAAGGTGCCGTAGGTGACGGTGCCGCGCCCCTGGGTCTCATGGCTCGGGGCGATCGAGTCGAACTTGATGATGCCGGCCGTGGTGTTGCGGCCGAACAGGGTGCCCTGCGGCCCGCGCATCACCTCGACCTGCTGCGTGTCGAACAGCGGCGAGCTTTTCAGCACCACGTTCTCCATCACCACATCGTCGATGATGATGGAGACGGGCTGCGAGGCGCCCAGGTAGAAATCGTTGTTGCCCAGGCCGCGGATGTAGAAGCGCGGGAAGATGCGGCCGGTCGAGGTCTCCGCATAGAGGCCCGGCACGCGGCCCGACAGCGCCAGCACGTCACCGCCGCCGGCCAGATAGTCGCGGAAGGTGTCGCCGGAGATGGCCGCCACGGACACCGGCACCTCCTGGAGGTTCTCGCTGCGCCGCTGCGCGGTGACGATGATCTCCTCCAGGGCCGGTTCCGCCGGCTGGGCGGTCTGGGCCGCGACACCGGCCGGCACGAGCAGCGCCAGGGCGGAAAGCCCGGCGTTCAGAGCATGCTTGAGCTGCACTTGGGTCCTCATCAGTCGGTTCAGGCGGCTGGACATCCAGGCCTGCAAGGCGGGCGGCCGCACGTCCGGGGGATGCCCTTTGCCCCGAACGCGGACGTGGACGGGCCGCCCCGCCGTTGGCGGCCCGGTTACTCCCGATCCGCGACGGAGCGATGACGAAAATGTTACAGCGATGAAAGTGGCGACGGGGTGTGGCTTCCGCACATCACCCCCGGCCGGGACAGCAGGCCTTCCCCCCTCAGCCCTGTCCCTGCCGTTCCGTCCGCAGCCGGGCCCAGTAGTCCAGGCGCTTGCGGATCTCCCGCTCGAAGCCGCGTTCGACGGGGTTGTAGAAGACCTGCCGCTCCATCCCGTCGGGGAAGTAGTTCTGCCCGCTGAAGCCATCCGCCGTATCGTGGTCGTAGGCGTAGCCGTGCCCGTAGCCGAGCTGCTTCATCAGCTTGGTCGGGGCGTTCAGGATGTGCATGGGCGGCATCAGGCTGCCCGTCTCCCGCGCCGCGCGCAGGGCCGCGCCATGGGCCTTGTAGGCGGCGTTCGACTTGGGCGCCGTGCCCAGATAGATGACGAGCTGGGCGATGGCGAGGTCGCCCTCCGGGCTGCCCAGCCGCTCATAGGCTTCCCAGGCGGCGATGGCCTGGGTCAGCGCCTGCGGATCGGCAAGCCCGACATCCTCCACCGCGAAGCGGCAGAGCCGGCGGGCGATGTAGCGGGGGTCCTCCCCGCCCGCCAGCATGCGGGCGAACCAGTAGAGCGCCGCATCCGTGTCGGAGCCGCGCAGCGACTTGTGCAGCGCCGAGATCAGGTTGTAGTGGCCTTCCTGCGCCTTGTCGTAGAGCGGCATCCGCCGCTGCACCGCCGCCGTCAGCCCCGTCGTGTCCAGCGCCGTGCCGTCGGGAAGCTGGAACAGCTCCTCGCACAGGTTCAGGCAGTAGCGGCCGTCGCCGTCCGCCATGGCCTTCAGCGCCAGCCGTGCATCCTCGTCCAGCGGCAGGGGGCGGCCCGTCTCCGCCTCCGCGCGTTGCAGCAGCTTCTCCAGCGCCGCCTCGTCCAGCCGGTTCAGGACGAAGACCTGGGCGCGGGACAGGAGTGCGGCGTTCAGCTCGAAGCTGGGATTCTCCGTCGTGGCCCCGACCAGGGTGACGGTGCCGTCCTCGACATAGGGCAGGAAACCGTCCTGCTGGGAGCGGTTGAAGCGGTGGATCTCATCGATGAACAGCAGGGTCCCCTGCCCCATCGCCCGCCGCGCCTTGGCCGCCTCGAACACCTTGCGCAGGTCGGCCACGCCGGAGAAGACGGCGGACAGCGGCTCGAAATGCAGGTCGGTGGACTGGGCCAGAAGCCGGGCGATGGTGGTCTTGCCGCAGCCAGGCGGCCCCCAGAGGATCATGGAGGTGAGGCGCCGCGCCTTGACCTGCCGGCCGACGGGCCCCTCGGGGGCCAGCAGATGCTCCTGCCCCACGACCTCCTCCAGCCGGCGCGGCCGCAGCCGGTCGGCCAGGGGGCGGGGAGCCTGATCCTCGAACAACGTACCCGACATGATCCTCACCGGGCGGCGGAAGGCAGCCGGGCCCCAGCATGCCCGCCCCGCCCGCGGGCGGCAAACGCCATTGCGTCAGCCGCCGATGGTGGTGGTCAGGACCTGATCGCCGCGCTGCACGTCGATGGTCCAGGCCCGCGCCCGGCGGGCCAGTTCGGCCGACAGATCGCGCACCCGCTCAATGGCCGTGCCGTTGATCCGCAGGATCACGTCGCCCGGACGCAGCCCCGTCATGGCCGCGGGCGAGCCACGGGCGACCTGGAGCACCACCACGCCCTCCTGTGCGCCGGAGAAACCGATCTCCTCGATCAGGGCGGGGTTCAGGTTGCCGACCTCCGCCCCGGCCAGCGGGTTCCGGCCCTGCAGGGTCGTCACCTCCCGCGGCGGGTCCTCCGGCGGGGCGATCAGCCCGAGCGTGAGCTGCTGTTCCTTGCCGCCGCGCAGCACGGTCAGCGTCGCCTTGCCGCCGATCGGCAGGGTGGCGATGCGGTAACGCAGGGCGTCGGGACCGTCCACCTCGCGCCCGTTCACGCCGGTGATGACGTCGCCGCGGCGCAGCCCCGCCTTGTCGGCCGGGCCACCCGGCCGGACCTGGTTGATCAGGACGCCACCGGGCCGCGCGAGATTGAGTCCGGCCGCGAGGTCGGCGGTGACCGCCTGCCCGTCGGCCCCGATCCAGGGCCGGACCAGCTTGCCGCCGGCGGCCACCGCGTCGATCACGGTGCGGACCATGTTGGAGGGGATGGCGAAGCCGATGCCGATGGAGCCGCCGTTGCGGGAATAGATCGCCGAATTGATGCCGACCAGCCGGCCGTCCATGGTGACCAGGGCACCGCCCGAATTACCCGGATTGATGGCCGCATCGGTCTGGATGAAGAAGTTGTAGTCCGACACGCCGACCGCCGTGCGGGCCACGGCGGAGACGATGCCGCTGGTCACCGTCTGGCCGACGCCGAACGGGTTGCCGATGGCGAGCACGAGGTCACCGACCTCCAGATCGTCGGAGTCCCGGAGCTGCAGGAAGGGCAGCCGTTCGCCCTTGGTGTCGATCCGCAGCACGGCGAGGTCCACCCGCTCGTCCTGGCTGACCAGCTTGGCCGGGAACTCCCGCCGGTCGGCCAGGACGACCTGGATCTGGTCGCTGTCCTGGATGACGTGCGCGTTGGTGATGATCAGCCCGTCGGCGCTGACGATGACGCCGGAACCGAGCGACGCCTCCATGCGCTCCCGCGGGACGCCGCCGAGGGCATCGCCGAAGAAGCGGCGGAACAGCGGATCGTCGAACAGGGGCGAGACCCGCTGGCGCACCGTGCGGGTGGTGTAGATGTTCACCACCGCCGGGATCACCTGCTTCACGACGGGCGCGAAGGAGAGCTGGATCTGTTCCCGGTTGTCCGGGACCGCGCGCTGCGCCGAGGCCGGAGCGGGAACGAAGCTTGCCGCGAGGAGGAGTGCGAGCGCGACACCGCCGCGGCCGAGGGGGGAGAGGAACCTGGGCATCATGGCCGCAATGTAGGCAACCGATCGCGGCCGAAAAAGGGCGATCCTTTCCGGTCGGGAGCGACCCCGGTCAGCGCCCGCCGCAGCGGTTCAGGCACGACTTCATCTCGGCCTGGCAGGTGGCGCCCATGCCGTAGGTCGTGTTGCCGTCCTGCGCCGATCGCTGGTCGAAGCAGACATCGGCCTCGCGGTTGCACTGGGCGAGACAGGCCTGATGGCCGTCGGTGGCGCCCTGCGCCTCCCGCCGGGCCGGGGGAGCCATGCAGGCCGTCAGCAGGACGGGCAGGAGAGCGGCAAGGGCGATCTGGCGCGGGCGCATTGGCGGAACCCCTCAAGGACTGATAGCGTCCCCGATACCGCGCCGGGCCGGGCCGCCGCAAGGCTGCTGTCCGGCACGGGCGCGCATGCCGCGGACCCGCCCGGGCGCGGATGACCACAGACCCGCGCCCGGATGCGCGGAAAGGAGCCTTGCATGCGTACCCTGGGCCTGATCGGCGGCATGAGCTGGGAGAGCACGGCCGTCTATTACCGCCTGCTGAACGGCATGGTGCGGGACCGGCTGGGCGGGCTGCATTCGGCCCGCCTGCTGCTGCTGTCCGTGGACTTCGCGGAGATCGCCGCCCTCCAGGCGGAGGGGCGCTGGAGCGTGCTGACGGAGCGGATGGTCGATGCCGGCCGCCATCTGCGGGCCGGCGGGGCCGAGGCGCTGCTGATCTGCACCAACACCATGCACCTGATGGCCGCGGCGGTGGAGGAGGCGGCAGGCCTGCCGCTGATACACATCGCCGACACGACCGCCGCAGCCTGCCGCAAGGCCGGAGTCCGCCGTCCCCTGCTGCTGGCGACCCGCTACACCATGGAGCACCCGTTCTATGCCGAGCGGCTGCACCGCCACGGGCTGGAGCCGCTGGTGCCGGGTCCCGAGGACCGCACCACCATCCACCGGATCATCTACGAGGAGCTGTGCCGGGGCGAAATCCGCGAGGACAGCCGCGCCGCCTACCGGGCCGTGATCGAGCGGATGCGGGCGGAAGGGGCGGACGGCGTGATCCTGGGCTGCACCGAGATCGGCCTGCTGATCCGCCAGGAGGACAGCCCCCTGCCCGTCTTCGACACGACGGAGATTCACTGTGCGGCGGCCGTGGACTTCGCGCTCGCCCCCGGCCCCTGACCGGACAGGTTCCGAGCGTGACGGGCACGCCCTGTTCCTGTTTTCCAGGCACGACCCCGGGCCGATGCCCGGAAGACCATGGAGGGGAGCATGATGGCGGACAGCCGCGACCGGCCGGGAACCCTGGGCAACGAATCCCCCGCCGACGTCGCAGAAGAGCAGTTCCGGGCCCGGCTGAGGTCACCCGACGGAAGCTCTCCGGCCGGTACGGCCTCCTCTACAGGCACGGTCGCGGCCGACACCCCCGTCCCGTCAGGGGCGGGGACCGGACAGCCGGAGACGGAAGCTGGCGGCGGGAAGACTTCTTCCCGACAGCCGACTTATCGCAGCGAGAGCGGCTTCGCCCAGTCCCTGAGCTGACGGCGGGAGACCGCGCCGGCCGCAAAGAGCATGGGACGCGGCTTTCTAGGTGCCGTCGGTCCGCAGCCGGTAGCCGACGCCCGGTTCGGTGACGATCAGGGCGGGCTGCCCCGGATCAGGCTCCAGCTTCTGGCGGAGCTGGTTGACATAGACCCGCAGATAGGCCGTGTCCTCGACATGCGCGGGTCCCCAGACTTCCCGCAGAATCTGCTGGTGCGTCAGCACATGGTCGGCACTGCGGGCCAGGACGAACAGCAGGTCCTGCTCGCGCCGCGACAGGCGGACCTCACCTCCGTCGCGTTCGACGACGCGGCGGTCCAGATCGATCATGACGCCACCCGCGACGACGACGGCCGGCCGGGGATCCTGCGGCGCACGGCGCAGCGCCACCCGGACCCGCGCCATCAGTTCGGCGATGCCGAAGGGTTTGGCGACATAGTCCTCCGCCCCGCGGTCGAGCGCCTCCACCTTGTCGGTCTCCCCCGTCCTGACCGAGAGCACCAGGATCGGAACCCGGCCGATCTCCCGGATGGCGCTGACCACCTCCTGCCCGTCCATGTCGGGCAGGCCGAGATCCAGGATCACGAGGTCGGGCGCTTCGGCCCGCACCAGGGCCACGGCCTCCGCTCCCGTCTCCGCCTCCAGGACCGCGTGTCCGTTGGCGGCGAGGCTGATGCGCAGGAAGCGCCTGATCTGTGCCTCGTCATCGACCACGAGGATGCGGCTCATGCAGGCCCACCTCCCGCCGGCACCGCTACGGCCACTTCTGCCGACATCTCGGCCGGCGCCGGCGGTGCCTCCTCCGGCACGGGCAGGCGCAGGACAAGGCAGGCGCCCACGCCATGCATGCCGTCCAGCACGCCGATGCTGCCGCCGTGCGCCTCCACGATGCCCTTGGCGATGGCGAGCCCGAGGCCGGTGCCTGCCGTCTGCTGGTCACCCCCGGCCACGCGGTAGAACATGTCGAACACCCGGTCCCGGTCCGCCACCGGGATGCCGGGACCCTGGTCACACACCTCGGCCACCACCCTGTCACCCCGCCGCCGTGCCCATACCGTGATGGCGCCCTGCGCCGGACTGTATCTGGCGGCATTGTCCAGCAGGTTGAAGAGGACCTGCTCCATCAGGACGGGGTCGAGCTGGAGCAAGGGCAGATCCGGGGCCAGATCCACCTTGATGCGCCGGCCCTTCAGCAACGGCTTCGCCCGCGCCAGCGCCCGGCCGACGATGTCCGCGAGGTCGGTCCAGTCCGTCTTCGGCTTCAGCCCGCCGCTGCCGAGCTTCGTCATGTCCAGCAGGTTCTGCACGAAGCGGTTCATCCGCTCCGCCTCCTCCTGGATGGTGCGGGCGAGTTCGCGCCGCGCATCGTCGTCCAGCTCGTGCTCCAGGGTCAGCAGGCTGCTGGCCGATCCCAGGATGGAGACCAGCGGCGTGCGCAGATCGTGCGAGAGGGAGGACAGCAGGGCGGCGCGGAGCTGCTCCTTTTCGCCGGCGATCTGGGCCGCCTCGATGTCCCGGACGAGCTGGGTGCGTTCCAGGACCAGGGCCGCCTGGTCGACCAGCGCGTCCAGCAGCCGGGCCTGATCGGCAGAGAGGCGGCTGCCGCCCTCGTACCCCTGCACGCCCAGCACGCCGACGGTGCCGCGCTGGGTCTTGAGCGGCAGGAACAGCCATTCGGAAGCGGGCAGCGTGTCGGACCCGCGCCCGGCCCGCTCGCCGTTGCTCCAGGCCCATTGGGCCGCGGCGGCGGCCCGCTGGTCCAGCCTGTCCTCCGGCGGATAGCCCGCGCGGATCGCAAGCTCACCGTCCAGCGGCAACAGCACGAGCGCCTTTGCCTTCAGCGTCGCCGCCACGTGATGCACCACGGCCCAGAGCACGTCGTCCTCGCTGGCGGCGGAGGCGACCTTGCGGGCGAAGTCGTAGAGGTTGGCGGTCCGCCGCTGACTGGTCCGGGACAGCTCGATCTGGGCGCGCAGCCGGGACGCCAGATGGCCGGTGAACACGGCAGCAACCAGGAAGAACCCGATGGTCAGCAGGTCCTCCGAGGTGTTGACCAGGAAGGTCTGCCGGGGTTCGGTGAAGAAGAAGTTGAAGGCGAAGAACGCCAGGACCGCCGTGACGATGGACGGGACCAGCCCGAACCGCGTGGCGATCAGGAGCACGGCGAGCAGATACACGAGACTGACATTGGCCACCGGCAGAACGCTGAAGACACCCCAGGACAGGGCCGTGGCCAGGATCAGCGCCACTCCCGCCCAGGCATAGGCCCGCCAGCCCCGCCGGTCCGATCCGGCCGGCCCCGCGAGCGCCTGTCCTGCCGCCCCCTGCCCCGACGGTTCCGGTTTCTCCTCCGTTCCGCCGACCAGAAGCAGGTCGTAGGCCGTGGCCCGCTTCAGCATGTCGTCCGTCGATGTCAGGCCGAAGCGGCGGCGCTGGCGGCTGCGCCCCAGCACGATCTGACTGACGTTGTTGGCCCGGGCCCAGCCGATCAGTTCTCCGGCGATGTCGTCGCCCGGCAGGACCACCGTCTCGCCCCCGAGCTGATGCGCCAGCCGCAGCGCCTCCGTGACATGGGCCTTCCTGGTTTCGGACAGGGTCTGGTGTCGGTGTGTCTCGACATAGGCGACGGTCCAGGGCGCCTGCCGGCGGTCCGCCATGCGCCGGGCCGACCGCACCAGGGTCGCCGCGTTCGGCTCCGGCCCGATGGCGACCAGGATGCGGTCGCGGGTCGGCCAGGGGCCGGCGATGCCGTTGCGGCGCATGTAGGAGAGCATCTGGGCATCGACCCGCTCCGCCGCCTGCCGCAGCGCCATCTCGCGCAGCGCCGTCAGATTGCCGACGGAGAAGAACTTCTCCACCGCCATGCGGGCCTGCGCCGGCACATAGACCTTTCCTTCCCCCAGGCGCTTGCGCAGCTCCTGCGGCGGCAGGTCGATCATCTCGATCTCGTCCGCCCCGCGCAGGACGCTGTCGGGCACCGTCTCGCGCACCTTGATCCCGGCGATGCGCTCGATGACGTCGTTCAGGCTGTCGAGATGCTGGACGTTGAGGGTGGACCAGACATCGATGCCGGCCGCGAGCAGCTCTTCGACGTCCTGCCATCGCTTGAGGTGCCGGCTGCCGGGAATGTTGGTGTGGGCCAGTTCGTCCACCAGGACCAGCGCCGGCCGCCGGACCAGGATGGCGTCCAGGTCCATCTCCTCGAAGGAGCGGCCACGATAGTCGATGCGGCTGCGCGGCACGACCTCCAGGCCGTGGACCAGCCGCTCGGTCTCCGCCCGGCCATGTGTCTCGACGATGCCGACGACCAGAGCGACGCCATCCCGCCGGGCGGACTGGGCCGCCTCCAGCATGGCGTAGGTCTTGCCGACGCCGGGGGCGGCGCCCAGGAAGATCTTCAGCTTGCCGCGCTGCTCCCGCCGGGCGTGCTCCAGCAGGGCATCGGGGGACGGGCGGTCCTGGTCCTCAGGTCTGGCCATGCATCTTCTCGGGGAAAGAAAAGGCGGGCGGAACCGGGTTCCGCCCGCGACACCGTCATCGGACCTCCGGACGGCCGGGTTCCGGATGGCCGGGTTCCGGCTGGCGGGGCGTCGGCGCCTGGGCATCCAGCGCGAGGTTGAGCTTTAGCACGTTGACGGACGGCTCGCCCAGGAAGCCGAAGACGCGGCCTTCCGTCGCCTGCCGGATCAGCTCCACGACCCGGCCGGTCTCCAGCCCGCGCGCGGCCGCCACCCGCGGCGCCTGCCAGAGGGCGGCGGCGGGAGAGATGTGCGGATCGAGGCCGCTGGCGCTCGCGGTCACCAGATCGACAGGGACCGGCCCGACGGCGTCCGGATTGGCTGCCTTGAGCGCCTCCACCCGTGCCTGCACGGCGGCGACGAGGGCGGTGTTGGACGGCCCGAGATTCGTGCCGGAGGAGTTGGCGGCGTCATAGCCGTCGCCGGCCGCCGAGGGCCGCGACCAGAAGTATTCCGGCCGGGTGAAGGTCTGACCGATCAGGGCGGAGCCCAGCACCGTACCATCGGCACGGTGGATCAGGCTGCCCGCCGCCTGCTCGGGAAAGGCCAGGCGGGCGACGGCGGTGACGGCCAGCGGATAGGCCAGCCCCGTCAGCACGGTCAGGGCCAGGATCATGGTCAGGGCGGGGCGCAGATGCGTCAGCATTGTCTCTCTCCTCAGACGAGGCCGAGGCTGGTGATGGCGAGGTCGATCGCCTTGATGCCGAGGAACGGCACGACGAGGCCGCCCACGCCGTAGAGGGCGAGGTTGCGCGCCAGCAGGGTGGCTGCCGGGGCCGGGCGGTAGGCGACACCCCTCAGCGCCAGCGGGATCAGGAACAGGATCACCAGGGCGTTGAAGATGATGGCCGACAGGATGGCGCTGGCCGGGCTTTCCAGCCCCATGATGTTGAGCGCCTGGAGCGGCGGGTAGGCCGCGACGAACAGGGCCGGAATGATGGCGAAGTACTTCGCCACGTCGTTGGCGATGGAGAAGGTGGTCAGCGCTCCGCGGCTCATCAGGAGCTGCTTGCCGATCATGACGATCTCGATGAGCTTGGTGGGATCGCTGTCCAGATCGACCATGTTGCCGGCTTCCCGCGCGGCCTGGGTGCCGGTGTTCATGGCGACACCGACATCGGCCTGGGCCAGGGCGGGAGCGTCGTTCGACCCGTCGCCGCACATGGCGACCAACCTGCCTTCCGCCTGATACTGCCGGATCAGCTCCAGCTTCTTCTCCGGGGTGGCTTCCGCCAGGAAATCGTCCACCCCGGCCTCCGCCGCGATGGCGGCGGCGGTCAGCGGGTTGTCGCCGGTGATCATCACGGTACGGATGCCCATCTCCCGCAGGGTGGTGAACCGCTCGCGGATTCCGGGCTTCACGATGTCCTTCAGGTGGACGACGCCCAGCACACGGGCGCCGTCCGCCACCACCAGCGGCGTGCCGCCGGACCGGGCGACCTGTTCCACCCGCTGGGCCAGTTCACGGCCCGGTGCGTAACCGATGGAAGACTGCGCCTCCACCCAGGCCCGCATGGTGTCCACCGCTCCTTTGCGGATGCACCGCGGACCGATGTTCACCCCGCTCATCCGCGTCTGGGCGGTGAAGGGGATGAAATCCAGACCCCGCGGATCGAAGGAATCCGCGGAGAAGCGGAACTTCTGGCGGGCGAGCGCCACGATGGAGCGGCCCTCCGCCGTGTCGTCGGCCAGCGAGGCGAGCAGGGCCGCTTCGCCCAGCTCCCGCTCATGCACCCCGCCGAGCGGCAGGAACTCCGTCGCCTGGCGGTTACCCAGGGTGATGGTTCCGGTCTTGTCCAGCAGCAGCACGCCCACGTCGCCGGCCGCCTCCACCGCCCGGCCGGACTTGGCGATGACATTGAACTTCACCAGCCGGTCCATGCCGGCGATGCCGATGGCGGACAGCAGCCCGCCGATGGTGGTCGGGATCAGCGTGACCAGCAGCGCGATCAGGAAGACGACCGGGATCAGGAAGCCGGAATAGCCGGCGAACCCTTGCAGCGTGACCGTCACCAGCAGGAAGATGATGGTCATGCCGACCAGCAGGATGGTCAGGGCGATCTCGTTGGGTGTCTTCTGCCGCTTGGCGCCTTCGACCAGCGCGATCATGCGGTCGAGGAAGCTCTCCCCCGGGTTCGCGGTGATGCGCACGACGATGCGGTCGGAGACCACCACCGTACCGCCGGTGACGGCGGAACGGTCGCCGCCCGATTCCCGGATCACGGGAGCGGACTCCCCGGTGATGGCGCTCTCGTTCACGGTGGCGATCCCTTCCACCACCTCCCCGTCGCCGGGAATGGTGTCGCCGGCCTCCACCACCACGAGGTCGCCGGCGCGCAGGGCCGTGGCCGGAACCTCTTCCCAGAAGGCGCCGTCCGCCGTGGTCGCACGCCTGGCCGTGGTCTCCGTCCGGGTCCGGCGCAGGCTGGCGGCCTGCGCCTTGCCGCGCCCTTCCGCCACGGCTTCGGCGAAGTTGGCGAACAGCACGGTGAACCAGAGCCAGGCCGCGATCTGGCCGGTGATGGAGGGATCTCCGCCGGTCAGCAGCAGCCAGGAGGCAATCTCGCGGGAGGCGAGGGCGCTGCCCCCTGTGACGAGGTCGCGGACGAAGATCAGGGTGGTGAGCAGGGCCACGACGGCGGTGACGAACATCACCGGATTGCGGACCAGCCGGCGCGGGTCCAGCTTGAGGAAGGCCTCTCCCAGCGCCTGCCGAGCGATCCGTCCGTCCAGGAGCGTCGCCTGGGTGGAGTTGAGGACGGGGGCGCTGTTGTCCTTCATGTAGCGCCGCCAGACGCGCCGGTGCGCGGCTTCGGCTCGTTTCACAGGGTCGGTCATGGGACGGCTCCGAACAGGGTGCCGGCGGTCAGGCTCAGATGCTCGGCAATGGGGCCGAGGGCGAGCGCCGGGAAGAAGGTGAGGCCACCGACGATCAGGATCGTGGCGATCAGCAGAGTGATGAACAGGGTGCCATGGGTCGGCAGGGTGCCCGGCCCGGCGGGTGCGGCCCGCTTGGCGACCAGCGATCCGGCGATGGCGAGGGTCGGCACGATCACCGCGAAGCGGCCGAGCAGCATGGCGAGGCCGAGGCCCGTATTGTGCCAGGGCGTGTTGGCCCCGAAGCCGGCGAAGGCCGACCCGTTGTTGCCGGTGGCGGAGGTGTAGGCGTAGAGGATCTCCGACAGGCCGTGCGGACCCGGATCCTGCACGCTGGCCAGCATCTGCGGCACGACGGTCGTCAACGCCGCCCCGCCCAGGATGCCCAGCGGGAAGACCAGCACGGCGATCACGGCCAGCTTGATCTCCCGCGCCTCGATCTTCTTGCCGAGATATTCCGGCGTGCGGCCGACCATCAGCCCGGCGATGAAGACGGCCAGGATGACGAAGACCAGCAGGCCGTAGAGCCCGGCGCCGACGCCGCCGTAGATCACCTCGCCCAGCATCATGTTCAGCATCGGCACCATGCCGCCGAGCGGCATGAAGCTGTCATGCATGGCGTTGACGGAACCGTTGGAGGCGGCGGTGGTGGCGACGGCCCAGAGCGCCGAGAGCGCGGTGCCGTAGCGGACCTCCTTGCCTTCCATGTTGCCATCGGTGGTCTCGACGCCCAGGGCGGTGACGGCGGGGTTGCCCTGCGCCTCGGCCCACCAGGTCACCGCCAGGCCGGCCACGAACAGGATGAACACAGCGGTCCAGAGGGCGCGCCCCTGGCGGGTATCCCCGACCATGCGGCCGAAGCTGTAGATCAGCGCCGCGGCGATCATCAGCAGATAGAAGCTCTCCAGCAGGTTCGTCAGCGCCGTCGGATTCTCATAGGGATGGGCGGAGTTGACGTTGAAGAAGCCGCCGCCGTTGGAACCCAGTTGCTTGATGGCGATCTGGCTGGCCGCCGGACCCTGGGCCAGAACCTGGTTGCCGCCCTCCAGCGTGGTGGCGGTGACATAGGCGTCGAAGTTCTGCGGCACCCCCTGCCAGACGAGGACAAGCGCCCCCAGGAAGGCGAGAGGAAGCAGGACGTAGAGGGTCGCCCGCACCAGATCGGCCCAGAAATTGCCGACGGTCTTTCCCGCACGCCGGGCGAACCCGCGGATCAACGCGACGGCCACGGCGATGCCGGTGGCGGCGGAGACGAAGTTCTGCACCGTCAGGCCCAGCATCTGGGAGAGGTAGGACAGCGTCGTCTCGCCCCCGTAGGACTGCCAGTTCGTGTTGGTGGTGAAGCTGACGGCCGTGTTGAAGGCGAGGTCCGGCCCGACCGGCCCCAGTTCCGCCGGATTCAGCGGCAGCAAGGCCTGGAACCGCAGCAGGGCGTAGAGCAGCAGCAGCCCCAGCAGGTTGAAGGACAGCAGGGCCAGCGTGTAGCCGGTCCAGTGCTGCTCCCGCGCCGGGTCGATCCCGGCGATGCGGTAGAGCCCGCGTTCCAGCGGTCCCAGCACGATGCCCGGCAGGGTGCGTTCGCCTTCGAACACCCGCGCCATGTAGCGGCCGAGCAGCGGCGTCACCGCCGCCAGCAGGCCGAGATAGAGGAGGATCTGGAGAAGTCCTTCCGCGGTCATGGCGTCAGAACTCCTCGGGGCGCAGGAGCGCGTAGACGAGGTACGCGAGCAGGCCGGCCGCCACGAGGCCGCCGGCGATCAGATCGACGATCATCGGGCGCCTCCGTCAGAGCCGGTCGCAGCCGTAGGTCAGCCCGGCGAAGGCGGCGAAGGCCGCCAGCACGAGGCCCAGAAAGATGATGTCAGCCATGGGATTCCCCCCTTGCGTGGTCTCACACGGGGGCAGGATCGGCGAGGGGCGCATAAAGGATCGAGACGGACTTCGCGCGGCCGCATAAAGGCGGCATAAAGACGACCCGAGGGGCAGGCGCTGCGGATGTCTGATCCGGATCAGCAGCGGCAGGACCGCGTGCCCTCGGCCAGATGGCCGGCGAGCCGCTGGAGATCAGCCTCCCGCACCGAACCGCGGCGCCAGACGAGGCCGACACGACGGACCGGCACGGGGGCCACGAAGGGCCGCAGCACGACCTGCCCGGCCGCCGTCAGCAGCGGGGCCGCCCGCGCCGGCAGAAGCGTGAGACCGAGCCCGCCGGCCACCATCTCCACCAGGGTCGGCAGCGAGGTGGCGGCGAAGCCCGGATCCTCCCGCGCGCCGGAAAGGCGGCAGACATCCAGCGCCTGATCGCGGAAGCAGTGCCCGTCCTCCAGCAGCAGCAGGACCTCTCCGGAGAGGTCGGACTGCCGCACCGCGGTACGCTCCGACAGGGGATGGTTCTGTGGCAGCGCAACCAGGAACGGCTCCTCGAAGAGGTCCACCGTCTCCAGTCCCGGCTCCGCCACCGGCAGGGCCAGAACGGCTGCATCCAGATCGCCCGCGCGCAGCCGGTCGAGCAGCCGCTCGGTCAGATCCTCGCGCAGATAGAGGCGCAGGTCCGGGTAGTCGCGCCGCAGGCCGGGCAGGACGCCCGGCAGCAGGTAAGGGCCGATGGTGGGAATCACGCCCAGCCGGAGGGCGCCGCACAGCGGCCGGCCCGCGGCCCGCGCCATCTGCGACATATCGTCCACGGCCGCCAGGACGTCGCGCGCGCGCCGGACCGTATCCTTGCCGGCCGGCGTCAGCAGCACGCGGTGCTTCGTCCGCTCCACCAGCGCGGTCCCGAGAAGGGATTCGAGCTGCTGGATCTGGGCCGACAGGCTGGGCTGGCTGACATGGCAGGCGGCCGCGGCCCGGCCGAAATGCAGCGTGTCGGCCAGGGCGACCAGATAGCGGAGCTGGCGCAGCGTGATGGCGGTCATCGCTTCTTCCTATCACGGCCAACGGAAATTTCGATTGGCAATTCCGCAGCGCAACCGCCAAGTTTCGAACGGTTCTAAAAACACGCTGCTTTGCAGCACGCGGAGCCTCGTTTCCAGATCCCCCTCTTTTCCCGACCTGAAATTGGAGCGTGAGATCATGCTGACCGTTGGTGACAAGTTCCCCGCCTTCGACCTGAAGGCCGTCGTGTCCACCGACCCGAAGACCGCCTTCACCCAGATCAACAACGAGACCTACAAGGGCAAGTGGCTGGTGGTCTTCTTCTGGCCGAAGGACTTCACCTTCGTGTGCCCGACCGAGATCGCTGCCTTCGGCAAGCTGAGCGGCGAGTTCGCCGACCGCGACGCCCAGGTCCTCGGCGCCTCCACGGACAGCGAGTTCGTGCATCTGGCGTGGCGCCAGCACCACGCCGACCTGAAGGATCTGCCGATCCCGATGCTCGCCGACATCAAGCGCGAGCTTTCCGGTGAACTTGGCATCCTGCACAAGCTTGAAGGCGTCGCTTTGCGCGCTACGTATATTGTGGACCCGGAAGGCGTGATCCGCTTCGCCTCGGTCCACGACCTCTCGGTCGGCCGGAACGTCAACGAGGTTCTCCGTACTCTTGACGCTCTTCAGACCGATGAGCTTTGCCCCTGCAACTGGCAGAAGGGCGACGAGGTTCTCAAGGCGGCCTGAGCCTCCTGACAGGCCACCAGCAGGCGGGCGCCCATCGGCGCCCGCCTGCGAACCTCCGAAATTCCGTCTCCATCCGTCAAGCCTGCGGTCTTCCGGCGCCTCTTCCGGTGCGCGTCCAGCGAAGGGCCGGGGCCGACGGATCATCAATCAAGGGGAACTGACCCATGTCGATCGAAGCGCTGAAGGCGCGCCTGCCCGATTACGCCAAGGACCTCCGGCTGAATCTCGGTTCCGTGCTGACGACCTCGTCGCTGAAGCCGGGGCAGGTCTGGGGTGCTGCCATCGCCGCCGCCTATGCCGCGCGCAACGACGACGTGACCCGGGCCATCGTGGCCGAGGCCGCGCAGCACCTGGACGCCGCCGGTCTGACCGCCGCCAAGGCCGCCGGCGCCATCATGGGCATGAACAACGTCTATTACCGCACCGTCCACCTGTCCGGTAACGCCGACTTCAAGAAGATCCCGGCGCGGCTGCGCATGAACGTGATCGGCAACCCGGGCGTGGAAAAGGTGGATTTCGAGCTGTGGTCGCTCGCCGCCAGCGCCGTCAACGGCTGCGGCATGTGCATCGAGGCGCATGAGCGCGAGGTGATGCACAAGGGCATGTCCACGGAGAACATCCAGGATGCGGTCCGCATCGCCGCGGTGATCCACGCCGTGGCCACGGTGCTCGACGCCGAGGCGGCGCTGTCCGGTCAGGACGGCTCCACCGCCGTAGCGGCCTGAGCGGACGGGAGGCGGCGGGTTCCCCCTTGTTCCCCGCCTTTCGTCCTCGACAACTCCGGGCCCCGGACGCACCCCGCGTCCGGGGCTTTCCTTTGCCCTCACGGCGTCCGCCGGCTCAGGCGGACAGGCGGGTGATGTCCAGCACCGCCTGTTCCGAGGTCAGGCGCAGTTCGGGCAGGCCCGGCAGCATCTCCTGCCGCAGCCAGTCGATGCGCTGACCGGGCGAGCCCGGCACCTCACCGAAGCGCTGTTCCCAGGCGGTCAGCTTGGTCACCAGCCCGCAGAGCATGGCCCCGATGGCGCCCTGGTAGGCGGACAGCACCCGCTGGCCCTGCGCGCCCGTGAGCGGGGTCGGCTGCCGCCAGTAATGCTGGAGATGCCGCTCCAGGTGGCGAAGACAGTCGTCCAGCCGCAGGGTCAGTTCCGCCAGCGCCCCCTGCACCTCCTGCACCAGCCGCATGTTGGCCGGCGTGCCGGTGACGACGGCGATCGCGGTCAACGCCCCCAGCCAGGCGGAGAAGTCCCCCAGAAGGTTCCGCAGGCCGCGGTCACAGCTCTGGTAATAGGCCAGCGACAGGGCGGCGTCGGCGTAGCGGGTCAGCAGCTCGGGCAGCGCCTGCCGGTCGATCCGGAGCCGGCGGGCGATGGCATCCAGGTTGGCGCGGACCGCCGCGCGGTGAAGCTGGACCAGCCCGTCATCCAGCGGCACCCCGGCCGGAACCGTGGCGCCGAAGACCCCGTCGGTCAGGGCGCGGGTGTAGGGGCGCAGATGGCCCGCCAGCTCCCGCCGCTTGCGCGGCGACAGCCCCACCCCTTCCCCCCGGGGCGGCGCGACCCGGAGTTCGCGGAGCGCCGTGCAGAGATTGAAGACATCGAACGAGGCCATGCGGGAGACCGCCTGCAGGAGCTTGGCGTCGCGTTCCATGGCGTCGGCCGGACCTGCCATGGCGCCGACCGCTGCCGCGATCTCCCGCCGGCCGCTGCCCGCACCGCCGGAATCGAACACCTCCACCAGGCTTTCCAGGCGGGCGGTCTTGACCAGCCGGGCCCCGGCGAGGCCCGCCGTCTCCAGCGGCAGCATGGCAAGCGGCAACACGTTCAGCGCGTCACGCGCCGCCTCCTGTGCGGACGCGGAGGCCGCGACTCCGTCGGCACGGAGCACCGGCACATCGCCATGCGGACCAAGCACCACAGGCATCGACAGGAGGGCTCCGCCAGACAGGGATCAGAGGGTGGCCTATACACCACGCCAGAAAAAGTGGATTTAAATCTGCGCACACGCTCCCGACGGGCGCAGGGCGCCGCGTGGTGTTCCAGGTGGCAATCCCGGCATGTCATGCAAGCGCGACACGCTGTCCGCGTTCCGGCGCCTGGGGGCGTCCCCTCAGCCGACCAGCCAGTTCCAGCCGACCCCGCCCAGGGCCCAGACGCCCAGGGCGCCCAGCATGATCCCGGTTCCCCGGTTGATCCAGAGCACCGAACGGCGGGTGATGCGGTGGCGCACCAGAGTGACGCCCCCGCACAGGATGAACCACCAGATGCCCGATCCGACGAAGATGCCGGCCACCAGCGTGACCGCCTGATAGGTCTCCAGCCCGCCGCTGAATCCCACGACCAGGGCCGTGATGCCCAGGATGGTGACGGGATTGCCCATGGTCAGGGCCAGACCGCTGCCCGTCGCCCCCAGCAGATTCCGCGCCTCCGGCTCCTGCGCCGGGGGGCGCGGCTCACGCAGGAAGCTGTGCAATGCCACCCCCAGCAGGAACAGCCCGCCGAACACCCGCAGCTCGCCCTCGTGCCCGATCACCAGCTCCAGGATGGCGTTGACGCCGAAGGCGGCGATGGCGCTGAACAGGGCGTCCGCGATGGCAGCCCCCATGCCCGTGGCGATACCGACGGCGATGCCGCGTTCCAGCGTCCGCCGGATGCAGAGCAGTCCGATGGGGCCGACCGGGGCGGCGATGGCGATGCCGAGTATGATGCCCCGGAGGAAGACACCGATCTCTGCAAGCAAAAGGTGAACTCCGTCTGGCCTGGACCTGATGCCGACTATGCCCTACCGGCCGTTGCGGCAGAATGGCGGACTGGGGGCGCGGCGATATAGAATTACGCGCATGGACGCTCCGTCATCCCCACCCGGACACTCTGTCGCCGGCTCCCGCCCTCTGGACGCCACGGGATGGCGAATCCTGCAGGAGCTGCAACGGGATGCCCGTCTGCCCTTCGCCGAACTGGGCCGCCGCGTCGGGCTGACCGCACCGGCCGTCGCGGAACGGGTACGACGGATGGAACTGGCCGGGCTGATACAGGGCTACCGGGCGGAGGTCAACCGCGCCGCCCTGGGGGCTGCCCTGACGGCCTTCGTCCGCATCCGGGCCTTTCCCGGGCGTGACGGCGCGATCGAGTCGTTCGCCGCGACCCGCGGCGAGGTGCTGGAATGCCATGAGGTGACGGGAGAGGACAGCTACCTGCTGAAGATCGCAGCCGGCAGCGTCCGCCAGCTCGACCGCGTGGTGACCGACCTCGCGCCCTTCGGCACGACCCATTCCCTGCTGGTGCTCAGCACCAAGGTGGCCGGCAAGCCTGTGTCCGGCGGCTGAACCGCTCCGGAGAGAACAACCCCGGCGATCTCATTTTCGGATGAATGCGCGCACAGCGGGTTGACTCTTTTCCGCGCACTGAAAGATAGTCACCTCCACCATCACTGGCGATGGTCATAGAACAACCGGTCGGGCGGCCTGGATGCCGTCACGCTCCGGAACGGAGGAACCCATGAACACCTGGAACCCCATGAGCCCCTGGAAGAGCGTTGCGAGCGGCCTCGCCCTTCTCTCCCTCACGGCCCTGCCCGCCGTGGCTGCGGAACAGTCGGGCACCAGCACGGTGAAGCTCACGAACCTCTACGGCGTGGAACAGACCGGCAGCCGCAACCCCGGTGCGGACGCTGCCTGCAAGAAGGCGTTCGGCAGCTTCGTCGGCAGCAGCATGACGACGACCTGGAAGGTCGATCCCAGCTCGATGATGATGTCGGCGGAAGCCACCTACGAAGGCGCGCAGGTGCGGATGTTCCCGCTGGGCATCGCCGGCACCTACAATTTCATGTCCGACGGGGTGCCGGAGTCGCTGGCCGCCAAGAAGATCAACCGGCTGATCTTCGCGCTGGACACCAGCTTCCAGAATCCCGCCGGCACCGTGCTGTTCCTGATGGACGAGAAGGACAACTGCGTGCTGTCGAGCCAGCCCGCCTCCTGACGCGGGCCTGACGGCACGGATGGCGCCCCGGCCCCGGGCGCCGTCCGTGCCGGTTTCCCTGGCCGCCCTCGCCGGCCGGCCCGTTCAGCCGACCACCAGATCGTCGCGGTGGATCACCTCGTCCCGGCCACGGTAGCCGAGCAGCGCCTCGATCTCTGCCGAGCGGCGCCCGGCCAGCCGGCGGGCATCCTCGGCCGAATAGGCGGACAGGCCGCGCCCGACCTCGCGCCCGTCCGGTCCCAGCACCTGGACCAGATCGCCGCGCTCGAACTCCCCCTCCACCGCCCGCACGCCGGCCGGCAGCAGGCTGCCGCCGCGGGCCAGCGCCGCCACCGCACCGGCATCCACGGTGAGCCGGCCATGCGGCTTCAGCGCCCCGGCGATCCAGCGTTTGCGCGCCGTCAGCGGCTCCGCCTGCGGCAGGAACCAGGTGGCCGGCGCCCCGCCCGCAGCGGGCGGTTCCAGCAGGGCGGCCAGCGGGTTCAGGCGCTTGCCCTTGGCGATGGCCATGCGGCAGCCGGCCGCCATGGCGATCCGGGCCGCCGCGATCTTCGTCACCATGCCGCCCGAGCTGTAGCCCGGCGGCGGTTCACCGGCCATGGCGGTGATCTCCGGCGTCACCTCTGTCACCACCGGGATGTGGCGGGCGTCGGGGTCCTTGCGCGGGTCGGCGGTGTAGAGCCCGTCGATGTCGGACAGCAGCACCAGCGTGTCGGCGCTGATCATCTGGGCCACGCGGGCGGCCAGCCGGTCGTTGTCGCCGAAGCGGATCTCCGCCGTGGCGACCGTGTCGTTCTCGTTGATGACGGGGACGGCGCCGAGCTTCAGCAGCGCCTCGATGGTGGCGCGGCCGTTCAGGTGGCGCCGCCGCATCTCCGTGTCATCGAGTGTCAGCAGCACCTGCGCCACGGTGATGCCGTGGCGCGCCAGCGTCTCCTGGTAGACGGCGGCAAGGCGGATCTGCCCCGTGGCGGCGGCCGCCTGCTTCTCCTCCAGCCGCAGCGGACGGCCGACCAGGCCGAGATGCTCCCGGCCCACGGCGATGGCGCCGGAGGTGACGACCACCACCTCCACCCCGCGGGCGCGCAGGACGGCGATGTCGTCGGCCACGCTGTCCAGCCAGTCGCGGCGGATATTGTGGTCGTCCACCAGCAGGGCCGAGCCGATCTTGACGATCAGCCGCCGCGCCCCGGCCAGGGGAGCGTCGGTGGAGACGGCGGGAGACTCGGCGGGAGCGGACATGGCGGCACGCGGGCAGGCTGGGGAGCCTCCGTTATCGGCGCGGAGTTCCCCGCCGGTCAATGCCGGCGATCGGGGGCCGTGCCGCCGCCGGCCCTATTCCTCGATCGGCGCGTAGCGGATGCGGCGCTCGATCTCCTCCGCCGCCTCGGCCTCGGCGCCGCGCGCCTCGCGGATGTGCCGCAGCAGCTCGAACAGCATCTCCTGCACGCCCTGGCCGGTGGCGCCCGACAGCAGCATCACCGGCTTCTTCGCCGAGCGGCGCAGCTTGGTGCGCTTGAACTCCAGCTCCTCCGGCGTCAGCGCGTCGATCTTGTTCAGGGCCACGATCTCCGGCTTCTCGGCAAGGCCGCCGCCGTAGAGCCGCAGTTCCCGCCGGATGGTGCGGTAGGCGAGCTGGACATCCTCCTGCGTGCCGTCCACCAGATGCAGCAGCACGCGGGTGCGCTCGACATGACCCAGGAAGCGGGTGCCGATGCCGCGTCCCTCGTGCGCGCCCTCGATCAGGCCGGGGATGTCGGCCAGGACGAACTCCTCCTCCCCCGCCTGCACGACGCCCAGGTTCGGGGTCAGCGTGGTGAAGGGGTAGTCGGCGATCTTCGGCCGGGCGCGGCTGACAGCGGCAAGGAACGTGCTCTTGCCGGCGTTGGGCAGGCCGACCAGCCCGGCGTCGGCGATCAGCTTCAGGCGCAGCCAGACCCAGCGCTCCTCCCCCGGCCAGCCGGGGGTGAACTGCCGCGGCGCGCGATTGGTGGAGCTCTTGTAGTGCTCGTTGCCGAAGCCGCCGTCCCCGCCCTTCAGCAGCACGATCCGCTGACCGACCTCCGTCATGTCGGCCAGCACCGTCTCCTGGTCGTCATCCAGCACCTGGGTGCCGACCGGCACCCGCAGCACCGCGTCCTCGCCCTTGGCACCGGAGCGCGACCGGCCCATGCCGTGGCCGCCGCGCTTGGCCTTGAAGTGCTGCTGGTAGCGGTAGTCGATCAGGGTGTTGAGACCGTCCACAGCCTCGATGATCACATCGCCGCCACGGCCGCCGTTGCCGCCGTCGGGTCCGCCGAACTCGATGAACTTCTCACGCCGGAAGGCGACGGCACCGGGACCGCCGTCGCCGCTCTTCAGGTAGATCTTGCACTGGTCGAGGAACTTCATGGTCGGGACTTTCGGGACGCGCGGGCAGAGGAACTGGATAGGCGGAACCGGACCGGGCCGCTGCCCCAGCATAGCGCAGGCCCGGCCGGAGGGGAGACGGCACGGACGGAAAAGAGAGACGGAAGCGATGGGGCGGCAGGGGCCGGGGGACGCCGCCGGAGCGACGCGCACCACGGACGCTGCCTGCCCCGCAAACGCAGATCGGGGGAACGGTTGCCCGCTCCCCCGACCGCAAGTCCCGTGATCCCCGAAGGGGACAGGCGTTACTCGGCGGCGACCGCCGGAACAGCCTCGTCCGCCCCAGGGACGATGGAGACGAAGGTACGGCCCTTGAGGCCGGTATGGAACTTCACGGTGCCGTCGGCGGTGGCGAAGATCGTGTGATCCTTGCCCAGGCCGACATTGGCGCCCGGATGGTACTTGGTGCCGCGCTGGCGGATGATGATGTTGCCCGACAGCACCTGCTCGCCGCCGAACCGCTTCACGCCCAGACGACGGCCCGCACTGTCGCGGCCGTTGCGGGAGCTGCCGCCTGCCTTTTTATGTGCCATGGATTGGTACTCCTGCTTTCCTGGACGGCGGTCAGGCCTGGATGCCGGTGATTCGCAGCACCGTCAGGTCCTGGCGGTGGCCGTTCTTGCGGCGGTAGTTCTGGCGCCGCTTCTTCTTGAAGATGATGATCTTCGGGCCGCGCGACTGGGCCACGACCTCGGCCGTGACGGCAGCGCCCTGGACCACCGGGGTGCCGATGGTGGTCTTGCCGGCGTCGCTGACCATCAGCACGTCGTCGAGCGTGACGGTGGCGCCGGCATCGGCGACCAGCTTCTCGACCTTGATCACGTCGCCGTTGGCGACCTTGTACTGCTTGCCGCCGGTGCGGATGACTGCGAACATTGTGCCCACCACTGATCGGATCAGGTGCCTGACCGATCACCCGTGACCGGCGGCCGCCTTCCATAAATACGAACGACCGGGCTCCCCTGCCGGCAGGCAGCGGTCCGACCCGTTTCCAGAGGGAGCGGACTATAACGTCCCCCACCGCCTTGTCAACGCCGATCCAAGAAGTCGATCCACAGGGTCGATCCACCGGCCCGATCCATGGAACCGATACAGGGCCAGGAACGGGCACGGCGGCGCGCGCCGGCCCTCTCCGGGGCGGTCGCCCTATGCCGGTTGCAGCAACGGCGCCAGCGCATGGACCCGGAGCTGCCGGGCCGGCACGGCGTCCCGCGCCGCTTCCACCACGTAGCGATGGTGCGTGAACAGGATGACCTGCGTCCGCCGTCCCAGTTCGGCCAGGGCCCGGATGCCCGGCGCCGTCCGCTCCTCGTCGCTGGTGATGAAGAGGTCGTCGGCGATGAAGGGCAGCGGCTCCCGGTTCTCGATGTGGCGCTCCACCGACGCGATCCGCAGGGCCAGATAGAGCTGGTCCCGCGTCCCCTCGCTGAGCCCCGTCACCGGCACCCGGCGGCCGTCGCGGCGGTGGGCGATCGGCACCGGGTGGGCCTCGTCGGCATAGTCCACCGAGAGCCGGACGATGGGGTCGTCCCCGGTCCCGGCCACCGCCGCGAAGATCGCGCTGGCCCGGCTGATGAGCGGATGCTCGTTCTCCCTCCGGTAGCGCTCGATGGCCCGGTTGAGCAGCATTCCGGCCGTGCGGGTGCGCAGCCACTGCTCGACCAGGGCGCCGATCTCCGCCGCGGCGTTGTTCATCTCCCCCGCGGCGTCGGCGGCTCCCTCGCTCTTCTCCAGGGTCCGCTGGTCCGCCCTGGCGGTCGCCAGCTCCTGCATCGCGGCCTCAAGCTCCGCCTGGAGGCGCGCGATCTCCGGCTCCAGCCGCTGGCGTTCCGCCATCGCGGCATCAAGATCGACGGTGGCGGCCTCGGTGCGGAGCCTGGCCCCGTCCAGCCCGTCCCCCGCCTCCAGCAGCCGGCCGGTCAGATCGGCGATCTCCCGGCGCAGGCGGCGCCGCTCCGCCGCGGCGCGGGTGGCTGCGATCACGTCCAGCGCCGGGTCCAGCCCGTGCCGCTCGCGCAGGGCGACGACGGCATCGTCGGCGTCGCGCGCCGCCAGCTCGGCCTTGCCCGCCTCCTCCTCCGCCGCGGCGAGCCGGCTCCGCGCCTCGGCGATCCGGATGCCCAGGTCCCGGTTCTCGGCCAGCCGCTTCTGCATCAGCGGGACCAGCTCGGTCGGGTCCGCCGCCGGGTCGATGTCGCCGGCGGCCCCGCCCAGGTCGTGCAGCAGGGCGGCGACACGGGTCCGGTAGGCGTCCGTCGCCTCCTGCATCTGGTCGCGGCGGTGGCGCTGCTCCACCTGCCCCTTCTCCTCCAGCGCCACCTGCTGCCAGAGCGCGAGCGCGGCTTCCGCCTCCTCCGCCGTGGCCGCCGGCGACAGGCCCAGCCGCGGCGCGGCCTCGGCCCAGAGCGTCTTCCAGTCCTCCAGCCGGCGCTGCACGTCCTCCAGGGCGCGGCGGCGCTCGGTCTCTTCCGTCCGGGCATCGGCCAGCGCCTTGCGCGCGGCGGCGGCCTCGGTCCAGGCCGCCTTCGCCCGGCCGACCGCGGCCTTCACGGCGTCGCGCAGTTCCGGTGCCGTCAGCCGTCCGGCGTCGGCCAGGGACAGCCGGTCCGCCAGGACCAGCAGCCCGCGGTGCAGATCGCTCTCCGCACGGCGCCGCGTCGCCAGCGCCGCTTCCGCCTTGCGGACGCCGCCCAGCCGATCCAGCGCGGCCTGCCGCCGCTCCAGCCAGCCCCTCATCTCGTCGGGCGATCCGGGACGCAGGCCGGTCGGCAGCCATGCCGCCTCCCACCCGGCCGCCCAGGCGGCCAGGGCGTCGGTGGTCTCCGCCGCCGTGGCGACGACCGTCCGCAGTTCCGCCTCCGTCTTCTCCAGCCGGCCGCGGAGCTGCCGGTCCCGCTCCACCCGCGCGGCCTCGCGCTCCTTGCGGTCCACCAGACCGTCGGCGTGGCGCACCGACGCCTCGTAGGCGTCCGCCAGCGGCGTGCCGGCGCGGAAGGCGTCGATCTCCTCCGCGGCGACCGGGCCGCCCTCGACATGGTGGCGGCGGATCAGGCGCCAGCCGGTGTCCCGCCGCTCCCGCGCGGCGGCGACGGCCGTCTCCGTCGGCACCTCCCCCCCGGCCTGGAGGGTCCGCAGGTCCAGGGCGATGCCGTCCAGCTCGGCCTGGAGCCGGGCGCGGGCCTCCTCCAGCTCGTCCCGCCGGCGGGCAAGCGCGCTCCGGCGCGCCTCGACCTGGTGGAGGGTTTCCAGGGACGGGGGCGCCAGCGCCAGCAGCGTCTCCGGCTGCCAGTCGCCCCGTCCCACGGCCAGCAGGGCGTCCGCCAGCTCCCGCCGGGCCAGATCGAGCGCGGCGTCCGCCTCGCGCAGCGGGGTCCAGACGTCGCCCATCTCCCGCAGCCGCTCGAAGCCCGCCTCAAGGTCGGCCGGGTCGGCCGGGGTTCCGGCCGCCTCCAGGGCCGCCGTGGCGCGGGCCGTCCGGCGTTCCGCCTCGCGCAGTTCCTCGGCCGCGTTCCTGTGGTCGGCGTCCAGGGTGGTGCGCCCGGTGCGCAGCGCCTGGATGCGGGCCACCGTCGCCGCGTCCGGCAGCAGTGCCGCGACGCTGGCGGGATCGCGGCCCGGCAGCCCCAGCCGGCGCAGCAGGTCGGCGATCCGCTCGGCGCCGGCGGCGAGGTCGCGCTTCCGGTTCGGGATCGACTCCATGAAGCTGCGGTACTCGCCCAGGCCGGAGACCAGTGCGTTGATCGTCTTCTCGTGCTGCGCCCACGGGCCGATGCCGCCCAGCGCGTCGAGCGCGGCCTTCGCGGCCTCGCGGTTCTCCCGCCGGGCGCGGAGCTGGTCGGCCCGGGTCCGCTGCGTCTCCAGCGCCTGCCGCCAGTCGGCCTCGAATCCGTCATCGAGGTCGGGGCCGTCCCCCAGGGTGCCCAGCAGTGCCTCCAGCGCCTCGATCCGGCGGAGCAGGGGCAGCACGCGGCACAGGCGCTCGATCCGGTTGCGCTCGGCCTGGAGGGCGGAAAGCTCCGCGGCGATGCGGTCGCGCCGGGCCTGCGCCTCATCGGCGGCGCGGACCGCCTTCGTCCAGTCCTCCGTCCGCAGCCCGTCGTTGCGGCAGCGCCGTTGCGCGTCCTCGAAGCGGGCGAGGGCGGCGAAATAGGGCTTCTTCGCGGAGGCGCGGGCGTTGGGGGCGCCGATCTCGTCGGCGGCCGTCTTCAGCGCCTCCGCCACGGCGGAGAGACCGGCCGTGCCGCTGCCCGCCTCGAACAGGCTGCGGCCGATGTCGCCCCGGGCGTCGAGCATGGCGTCACCGCCTTCGCGCAGGCGGCGGTGGTCCAGGCCGAACAGCCGCTCGAACTCCTCCCGCGTCGTGCCGCCCAGGAACGGGGCCAGCACCGCTTCCGGCAGGGCGGCACCGTCGGCGGACAGGATGGTGTCGCCCCGACCCTTGCGCCGGCGGAAGCTGATGGCGCGACCCTCCCGGTTCACCAGGGTGGCGCCGATCCGCAGGCTGCCCGTGTCATGGCGGAAGGCGTAGTCGGTGGTGTGCCCGAAGCCGAACAGCAGGTCGTAGATCGCCTGCAGGGTCGTGGACTTGCCGGCCTCGTTCGGGCCGTGGACGACGTGCAGCAGCACGTCCGGCCCGGAGAGGTCAAGCTCCCTGTCCTCGAAATGGCCGTAACGCTCCAGAGCGAGCCTGTCGATCCGCACCGTCGCCTCCCTACCGCGACCCGTCCAGCAGATGGTGCAGCAGCGTGGCCGCCGCGCCATCGAGCACCGAGGCCAGACGCGCCTCGTCCAGGTCCTCCAGCCCGACCAGCCGGCGCGCCGGCGCCGGCACCTTCGCCAGCGCCTGTTCCAGGTCCTGGCGCAGCTCGGCCATCTCCAACGGATCGGCCTTGATGGCCTCGACCGTGCGCAGCAGCTCCGCGAAGGCATCGGCCGAGGGGGGGCCGTCGCGGCCCGGCTCCGCCGTCTCCACGACGACGCGCTCGATCCAGACGTCGCCGGCCCGCTCGGCCAGGGCGGCGCATTCCGCACGGGTGCGCTCCAGGTCGCCGGCGATCCGGCGGTGCGCCGCGGTGCGGCCGGAGAGCGTCAGCCGGACGGCCAGGGCCCGGCCGTCCGCCGCCTCCAGCTCCGTCACCAGCCCCCTGCCGATCCGCCCGCAGGCGTCGTCGAACGTGTCGCAGCCGGTCAGATCCGCCGTCACGCGGGCCCAGCGGACCACATCCGCCGTCACGGCCTCCGCCGACCGGATGGTCTGCCCCTCCGCCGTGACCAGGGTGAAGCCCTTGGCCCCGGTCTCGTTCGCATGGCGGCCCTGGAGGTTGCCGGGATAGACCACCCACGGGCTCTGCGACACCACCTCGCGCCCATGCACATGGCCCAGCGCCCAGTAGTCGTAGCCGCGGGCGGTCAGATCGCGCAGCGCGCACGGCGCGTAGGCCGCGTGCCCGGGCCGGCCGTCCAGCGAGGTGTGCAGCAGGCCGATGTTCAGCAGGCCGGGCCGCGGCGCCGGATAGTCCAGCGCGATGTTCTCCGGCACCGCCCGGTTCGGGAAGCTCTGGCCGTGGACGGCGACGCCCAGCCCCGGCGGCTCCCAGGTTTCGGGCCGGGCGCTGCCGAAGAGGTGCACGTTCGGCGGCAGGTTCAGGGTCCGCGTCACGACGCTGACGGCATCGTGGTTGCCCTTGATGATGCCGACCGGGATGCCCGCCCCGTGCAGCCGCGCCATCTGCGAGACGAAGAAGAGGCCGGTGGAGAAGTCCCGCCAGTCACCGTCGAACAGGTCGCCGGCGATCAGGAAAAGGTCCACCCGCTCCCGCAGCGCATGGTCGATCAGGCGCTCGAAGGCGCGGCGCGGGGCCTTGACGAAATCGTCGGCGCGATGCTCCGCCCGCAGGCAGAGACCCGCCAGCGGGCTGTCGAGATGGATGTCGGCCGCGTGGATGAAGCGGAGCATGGTTCAACCCTGGGGGAACATGGCCGTCCGGTACAGCCCGCAGTCTCTGAAAAATACCGCCCGCCGCAAGTCTTTCCTGCAGGGGCGCGGCGTGCCGCCGCCCGGGCGCCGTCTCACCCCGCGTCCGGGGCGTGGGCGAGGCGGTCGGCGGCGGCCAGATCGTCGGGGGTGTTGACGTTGAAGAAGGGGTCGATGCCGCCCCCGGGACCGACGTCGAGGGGGGCGAAATCGACGGGGATCACGGGACAGCGCGCCAGGAACGCGCCGACGCTGCGTACCCCTTCCCGGTACAGGGCCCGGCGCAGGTCGGAGCGGAGGGTCACCGGCCAGCGCGCCACCACGGGATGCAGCCGGGGCGGAATCCACCCGCTGCCGTCCGGACAGGAGCGGGCGACGGCCACGATGCGGGGGGCCACGGCACCGGAAGCCTGCGCGCCGGCAGAGGCCGCGGCAAGGCGGGCGACGAGGTCCGCCGGCAGGAACGGGCAGTCGGTGGGCACGCTCACCAGATGCGTCGCGTCCAGCCCCTGCGCCGCGATCCAGTCGAGAGCGGCCAGGATGCCGGCCAGGGGGCCGGCCCCGTCTTCATCTCCCGCCGCTGGCGCTCCGTCCGCGCCGGCATCGGGCAGCACCGGCAGTCCGGTCAGCGGCGGGCGGCTGCGGAAGCGCCCCGGATCGCCGTTGGCGCTCAGCACCAGCCGGTCAACCTGGGAGCCGAAGCGGGCGACGATCCGCTCCAGCATCGGGGTGCCGCCGACCGCAACCAGCCCCTTGTCGCCGCCGCCCAGGCGGCGGGCCCGCCCGCCCGCCAGGATGACGCCCACCGTTCTCACGGGCGCGCGTCTCACGGGGGCGCGGCGCCCACCGGCCCGTCCCCCACGGGTGCCAGGGCAACCCGCAGGTCGAGGGCCTGCCGGCGCAGCGCGTCCAGACCGGGCAGGGCCTGCGCCGCCGCTGCGCGCAGCGCCGGGTCGGACGCCTGCGCGGCGAGCTTCTCCAGCGTGTTCACCTGCCGCATCAGGCCCTGGGCACGGTCGCGCAGGAAGCCGTCCTGGAACGCCGGGTCCTCCAGGGTGGCGAGCCGGTCCTGCACCGCGCGGTCCTCCGGCAGCGGGGCTGTCGGCAGCGCGACCGCGAGCCGGCGGGCGACCACGGCAAGGTCCCCGTTCAGCCCCGCCAGCCGGTCCCCCGCGGCCTCGGCGAGCGCACGCACCTCGGGCCGCACCGTCCGGGACAGGGCAAGCTCCACCTGCGCCAGCTCCCCCAGGCCCCGCTGGTAGGCCTGTTGCAGGTGCGTGGCGTCGAAGCCCGCCGCGGCCGCAGGAGCCTCCGGCCGGGCCTGCCCGGCGGCTGCCGTCAGGACCGGAGCGGCGGCCAGGGCCGCGGCCAGCAGCAGGGCCGGCGCCCGGCGTTCCCTCCACCCCGTCATTCTTGTCATCCTCGTCCCGCCACCGGCGGCCCCCCGTGATCGTGCACCCTCTTCCGCAGAACACGGCCAGCCGCGCGACGGCCCGGCCACCGGCTCCGCACGGAGGCGACAAATTCCGGTCCGTCGGGATGCGGGGAACCAGATGTGCCGGCCCAGGTTGACAGGACAGGGGCCGCCCGCCGAACGGGGATCGTCGAACGGGGGCCGGCCAGAGCATCCGGTCAGTCCAGCAGGGTTGTCATGTCCCAGGCTCCCGCCCCGCCCGCGCCCGACAGCGCCGATCCCGTCGGCGATGCCCACGACCGCCGCCGGGTCGAGCTGGTCGCCTTCTTCTTCCTGGCCTTCGTGATCTGGCCGTTCCTCGCGGTGGCCGTGGTCGGCGGTTACGGCTTCCTGGTCTGGATGTACCAGCTCGTCATGGGCCCGCCCGGGCCGTCGCAGGTCTAGGGGGTTCGCCATGCCCGGTATCGACCTTGCGCGGCGGCGCTTCCTGCGCGGCGGCCGCTCCGTCCCCGACCCCGTCCGGCCGCCCTGGTCCGTGGACCGGGCTTTCACCGATCTCTGCACCCGCTGCGGCGCCTGCGTGGCGGCCTGCGGGCCGGGGCCGCTGACGACCGGCGACGGTGGCTTCCCGGCGATGGATTTCGGCCGCGGCGAGTGCAGCTTCTGCGCCGCCTGCGCCGACGCCTGTCCGGAGCCGCTGTTCCTGCCGCGGACCCTGCCGCCCTGGCGGCTGCGGGCGGAGATCGGTCCTGGTTGCCTTGCCGCCGGGGGCACCTACTGCCGTAGCTGCGGCGACGCCTGCCCGGCCGGCGCCATCCGCTTCGCCGTGCGCCTGGGCGGCCGGGCCGACGCCGAGGTCGCGTCGGACGCCTGCACCGGCTGCGGCGCCTGCGTCTCCGCCTGTCCCGCCGGCGTCGTGACGGTGACCGCCGCAGAGCCCCTGACCGGGGGGGCCCTGTCCGGGGAGGCCGTCCATGGGACCTGAGGATATCGGGGAACTCCACATCGCCAGCCTGCTGGTCCAGCGCGATCCCGGCCAGGCCGGCATGGTCCGGGACGGGCTGGCCGGGGTGCCGGGCGCCGAACTCCAGATCGAGGAGGGGGCGAAGGCGATCGTGACGGTGGAGGGGGCGAGTGCCGGGGACATCGCCGAGGCGCTGACCCGGATTCAGCTCCTGCCGGGCGTGATGTCGGCCGTGATGGTGTTCCACCACCAGGAGGCGGGGGAGCCGGACGGCGGTGCGGAAAGAGGGGTGCCATGACCGCCATGCAGACGATCCCGACCGGGCTGTCCCGGCGCGACTTCATCAAGGCCCAGGCGGTGGCCACCGCCGCCGTGGCCGCCGGCATCAGCCTGCCGGCCTCGGCGCAGGCCCCGCTCGCGGTGGGGGAGGCGGCACAGCTCCGCTGGTCGAAGGCGCCCTGCCGCTTCTGCGGCACGGGCTGCGGGGTCATGGTGGGGGTCAAGGACGACCGCGTGGTCGCCACCCACGGCGACATGCAGGCCGAGGTCAACCGCGGCCTGAACTGCGTGAAGGGCTACTTCCTCTCCAAGATCATGTACGGCGCCGACCGGCTGACCACGCCGCTGCTGCGCATGCGCGACGGGCGCTATGCCAAGGACGGCGAGTTCATGCCGGTGACCTGGGACCGCGCCTTCGACGAGATGGCGCGGCAGTGGAAGCGCGTGCTCAAGGAGAAGGGGCCGAAGGCCGTCGGCATGTTCGGCAGCGGCCAGGCCACGATCTGGGAGGGCTACGCCCAGTCCAAGCTGATGCGGGCGGGCTTCCGCTCCAACAACCTGGACCCCAACGCCCGGCACTGCATGGCGTCGGCCGCGGTGGGCTTCATCCGCACCTTCGGGATGGATGAGCCCATGGGCTGCTACGACGACATCGAGCAGACCGACGCCTTCGTGCTGTGGGGCAGCAACATGGCGGAGATGCACCCGATCCTCTGGACCCGGGTCACCGACCGCCGCCTGTCCGCCCCGCATGTGAAGGTGGCCGTGCTGTCCACCTTCGAGCACCGGACCTTCGATCTGGCCGACGTGCCGATGGTCTTCCACCCCGGCACCGATCTGGCGATCCTGAACTGGATCGCCAACCACATCATCAGCACCGGCCGGATCAACAAGGACTTCGTCACCCGGCACACCACGTTCCACGAAGGCACGACCGACATCGGCTACGGGCTGCGCCCCGAGCACGAGCTGGAGATGCGGGCGACCCATGCCCGCGAGGCCGCGGACGCGAAGCCCTGCGACCTCGCCCGCTACACCGAACTGGTCAGGCCCTACACGCTGGAGCACACGGCCCGGCTCACCGGCGTGCCCGAGGAGCGCCTGCTGGCGCTGGCGGAACTGTATGCCGACCCGAAGACCAAGGTGGTGTCCTTCTGGACCATGGGCTTCAACCAGCATGTCCGCGGCGTCTGGTGCAACCACCTGGTCACGAACATCCACCTGCTGACGGGCAAGATCTCCGAACCCGGCAACGGCCCCTTCTCCCTGACGGGGCAGCCCAGCGCCTGCGGCACGGCGCGGGAGGTCGGCGTGTTCGCCCACCGGCTGCCGGCCGACATGGTGGTGACGAACGCCGACCACCGGCGGCGGGCGGAGGAGATCTGGAAGGTCCCCACCGGCCTGCTGAGCGGCGAGCCCGGCTACCATGCCGTGCTGCAGGACCGCATGCTGAAGGACGGCAGGCTCAACGCCTACTGGGTGATGTGCAACAACAACCTCCAGGCGGCCCCGAACACCGCGCAGGAGACCTGGCCCGGCTACCGCAACCCGGACAACTTCATCGTCGTCACCGACGCCTATCCCACGGTGACGGCCATGGCGGCCGACCTCGTGCTGCCGGCCGCCATGTGGGTGGAGAAGGAGGGGGCCTACGGCAATGCCGAGCGGCGCACCCATTTCTGGCACCAGCTCGTCCCCGCCCCCGGCGAGTCACGCTCCGACCTCTGGCAGCTCATGGAGTTCTCCCGCCGCTTCACGACGGACGAGGCATGGCCGGAGGAGATCCTGGCCGCCAATCCCGCCTACCGGGGCCGCACGCTCTACGACGTGCTGTTCGCCAACGGGGAGACGAACCGCTATCCCCTGTCGGACATCGAGGCCGGCTATGCCAACCACGAATCCGAGCATTTCGGCTTCTACGTCCAGAAGGGGCTGTTCGAGGAATATGCCGCCTTCGGCCGGCACCACGGGCACGATCTGGCGCCCTTCGATACCTATCACGAGGAGCGCGGGCTGCGCTGGCCCGTGGTGGACGGCAAGGAGACCCGCTGGCGCTACCGCGAGGGCCTGGACCCCTATGTCCCCGCGGGCGAGGGCGTGCGCTTCTACGGCATGTCCGACGGCAAGGCCAAGATCATCAGCTACCCCTACGAGGCCCCGGCCGAATCCCCGGACACGGAGTTCGACCTCTGGCTGGTGACGGGGCGGGTGCTGGAGCACTGGCACTCCGGCTCGATGACCATGCGGGTGCCGGAACTCTACAAGGCGTTTCCCATGGCGGTGGTCTTCATGCACCCCGACGACGCCCGGGCGCGCGGCCTGCGCCGCGGCTCGGAGGTCGAGGTGGCGTCGCGCCGCGGCATGATCCGCACCCGGGTGGAGACACGGGGCCGCAACCGCCCGCCGCGCGGGGTGGTGTTCGTGCCCTGGTTCGACAGCGCGCGGCTGATCAACAAGGTGACGCTCGACGCCACGGACCCGATCAGCAAGCAGACCGATTTCAAGAAATGCGCCGTGAAGGTGGTGCCGGTGCAGGCATAGGGAGGGGGACGGGAATGCGCGCAGCCGTGCGGATGGCGCTGCTCTCGGGCGGGCTGGTGGTCGCGTGCGCCGCGGTGGCGGTGCAGGGAAGGGCGGCCCAGGAGGGCACGGGCCGGGCCGGTACGGACACGCCCTTCCGGCCGCCGGTCGGCTTCACCGACGAAGCGGCGGCCCCGCCCCTGGCCAAGGAAATCACCGACGACCGGCGGCGGGCCCGCAACTACCCCGAACAGCCGCCGGTCATTCCCCACAACATCGTGGGCTATCAGGTCAATCTCCAACTCAACCAGTGCCTGACCTGCCACAGCCGGCAGTATACGGAGCAGGTCCAGGCGCCGATGGTCAGCATCAGCCACTACCAGACGCGCGAGGGGCAGACGCTGGGGGCGGTGGCGCCGCGGCGCTATTTCTGTACCCAGTGCCATGTCCCGCAGACCGACGCGCGGCCGGTGGTGGAGAACCGCTTCCGGCCCTTCGATGCGCTGGTGGAGCCGACGCCCGACAGCGGGAGCGGGCGATGAGGCTGCCCGGATTCCTCCTGCGACCCTGGCTGCGGTCCTGGCAGGTGTTCTCCCGGCCGGCGACCCGGCTCAGCCTGGGCTTCCTCACGCTCGGCGGTTTCCTGGCCGGAGTGCTGTTCTGGGGGGGCTTCAACACCGCGCTGGAACTGACCAACCGCGAGGCGTTCTGCGTCGGCTGCCACGAGATGCGCGACAACGTCTTCGAGGAACTGAAGACCACCATCCATTTCAGCAACCGCTCCGGCGTGCGGGCGAGCTGCCCGGACTGCCATGTCCCGCACGAGTGGACGGACAAGATCGCGCGCAAGATGCAGGCCTCGAAGGAGGTCTGGGGCACGATCTTCGGCAGCATCGACACGCGCGACAAGTTCGTGGCGAAGCGGCGGGAGCTGGCCGAGCACGAATGGGCCCGGTTGAAGGCGAACGACAGCCTGGAATGCCGCAACTGCCACAGCGCGGCCTCCATGGACATCACCCGGCAGGGCGCGCGGGCGGCACGGGTCCACGAAGCCTTCCTGTTCACCGGACAGCGGACCTGCATCGACTGCCACAAGGGCATCGCCCACCGGCTGCCGGACATGCACGGCGTGCCGCCGGGCTGGAGCGAAACGGTGGCCGGCGGCCCCGCCGCGGATGGCCCCTGGCCGGCACCGGCTGCCATACGCTGAGGCCGGGGCCGGCAGCCGCCGCGGCTCTCGTTCAGAGGGCCGGTTTCAGGAGAATGCCCGCTCCCCCTCGTAGCAGCCCGCCAGGGGGGCCGCTTCCCCGGCGATGCGCGCCAGCGTCGCCGCCATGTGGCGGGGCGGCGGTGCCGTGGCGGCGACCGGCGGGCCGTCGGCCGGTCCCAGGTGGAAGGAGACGGTGCGCGCGTGCAGATGCAGCGGGACGGGCGGCGGCTGTTCGGCGCCATAGATCGGATCGCCCAGGATCGGAAAGCCGGAACAGGCGCAGTGGGCCCGGAGCTGGTGCATGCGCCCCGTGCGCGGGGTCAGCTCCAGCCAGGACAGCCGACCGTCCGTCGCCAGCAGGCGCCAGTCCGTCAGGGCCGGCTTGCCGTCGGGATCGACGACGACCTTGGAGCAGCCGGGAATGTGGACCTTCAGGAGCGGCAGGTCGATCCGCCCGGCATCGCCGCGAGGGCGGCCGAGAACGACGGCCCAGTAGGTCTTGCCGACATGGCCGTGCAGGAACAGCCGCCCCAGCCGGGCGGCCACTTCGGCGTCGCGGGCCAGGACCAGGCAGCCGCTGGTGTCCTTGTCCAGCCGGTGCGCCAGCCGCGGCGGCTCTTCCCGTTCGAAGGCGATCCAGGGCAGGTACTGCTCCAGATGCTCCACGGTCTTGGTGCCGTAATGGACCGGCAGGCCGTGCGGCTTGTCGAGGATCAGGACGTCCGCATCCCGATGCAGGACGCGGGCCCGGATCTCCCCGGCGGTATATGGCATGACCGGCTCCCGGCGGTTCTGGCGGCCGGGGTTATAGCCGGATCGCCCCGCTGCGTCAGCGGGAGAGAGGGGGCATCCGCACCGGCGGGCGGAACCGGCCCCTTGACCTTCCAGTCACTGGAAGGTCCATCTGTAAGGGGCATCGGAGGATCGAGCATGACCGCACTGCCCCGCAAGGACCCCGTTCCGGCCCCCGCCGCGACCCTGGCCGCCACGCCCCTGGCCGCCACCACGGCCCGGCTGGACTTCCCCGTCACCGGCATGACCTGCGCCGCCTGCGCCGGCCGCATCGGCAAGGCGCTGTCGCGGCTGGAGGGCGTGGCGGACGCCACCGTCAATCTGGCGACGGAGCGTGCCTCCGTCGCCTTCGATCCGACACGAACCGGAGCGGCAGCCCTGCTGAAGACGGTGCGCCGGACCGGGTTCGACGCCCCGACGCAGACCCTGGACCTGGAGATCGGCGGCATGACCTGCGCCTCCTGCGTCGCGCGGGTGGAGAAAGCGCTCACGCGGGTTCCCGGTGTGCTGGCGGCCGACGTGGCCCTGGCGACGGAGACGGCGCGGGTCACCGTCCTGGGCACACCGCCCGAGGCGCTGGTGGCCGCCGTGGAGCGCGCCGGCTATCAGGCGGCCCCGCGCCGGGACGAGGCGCAGGCGGACGCGGATGCCGCCGCGGAGGTCCGGGCCCGGCGCGAGCGGGGGCGTGTGCTGGCCGCCGCGGTACTGACCCTGCCGCTGGCCCTGCCCATGCTGCTCCAGGCCGCGGGCCTGCACGTCATGCTGCCGGGCTGGGTGCAGCTTGTCCTGGCGAGCGTCGTGCAGTTCTGGCTGGGCGCCCGCTTCTACGCCGCCGGCTGGCGGGCGCTGCGAGCCGGCAGCGGCAACATGGACCTGCTGGTGGCACTGGGCACCAGCGCCGCCTATGCGCTGAGCGTCTGGGAACTGGCCGTCGCAGCCCCGTCCGCGGGTGCGCCGCATCTCTACTTCGAGGCGTCGGCCGTCATCATCACCCTGGTGCTGCTGGGCAAGTACCTGGAGGCGCGGGCCAAGCGCCAGACCACCGCCGCCATCCGCGCGCTCTCGGCCCTGCGGCCGGAGACGGCGCGGGTCGTGCGCGACGGGCGGGAGGAGATGGTGCCGGCCGCCGCGGTCCGTGTCGGCGACACGGTGCTGGTCCGCCCCGGCGAACGCATCCCGGTGGACGGCATCGTCCGCGAGGGCGCCAGCCATGCCGACGAATCCCTGCTGACGGGCGAGAGCCTGCCCGTGGCGAAGGAGCCGGGCGCGCGGGTGGCGGGCGGCTCCGTCAACGGCGAGGGACGGCTGCTGGTGGAGACCACGGCCGTCGGGGCGGAGACGGTACTGGCCCGCATCATCCGGCTGGTGGAGAGTGCGCAGGCGGCGAAGGCGCCGATCCAGCGGCTGGTGGACCGGGTGGCCGCCGTCTTCGTGCCGGTCGTGCTGGGCATCGCCCTGGTCACCCTGGCCGGCTGGCTGCTGGCGGGGGCCGCGGTGGAGACGGCGGTGGTCGCCGCCGTCTCGGTGCTGGTGATCGCCTGTCCCTGCGCGCTGGGCCTCGCCACGCCGACCGCCATCATGGCGGGCACGGGTGTGGCCGCCCAGGCGGGCATCCTGGTCAAGGACGCCGAGGCGCTGGAGCGCGCCCATGCCGTGGACACGGTGGTGTTCGACAAGACCGGCACCCTGACGGAAGGCCGCCCCGCGGTCGTGGCGCTGGTGCCGGCCGGGATCGCGGAAGCCGACCTGCTCAGCCTCGCCGCGGCGGTCCAGTCCGGCAGCGAGCATCCGCTGGCCGAGGCGGTGCGGACGGCCGCCGCGGCCCGGCATCTGGCGGTGACACCGGCCGCTGACCTGCGCGCCCTGCCCGGCCGCGGCGTGGCCGCCACCGCGGCGGGGCGCGACCTCCGCCTGGGCAGCGCCCGGCTGATGCAGGAACTCGGCATCGACCTCGCCCCGCTGGCCGACGCGGCGGCCCGGCAGCAGGCGGAGGGACGCACCGTCTCCTTCCTGGCGGACACGGCCGGTCCCGTCCTGCTGGGCCTGCTGGCCTTCGGCGATGCGCCCAAGCCGACTGCGGTGCAGGCGGTCGAGCGGCTGCACGCGGCGGGGCTGCGCACGGTGCTGCTGACCGGCGACAACCGCGGCAGCGCCGAGGCCACGGCCCGCCGCCTGGGCATCCCCACGGTGCTGGCGGAGGTCCTGCCGGAGGACAAGGCGGCCGCGTCGCCGCCCTGAAGGCGGAGGGCCGGACCGTCGCCATGGTCGGCGACGGCGTCAACGACGCCCCCGCCCTGGCCGCGGCCGATGTCGGGCTGGCCATGGGCGGCGGCACCGACGTCGCCATGCAGGCGGCGGGCATCACCCTGATGCGGGGCGACCCCGCCCTGGTGGCGGATGCGCTGGCCGTCTCCCGCCGCACCTACGCCAAGATCCGGCAGAACCTGTTCTGGGCCTTCGCCTACAACGTGCTGGGCATCCCGCTGGCGGCACTGGGCCTCCTGAGCCCCGTGCTGGCGGGCGCGGCCATGGCCTTCTCCAGCGTCAGCGTGGTGACGAACGCCCTGCTGCTGCGCCGCTGGCGGCCGGAGGCCTGACCCCGGCGCCGGGGTCTCGGGCGATTCGCCGTCGGCGCCCCCCGCGACGCCCTCCGGCGGTCGGGATCGGGGTCGCGCCGGGCCGCCACCCCGGTCGCGCGCACCAGGCCGGCCCCGCGGCGGCCGGGATCGCGGCCGCCGCTCCCCCGCCCCTCCGGGCACCATTCGATCGCGCAAGCCACGGATCAGGCAACGAACGGTCCGCCGGGGCGGGCCTGTCGGTCCGAAAGCAACATACCGCATCGCAGCAAGGACAGAGGAGATCCGCCGGACGGCTCGGCAGGCGGGCCGGCCACGCCCGCAATGACCGCCCTTGAGCCTTAAGAAGAAAGGACTTTCCAGGACAGCCCCGGAACACGAAATTCTCGGCAAGCCATCCCCGGAGACAGCCCGCAGGCTCCCGTTTTATCGCACCCGCGAACTGTAGCGTGCCGGCAACAACCCCCGACAATCGAAAGAGCCATGCACGACTGAGTCGAAATCGGCTCAAAGTTTCACAAAGCTGTAACACCATTCGGGAATACGGGCAGCGGAATTCGGAAGCCTCATGGCCACCCGGACCCGAATCACATTTGGGGGCTACGTAATGACCATGCAGACCAAGCGGGCTGCCGCAGCCTTGCGGCGGCATCTGAACGTGTTGAAGCTGGGCACCGGCGCCATGGCGCTGGCTGTTGCCTCGGCCTGGGTCGTCCCGGCGGTCGCGCAGGAGACCACCTCCTCGATCCGCGGCCAGATCTTCACCGCTGAGGGTGAGCCCGCGGCCGGCGTGAACGTCGAGATCATCCACACCCCGTCGGGCACCCGGTCCTCGGCCGCGGTGAATTCCCAGGGCTCCTTCCTGGCGACGGGCCTGCGCATCGGCGGCCCCTACACCATCCGCTTCACCGGCAGCGGCATCCAGACCCAGCAGGTCGAGAACGTCTTCATCACCCTGGGCGAGCCGTTCTCCCTGGACCTGGTGCTCCAGAGCGGCCAGCAGCAGTCGGTCGAGGAGATCGTCGTCACCGGCCAGCGCACGACGGCCCTGGTGATCGGCTCCGGCACCCAGTTCGACCGCCGCGCGATCGAGAACACCCCGACCGCGACACGCGACCTCAAGGACGTGATCAAGCGCGACCCGAAGGTCAGCCTGGACCCGACCAACGGCAACGCGATCACCATCGCCGGCGCCAACAACCGCTTCAACAGCCTGACCGTCGACGGCGTGAAGCAGAACGACGATTTCGGCCTGAACGCGAACGGCTACCCGACGCAGCGCGTGCCGATCTCGCTGGACGCGATCGACCAGCTCTCCGTTCTGACGGCGCCTTATGATGTCGAGTACTCCGGCTTCACCGGCGGTACGGTCAACATCGTCACCAAGTCCGGCACGAACGAGTTCACCGGCTCGCTGTTCTACTACTACTCCGATGACAACCTGTCGGGCGATCGGAGCAAGGACAACAAGAACATCATCTCGCCGTACAAGGACAAGACGTACGGCGGCTCGATCGGCGGCCCGCTGATCGAGGACAAGCTGTTCTTCTTCGTGAACTACGAGAAGTACAGCGGCGACAGCTCGATCTCCTACGGCCCCGAGGGGTCGGGCGCCGGCCAGACCGTGCGCGGCATCACCCAGGCCGAGTACGAGCAGGTCGCCGAGATCGCCCGCCGCGTCTATGGCTACGATGCCATGGGCCTGGGCGAGCCGCAGCCGGAGTCCGACGAGAAGATCCTGGCCAAGGTGGACTGGAACCTCACGGACGATCACCGTATCTCCGCCGCCTACCAGCGCGACGAGGGCAACAACTACGTCACCTCGTCCAACAACACCCGTCTGGGCTACGATTCGTACAGCTACGACCGTTCCCAGAAGATGGAGAGCTACTCGCTCCAGGTCTTCTCGGACTGGACCACCGATTTCTCGACCGAAGCCAAGGTCGGCTACAAGAAGGTGGACAGCCTGCGGCCGACCACCTCGCCGCTGAACTTCTCCTCCATCATCATCCGCGATCCGGGTGGCAGCCAGTTCGTTCTCGGCACCGAGTCGAGCAGCCAGTCCAACGTCCTCGAAACCGAGACGCTGTCCTACAAGCTGAAGGGCACCTACCTGCTGGGCGACCACAAGGTCGAGGCCGGCTGGGAGCGTGACGATTACGACTACTACAATCTGTTCGTGCAGCGCAGCCTCGGCGAGTTCGAGTTCAACACGATCGCCGATTTCGAGGCCCGCCGCGCCTCCCGCTTCCGCTACAACAGCGCTGCCGGGACGAACAACCCGCTCGATGCTGCCGCCGACTGGGGCTACAAGGTCGACAGCCTGTTCGTGCAGGACGAGTGGAACATCACCCCGGACTTCACGCTGACGGCCGGCCTGCGCTACGAGTACTACAGCTCTGACGACAAGCCGCGCCTGAACACGAACTTCGTCAGCCGCTACGGCTTCGGCAACGACGAGAACCTGGACGGCCGCGACCTCTGGCTGCCCCGCGCCGGCTTCAACTGGAAGGTCCAGGAAAGCACCACCCTGCGCGGCGGTGTCGGCCTGTTCAGCGCGCTCGGCCCGACCGTCTGGATGTCGAACAACTACAGCAACGACGGCATCACCCAGGTCGGTGTTGACATCCGCCGCGCCAACACGACGCCGGCCAACTCCATCCTGAACAACGTCGATCCGAATTCCTCGGCGGTCGTGCCCGCGGCCGGCCAGCTCCTGGCCTCCGGTAGCGACAGCTTCGTCAACGCGCTGGACCCGGACTTCAAGATCCCGTCCACTTGGCGCGCCAGCTTCGCGGTCGACCAGGTGTTCGACCTCGGCCCGCTCGGCAGCGACTACGTCGTCACCGCCGAGGCGATCTACTCCCGCGTCAAGGAGGCGATCAGCTACACCGACCTGCGTCTGGTCAAGGTCGGCACCGCGCCGGACGGCCGTCCGATCTACCAGTCGCGCGCCGACGGCCGTCCGTCGATCGGCACCAACAGCGACCTCATGGTCACGAACACCGACGAGGGCGAAGGCGTCGTCCTGACCCTGGGTCTCGCCAAGACCTGGGAGACGGATTACGGCGACTTCGACCTGGGTGCGGGCTACGCCTACCAGAACATCGACGAAGTGCACGCGCTGACCAGCTCGGTCGCCTCGTCGAACTATGAGAACGTGGCCGTCAGCGATCCGAACGATCCGGGCTCCGACACCAGCGACTACGAGGTGAAGCACCGCTTCACCACGAGCGTGAGCTGGTCGAAGGCCTTCTTCGGCGACTTCGAGACGACGCTGAGCCTGTTCCACGAGAGCCGCGAGGGCCGGCCCTACAGCTACGCCTTCCGCTGCGGTTCCTCGGGCGGCAACGCCAACCCGTTCGGCGATCCGGCCTGCACCAACAACAACCGGTCCCGCCAGCTCTTCTACGTGCCGTCGGGTGCGAACGACCCGCTGGTCACCTACGCCCCCGGCTTCAGCTACGATCAGCTCCTGCCGTACCTGGAAGAGAACGGCCTGACCAAGTACGCCGGCCGTATCGCCCCGCGGAACGGCTTCACCAGCCCGTGGGTGCATACCTTCGACCTGCACATCGCCCAGGAGATCCCGGGCCTGCTGGAAGGTCACCGCGGCGTCTTCACCTTCGACATCCGCAACCTCGGCAACATGCTGAACAAGGACTGGGGCCGACTGGAGCAGGTCTCCTTCTCCGCCGGCCGCACGGTCGATGTGCTGGAGGCCCGGATCGTGGACGGCAAGTACGTCTACGCCCCCGGTTCCGCCGGCCTGAAGGACCCGAACTCCCAGGTCAGCGCACGTTCCTCGGTGTGGAGCATCCTCGTCGGCGTCCGCTACGAGTTCTGAGCACCGACACCAGTACCCAGCCTCTGGGGGCGGCCTTCGGGCCGCCCCTTTTCTATGGGCGGTTCCCGCGACGGTGACCGCCGCCGGACCGCGGCGCCGGTCAGCCGGCGCCGGGCAGCACGCGCAGGGGAATGCGGTGGCGGGCGCAGAAGACGCGCAGGGTCGGCACCAGTTCGCCTTCCACCGTGCCGCGGTAGAGGCCCGCCCCCTGGTGCGCCAGACCGAACTCCCGCAGTTCCGGATGATGGCGCAGCACCGGCCCGGCTTCGACCCGCAGGTCCGCAACCGGCCCCAGGCTGCGGCGCCAGTGCAGCCATTGCAGATAGCGCCGGTAGGACGGCCGCACCGATCCCATCGCCCGCAGCGGATCTTGCGTCGCCTCGTAGGCGCGCACGATGTCGCCCGGCAGCAGCTCGGCCGTCAGCCAGTCGCGCGGCGCGAAACTGGCGGCCGTCGCCGCCTCGATCGCCTTCAGCCGGGCGCCGGTGGCGATCCTGCGCCGGCCGGTGCCGGGACCACGCTCGGCCCCTGCCTTCCAGCCGCCCGGCGCGCGCCCGGCCTTGCCCTGGCGCTCCTTCTCGGCCTGCTGGCGTGAATGCAGGGCGTAGCCGCGCGCCCAACGGCGGACGAGCGCACGGTGTTCGTGGCCGCAGGGCTCGCCCAGGCGGCCCTCGTGCTCGGCCGCCGTCAGCCGGGCACGCAGACCGGGGATCTTCCAGGCCGGAACGTGGGAGGCAAAGGTGTCGTCCGGGCCGGGGGGAACGGTCCTCATGGCCCGGCTCCGCTCCGGTCGAGGCCCGTCCGCTCCGCCGCGCGCGACAGCAGCAGGCAGGGCAGCCCCGCCGCAGCCGCCACATCCACCCAGGGGGCGAGGCGCAGGGCCGCCACCCGTTCCCCCGGCCGCACCGGGATGGCAAGGCGGTCGCCGGCCGGCATGCGGTCGGCAAGGCGCAAGAGCGGGCGCCGCTCCCGCGACAGCAGCCGCACCTCCAGCCGCCCGCCCGACCGGCGCAGGTCCAGCGCGAAGCCGGCCAGGGCGGTGATGGCCCTCCCGTCCAGCGGCACGCGGGCCGTGGCGCCCTCGGCCAGTTCAATCCGGCGGGTCGTGTGCGCGTTCTCCACGTCGAGCACCAGGAGATCCAGGCGGACGAGATCGTCCTCCAGCTCCGCCCGCGCCGGCAACGGCACGACGGTGAGCGGCAGGGCGAGCGCCAGCGCCAGCAGCGCCGTGGCACCGTCCGGCCACCGCCCCGCCCCCCGTCCGCTGCGTCGGTCCCAGTCCATGGCCCATGCTTAGCACGGAAGCGGCAGGGCGGCATCCGCGCGGGTGGCGCGGGCACCGGGAGCGGTCCGCGGGCACCCGGGGGGTTGGCGGGTGCCGCCCACCTGCGCTAGGAGGGGGCGCCAGTTCCGGGAGAGATCATGTCAGCCTGCCCCTGCGGCTCCGGCCGTCCCCTTGATGCCTGCTGCGGCCCCCACCTGTCGGGCGCCGCCCTGCCCCCGACCGCGGAGGCGCTGATGCGCTCCCGCTACGCGGCCTATGCGACCGGGGCCGTGGACTATCTGGAGCAGACCCTGCTGCCGGAGACGCGCGGCGACTTCGACCGCGAGCAGACCGCCAACTGGTCCGGCACCAGCGAATGGACGGGCCTGGAGGTGCGCGCCACGGAAAAGGGCGGGGCCGGCGACGAGGAGGGCTGGGTCGAATTCGTCGCCCGGTTCCGGACCGACGGCAAGGATTATGTCCACCACGAGACCAGCCGCTTCGTGCGCCGGGACGGGCGCTGGTTCTATGCCGACGGGATCATCGGCACGAAGCCACGGTCTGCCCCCAAGGTGGGGCGCAACGACCCCTGCCCCTGCGGCAGCGGCCGCAAGTTCAAGAAGTGCTGCGGCGCCTGAGCGCTCCCTGATCCACAGGGAAACGCCCCCGCGGGAGAACCGCGGGGGCATCCGTCCGGAACAGCCGCCCGGCGCCGGGTCTCAGTCGAACAGGTCGCGGCGCAGGCGGCCTTCCGCGTCCCAGCGGGCGATCTGGCGGGTGGCCGCGTCCGCATCCATGCCGCGGTGACGCGCCAGGATGGTGTGCAGCGCCCGGTCGAGTCCGGCGCCCAGGGTGCTGGCCCGGCCGCAGGCGTAGAGCACGGCCCCCTTTTCGTCCATCCACTCCAGGAATTCCGCCCCGGCCTCGATCAGACGGTCGGGGGCGTAGCCACCCTCCGGCTCACGCGAGAAGGCCGTATCGAGGCGGGCGAGCACGCCACGGCGCATCCAGCCCTCCAGCAGGTCGCCGTAGAAGAAGTCCGCCTTGCGCTTGCGGTTGCCGAACACCAGCCAGACCGGCTGCCGTGCTCCCGTCTCCTCGCGCTCGGCCAGGAAGCCGATGAAGGGGGCGATGCCGCAGCCGGCGCAGAGCAGGATCATGGGATGATCCGCCTCCGGCGACGGCGGGTTGAAGGCGGGATGCCGGCGCAGGGTCGCGTCCAGCCGGTCGCCCGGTCGCAGCCCGCGGCAGAGCAGACCCGACGCCTTGCCCAGGCTCTCGCTGCCGTCCGCCTCGCGCCGCCAGGTCAGACCGACCGTGAGCAACAGGTGCTCCGGCCCCTGGCCCGGCGCCGCCGAGACGGAATAGGGCCGTGGCGGCTCCCCCGGCCCCGGCGACACCATCAGCAGGTCGCCGGAGCGGTAGTCGAGCGGTCCGTCGCCCTGGAACAGCAGGCTCCAGGCCTCATGCGTATCCGGGTCTGCGGGGTCGTTGAGCTGCCGGCGGGAGACCAGGGTCAGGGACAGCGGGCGGTCGGCCTCCGGGGCCGCGACGCTGCCGGTATCCACGCCGATCCGGGTGCCCACCGCCGCCAGCCAGTCCCGCCACGGCCCCATGGCCTCCCCGTCAACGCAGGCCATGCCGACCGCTTCCACAGCACCCGCCGCCAGCAAAGCATCGCGCACCGCGATGCCGCCGGCGCAGTAGTCGGGATAGCGGCTGTCGCCCAGCGCCAGCAGCGCGAAAGGCACCCCCTTGAGGTCCGTTCCCCGGAGCCTCTGCAGGAAGGCCCGGCCCTGGTCCGGAATCTCGCCCTCGCCGGTGGTGGACACGACCAGCAGGACCTGCCGGAAGTGCTTCAGTTCCTCCGGCGCCAGCGCGGCCAGCGCCGCACAGGACACCTTGCCGCCGCCGGCCGCGAGCGCGGCGGCCGTGGCTTCCGCAAGCCGCGCGGCGCGGCCGGTCTGGCTGGCGAAGGCGACAAGAATATCGGCATCCGCACCGCCCGACCGGCGGCGGGCCTGCCGCCAGCGCCGGACCCAGGGCAGCACCCCGGTCACCGTCAGTCCGAGCAGGGCGACGGAGGCCAACAGGTTGACAAGGCCCGACCAGCCGCCGGCCCAGGTCCCCTCGTGCAGCTCATGGATCAGGCCCGGCCCGCCCTCCATCGGGGCCACGGCGCCGCCGCCGACCAGGTAGGCCACGCGGCCGTCGGGCGTGCCGGTGAGGAGCATCACCCCGTTGCCCATCCACCGCGCCCAGACGAGACCGGACAGGTCGGCGGCGGGCGCCGCCTGCTCCAGCGCGCGGGCGATGCTGGCCGGCGCGGCGGAGGGCGGGAGCTGCGGCCGGGCGGGACCGCCGATGTGCAGGATCATCAGCACCGCCGTCAGCGGCGTCAGCAGCACCAGCGGGAACAGCACCCAGCCGATGCCGCGGTGCCAGCCGGCGAGCGTGCGGTTCAGCCGCGGCCAGGCCAGGACGGGGCCGATGATGATCAGCAGGGTCATGGCCCAGGTGGCGATCTCCACCAGCAGGCCGGCCTCCAGCAGCAGGTCCTCATGGAACCGCTTGACCAGCCCGAAGAAATCGGCGCCCTGCTGCGGCGCGGACACGGCCGCCCCCGTCGCCAGATCATAGGTGTCGCGCACGCCGCCGGGCTTGGCGAGGACAAGCGTATGCCCGTCGCCGCCGATGACCGCCATGCGCGCGGCACCCCCTGGATCGACCCGGTCGAGCAGCCCGACCAGGGCCGCCGTATCGACCGGCGCAGGGGCCGCGGCGTCACGGGGAACCGCCTCCAGGATCGGCTTCACCGCCAGCACGGCGCCGGACAGGATGATCAGCACGAACAGCGGCGTCAGGATCAGGGCGACCCAGCGGTGGGCGATCAGCAGGATGGATTTCAGGTCATGAGCGGACATCGGCCGCCTCCCTTGCAGGCGCGATGTCGCGGCGGTATCCGCCGACGGCGTGGCGCAGTGTTGGTGACGGCAGTGTCGGTGATGCAGGAAAGACTCCCCGGCGCCGGAGATCCGGCGCCGGGGTGACCCTCATCTGAACCGGCAGGCTTACTGCCCGCCGGTCCTGTCGGTCTGTGCGGCGGGCGGCGGCGAGGCCGGCGGCTGCGCGGCGGGCGCCTGCCCCCTCATGCCCGGCCCCATGCCCTGACCGGGACCCATTCCCTGGCCGGGGCCCATGCCCTGACCCGGCCCCATGCCCTGACCCATGCCGCGGCCCTGGCCCATCCCCTGGCCCGGGCCCATCCCCTGGCCGGGAGCCATGCCCTGGCCGGGACCCATGCCACGCCCCTGGCCCATGCCCCGGGCGGGCATGGCGGGCGGTTCGTCGGGCAGGGTGACGCCCTGCTCCTTGGCCCGGGCCTGCATCCGGGCATGGTGCTCCTGCCGGATCTGCTCCCGTTCCTCCATGCTCCGCGCCTGCCGCATGCGGCTGCGCAGATCCATCCGCTCCTGCGGCGTCATCAACTGACTGCCGTAGAGGGGGGTATCGTCCGCTTCCGCCACCGGGGGAGACGCCGGCGGCTGGGACTGGGCCATGGCGACCGATGCCGCAGGAAGCGACAGGGAGAGCGCCAGGAACGACGCTGTCAACACGCGCATGGGATTGCCTCCGTTCTTCGGGGTTGGACCCGGCGGGAAGGGTCGCACTCAGAACAGCCGCCGGGCCTTGAGATCTGTCAGGAAACGGTCTCCCTGCGACAGAATAACCAGCACAGGGCAACCGGCTTACTCCGGGCTCATTCATCCTCGAACACCCCCTGCCCCGCCCGGTCGTGGCAGGCCTCGCAGTTGGCCTTGGAGCGGATGTGGGGGCGTTCCCAGATCTGGGGCCGGAAATCGTGCTCGCGCAGCCACCAGCGCTGCTCGGTGATGCGGATCGTATCGGTATCGCCCCGACGTGCGGCATTCGCGGTCAGATAGGCGCGGATGTCCGCTGCCACCTCCGCCGGCAGGCTGGCATCCTCGCCGAAATGACGGGGCAGCGTGTCCATGAGGCGGTCCCAGCCCGCGGCGGGCAGCAGGGCCGCGGGAAAGGCCATGTGGCACTGGCCGCATTCCTTGAGGGTCGCTGCATGGGTGACGGGGCGGGCCGCCCCGTCACGGTCGTGCCCGCCGCGGTCGGCAAGGGAGGGGCTGGCGAAGAGGGGGGCGGCGGCCGCGATCAGGGCGGCGGCGGCGAAGGCATGGCGCAGGCTCATGGGAGAGGGTCCTGTATCCTGAAAGGCTGGCGGGAAGGCGGGCGCTGCGGTGGACGCGCGGCCGGCCTTACTGGCTGGCGAGGAAGGTGATGTAGTCGCCCTTCTCCTGGGCACTGCACTCGCGGCCCAGCACGCCCGGGCAGTCGCGGCGGAAATGCTTTTCGACGTAGTCGGCATCCGTGAACCGCCAGGGACTGACCGAAACGGCGACCGGCTTGATCGCCCGGCCGGTCTTGCGGTGCTGGCCCGTGGCACGGGGGTCCGCCGTATGGCAGGCGGCGCAGCCGTCAGCCTCGGCCCCCGCCACCTGACCGAGATAGACCGCCCGGCCGCGTTCGGCGGAGAAGCCGGTGAAGGCGGGATCCTGGGCCTTCGCCTGCGCCGCATAGGAGGCCAGAAGGGCATCGCGGCTGGCGGCGTCGTCACCCGCGGCCAGGGCCGGGCCGGCGACCAGCAGAAAGGCGGCGGCGACCAGCGGACGGAGCCGGCGGGAACGGACGGAAGCAGCGGAAGGGAAAGCGTCGTTGGTCATGGGAGCCTTCGGGGAAGCGGTGGCAAGGGTCGTCCGGCCAACCTGAACGCCGGCTGAACGGGCAGGTCCGCCGCGGGGCGGTCCGGTGGAAAGGGAGGGGTGGAAAGGCCTGGAGAACCGGGCCGTCCCGGACGGAGGCGCGACCGGGCGCCGCGCCCCCTTTGCCGTCCGGGGTCAGGCGTGTTTGCGCCCGGTGAGCATGGCGCGGACGAGATTTTCCCGGTGCATCAGACCCGTCAGCAGGACGCCGGCGACATGCAGGCCGACCAGGACGAGGATTCCGGTGGCGGCCGCCTCGTGGATCTCCTCCAGGTCATGCTCCCGGATGAAATCGCCGGGAACGCCGTACTGGAGGCCAACGCCGGTCGCCGTGGTGAGCAGCAGGCAGGCGAGCAGGGCGACGATCATGGCCCCGCCGGCCGGCGTGTGGCCGATGTAGCGCCGGGCATGACCGCCGATCAGATCGCGGCAGTAGGCCAGAAAGCCTGCCGGCGTCGGCACGAAGTCGTCGAAGCGGGCATGCGGGCTGCCGGCCAGCCCCCAGAAGGAGCGCACGGCCACGATGGTCAGCACCGTGAAGCCGGCCGCGAGGTGCGCCGTGGAAGCGTCGCCCGAGCTGATCCAGGCGACCGCGACAGCCAGGGCGAGCGTCCAGTGCGAGACCCGCACCAGCGGGTCCCAGACCCGGACGCTGGCCGGGGGCGGCTCGGCAGCATCCGGAGTGATGGCCTCTGACATCACAGTGTCAGGCTGGTTGATGGTGGTCATCAGCGGTGCCCCCACCCGTCCTTGCCGCTGCGCTCTTCCTTCAGGATGTCGCCGGTCCGTGCATCGACATAGAGTTCGCGGCGGTTGCCGTTCGCGTCGCGCGCCTTGATCTCGTAGATGGCGCCGGTCTTGCGCTCGACCTCGCTGACGTCGGTGTAGCCCTGCTTCGCCAGCAGGTCGATGAGCTGGGGAATGGGCATGGGCGCCGGAGCCTGGGAGGAGACCGCCGGGGAAGCGGTGGTGGTCGCCGGACCGGTGTCCTGAAGAATCTCCTTGGCGACGGCATAGCCGCCGACCAGGACGGAACCGGCCAGCAGGGTCGCGGCGGTGAGTTTGGCATAGATCATGGTCGTCCTCCGGGGGATGGGGGAAAGGTTGCGATGCCGTGGAGACTGCCCGGGGTCGCCTGAACCTGCTCTGAACACTCCGTTCAGCGTGCGTTCAGCATCAGAGGTGCTGAGTGGAGGCATGCAGAAGAAGACGATCCTCGCCCTCACGGGCCTTGCCCTCGGCGGCTTTCTCCTGACCGCCGCCCCGCTTCCCCTGCGCGCGGACGACGACCATCGCCGCGATCACGACCGCGCGCGCGAGGCCGTGCTGCGGGGGGAGGTACTGCCGCTGCGCGACATCCTTGAGCGCGCGGAGGCGGAGTTCCCCGGACGCCTGCTGGAGGCCGAACTGGAAGACGACCACGGCCGCCTGACCTATGAAGTGAAGCTGCTGACGGAGGACGGGCGGGTGCTGGAACTGGTCTATGACGCGCGCGACGGCACCCTTCTCGGCGTCGAGGGCCGCGACCTGGAACGGCGCCGTGGGCATCGCGGCTGGCGGGAGCAGGACCGATGAGGGTGCTGGTCGCGGAGGATGACGAGGCCCTGCGCCGCCAGCTCCGGGACGCGCTGGCAGCCTCCGGCTATGCGGTGGATGAAGCGCCCGACGGGGAAGAGGCGGCCTTCCTGGGAGAGACCGAACCCTATGACGCCGTGGTCCTGGACCTGGGCCTGCCGGTCCGGGACGGTCTGTCCGCCCTGCGCGGCTGGCGCCAGCAGGGCATCGTCACGCCGGTGCTGATCCTGACGGCGCGCGGCACCTGGCAGGAGAAGGTGGAGGGCATCGACGCCGGCGCCGACGACTACCTGGCCAAGCCCTTCCGGATGGAGGAACTGCTGGCCCGGCTGCGCGCCCTGATCCGCCGGGCCGGCGGCCATGCCGCGGCGGACCTCCGGTGCGGCCCGGTGCTGCTGGATACCCGCACCGGCCGGGTCAGCGTGGACGGTCGTCTCGTCTCCCTGACCGCCCACGAGTTGAAGGTGCTGGACTATCTGATGCACCACCAGGGCCGCGTCGTCTCGCGCACCGAGCTGACCGAGCATGTCTACGCCCAGGATTTCGACCGCGACAGCAACACGATCGAAGTCTTCGTCGGCCGGCTGCGCCGCAAGCTGGGGGTGGACGTGATCCGCACGGAGCGCGGGCTGGGCTACCGCATGGATGCGGGGTGATGGCGTCGGGATCGCTGAACGGACGCCTGCTGGCGCTGGCCGCGGTCTGGGTCACGGCCGCCCTGGTGATCGCCGGGATCTTCCTCACCGACCTGTTCCGCCGCCATGCGGAGGCGGATCTCGCCCGGCGCATGGGCCACCAGCTTGACGAGCTGGCGGCGGCGCTGGAGATCGGCGCCGACGGCCGGCTGGCTGTCACCCGCGACCCCGGCGATCCCCGCTTCCACCGGCCCCTGTCGGGGCTCTACTGGGAGGTGATGGTCGGCGATGCGGAGGTGCTGCGCTCCCGCTCGCTCTGGGACCAGACCCTGGCGCTGCCGGTGGACCGGCCGGCAAGCGGTGAACTGCACCGGCATGAGCTGACCGGCCCGGCCGGTGAGCGTCTGGTCGCCTGGGAGCGCACGCTGGAGCTTTCCGGGATCGACCTGCCGGTGCGCGTGGCCGTGATCGCCGATGCGGCCGATATTCAGGCGGCGACAGCCGACTTCTCTCAGGTGCTGGCCCTGTCGCTGGCGATCCTGGCCGCAGGGCTGATGGCGGCGGCGCTGGTCCAGGTGCGGCTCGGCCTCGTGCCGCTGCGCCGCATGCGTGCGGCCCTGGCGCAACTGCGGGCGGGCACGGCGACGCGGCTGGAGGGACGCTTCCCCGACGAGGTGCAGCCCCTGGCCGACGACCTGAACCAGCTCCTGACCGAAAACGCGGCCATGGTGGAGCGGGCCCGGGCCGAAGCGGCCGATCTGGCGCACGCCCTGAAGACCCCCCTCGCCGTCATCGCCAATGCCGTCTCCGGCGGCGGGGAGGATGCCGCCGGCGTCGTCGCCCGCGAGGCCGACCGGATGCAGCGCCAGATCGAACGGCATCTGGCCCGCGCCCGGGCCGCTGCGGCCGGGCGCACCCTGGGCAGTGCCGGAAGCCCTGCACTGGCGACCCTGCGCCCGCTGGCCGCGGCGGTGCAGCGGCTCCATGCCGACCGCGGCATCCGGATCGATCTTTCCGGCGACCCCGCCATCCGCATCCGGGGCGATGCGCAGGACGTGCAGGAGATGGCGGGCAACCTGATCGACAACGCCGCCAAGTGGGGCCGGTCGCTGGTCCGGGTGGGCGTCACCCGGATCGGGACGGTTGCCGTCGTGACGGTGGAGGATGACGGCCCCGGCATCCCGCCCGGACGGCGGGCCGTCCTGCCGGAACGTGGCCGCCGGCTGGACGAGACGGTTCCCGGAACGGGCCTGGGGCTTGCCATCAGCGACGAACTGGCCCGCCTGCATGGCGGCACCCTCCGTCTCGACGACTCCCCGCTGGGGGGACTGCGGGTCACGTTGGAACTGCCGGCCGTGCCGCCACGGGTCCCCGGCAACGCCCCCTGAACCCGCCGGTCAAGGCGAACCGGCGCCTGAAGACCCCTTTCCTGGAAATGTCCGGAAGTACAGGTCTTCGACAGCCCACCCCACCCCGGAGGATTTCCCCCTTCTGTACAGGGCCAAGTATATACCGTCGGACAGGATGCCCTTCCCCCCACTGTCCCTTCGTCATTCCGGGGACAATCTTAGGCCAATCTTAAGGGGCGATGCGCCTCAATCGGGCATCCAATCCGGGGGGAGTCCTGCCATGCCGCGTCTTGTCGATGTTTCCATCCGTATCCGAATCTTCGCCGCCTTCGGGCTGGTCCTGTTCGTCACCCTGGCCCTGGGCGGCTTCGGCCTGGTCCAGCTCTCCAGGATCGACGATGCCGCGGACGTCGTGGTGGGCAACTCTCTGCCCTCCGTTTCCGAGAGCAACGCCATCCTGAAAGGGGTCCTCAACTACCGCCGCCATCAGGCGGCGATGATGCTGAACGATGATCCGCAGGTCCGTGCCGAGCGCAGGCAGCGTCTTGTCGAAATGTCGGCCGATCTCGCCGCCCGGCGCAAGGCCTATGAGGCCCTGATCACCACGGACCGCGACGCCTTCGAGCGGTTCGACCGGGCCTGGGCCCGGTTCCTGCCGCTGGCGGCAGAGATCGACTCCCTGATGGAGGCGGGGAAGCGGGACGAGTATCTGGCGATCTACAACGGCCCGGCCCGGCAGGCGCTGGAAGAGGCTCTGGTCGCCCTGGAAGAGGCCGTCGGGATCAATGAGCGCGACGGCAAGGACGGGGGCGATGCCATCATCGCGGCCAGGGAGAGCGCAACCTTCGGCACCATCGTCGCCCTGCTGGCCGCCGCCGGCCTGTCCATCGGCGCCGGCCTTCTCACCGTCACCACCGTGGCCGGTCCGGTCAACCGCCTGACCGACACGATGAACCGGCTCAGCCGCCGCGAACTGACGGCAGCCGTGGACGGTACGGACCGCAAGGACGAGATCGGCGCCATGGCCCGGGCCGTGCAGGTCTTCAAGGACGGGCTGATCGAGGCCGAGCGCCTGACCGCCGCCCAGAAGGCGGAAGAGAAGGCCAAGGCCGCCCGCACCGCCCGGATCGACAGCCTGATCCGCAGCTTCGACGGCACCTCCAGCGAATCGCTGCGCGCCGTCGCCGCCGCCGCCACCGAACTGGACGCCACCGCCCAGAGCATGGCCGCCATCGCGGACGAGACCGGGCGTCAGGCCAGCTCCGCCGCCTCGGCCGCGGAGGAGACCACGGCCAACGTGCAGACCGTCGCCTCGGCGGCGGAGGAGATGGCCGCCTCCATCCAGGAGATCAACCGGCAGGTCAACCGTGCCAAGGGCGTGGCCCAGCGCGCGGCGGAGAGCGTGCAGGAGACGAACGTCACGGTCGAGGGCCTGACCGCCGCGACACAGAAGATCGGCGAGGTGGTCAGCCTGATCCAGGCGATCGCGGCCCAGACCAACCTGCTGGCGCTGAACGCCACGATCGAGGCGGCCCGCGCCGGCGAAGCCGGCAAGGGCTTCGCCGTCGTCGCCAGCGAGGTGAAGAACCTCGCCGGCCAGACCGCCAAGGCGACGGAGGAGATCGCTGCCCAGATCTCTGCCGTGCAGAAGGTGTCGGCCGAGACCTCCACCGCGATCCAGTCCATCGGCACCATCATCGAGGAGGTCAACGGCATCTCCGCCACCATCGCCGCGGCGATGGAGCAGCAGGGCGCCTCGACCAACGAGATCAGCCGCAACGTGACCCAGGCCGCGGCCGGCACGCAGGAGGTGTCCGCCAACATCGGTCAGGTGACGCAGGTCACCGGCCAGGCCGGCGCCGCCGCGACCCAGGTGCTGGGCGCCGCCGGCGAGCTGGCCCGGCAGTCGGAAACCCTCAAGCAGGAGGTCGAACGCTTCCTCGCCGCCATCAAGGCCGCCTGATCCCGGAAGCTCCGCCCGGGCCCCATGGGCTCCCGCGCCCCGCCCCCGGCCTCCGGGGGCGGGTTTTTTCTGTCCGGAGGGCGCGGTCTCACGAATAGACGGGCGCGAAGTTCCCCGCCTGTCCGGTCGCCCGGCCGGCATCCCAGAAGGGGGAGAAGGCCCGCAACCGGGCGACGATGGGCGGCACGGCGGCGATCACCCGGTCAACCTCGGCCTCCGTCGTCTCCCGCGAGAGGGAGAAGCGGATGGCACCGTGCGCCGCCGTAAAGGGCACGTCCATGGCGCGCAGGACATGGCTCGGCTCCAGGCTGCCACTGGTGCAGGCGGAGCCCGACGAGGCGGCGATCCCCGCCTTGTCCAGCAGCAGCAGAATGGCCTCCCCCTCGATGAACTCGAAGGCGATGGTGCTGGTGTTGGGCACCCGTTCGGCCTCTCCGCCGACCGCGAAGCAGTGTCCGACCGCGCCCAGGATGCCGTGCTCCAGCCGGTCGCGCAGGGTGCGGATGCGGTCCGCGTCCTCGGCCACGGAGCGGGCGGCAAGCTCGGCCGCCATGCCCAGCCCGACGATGCCGGGCACGTTCTCCGTTCCCGCCCGGCGGCCGCGCTCCTGCCCGCCGCCGCGCAGCAGGGGCCGGAAGCGCGTGCCCTTGCGGACATAGAGCGCGCCGATCCCCTTCGGTCCGTGCAGCTTGTGCGCCGACAGCGACAGCATGTCGATGCCGGTCCCGGCGACGGAGACAGGCAGCTTGCCGACCGCCTGCACGGCGTCGGTGTGGAAGGTGGCTCCCACCTCCTTCGCCAGTTCGGCCAGTTCGGGGACCGGATTGACGACTCCCGTCTCGTTGTTCGCCCACATCAGGCTGACCAGCGCCACATCGGGGCGCAGCGCCCGGCGGTAGGCTTCCAGGTCCAGGCGCCCGTGCCGGTCCACGGGCATGATGCGGACCTCGATGCCGTCCGTCTTCTCCAGATGTTCCAGCACGCCCAGGACGGCATGGTGCTCCACGGCGGAGGTGACGACCGCCCGCCGCTCCGGCTGCGCCCGCAGGGCCGAGTGGATGGCCGTGCTGTTGGCCTCCGTCGCCCCGCTGAGGAAGAGGATCTCGTGGTCGTGGGCGGCGCCGACCAGGGCCTGCACCTGTCCCCGCGCCGTGCGGATCGCGGCCCCGACCGCCTCTCCGAAGCGGTGCATGGAGGAAGGATTGCCGAACAGCTCCGTGAAGCAGGGCAGCATCGCCTCCAGCACGCGGGGGTCGGTGCGGGTGGTCGCGTTGTTGTCGAGATAGACCGGGGTGTCCATGGCCTCTCCCCTCCCCTTCAGACCGGAATCACGATGACGGGGGCGCCCAGCTTCTCCGTCACCCGGGCGGCAAGGCCATCGACGGTCATCCGGGCCATGCGGCAGCCGGCGCAGGCGCCGGTGAGCCGGACATGGACATGGCGGCCGTCCACATCGACCAGCTCGCAGTCGCCGCCGTCGGCCAGGAAGGTCGGGCGGGCCTCGGCGATGGCCTCCTCGATCAGGCGGATGCGCTGCACCAGGGTCAGCTTCGGCCCCGGCGTCACGGGGGCCGGCGCCAGCGCCGGCGGCGCGGGTTTCGCGGGGGGCGCCGTGGGAACCGCCTTCACCGGCGGCGACAGGGAGACGAGCGCGCCGGCCGGCTTCAGCGCGGGCCGGGCCGGGGCGCCGGCGAAGGCCTCCGCCGCGCCGAGCAGGCCCTCGGCCACCATCTCGGCGTTCACCGCGGCCAGCACCTCCTCCATCCGCTCGTTGCAGGCGCCGCAGCTCCCGCCCGCCTTGGTGTAGAAGGTGACCTGCTCCATGCTGGTCAGCCGGTTCGTCCGCACCGCCCGGCGCAGCATCGGCTCGTCCACGGCGAAGCACTTGCAGATCAGGGCGCCCTCGTCGTGGTCGTCGTCGATCGCCACGCCACGGTAGTGGGCGATGGCGGCGTGCAGCGCCTCCGCCCCCATGACGGAGCAGTGCATCTTCTGCGCCGGCAGCCCGCCGAGGAAGGCGGCGATGTCCTGGTTGGTCAGCCGGGCGGCGTCGTCCAGGGTGCGGCCGATGACCAGTTCGGTCAGGGCGGAGGAGGAGGCGATGGCCGAGCCGCAGCCGAAGGTCTGGAAGCGGGCGTCCTGGATCACCTCCGTCGCCGGGTCCACCTTCAGCATCAGCTTCAGCGCATCGCCGCAGGTCAGCGACCCCACCTCGCCCACCGCGTTGGCGTCGGCCAGGACGCCCGCGTTCTTCGGCTCGAAGAAGTACGCCTTGACCTTGTCCGTGTAGTCCCACATTGGCCGGTTGCCTCCCGCGTGCCCGTTCGCGTCATCGCCCGTTGCCGGCGATCCCAGCCCGGCAGGGATCCCGCCGGATGGGGGTGCCGGCCCGTGGCAGGATCGTCAGTGGCAGGATCTCGTGGAACAGGTGCAGCCGCCGCCGGGGGCGGCGTTCTCGAAGACGAAGCCCGCCCCCTCCAGCCGCTCGACGAAATCCACCGTCACCGCGTCGAGCAGCGGCACGGAATCCTGATCGACATAGACGTCCAGCCCCTCGAACCGGATCACGGCGTCGGCGTCGCCCGGCCCCTCCTCCAGTTGCAGTCCGAACTGGAGACCGGCGCAACCCGCCGGGCGCACCATGATCCTGAGGCCGGCCGCCTGTCCGGCGGCGGCCTCCACGGCCGTGCGGGCCGCCTGTACCGCGCTGTCCGTGAGTGCCACCATCGCAAACCTCCGTCCCGTGTCAGGGGCGTCCGTACCGCCCCGGGCAAGGACGTGAGGCAATCGGCGTGCCAGAGGCGAACCCCAGGGAATCCGCGGGGTCCGGCAGTGTCGGCAACGCGACAACGGGGCCTTCGCCACCGGATGTCGGATTCCCGACAGCGACACAGGTCGCGGCGCGGCGCCGGTGGAACTGCGCCCGCTCCGGGGGCGCAGCCCCCCGGCCCGCCGCTTGCAGGGTCCCCGGCGGAGACGACGACGCGGGGGGAGACCGACCATGCCGCCGCCCTATGGACCCGACCTGTCCCCGTGCGGGGCGGACAGCCTCGACACCTACCTGTTCGGACGCATCCTCGCCCTGGCGGCGACGGCCCCGGCCCGCCCGCTGACGGCGGCGACGGGCCTGACGCGCGCGGCGCTGGAGCGGCTGCTCCGCCGCCATCTGCCGGACCGGCTGGCGCTGCTGGACGCTGTGCCCCCGGATGCCGGCACCGGGGAGGACGCGCCGGAGGAGCCGGACCTGCGCCAGCTTCTCCTGGAGCACGGGGCCACCGGGGCGGAGGAGGAGGTCTGGCTGGCGGCCATCGTCGCCCGCCGGTCGCTGGAGCCGAACCATCTCTGGCAGGATCTGGGGCTGGCCAGCCGCGCCGACCTGAACGCCCTGTTCCGCCGCCACTTCCCCGCCCTGGTCCGGCGCAATGCGGGCGACATGAAGTGGAAGAAGTTCTTCTACCGCGAACTCTGCCGGCGCGAAGGCATGCTGATCTGCAAATCCCCCAACTGCGAGGTCTGCACCGATGTCCATGCCTGCTTCGGGCAGGAGGACGGGCCGGCGCTGCTGACGGGGCTCTGGCGCTGACGGAGCCCCCCGTGCCCCCGCGCCTGTCCCTACGCCTCCCCGTGCTTCTGGCAGCCCTTGGGACAGACGCGGGCGCAGGCGCCGCAGCCGATGCAGTTGCCGGCATCGGCCACGACCATGACCTTGCGCAGGAACTCCTCGTCGTCGTCGCCGTCGGGATCGGCGTCCACCAGCTCGTCATCCTCCGTCACGCCCTTCAGGCTCATGACGGCGCGGCTGCACACCTTGAAGCAACGGCCGCAGCCGATGCACTTCGTCTGGTCGATGGAGAGAAGGTAGGCGGGCGTCCAGGGAGCGCCGCCGCGGGTCAGGAACACCGCCATGCTCAGCCCTCCGCCGCGCGCAGGCGGGCCCGCGCCGCCGCCAGCCCCTCATACCGCCGCGCCTAAGCATTGACACATGGGAGCCACGGATAGCTGGTGAGGGAGCGTAGACGTTCTGGTGTGGCGGTGAGGGCGTTCCAGGCGTCGCAGCAGGCTTGGACGACGGCGTCGTAGTCGTCCAGGATCTGGTGGGACAGAAAGCGCTCGCGCAGGTACAGCCAGACGCGCTCGACCGGGTTGAGTTCGGGGCTGTAGGGCGGGAGCGGGACCAGCGTGATGTTGTCCGGGACGACCAGCGCCCGCGCTCCGTGCCAGCCGGCCTGATCGAGCACGAGCACCGCCTGGACGTCCGGTTCCAGGCTCCGGGAGAAGCCGTCCAGGAACAGGCTCATGACGGCAGTGGAGACGGTCGGCATCACCAGCGCGAAGTCGGCGCCGCTGGCTGGGCAGACGGCGGCGTAGAGCCAGGCCGAGGTGAAACGCTTGTCGCACAACCCGAGTGGGCGCTGCCCGCGCTCCCACCAGCGGTGTGCGGTGCGGCCCTTCTGGCCGATGCGGGCTTCGTCCTGGAACCAGAGTTGAAGGCGACGCTCCGGATGCGCGGCACCTGCGGCCTTCAGGGCTTCGCGCAGCCCCTTTTTTGGAAGGCGGCCTGGGTCTTGGCGTCGGACTGCGGATGGCGGGGCCGCGTCTTCTGCTTCGACAGGTTGAGCCGGCGGACGATGCGCGACAGGCTGGCCGGATGCAGCGTCTTGGCGAAGCGTTCGGCGATCACCTCGCACAGGATCGGCAGGGTCCATTCCACGCAGCCATGCCGCTTGGGATCGGGGCCGGCGAGGATGATGGCCTTGAGCGTCGCCTGCTCGCCTTCGCTCAGCCACTCCGGCCGGCCGGGCAGCGGGCGGTCGTAGAGCCCGGCTACGCCTTCCGCGTTGTAGCGCACAACCGCGTCGCGCAGGGCTTGGCGGTCCATGCCGGCCAGCCGCGCCGCTTCCGCCCGGCTCACCCCCTCCAAGGCATGGGCGATCGCGAACATCCGCGCCGCCACCCGCCCTTTGCTCTCCCGCCGCGCCAGGGCACGCAATTCGCTGGCGCTCAGGTCTTCCCGGATCGGCAACGCCGCTGGCATTCGCTCCTCCCCATCGCGATGGGGAATCGAATCACGGATTGCCAGCCTTGGGAATCCCTCTCAGTGTGTCAGCGGCTCCGCTCGCCGGTATTAGGCGCTCGCGAGCCACCCCTTGTTCTGCAAGGTCTGAAGGGCGATGCCGATCTGGCGTGGCGAAAAACGCTTCTTCCGCTCGTTCCACGCATAAACCTTGGCCATCGCATCCTCCGCGCTAATAGCGTTCTCGCGTGTCGTCACCCAGTGCACAGTTGCGAGGAGTTCCAGGCCGAACGGTGTCTCAAACCCCTCGACGAGTTCAGCCACACGATCAAGCCGAGCAGTTGTATCCTGTTTGTCCGACAAGAAGGACTCCGCGTCCTTCACCGCGCCGGGGACCAGCTCAAGCTGCTTGTCGGGCGCATCGCCACCATCGGCATATCCCGAAACGAGGTGCCCCTCGACCGCATGAAGAACGTGGCGCAAGTTCTCGGCATAAGGACCATACGGTGCCTTCGCGTATTTGAGGCGGAGAGGCTCGCCTGCCTCCTGCATGAAGTACATGAGCTTATGTAGTTCAAGCAGAGTTACGAACGGGTCCATCAGTCCGCCAAGATAGCGGTTCATCAGAACCACCAGTGCGGCTCGTCCGGGGCTCATCGTTGGAACTTCCTGCGACTTGGTTGTGACCGGCGCATTGTTGGGCTCAAAGACAATAACGTCCAAGTCCGGTAGGTCACGCAGCGCTGCTTCGATCCGGGGACGAACGTCCTCCCAGTTAAGCCCACCAAGGCCGCTCCCAAGCGGCGGGATGGCGATTGATCTGATGCTACGCTGCCGAACCTCTTCGGCAAGGGCGACAAGCCCGGAATCGATGTCATCCATCCGACTTTTCCCGCGCCAATGCCGCTTCGTCGGAAAATTGATGATGTACTTGGGATTCGTGAAGGTGCCCGTATCGAAGACGAACATCTTCCCCGGCTGAACTTCGTCGCGCTTGCAGGCCGCTTCATATGCCTTGAAATTCGCAGGAAAGGCGTTCTTGAACTGAAGAGCGATGCCACGGCCCATGATGCCGACGCAGTTCACCGTGTTGACGATCGCTTCTGCGTCCGCCCTCAAGATGTCTCCTGTCGTATATCTGATCATGGTCATCCCCACCTTAGTAATACCATTCACGTCGGATTTCGACGTTCGGCCGGTGGCCGGCCCCGTTCATTGCAGCATAGACCCGCTGAGCGACCCCCTGTGAGTAGACGCCGATTCTTTCGATCAGGTGCCAAGGAAAGGCCTCTTCGACGAGAAACTCGGCTTGTTTACCTTCCTTAACTGATCGCGAAACCCCGTTACCAGACCACTGGCGAGCTTGGACAGCATCCCAGTTGATCTCGCCAAGGGCGGCAATATCCGAGCGATCCTCAAAGTAGTAGGCGCCCGCATTGGACAGCGTGAATGCCCAACGCTTGTTATGGGCGTTTGCCCACGCGACCGCGTCTTTAAGATCAGCCTCGAGATGAACGATCGGCTCCTGGCCGCCCTTATAAGACAGCTCTTCGTTCCGGCGAAAAATCAAGTAAAGCATCACTGATCGTGGACAAAAATAAAACGGTGTACATTGGCCCACATACAAGCCTGAGTGACATGAGAGGCGAAGCTGATTGAGACGGCGAGATTTGATGTTGCTCATGCCTATGGTGGTGCCAGTTCCCTTTCGCTGGTTCATCTGAGCGTCCGACCACAGAAAGCCATCTGACAAGATCGAAGGAATTCGATCATGATGAACGATGTGGTAGATCTTGGGGTGGCTTGGCATCGGCATTTTTCAGAGACCATTCTCATATCATTCGCCATTGATCATAGGTTTCTTGGAAAGAGCAGCTGCATCTTCCGCCGCCATCCGGTCCATGATCCAATGATCAACATCGCTCAAATTAAACTTTCATAGCCGCCCAACCCGCTGAGCAGGCAAGCTCTTAGCTTCGATCCGGCGGTACACCATGTCCTTCGCAACCCCCAGGGGGGCTACTTCATCAACGGAAACCCATGATTCAGTCATCCGCCGCCATCCCCGTTGGCCCGTGTATATCGGCTTGACTAAGCAAGAGTCGATAAAACTCGTATAGCCCGACCGGGCGTTCCCCTAGCAGGCTGCTGAAAGGCCCCCTGGCACCGGCTTCCGGCGCGTGATTCTCTGACCTTGGGTGTGGGGATGCACGGGCGTCGGTCGGACCGGGGCGGGATGTTCAGCTCCGTGTCGCTGGAGGACCGGCTGCCGCCCAGCATCCGTTGCGGCTGATCCGGCGGGTGGGGGAAGAGGTGCTGGCGGCGATGGACGGCGACCTCGCCGGGCTCTACGCCGCGCCGGACTTGTCCCTCGGTCCCGCCGGAGCAGGGCGACGCCGCTGCTGCTCCAGGCTTGCTACGTCGAGGTCTGATGGAGCCGTTGGACGACAATCTGCTGTTCCGGCGGTTCGTCGGGCTCGGGATCGGCGATGCGGTCTGGCTCCCGGCGGTGTTCCAGGAACCGTGACCGGCTCATCACCTGCGGCCCGGGTTTTCCCTCTCCCCGGGGCCAGTCAGCCCCCGGAGCCTCACACCGTGAAGCTCTCCCCGCAGCCGCAGCGGGCCTTTTCGTTGGGGTTGCGGAAGGTGAAGCCCGACTGGAAGCGGTCCTCCACATAGTCCATCTCGGAGCCGAGCAGGAACATGGTGGCGGCGGGGTCGATCAGGATGGTGACGCCCTTGTCCTCCACCACCTCCTCGAACTTCTTCCGGTCCTTGGCGTATTCGACGAAATAGCTCATGCCGGAGCAGCCGCGCGCCTTCACGCCGACGCGCAGGCCCAGGATCGGCTCGCTGCTGCGCGCCATCAGCAGCCGCACGCGCTCGGCGGCCGCGTCCGTCAGCGTCAGCGCCTTGGGGCGTTCCTTCAGGGTCGTGCTCATGGCCTCCGTCCTCCTCTCCGCCTGAAGATCAGAACATGTCCAGGGCCACCCGGGCCTCGTCGCTCATCATCCCGGGGTGCCAGGACGGCTCCCAGACGATGTCCACGCTCACCGAGCGCACGCCCGCCACGGCCTCCACGGCGCGCTCCACCGTGCCCGGCATCTCCTCCGCCACGGGACAGCCGGGGGCGGTGAGGGTCATCTCGATGCGGACGTCGCCGTCGGCGTCCACCTCGCATTTGTAGACAAGGCCCATCTCATAGATGTTCACCGGGATTTCCGGGTCGTAGACGGTGCGCAGCGCCTCCACGACGCGGTCGTGCAGCGGCGCGTCGGGCGGCAGCCGCTCCTCCGGCGGGATCTCCACCGGGTCGCCCATGGACAGGCCGGGCGCGATCGGCCGCATGGAATTCATCATCATCCCATCCCTTCCTTCTTCTCAGAAACCCGCGCTCTCGCTGGATGCCTTGCCTTCGCCCTGAAGGGCCGCGTGCATCGTGTGCCAGGCCAGGGTCGCGCACTTCACCCGCATGGGGAATTCGCGCACCCCCGACAGCACCTGCAACTTGTCCAGGGCCTCCTCGTCCACGGGGCCGTGCGTGCCCCACTGGTCCTCGTCCTTGGTGCACATGTCATGGAAGCGGCCGAACAGCGCCTCGGCCTCCGCCACCGGCCTGCCCTTCAGGATCTCCGTCATCAGGCTGGCGCTGGCCTGGCTGATGGCGCAGCCGCGCCCGTCGAAGCCCGCATCCGTGATCACGCCGTCGTCGCTGACCGTCAGATAGATGGTGATCTTGTCGCCGCACATCGGGTTGTCGCCCCGCGCCGTGCGGTTGAAGGTGGCCGGCCGGCCGAAGTTGCGGGGGTGCCGGCCGTGGTCGAGGATGACTTCCTGGTACAGATCGCGCAGATCGTCGAACATCAGCCGAAGAACTCCTTGCAGGCCCGCACCGCGTCGGCCAGCGCCTCCGCCTCGGCCTCGGTGTTGTAGAGCCCGAAGGAGGCGCGGGCCGTGGCGCCCACCCCGAACCGGTCCATCAGCGGCTCGGCGCAGTGCCGGCCGACCCGCACGGCCACGCCGGCCCGGTCCAGCAGCGTGCCGATATCGTGCGGATGGATGCCGTCGATGGTGAAGCTGATGATGGCCGCCTTGCCGGGGGCGGTGCCGACGACGCGCAGCCCCTCGATCCCCGACAGCCGGTCCATGGCATGGGCCAGCAGGCGCTGCTCGTGCGCCAGGATGGCGTCCATGCCCAGCGCCGTCACATAGTCGATGGCGGCGCCCAGTCCCACCCCCTCGATGATCGGCGGGGTGCCGGCCTCGAAGCGGTAGGGCGGCTCGCGGAAGCTGGTGCCGGCGAAGCTGACGGCGCTGATCATGTCGCCGCCGCCCTGCCAGGGCGGCATGGCCGCCAGCAGTTCCGCCTTGGCGTAGAGGGCGCCGATGCCGGTCGGGCCGTACAGCTTGTGGCCGGTCATGACGTAGAAGTCGGCGTCGATGGCCTGCACGTCCACCGGCATGTGGACGGCCGCCTGACTGCCGTCGAACAGCACCGGCACGCCCCGCTCATGCGCCATGCGGGCGATCTGGCGGGCCGGGTTGACGGTGCCCAGCACGTTGCTGGCATGGCTGACGGCGAGAAGCCGGACCGCCGGGTCGCGCAGGAGGCCCTCCAGCGCGTCCAGGTCCAGGCTGCCGTCGTCCAGCACGGGCACGACCTTCAGCACAATGCCGGTCTGCGCCTGGAGCAACTGCCAGGGCACGATGTTGGCGTGGTGCTCCATCTCCGACAGGACCACCACGTCGCCCGCCTTCAGGTGGGCACGGCCCCAGCTCTGGGCCACCAGATTGAAGGCTTCGGTGGCGTTGCGGGTGAAGACGATGGTCTCCCGCGAGGGCGCGTTCAGGAAGCGGGCCAGCCGGTCCCGCGTCGCCTCGTAGAGGTCCGTCGCCCGCTGCGAGAGGAAATGGACGCCGCGGTGGACGTTGGCATAATCCTCCTCCAGGAAGCGGGTCATCGCCTCGATCACGGCCCGCGGCTTCTGGGCCGAGGCGGCATTGTCCAGATAGACCAGCGGCTTGCCCGGCCGGCCCGGCTTCTCGTGGATGCGGCGGGTCAGGATCGGGAAATCTTCCCGCACCCGCGCCACGTCATAGGGCGCGTTGTGGTCGTGGGCGGGCGTGGTGCGGTGGGCGGTGGCACCCGTCATGGTCTCAGCGCTCCCCCAGCCAGCCATGGACGGCGGCCTTGAAGTGCTCGCGCACCGCCTCCACCGGGATTTCCTCCAGCGCCTCGTCCAGGAAGGCGGCGATCAGCAGGGCGCGGGCGCGCTCCAGCGGCAGGCCGCGGGAGCGCAGGTAGAAGAGCTGCGCGTCGTCCAGCTCGCCGGCGGTGGCGCCGTGGCTGCACTTCACGTCGTCGGCATAGATCTCCAGCTCCGGCTTGCTGTCGATCTCCGCCTGGTCTGACAGCAGCAGGGCCCGGTTCAACTGGTAGCCGTCGGTCTTCTGCGCGTCCGGCCGGACGATGATCTTGCCCTGGAAGACGGCGCGGGCCTGCCCGTCGATCACGCCCTTGACCACCTCGCGGCTGGTGCCGCGCGGCTTGGCGTGGTCGATCAGGGTGGTGATGTCGGTGTGCTGCGTGCCGCGCACGGCATAGGCGCCGCTGATGCGGCAGGTGGTGCCGGTGCCCTCCAGCACGCTGCGCCCCTCGTGCCGGGAGAGTGCCGCCCCCAGGTTCAGGATGAAGGTGTCGTAAGTGGCGTCGCGGCCGACATGGGCCGTCGTCGTGGCCAGATGGATGGTGGACAGGCTCTCGCGCTGGATCTTGTAGTGGTGCAGCCGGGCGCCGGCGCCCAGCACGATCTCCGCCACGATATTGCTGAAACAGGTGGCGCTGCCCAGCCCGACATGGTGCTCGACGAGGGTCGCCTCGGCGTTCTCCTCGGCCAGGACCAGGATGCGCGGGTGCCAGGCGGCGGGCAGGCCGTCGTCGCTGCTCAGGAAGACCAGCTCCACCGGCTTCGCCACCACCGTGCCGCGGGCCAGCCGCAGCACGACGCCGTCCGTCAGGAAGGCGAGATTGAGCGCCAGCAGAGGGTGCCCGTCCAGCGTCGCCGTGCGGCCCAGATGTTCGGCCACGCCGTCGGGCGCGCGGACCAGCGCCTCGCCCAGGCTCTCCAGCGTGGCGCCGGGCGGCAGGCCGCCGATGTCGGACAGGTCGGGCCGGTAGCGGCCGCCCAGGAAGACCATGCGGTGGCTGCCGCCGTCCGGCGCCACGGTCGGGATGGACGCGGCCGGGACGGGGGCGGTCAGCGCCGGGGCGAGGCCGAAGCTCTGCCGCTCCAGCGGGCGCAGGCTGGTGAACTTCCAGGATTCCTGCCGCGGGGTGGGGAAGCCGGTCTTGACGAAGCGGTCCAGGCCGGCGGCGCGCAGCTCGTCCAGCCAGGGCAGGCCGGCGCCGGGCAGCGTCGCCGCATGCGCCTTGAACTGCTCGACATAGCTCTGGAGAGCGGGGGTTTCGGATGCCATGGCGGACACTTCCTCAGGCGGCCTCGTTCACGCCGAACTCGGCATAGCCCTTCTGCTCCAGCTCCAGCGCCAGCTCCTTGCCGCCGGTCTTCTGGATGCGGCCGTGGGCCAGCACATGCACGACGTCCGGGACGATGTAGTCCAAGAGGCGCTGGTAGTGGGTGATGACCAGCATGGAACGGTCGGGTCGGCGCAGGCTGTTCACGCCGTCGGCGACGATCTTCAGCGCGTCGATGTCCAGCCCGCTGTCGGTCTCGTCCAGGATGGCCAGCTTCGGCTCCAGCACCGCCATCTGAAGCACCTCGTTGCGCTTCTTCTCGCCGCCGGAGAAGCCGACATTGACGGCGCGCCGGATCATCTCGTCCGTCATGTTCAGCGCGCCGGCCTTCTGCCGGATCAGCTTCAGGAACTGCATGGCGTCCAGTTCCTTTTCGCCCTTCGCCTTGCGCAGGGCGTTCAGCGCCTCCTTCAGGAAGGTGGTGTTGCTGACGCCGGGGATCTCCACCGGGTACTGGAAGGCCAGGAAGACGCCGGCGGCGGCGCGTTCCTCCGCCTCCTTCGCCAGCAGGTCCTCGCCGTCCAGCAGCACGCTGCCCTCGGTCACCTCATAGCCCTCGCGCCCGGCCAGAACGTAGGAGAGCGTGCTCTTGCCCGACCCGTTGGGCCCCATGATCGCATGCACGGTGCCCGGCTCGATCGTCAGGTCGATGCCCTTGAGGATCGGCTTGCCGTCCACGGTGGCGTGCAGGTTCTTGATTTCGAGCAGCGGCATGTCTCTGATCCCCGATCGCGGCCCGGTGGCCGCAGCGTTTCCTCGATAATGCCCGGAGCGGCGCCGGGCCCTGGTAAGTGCGGGTGGGGGGAGGGTGGTCAGCCCACGCTCCCCTCCAGGCTGATAGCGACGAGCTTCTGGGCCTCCACCGCGAACTCCATCGGCAGCTCCTTCAGGACCTCCTTGCAGAAGCCGTTGACGATCAGGCCGACCGCGTCCTCCTCCGCCAGCCCGCGGGAGCGGCAGTAGAAGAGCTGATCCTCGCTGATCTTGGCGGTGGTCGCCTCATGCTCGACGCGGGCGCTGCGGTTGCGGTTCTCGATGTAGGGCACCGTATGGGCGCCGCAGCGGTCGCCGATCAGCAGGCTGTCGCACTGGGTGTAGTTCCGCGCCCCGTCCGCCTTCGGCAGGATCTTCACCAGACCGCGGTAGGTGTTCTGCGCGCGGCCGGCGGAGATGCCCTTGGAGACGATCGTCGAGCGGGTGTTCTTCCCGATATGGATCATCTTCGTGCCGGTATCGGCCTGCTGCATGTTGTTGGTGATGGCGACCGAATAGAACTCGCCTACCGAATTGTCGCCCTGGAGGATGCAGCTCGGATACTTCCAGGTAATGGCCGATCCGGTCTCCACCTGGGTCCAGGAAATCTTCGAGTTGCGGCCGCGGCAGGCGCCGCGCTTGGTCACGAAGTTGTAGATGCCGCCCTTGCCGTTCTCGTCGCCCGGATACCAGTTCTGCACGGTGCTGTACTTGATCTGCGCATCGTCCAGCGCGATCAGCTCGACCACGGCAGCGTGGAGCTGGTTCTCGTCGCGCTGCGGCGCCGTGCAGCCCTCCAGATAGCTGACGTAGGAGCCTTCGTCCGCGATGATCAGGGTGCGCTCGAACTGGCCGGTGTTTTTCGCATTGATGCGGAAGTAGGTGGACAGTTCCATCGGGCAGCGCACGCCCTTGGGGATGTAGACGAAGCTGCCGTCGGTGAAGACGGCGCTGTTCAGCGTGGCGTAGAAATTGTCCGAATAGGGCACGACCGAGCCCAGATACTGGCGCACCAGCTCGGGGTGGGTCTGGATCGCCTCGGAGATGGAGCAGAAGATGATGCCCTTCTCCTCCAGCTTCTTCTTGAAGGTGGTGGCGACGGACACGCTGTCGAACACGGCGTCCACGGCCACGGCCGGAACGTCGCCCGCCCCCTCCACGCCGGCCAGGATTTCCTGCTCGCGCAGGGGGATGCCCAGCTTCTCGTAGGTGCGCAGCAGCTCGGGATCGACCTCGTCCAGGGACTTCGGCTTCTCCGTCACCTTCGGCGCGGCGTAGTAGTAGGAGTCCTGGAAGTCGATGGGCGGATACTTCAGCATCGCCCAGTCCGGCTCCGTCATGGTCAGCCAGTGCCGGTACGCCTTCAGCCGCCATTCCAGCAGCCACTCGGGCTCCTGCTTCTTGGCCGAGATGAACCGGACGATGTCCTCGTTCAGCCCCTTCGGCGCCATCTCCGATTCGATGTCGGTGAAGAAGCCGTACTTGTACTTCGTCTCGGTCAGGTTGCGCACCTGTTCCAGGGTCTGATCCGTGGCCGCCATGTCTCTCCTCCGAACCCCTTCGTTTCCGTCAGCCGGCCAGTGCCGCGCGCCGCACCTTGTCCTCGGACCGGGGGTCCGTGGCCAGGGCCGGAGCGATGCCGAAGTCCGGTATGGACGGTAGTGCCATGTCTGCCAGCGACACCCCGTCGAGCGCGCGGCGCACGGCTTCGTTCACCTTGTCCCAGCTTCCCCGGCGCGGGCACAGCGACTGCACCCCGCAGGCGCCCTCCGCCCCGTCCACGCAGTCGGTCAGCGCGATGGGGCCGTCGATGGCTTCGATGATCTCCGCCACGGTGACGTCCGTGTCTTCGCGCAGCAGGGCGTAGCCGCCCGCCGCCCCGCGCTGGGAAGCCAGGATGCCGCCGCGGGCGAGCTGTTTCAGCAGCTTCTGCACCGTCGGCACCGGCAGGCCCGTGCGCTCGGCCAGCGAGGCGGCGGTATGCACCGGCGCGTCGCTGCGCGCCATGGCGGTCAGAACCACCACGGCATAATCCGTCAGCTTGCTGAGCCTGAGCATCCGCCCTCCCGTTCCGGGGGGTCCTCTCCCGGACCGGCCCGGGAAGGGCGCTCCGGAAATCGGACCAAACTGGTACACATTAAGTGCGACCATATGGACCGGAAGTCAAGGTCCCGGGGCCGGTCCCCCATGCATCCCCGCGGCGGGAGCCCTGCACCCGGAGGGGGAACGATCCCCGCCCGGACGGACGCGAAGATAATCCGATTTCCCGGCAAGGAAAGGGCCCCGCGGCACTGCCGCACGGCTATCGCATTTGCCCGAGGATGGTTCGGGCATAGTCGTCGGACCATCCGGCGCGTTTTCTGCGGAGGCGGATGGAATCCTGGTTGTTGGCGGAGCGGACGACGTTGAGTGCGAGTTTTCGGAGTGTGGCGAGGTTTTCCGGGCCATGGTCCTTGCGGTTACGGGCGCGGTCTTCGTCGAAGGAGGTGTCGAGCACCCAATGGACGGCGGCCTCGATGCTCCAGTGGGCGCGGACGGCGCGGGCGAGCGTCTTGGGCTCCAGCGCGGCGGAGGAGAGATAGAGGGTTCGGGTGGCGGTAGTGCGGCCGTCGGGGCTCGTGACCGTGCGTTCGACCAGGCCCAGGATCTTCAGGCCCGGCAGTACGGCCTCGTCGGGGAAACGTCGGTCGGAGGCGAGCCAGGCCACGTCGTGGCTTACCCAGTGGCGGCGCACCTCGATACGACCGTGGTCGGCATCGGTGGTGACATGGGGCACGGCCAGAACCGTTGCCGGGTCCGCGAAGTAGCGCTCAACCTCGGCCCGTAGCGCAGGGCGGTTGTCTTTCAGCGGAAAAAGCCAGTCGCCGCCCCGCTCCAGGATGGTCTGCGCCGTCCGCTCCTGCGCGTGCAGAGCGTCACCGGTTACCAGCACACCCTTGAGATCGAACAGTTCCAGCAACGCCCGCGCCGCCACGATCTCGTTCTCGCCCGCGGCCACCGCCCGCTGCCCCACGATCATCCGCGCGCCGGACGCAAACGCGCTCACCACATGTAGAGCCGAACGCCCCGCCGCCCGGTCGAAGGAGCGCCGTAGCGTCTTGCCGTCAATGGCCAGGACCCCGGCCCCATCCTCCCCCAGATGATCAAGGAACTGCTGGAAACAGCGGGAAAACGCCACCGGGTCCAGAAGCCGGAATACCCGTGAAAACGTGTCGTGGCTGGGCAGCCCGCCGGGAAGCTCGAGGAACTCCTCGAACAAGGCCCGCCGGTCCCGCGCGAAGGTCGCAAAGTCCACGCAGCTTTCCGCCCCGCAGATCGACGCCGTCAACGCAATCGTCAGAACATCCAGAAGAGCGTGACGCCGCGCATTCCCTGTCCGCGGATCGGGAAGACCTTGAAACGAAATCCGAAAAATTCCAGCCATCGACCCCTCCCATAAATCAGGGCCGACATACAGAATCCATTTCCCAACACCGCGCTACAAAACTTTCCCTAATGCGATTCCCGTGGGCACTGCCGGCGGGGCCCTGGTGGGGCGGGAGCGATGGGGGAGGGGCGTCAGCGGCTGCCGGCGTCCGCCTTGCTCCGGGTCGGGTCGTCGGACCGGCTGCCGGTCAGGCCGCGCTCGTCCGCTTCCCGTTCCGCGGTTTCGCGCGCAGCGTCCACGCCGGCCTGGAGCGCGTGCTTGGCCACGTCCGTCGCGTCCCGTGCCGTTCCCTCGCCGCGCTGCCAGAGATCATCAGCCAGGCGGTCGCGGTATTGGCCCAGCCATTCGTCTTCGGTCCGGGTGGAGGGCAGGGTGGCCCCGACCGCGGCCCCCAGGGCGAGGCTGAGCAGCCCCGCAGCCAGCGGATGCTCCTCCACCATGTCCCAGAAGGACTCGGTGGCATAGCCGGCACGCTGGCCGGCATCGTGCATCAGCCCGCTGGCGCGGTCGCTCCAGGAGCCGCCGCCCTGGCCGGCGCCGTAGCTCGCGTAACTCGATCCGGGGCCGTACAGGTCATCCCCGTACAGATCCTCGTCACGCGAATCATAGTCGGCGATACGGTCGTAGCCGGCGCCCGTATCGATGTTCCGGCCCGAGCGGCCGGAGAAGCGGTCGCGGGCGTGCTCCATCGCATCCCCGGCCCGGTGCCGCACCGCCTCGAAGCGGTCGCCGGCCCGTTCGCGCAGATGCTCCGCGCCTTCGCGCAGGCTGCTCATGGCCTGCCCGATCCGGCCGCCTTCGTGGTCATGCATCCCGCGGGTGCGGTCGCCGGCCCAGCGCCCTTCGCCGCCGAAGGCGGAACCGCCGTAGCCGGCCCGCCCCGTCTCCGCCGACCGGCCACCGCCGGACAGCAGCATCCAGCCGACCCCGATGCCGATCAGGGCAAGGGGGACGGTGTTGTCCTGGAGCATGCCGCCCCAGCCCCGCTCGTCCTCTCCATATCCACCCCGGCCGTACAGGCCGGTGTCGTCGCCGAAGCTCCGGGCGTACCCGCCCTGGTAATCGTAGCTCATCTCGCTCCTCCCTTGGCCGGTGCGGCCGTCAGCGGCCGATCTGGGCCTTGGCCCAGCGTCCGTCCTCCTTCAGCGTCTCCACCGTGCGCCGCGGCTGCAGGTTATCGGCCGACAGCTTGCTGCGGCCGGACAGGACCATGATCCCGCCGATCAGCAGCACGGCGCCGCCGACGATCAGGGCCGCGGCCCAGGGCTCCACGACGGTGGCCAGCGCCAGCGTCGCCGACAGCAGCAGGAAGATCAGCCCCAGGAAGCAGACCGCCCCGCCGACCGTCAGGTTGATGGCGCCGCGGGTGGCCTGGGTTGCCTTCTCCGACAGCTCCGCTCGGGCCAGTTCCACTTCCTTGCGGACCAGATCACCCGTCTCCTGCGCCAGATCGGTCAGCAGGGCGGTCAAGGGGCGCTCAGTGCGCCCCGCCTCGGGCCGGCCGTCCAGCCGGTCCTCGGGACCGGGCGCCCCGGACCCGCCGTGCGCGCTTTCGGTGCTCATGGCTTGCTGCTCCCCTGCGAGGTGGCCGGCTTCTGCGAGGATGCTCCGTCCTGAGCGCTTTCACGCTTCCCGGCGGTGCCGGATGCAGCCTTGCCGGAGGTTCCGCCGGCAGCGGCTCCCGAACCGGAAGTCATTGTCCCGGACGGGGTGGTTCCGGCGCTGCCGAGGCCGGTGCCGAGCCCGCCACCTGCACCGCCCGGTCCGGCGCCCGTGCCGGTTCCGCTGCCGCCGGGTGTGCCGGCGCGGCTGCTGCCGGTATCGCCCAGCCCGCCCGGACCCGTACCCCCCGGGGCGGCACCCTGCCCGCCTGCGCCCGCATGCATGGGCGCGGTCGCTCCCACCGGGCTTTCGACATTGCGCCCGCGCAGACCGTCCGCGGCGGGATAGTGCGCGTACTCGTCGGCCCGCGACGACCGGGTACGCAGGGGGCGCGTGCGCTCGTCCATGCCACCGCTGGCGCCGTAGCTGCCCACGTCGTCATCCCGGTCAGGGGTGTAGGCACGGCCGCCGGCCCCCCGCTGGCCGCTGGACCCGGACCATCCGCCGCCGCTGCCATAGGATGCCCCCGCATAGGGGGTTCCCTGGCCGGATATCCGCGCCCGGCGCCGCTCGCCCGAGGCGCGCAGGAACCGCCCCAGTGCCACCCCGGCCAGCATGGCGCCGCCGATGAACATCTCCGGCTGCCGGCGGGCGAAGGTCTCCGTCCGCGACAGCAGGTCCTCGAAGCCGTACCGGCTCACCTGCTCGGCCAGATCCTCCACCTGTTCGGCGGCCATGCCGACATAGCGGGCAGGGAAGCCCTGGTCCTGGTCTCGGAGCTGGCGCTCTGTCTGGCGCAGCGCCGTCGCGATGCCGCTGATCTGGTCGGCAGCGAAAGTCTGCTGCCGTTCGTACTGGCCGCGGACCTTGGCACGGGCCGTCTCGGTCAGCCGCTCGCCCGTCTCCCGGGCCCGTTCCGACAGTTCATGGGCCATGCCCCCCGCCGTCGCTCCGCCCTTCGTGTCGGACCCGTTGCCAGCGGACCCCTTGCCCGCGGCCGTCTGCCCGCTGCGGGTCCGGTCGGTCGTCTCCTGCGACCCGCCCTGGGGCGTCGAGCCGGTCCTTTCGCCCATCGCCATCTTCAGGCCTCCTCGTTCCGGTGGTCGGCCGCCGGGCTCGCGCCGGGCAGGCGCCGGATGGCGCCGCACGGTCCCCGACGGCCGACGGATCGCCCCGACAACAGGAGGTCCGGGGTTTCGTTCCGGAGCCGGAGGCCCGACCGGGCAGGCATGCCACGGGCGGATGACCGCTGCGGTGCATCACGGCGCCGGTGCGGGTTGACCCCCGCGGTCCCGGGGCGCACGCTGTGCCTGTGCCAAGGGGAGCGGAGGTTCCCGGAGGCCACCACCCGACGGGTCGCAAGACCGTCGGAAACGCGGCTGGATTTAGAGCGGCAGGGTCCCCGCCCTCGTGCGGTTGAAAGCGATCCCAGCCCATCCGGCTGAAGCCTGAACGGCGTGAGGGCGGGAAGTGGCTCCACTTCCCGCCCTCGCCGTTTCACCGGCAGGGCAGCAGCCCCCGCTGGACACGGCGATCCCCGGTCCTCAATCCCTGGCCACCGATCCCCGCCCCCAGACGTCCGGCAACCCACGGCCCACGGCACCCGGCAAGACGCCCACAAAGAAGATGCAAAATCTTTCTATCTCTGCGGCTCTGTCCATACTCCAGGATAAAGGAGCAAACCCCGGGTTTAATACCCCGCTTGCGCAGCGACTCAACTGTTCTGGGGCTAAGAAGGGGTAGTTCCCGGTTTTCTTAATCCTCGGTTCATCATCCAGGCCAATTTTGGCCCTAGAAAGACTGCAAAGCGGGCGCCTTCCTGTCACGCTCCTCTTTCCTGATGGGGTATGATCCCCGTCGGTCAGGCGGGCAACCGGCCTGTCCCGGGCATCCGGCGGCAGGACAGGACGGCCGACCGGTATTCTTCAGCGCCGGTATTCTTCAGCGCCGGTATTCTTCAGCGGTGGAGTCCCTCCAGTGACGCATGCGGCTGGCATCAGCGGAACGGTGGCGATCGGACGGACCCTCGGGGCCGCTTCCGACGTCGCCGTCGGCTCCGGTCCGTCCCGCTCGGTCCCGGGCCGGGGCGCGGACGGACTGCTGACCGGGGCCGTCTGCCTGCTTGCGGCCGCGGTGCTGCTGGTGAGCTGTGCCGATCCCGGCAGCCGCCCGCCGGAGCCGACCCCGGTGGCGCTGACGGTTCCGGGGCCGCCCCCGGCGCCGCCCGCCCGGGTGCCGACCTCGCCCGTGCCCCGGCCGAAACCGCCGGTTCCGGTGACGCAGCTTGCCGGTGTGCCGGCGGCCCTGCCCGGTCCGTCGGCAGCCCCGCCACACCTCCAGGAGACATCCTTCGATCCGAAGACCCTGGTGGGCATGACCGAACAGGAGACGATGCGCCTTCTGGGGCAGCCCTCCTGGACGGAGGAGATCCCGCCGGCCAAGACCTGGCGTTACGCCAACGACCGGTGTGTCCTGCGCGTGTTCTTCTTCATGGAGATGACGACGCGCGACTTCCGAACCCTTTCCTATGAACTGACCAGTACGGACGACCAGCCCAATGTCGCTCAGCAATGCTTTGCCGAACTCGTCGCCCAGGCCTGGCACCCCTGACCACATGCCGGCGCCGGCCCCCGTTGCCCGCGTCGCCCTGGTGGACGACGACGACCTGTTCCGGGAATCCCTGGGCATGAACCTCACGGACGAGGGGTTCGAGGTCGTGCCGTTCGACCGTGGCCATACCGCGCTCGACTACTTCGCCGGGGGCGGCACCGCCGACCTGATCCTGCTGGACTGGCGCATGCCCCGGATGGACGGGATCGAGACCCTGCGCCAGCTCCGCGCCCGCAACATCGACATCCCGGTGATCTTCCTGACGGTGCTGTCCGACCAGATCTACGAGGAGACGGCCCTGACCGGCGGTGCCGTGGACTTCGTGGAGAAGTCGCGTTCGCTGCCGATCCTGCTGAAGCGGATGCAGCTCATCATCCAGGGCCGCAAGCCCGGCGGGGAAGAGGGACCGGGCGCCCCGTCCGCCGCGACGGATGCCGCCGGCGCCGGTGGCCAGATGTTCCGGCGCGGGCCGCTGGAGCTGAAGCTGGAGGTGGCCCGCGCCTTCTGGGCCGGCAGCCGCATCGACCTGACGCTGACCGAGTTCAACATCGTCAAGCTGATGTCCACCCGTGCCGGCGAGGACGTGTCCTACCGCGACCTCTACGATCTGGTGCATGGCAAGGATTTCGTCGCCGGCTACGGGCCGGCCGGCTACCGGGCCAATGTGCGCGCCTTCATCAAGCGCATCCGGCACAAGTTCCGCGCCGTGGATGCCGGGTTCGACGAGATCGAGAACTATCCCGGTTTCGGTTACCGCTGGTCGGACCGGCACCCGGCCGAGTATGTCGGCGGCATCGGTGGCCGGGACCGCGCATGAGCCGATCCGGCCGGGGCTGGCGCGGCACAGGCCGCTGGCTGCTGCGGTCGCTCGCCGGTCGGCTGGTGCTGGTCTCGATCGTCTTTCTGGCGGTGCCGCTGCTGATCTACGAGCAGTTCCGCAACGCCGATGCGGAGAAGCAGATCCTGCTGCTGCGCAGCGCGCAGCAGCAGGGCCAGCTCATCGCCCGCGCGGTCGAACCGCTGCTGGCCGGTCTGGACGGCCCGTCGCTGGCCGGGTTGGGCCAGACCCTGACCCGATTCTCCGACGAGAACACCCGCGTGCGTGTGCTGCTGCGGCCCAACGCGCCGGGCGGCGTCACCGGCCGGGGATTCTACTACGTCGCCTCCGCTCCGGCGGTGCCGACCGCCATGCTGGACCTGGAGCGCGAGCGGCTGATCGAACAGGGCGTCCTGGTCCGGCTGGCCGCGTCCTGCGCCGGTGACCAGGCGCTCGCCATTCCGGTGCCGACGGAGAAGGGCGGGGTGGAGCTTCTGACCTCCATCACCCCGATCAAGACGGAGATGGGCTGCTGGGCCGTGGTCACCTCCCACGCCGCCGCCGCCTATCTCGGGCTCGGCATGGGCCAGCCCTACTGGCGGACGCCGGAGGTGCAGGCGGCGGCCCTGGTCTACATCGCCATGGCGGCGCTGGTGCTGGTGCTGCTGCTGGAGGTCTGGCGCAATCTGCGCCGTTTCGGCGAGCTTGCACGCGACATCGTCATGCACCGCGGCCCGGCCGGCAGCTTCTCCGAGCAGAACACCGTACCCGAACTGGAGCCCGTGGCGGAGGATTTCGACCGGCTGGTGGCGACCCTGCACAGCTCCGCCGTCAATCTGCGCCGCGCGGCAGAGGACAACGCCCACGCCTTCAAGACACCGATCGCCGTGATCCGTCAGGCCGTGGAGCCGCTGAAGCGCCTCATTCCCCCCGAGGATGTCCGCGGTCGCCGCGCCATCGACATGATCGAGGGCTCGGTGGAGCGGCTGGACGGGCTGGTCTCCTTCGCCCGCCGCATGGACGAGACGGCGGCCGACCTGCTGGAGCCGCCGCGCCAGCGGGTGGACCTGTCCGCCCTGCTGGAGCGCGTCCTGCTCGGTTACCGCAACGTGCTGGAAGAACGGGGGGTGACGCTCCTGCCGCGGATCGAGGGCGGCCTGGTCGTCCGCGCAGGAGAGGAACTGCTGGAAACGGTGATCGAGAACGTGGTGGACAATGCGCTCAGCTTCTCTCCCGCCGGCGGCTCCCTCCGGGTCGCCTGCAAGCGGGAGGGCGCGCGCATCCTGCTGTCCGTGGACGATGAGGGGCCGGGCGTTGACCCGGCCAACATGGAGCGGATCTTCGAGCGCTACTTCAGCCAGCGCCCGGTCGCTCCCGGCACGGCACTGGCGGAGCCGGCGGGAGCATTGCCGGACGGCATGCCCCACTACGGCATCGGCCTCTGGATCGTCCGCCGGAACGTGGAGGCGGTGGGCGGCCGGGTGGACGCGGAGAACCGGCCGGACGGCGGCTTCGGCATCCGCATCCGGCTGCCCGCCGTCTGAGCTTCAGCCCGCCGACGGCAGCCGGCGGGCGGCGGCGATCTCCTCGACATGGCCGCGCAGATCGGCGTCTTCGTCCAGCAGGCGGTGGAAGTCGCGCCGGTCCAGCACCAGCAGCCGGCAGTAGGCCAGCGCCACCACGTCGGCGTTGCGCGGCCGGTCGTCCAGCAGCGCCAGCTCGCCGAAGAAGTCGCCCGACCCCAGCCGCACCGGCTGGGCCAACCCCGGCAGCGTCACCGCCACGGCGCCGGAGGAGATGAAGTACATGCTGTCGCCGCGCTCGCCCCGGCGCACCAGCACCTCGCCCGGCATGGCAAGGCTGGGTCGGAGCAGCCGCTCGATCCGGCCCAGCCGGTCGGGCGCCAGCCCGGCGAACAGCGGGACGCGGCCGATCAGCTCGGTCGTGGACAGACCCAGATCCAGCCGCGGCGGCTCCTCCACCTGGGTCCGCCGGCGGCGCAGGTCGCGCTCCAGGTCGGCCAGGATCTCGCGGCTGATGATCGCCTCGTCGAACAGCCGGCGCATGGTCCGTTCCTCCACGCGCAGGGCGGCCCGGGTCAGGTAGCGGACCTGGACCTCCTCGACATAGGCCGGGTACTGCAGGCGCAGGGCGTCCAGCGCCTCCTGCACGGCGGCCTGGCGGGTCTGCAACACCTCGGTCAGGGTCGTGGCGGCATCACGGCCCAGCATGGGAGCCAGCAGCTCGTCGGTGAAGCGCTTGAGCCCCTCCACCACGATGCGGACGACGACGAGCTGCGCGAAGCGTTCCGACAGCTTCAGCGCCAGATAGCGGTCGGCCCCCAGCCGCCGCTGCACCCAGAGAGCCCGGCGCAGCCCACGGGAGAGCTTCACCTCCTTGCGGGCAGCCCCTTCATAGCCCTCACGCCGGGCGGCCTTGACCCCGTCCTGGAGCCGGCCGGCGTTGGCCACCAGCGACTGCACGGTCCGGCGTGAGATCACGCCGTCGCGGAACAGGGTCAGGTACAGCTCCTCCTCGCGCCGGGCCAGCGTGCTCAGCCCGATATAGACGCGGTCGTCCAGCGACAGGCCGCCGTGCCGCTCGTCCAGGTCGATCTGCTCCTGCGCCAGCGCAGCCCCGCGCTCCAGCAGCGGGGCCACCGCCGGGGCCGGGTTGATGTGGAAGTCGCGGGCGATCGTTTCCACGTCCTGGCGGACCCGGCTCAGCGACAGACCGAAGGCGCGGTTGCGCAGGGCCTCCTCCACCGGCGACAGCCGGTTCAGCCCGACCAGCCGGATCAGCGGCCGCAGGGTGGTGCCCTGCACGAACAGGGTGAACAGCACGAAGCCGGTGGCGACGACGGCCACCATCTCCTGTGTCGGCTCGGGCACCCGCCGGTTCTCCGTCACCGCCAGCGCCAGGGCCAGCGACACGGCCCCGCGCAGCCCGCCCCACAGCATCACCGCCTTGTAGGGGCCGCTGATCCGGTCCGCGGCGCCGATGGCGGTCAGGCCCGGCAGCATGCCGTAGATCACCAGGGCGCGGGCCAGCAGCGCACAGACGACCAGCGCCGCCAGCAGCAGCATGTGCCCCCACTGCGCCTCCATCAGCGTCGGCGGGATCAGCATGGAGGCCAGCAGGAAGATCAGCGAGTTGGCCCAGAATCCCAACTGTCCCCAGACATTGCGCAGGCCCTCCCAGCTCTCCGGGCTGATCCGGGTCCGCCCCTCCGAGGCGATGACCAGTCCGGCCGTCACCACGGCCACCACGCCGGAGACCTCCAGGTAGCGCTCCGCGATGATGAAAGCCAGATAGGCAAGGCTGACGGTCAGGCTGATCTCGCTCTGCGGCAGGTTGCGCAGCGGCGTCACGATGATCCCGACCAGCCAGCCCATCAGGACTCCGACGGCGATGCCGCCGAAGAACTTCACGAGGAAACTCAGGGCCGCTCCCGCCCAGTCGGCCTCGGCCATGCTGCCGGCCGGTCCGCGCGCCGTCAGCATTCCCAGCAGCAGGGTGAACAGGGCGATCGCCGCGGCGTCGTTGAACAGGCTCTCGCCCTCGACCAGGATCGACAGCCGCCGCGGCGCGCCAAGGTCCCGGAAGATGCCGACGACGGCTGCCGGGTCCGTCGTGGCGACGATGGCGGCCAGGGTCAGGCAGACGATGATGGCATGGGTGCCCAGGGTGCCTTTCCAGACCCACCAGGCGCCGGCCATGCCCAGCCCGGCGATGATGGTGCAGAGCACCACCGCCACCACGGCCAGGATCATCACCGGCCAGAGATCGTCCAGCAGGCGCCGGACATCCACCGACAGCGCCGTCTCGAACAGCAGCACCGGCAGGAAGATGTAGAGGAAAGCGGAAGAGGAGAGTTCCAGGTCCGACAGCGCGGTCAGGAAGTCGCCCGCCGGCCCCAGTTCGCCGGCAGTGCCGCCGCCGGTGATCCACAGCCGGCTCACCCCCAGCGCCACGCCGACCGCCGCCAGCAGCACCGTGTAAGGCAGGCGCAGCCGGCGCGCGAGCGGCGGCAACAGACTGACCAGCGCCAGCAGGCCGGCCACGGCGAGCAGGGTAGGGATGAGAGTACCCATGGCGGGGAAAGAGTCCGCAACGACGGAGCGATGTCCGCACTATAGGAGACGCGGACGACCCCGCAAGCGACGCCTGCGCCAGGGAGCCGTGAGATTTCAGGGGGACGGGACGGATCGTCCGCCTTGCTCCGGCCCCATTCCCGCTCCCGTTCCCTGCCGCCGACTCCCGGACCGGCATCCGCGCTGCCGGATCAGGCCAGCCGGTCGATCTGCGTGTCCGTCAGGTTGCCGGGCACGACCACCAGCGGGATTTCCAGCGTGCCGGCCAACTGCCCGGCCAGCCAGGAGATCAGTTGCCCCTTGCGCACGGAAGGCGGGGCGGCCCCGACGACCAGGGCATGGATGTCGCCGTCCTCCCGGATGGCGGCCAGGATCTCGGCCCCCAGGGTACCGCTGCGGATCTGCACCTCCGGCCGCAGCCCCGTCAGGTCATGCACCTCCGCGGCCATCCGGTGCAGCAGCCGCTCGGCCTCCTCCCGGCGCTCCTGCTCCATCGCCTGGGCGATGCTCATCCACTCCCCGAACTCGGCCGGTTCCGTGACGTGCAGCAGGGCGAGCAGCCCGCCGACATTGGCGGCGCGCAGCGCGGCGAAGCGCAGCGCGGCGCGGGACTGCGGGCTGTCGTCCACGCAGACCATGAACTTGAACCGCTCCGGCGCGCTGGCGGCGTCCGCCGTCCGGGAGGCCGTCCGGGATGCGGCCGAGGGAGCGGGCAGGGCCCCGGACAGAGCCGTGGCGAGGGGGGGAAACGCCAGCGGCGGTCCCTGCGGCGCACCGGGCGCCGGGCGCATCGTCAGCATGCGTCCTCCTCCGCTCAGATGCCGCCGGCCACGTACTGGCGCAGGCTCTCGACCTCCTGGGTGGTCTCCTCCAGCCGGTGCTTGACCACGTCGCCGATGCTGATGAAGCCGACCAGCCGGCCACCCTCCATCACCGGCAGATGGCGGAAGCGGCCGGAGGTCATCTTGGTCATGACGCTGGCGACCGTGTCGGACGGGGCGCAGCCGACGACCTTGCGGGTCATCAGGTCCGACACCTTCCTCTCCATCACGGCGGCTCCGTGCTCGCCCAGGCCGCGCACGATATCGCGTTCGGAGATGATGCCGGCGATGCCCCCGTCATCGTCGATGGCCAGCGCGGCGCCGATGCGGTTGACGGTCAGCAGGCGGACGACGCTGCCGACCGTTTCGGACGGGCGCGTCGTGATGATGGCGGAACCCTTGGTTCTCAGGATCGCGGACACATGCATGGGCCGTCCCCTTCCTTCCCTGTTCCGGACCGCCGCCGTTCGGGACGGTCCCTGTCTCCCGGATCGTCGTCCTCTTCTGGGGGCGTCTTCGGCGCGCCCTGGATCGCGGTCTCTGGCGGACCGCGCTCGTTGTCGCGGTCTCTGGCGGACCGCGTTCTGGTCACTGCCCCTTGCGGGGCGTTTCCCGGCCGGTTCCGGCATCGGGGGCACCTGTTGCAATCAGGGAACGCCATGCTGCGGCGCACGCGCAAGCGCTTTATGACGCTGCCGGGTCAGTCCTGTCGGAAAGGAAGCGATGGCGGCAGCTGGCGGGAGCGGGGCTTTCCCTGCGGCAGACGTGATCCGGACCTGTCCGTTACAGGCCGTCAGGTCCGGCAGGGCCGTTTCGTCAGGGCTTTGTCTCTGGAACTCCCGGGTCAGGATCGTTCCGGGATGCCCGCCATGAAAAAGAAGGGCGCGCCACCGGGGCGCGCCCTGCGCAGGAAGGGGAGCGGATCAGCGCATGCCCTGCTGGGCGGTCTGGCGCGGGATCAGCGACAGGCAGTTCTCCACGATCTGGTAGCACTGGCCCAGCCGCACGGACCCGGAGGAGGCACCGCCATAGACCACCTGGGTCACGGCGCCGTTCTTCAGGGTGAAGGTGGCCTCGCAGCTCCGGCTCTCGATCTCGGGATAGTCGTTCCAGCCCCAGCCCGGGCCATAGCCCCAGTAGGGTCCCCAGCCGTACCAGGGATGCCATGCGCTGTAGCCGTGCATGGTCGCCGGCCGCGTGATGATGCGCTCGCTGGAATAGGTGAAGTAGTCAACGTTATCGACCGACGCCCGGCGCTCGGGCACACCCGCGCAGGCCAGAAGCGTCTGCACCGGCATGCCGATGAAGGCCTGCTGGGCATAGACGGCCTGTTCCGCCTGGGGGTTGGCGCACGCCGCGAGGCCGACCGCGGCCAGCCCGCACAGCGCCGCCGTCGCCAGGGCGCTGCGCGCGGGCTTCATCGTTTGGGCATGACCAGACTGCATGGTGACCGCTCCTGTGAACCGCTGCCCGGAACCGTCCCGATCCAGGCCCGAGCCCCCATCCCACACAACACCTTGCATGGAATATCGGCATGACAAGGGCCATGATCCAGATCATCCGGAAGAGCGGGACAGGCCGCGCTCCCGTGGCGGTGCCTCTTCCCGTCCGGGGCGTCAGGCCGCCGCCGTCAGCTCCTCGGCGCTGCTCAGATCGACGGAGACGAGCTGGCTGACCCCGCGCTCGGCCATGGTGACGCCGAACAGCCGGTCCATGCGGGCCATGGTCAGCCGGTGGTGGGTGATGATGAGGAATCGGGTGTGCCCGCCCCGCGCCATCTCCTCCACCATGTCGCAGAAGCGGCCGACATTGGCCTCGTCCAGCGGCGCATCCACCTCGTCCAGCACGCAGATCGGCGCCGGGTTGCAGAGGAACACGGCGAACAGCAGGGCCAGCGCCGTCAGCGCCTGCTCGCCGCCGGACAGCAGCGACAGAACCTGGAGCTTCTTGCCCGGCGGGCTGGCGTAGATCTCCAGACCCGCATCCAGCGGGTCCTCCGCCTCGGTCAGCTTCAGGTGCGCCTTGCCGCCGCCGAACAGGCGGGTGAACAGGTCCTGGAAGTGGCCGTCCACCAGCTCGAAGGCGGCCAGCAGGCGCTCGCGCGCCTCCCGGTTCAGGCTGGAGATGCCCTGGCGCAGCCGGGCGATGGCGGCGATCAGGTCCTCCCGTTCGCCCTTCATCACGTCGATCTGGCCCTCCAGCTCCGCCACCTCCTGCTCGGCGCGCAGATTGACGGGGCCCATGGTCTCGCGCTCGGCGATCAGCCGCTCCAGCCGCGCCTCGACCGCGGCGGCTTCGGGCTGCTCCTGCGCGGGGTCGATGCCGGCGACGTCCAGAACCTTCTCCGGTTCGCAGTCCAGCCGCTCCTGCACCCGCTCGCGCAGGGTCTGCATCGCCTGACGTGCGGCGGCAACAGCGGCCTCGGCATGGGCCCGGGCCTCGCGCGCGTCGGCAAGCTGCGTCTCCGCCGCCTTCAGCTCGCGCTCCACCTCCGCGACCTGCACCTCCAGCGCGACCAGCTCGTCGGCGGCGCGGCGGCGCAGCCGTTCCGCCTCGGCGATGCGGTCCAGCAGGTCGCCGCGCTCCGTCTCGATGGCAGCCGGTCGCTCGGCCAGCCGCTCCAGCTCGGCCCGGGTCTCCTCGGCCCGCTCCTGAAGCTCCTCCAGCCGGCCGCCGGTGCCGTCCAGCCGGGTCCGCCAGGACCGCTCCTCCTGCGCGATGGCGGCAAGGCGGCGCTGGCGCGCCTCCGACTCGCGCAGCAGCCGGTCCAGGGCGTTCTGGCGCTCGGCCTGGATGGCCCGGCGCTCGGCCAGCCGGGCGCGCAGTTCGGCCAGCCGGTGCCGGGCCTCCGCCGGGTCGGGCAGTTCCGCCAGGGCGGCGCGGGCCTCCTCGCGGGCCTCCTCGACCTCGGCCCGGTCCGCCTCCAGCGACTCGACCGCCTCGGCCTGCGCCTGCAGGCGGGTGGCCAGGGCGGCGGCGGCCTGCGCCAGCTTCGCGTGGCGGGCCTGGGCCTGCCCCAGGGCGGCGAAGGCCGCGCGCACCGCGTCGCGCGCCTGCCGGTCACGGCCGGCGGCGGCCTCCACCGCGGCGCGCCCGTCGGCCAGGGCGCGCTCGGCCGTCTCTTCCGCCTCGGCCAGTGCCTCGCGGGCGGCGTCCAGCCGCTCGTCGGCGGCCTCCAGCTCCAGTTCCAGCTCGGCCAGCCGGTTACGCTGGCGCAGCCGCTGTGCCGCCGCGGTCTCCGCCCCGGCGGTGACGGTCAGCCCGTCCCAGCGCCAGGCATGCCCCTGGCGCGTCACCAGCACCTGGCCGGGCCGCAGCCGGGGCGCCGCCGCGGCTCCTGAGGCGGCATCGGTCACCACCCCGACATGGGCGAGGCAGCGGGCGAGCGCCGGCGGCGCCTTGACATGGCGGGCCAGCGGCTCGGCGCCCGGGGGCAGGGGGGCGGAATCGGGCAGGGCGGGCAGGGTGCGCCAGTGGACCGGGGCGGCCTCGTCCAGCGGGGCGGTCAGGTCCTCCCCCAGCGCGGCGGCCAGGGCCTGTTCATAGCCGGGGGCGACCGTCACCGTGTCGATCACGGGCGGGAACAGGTCGCCCGACCGGATCTTCAGCAGCGCGGCCAGCCCGTCGGCCTCCGCCTTCAGCTTGGCGCGGACGGAGTCGGCCTGCTGCACCGCCTCGCGCGCCCGGGACTGGACCGCCTGCGCCTCGGCCCGCAGCGCCTCGGCGCGGGCCTCGGCCGCGGCCTTGGCGGTTTCCGCCGTCTCCGCCTCCTCCCGCATCAGTTCCAGCCGCGTCTCGGCCTCGGCGACTTCCGCCTCGGCCTCAGCCGCATCGCCGCCGACGGTGTCATCGCGGGCCAGTGCCTCGCGGGTGGCCTGCTGTTCCTCCAGCCGGCGGCGCAGGGTCTCGGCGCGGCCGTCCAGCTCCCGCACCTGCCGGTCCAGGGCGGCGCGCTTCGCCTCCTCCGCGGCCAGCCCCTCCATGGCGCGCGACAGCTCCCGGTCCAGCCCCTCCACCCCGTCCTTCGCCTCGATCAGCGCCGTCTGCGCCTCCTCGTTCAGCAGGGCCTCCTCGGCCTGCGCCTCGGCCAGGGCGTGGCGCTCCTCCGCCAGCCGGTCCATGGCCTGCCGCGCATCGGCGGCGAGCGCCCGCTCGCGGGTCAGGTCGCCGTCGATCTGGGCCAGCCGGCGTTGCAGGGCGGCGAACGCCTCCTGCGCCCGGCGCTCTTCCGCATCCAACTGCTCCCGGGCCAGCAGCAGGCGTTGCAGCGCCGCGGCGGCGGCGGCCTCGGCCTGCCGCTTCGGTTGCAGCCCGGCGGTCATCTCGGTGCGCAGGGTGGTGGCCTGGGTCGCCGCCAGCATCAGGGCGCGGACGGCGTTCTCCGCCTCGGCGAAGCCGGCCATCGCGCGGTCGAGCTGGCCCTGGGCCTGGGTCCATTTCAGATGCAGCAGCACCGCCTCGGCGCGGCGGATATGGTCCTGGAGGTTGCGGTAGCGGGCGGCCTGCCGGGCCTGCCGGCGCAGGCCCTGGAGCTGGCCGTCCATGGTCGTCAGGACGTCATCCAGCCGGGTCAGGTTCGTTTCCGCCGCGCGCAGGCGCAGTTCCGCCTCGTGCTTGCGGGCGTGCAGGCCGGAGATGCCGGCCGCATCCTCCAGCAACTGGCGGCGGTCGGTCGGGCGGGCGTTGATCAGGGCGCCGACGCGGCCCTGGCTGACCAGGGCCGGGCTGTTGGCGCCGGAGGCGTTGTCCGCGAACAGGATGTGGACGTCGCGGGCGCGCACGCCCTTGCCGTTGATCCGGTAGTCGGAGCCCGAGGCGCGCTCCAGCTTGCGCGTCACCTCCAGCTCCGGCCAGTCGTTGAACTGGGCCGGGGCGGTGCGGCCGGCATTGTCGAGCGAGAGCGTGACCTCGCAGATGTTGCGCGCGGGCCGGGTCGCCGTGCCGCCGAAGATGACGTCGTCCATGTCGGCGCCGCGCATCTTCTTGGCCGAGGTCTCGCCCATGACCCAGCGCAGCGCCTCCACCAGATTGGACTTGCCGCACCCGTTCGGACCGACAATGCCCGTCATGCCGGGCTCGATCTGAAGCTCGGTCGCGTCCACGAAGGACTTGAAGCCGGAAATGCGGAGTCGGGTGAACTGCACCGTGGTCTCTGCCCTGCCTCTCTTGTCCCGCGCGGGGGCCGGTTTATCACCAGCGATGCTCCGGACCACGATGCTCCGGACCAGCGATGCTCCGGCGCCGGGCGCCGTTCTAGCGCGGCCCGGTTAACGCGGCGCGCATGGCAGCCCGGTGCACCGCACCTCATGGCCCGGCAGGGCCGGCGGTGCGGGGCACCGCCGCGCCCGCCGTCCGGTCATTCCGCCTTGCGCTTGGCGCCCAGCTTGACCAGCGCGTTGATCAGCTCCTCCTCCCGCGCGCCGTCGATCACGACCGCACCGTCGTTCAGGATCAGGGTCGGGGTGCCGCTGATGTTGTACTTCTTGATGCCGTCCAGACGGGTCTGGAGGATATGGGTCTCAAGCTGCTTGTTGCTCAGGCAGGCTTCCTGCTGCTCCGGGGTCAGGCCGGCCATCCGCGCGGTCTTGCCGACCTCCGCCAGCGGGTCTTTGGCCGCGAACCAGGCCTTCTGAGACTTGAACAGGGCTGACAGCATGGAGAAGTACCGCTCCGGCGCGACGCAGCGGGAGAACATCGAGGCCGTCAGCGCCACCTGGTCCATGGGGAAGTCGCGGAAGATCAGCTTCGCCTGCCCGGTGTCGATGAACTCCGCCTTGATGCGCGGCAGGATGTCGGTGTGCATGTGCGCGCAGTGCGAGCAGGTCAGCGAGGCGTACTCGATGATCGTGATGGGGGCCTTCGGATCGCCGATCACCTTGTCCTCGGTCGCCCGGGCGAGATCGAAGCCGGGCAGGGAGGCGGGCTGCTGGGCCAGGGCCGACGGGCCCGCCAGCAACGGCAGGGCCACGATGCCCGCGGCCAGGGCGAGCGCCCCGAGGAACCCGCGGCGGGTCCAAGTGCTTCGAAGATTTTGGCGCACTATCGCCTCCTGAACACAAGATGTTGGAATATAGACTCCGGTTCTCCGGAGCCGCAAGCGGCAGGGTCAGCGCGGGGCGGAGCCGTGGACGGCCCGGCCCAGCCGTTCCAGGGCGTCGCGCAGGTCGGGGTCGGGCACCTCGGCGGTGCGGCCGGCGATGGCCGTCTCCTCCTCAGCCGACAGCCGGCGCAGCGGTCGCGCAGGCGCGGACGGCTTGAGGGCCGGCCCGCCATGCACCAGTTTCAGCCGCACCACCGCGCGCCAGCCGAAGAAGGCGTTGATCCGTTCCAGCACCTGGGGTTCCTCATGCTGGAGCAGCAGCGCCACCGGGCTGGACACCCGGAGGTGCAGCACCGCCTCGTCGCGGCGTCCCTTGGGGAAGGCGAGCTTCAGCGGGGTGGTCTGGTCGGCCAGTCTGGGTCCCACGATGGTGGCCCATTCGGTCAGCAGGCCACCGAACGCCAGCCCGTTCTTTCCCAGGGCCTTGCCCGCGATGGTGGCGACCTGTCGTCCGATCCTCTGGGGTCCGCTCATGCCACCTGCCTCCACCTCGTCCCGCGCCGGTAAGAAAGCAGAAGCCGCCCCGCCTGACCAGCGCCCAGGCGGGCTTCCTGACGCCGGGAGCCGCCGCGACCGGGGGGCGCGGCTGCTCTCCTGGTACGACCGCCACCGCCGGGTCCTGCCCTGGCGCGCCGCCCCGGGGGAGCGGGCCGACCCGTACCGGGTCTGGCTGTCGGAGATCATGCTGCAACAGACGACCGTCGCCACCGTGGGCCCCTATTTCCAGGAGTTCCTGCGCCGCTGGCCGACCGTGCTGGACCTCGCCGCGGCGGACCTCGACGATGTGCTGCGGGCCTGGGCCGGTCTCGGCTACTACGCCCGTGCGCGCAACCTGCACCGCTGCGCCGTCGCCGTGGCGCGGGACCATGGCGGGCGCTTTCCGGACACTGAAGCGGAATTGCGGCACCTTCCGGGCATCGGGGACTATACGGCCGCGGCCGTCGCCGCCATCGCCTTCGACCGCCCGGCGGCGGCCGTGGACGGCAATGTCGAGCGCGTGCTGGCCCGCGTCTTCCGGGTGGAGGAACCGCTGCCCGCGGCCAAGCCGCGGCTGCGCGCCCTGGCCGGGGCGCTGGTGCCGGAGGCGCGGGCGGGCGACCACACCCAGGCCCTGTTCGATCTGGGCGCCACGATCTGCACGCCGCGGCGGCCGCGCTGCATCCTCTGTCCCTGGCAGCCGGACTGCGCCGCCTCCGCCGCCGGCGTGCAGGAGGACCTGCCGCGCAAGGCGGCCAAGGCGGAGAAGCCGACGCGGCGGGGCACCGCCTTCCTGCTCTGCGACGGCGACGGGGCGGTGCTGCTGCGCCGCCGGCCGGAGACGGGCCTGCTCGGCGGCATGATGGAGGTGCCGTCCACCGACTGGACGGGAACGGTTCCGGGAGCCGACGCCGTGCGGGCAGCGGCGCCCCTGCCGGGGATCGGCTGGCGCCCGGTGCCGGGGACGGTCCGTCATACTTTCACCCACTTCCACCTCGAACTGGAGGTGCTGGCGGGCCGGGTGCCGCAGCCGGCACCGTCCGTTCCGGGGGCGGTCTGGGTGCCGCGGGCGGGGCTGGAGGCGGAGGCGCTGCCGACGGTGATGCGCAAGGTGCTGCGCCATGCGCTGGCGGCGGACGCGGCCGGGCCTGACGGAGACGGACTGGCCGGAGACGGGCTGGCCGGAGACGGGCTGGACGAAGACGAAGGAGCGGACGGGTGAACGGAAGCGACCGGGTCGGGCGAAGGGCGCTGCTGGCGGGGCTGGCCGGACTGCCGCTGCTGTCCCCGCTCGGGGCAGCGGCGGCCAGGACCGCAGAGGGCGTGGCGGAGGGCGCCGCGGGCGCGCCGGTGGACCTGTCGCTGGTGCTGGCGGTGGACGCTTCGGCCAGCATCAGCCGCAATGCCCTGGACTTCCAGTTGCGCGGCCATGCCGCCGCTTTCCGCGATCCCAGGGTCGCCGCCGCCGTCGCCCGTGGCGGCCACGGGCGCATCGCCGTGACCCTGGTGCAGTTCGCCGGCCCCGACACCCTGACGGCCCTGGTCCCCTGGCGGCTGGTGTCCGATGCCGCCGACTGCACCGCCATGGCCGATGCCATCGACGCGGTTCCCGGCATTGCCATGGGCGGCAGCACCGCGCTGGGCAGCGCCATCGTTGCCGCCGTCGCGCTGATCGAGCGCGCGCCCTGGCGGGCCGCGCGGCGCAAGATCGACCTGGTCTCCAACGGTTTCAACAATGCCGGGATCGATCCGTTGAGCGCCCGCGCCCACGCCGCGGCGGCCGGGGTGACGGTGAACGCGCTGGCGATCCTGGACGAGTTCGACTGGCTGGAATCCTATTACGCCGAGAACGTCATCGCGGGGGAGGGCGCCTTCGTCCGCACCGCCGCCGGCGCGGACGACTTCGCCGCCGCCTTCCTCTCCAAGCTTATGGCGGAGATCGCCTGAGGGCCGGGGGCTGCCCGGTGCTTCAAGTGCGTCAATTGCGCCCGTGTAATTACACTGTCGGACATTTTGCCTGATCGCAAACGGCCCTTGCGAATTCTTTGACGCTCAGGCGCCATGCCGGGAAATTTCCGGAACGGCAAAAGACATGTGCGGGATAATTTTGCGTCCGCGGGGGCGCCGGCATGGCTCGGCTGCGTCGGTAGCATTGCGCAAGTAATTGATTGGAAAGGATTGGTAACTATCTTTCGCCTTGTCGTCGGCGGGCCAGGAAACGGATCGGCCCGTCATCGCAAGAGGAGGTGCGCCATGCGCACGTTGATCTGCGCTGCTGCCGCGGCTCTCTGCGCCGCCGTTCTCGCCGGCCCGTCGCTGGCGATGGAGACCCAGACCGCCATGCTGCCGCCGGGCCCGGCACCTGCCGCCGTGCCTGCGACGCGGCCGGCCGTGACGGTCAGCCTGCACGAGGCGCGCGCGGAGATCGCCGCCCAGATGAAGGCGGAGCTGCGCCAGCATCTGCGCCGCCTGGGCGAAAGCCTGAAGAGCACCGAGGTTGCGGAGGAGTCCGCCCCGCGCGCGACGCCCTCCGCCGCACCGGCGGGCAGCCCTGCTGCCTCGCCGTTCTGACGCGGGACCGGGCGGTTTCCGCCCGGGGGTCCCGTGTCGTTTCCCTGCCCGTGAAATCCACTCGGCCGCGGCGGCCTTACCGCCGCGGCCTTTTCTTCTGCCCGTCTTTTCCTGGGGCGGGACCGGACGAAGTCCCTGCAAGCCTGTTCCCGAGGGGGAGGGAGGACGCCATGCGCAGCCACGGAACGATCAATGAAGACCGTCGCGGCCTTGCGGCCGTGCTGGGCCTGCTGGTGGGGATCATCGCCGGGGTGGCGCTGTTCGCCTGAGGCAGCATCCGCGCCCCGTCGTGCTCAGCGGGCGGCGATGGTCAGGGTGATGGTGTCGCTGTAGGTGCCGGCGGTCAGCGAGCGGAAGGCCACCGGAACGAGCACCCGGAACTGCCGGGTGCGCAACTCCGGCTGGGCATAGCGGCGGGTCAGTTCGACCGGCGCCCGAAGGGTGTCCAGCAGCAGGTCGCCGTAGGAGATGGCATAGCCGACGCCCTGCCCCGTCTCGTTCACCATGCGGCCTTTGTTCTCGGACTCGATGGTGACGGTATAGCCCAGGCCGTGGTTGCAGGACTCCCCGACAGACCCCACCGCCTGGAAGAAGGCGCCGTTCTCCATGTCGATCGCGCTGCCATGGTCGGTGACGACCAGATAGCAGCTTGTGGCCACGGTGCCGTGCAGGGGCACGGTGCCCCGCTGGGAGACGGCTGCGGCCGACGGGGACGTGCTCAGCATCAGGCCGAGCAGCGCCCCGGACAAAAGGCCGGAGAGGGCGCGGACAGGCGGAGGGTGGGCGTGGAGCGGTGACATCGTGACAATCCTCGGTTCGTGCCGCCGGTTCGCGGCAGGCGACCGCCGGTTTGCCCGGTCGGTCGCATCGGCGGGTGTCCCGCCGGTCTTGCCGCATCCGTTGCAACACGGATGCCAGACGCAGCTCCGCCGACGCGGGGCCTTCCCGGCAACGAGGTTAATTCCCCGTTAGGATTGTGGTCGCGTCGTTGCAATATGCATCGTACCCTGCATTGCGCATTGGCCCGGCCTGATCCGCGCACTGCATTCTGCAACGGATCATGCCGGCTCTGTCTGGAACTCCAGCACCACCGTCCCCAACGGGGGAAGCGTGAGCGACAGACTGTACGGCCGTCCGTGCGCCGGCACCTCTTCCGTCCGCACGCCGCCACCGTTGCCGACATTGGAGCCGCCATAGCGCTCCGCGTCGGTGTTCAGCCGCTCCGCCCACCAGCCTTCAGCCGGGACGCCCAGCCGGTAGCCCTGACGCGGCAGCGGCGTGAAGTTGCAGACGGTCGCCGTCATCCGGCCCGCGCCGTCCTTGCGCAGGAAGGCCAGCACCGAGGTTTCGCTGTCGTTCGCCTCCAGCCACTCGAAGCCGGCGGGATCGCAGTCCAGCCGGTGCAGCGCCGGCAGTTCCCGGTACAGGTGGTTCAGGTCGCGGATCAGGCGCTGCACGCCCTCATGGTCGGGCAGGCCCAGCAGAAACCAGTCCAGGCCGCGGTCGTGGCTCCACTCCCGCTCCTGGGCGAACTCGCCGCCCATGAACAGCAGCTTCTTGCCGGGGTGGGTCCACATGAAACCGAAATAGGCGCGCAGATTGGCGAATTTCTGCCAGCGGTCGCCCGGCATCTTGTTCAGCAGGCTGCCCTTGCCGTGGACCACCTCGTCGTGGCTCAGCGGCAGCACGAAGTTCTCCGAGAAGGCGTAGATCAGCCCGAAGGTCAGGTTGTGGTGGTGCCAGCGTCGGTGGACGGGGTCCTTGCTCATGTAGTTGAGCGTGTCGTGCATCCACCCCATGTTCCACTTGTAGCCGAAGCCCAGCCCGCCCAGGTAGGTCGGCCGCGACACCGCCGGCCAGGCGGTGGACTCCTCGGCCACCGTGATCGCGCCCGGCTGCTCGCCATAGGCCAGTTCGTTGGTCCGGCGCAGCAGCTCGATGGCGTCCAGGTTCTCCCGCCCGCCGAAGCGGTTGGGCACCCATTCCCCCGCCTTGCGGCTGTAGTCCAGGTACAGCATGGAGGCGACGGCATCCATCCGCAGCCCGTCCAGATGATAGCGGTCCAGCCAGAACAGGGCGTTGGCCAGCAGGAAGTTCTGCACCTCGCGCCGGCCGTAATTGTAGATCAGGGTGTTCCAGTCCTGGTGGAAGCCCTGGCGCGGGTCGGCGTGCTCGTACAGGTGGGTGCCGTCGAACAGGCCCAGCCCGTGCGGGTCGGTGGGGAAGTGTCCGGGCACCCAGTCCAGCAGGATGCCGATGCCCGCCCGGTGCGCCGCCTCCACGAAATACCGGAAATCCTCCGGCGTGCCGAAGCGGCTGGTGGGGGCGAACAGCCCGACCGGCTGGTAGCCCCAGGACCCGTCGAAGGGATACTCGGTGACGGGCAGCATCTCGATATGGGTGAAGCCCATCTCCGCCACATAGGGGATCAGCTCGTCCGCCAGCTCCCGGTAGGTCAGATAGCGGTTCTCCGGTCCCCGCTTCCAGGAGCCCAGATGCACCTCGTAGATGGACATGGGGCTATGCAGGTCCGAGGTGTCGGGACGCCGCTCCAGCCAGTCGCCGTCCGCCCAGGTCCAGGGTGGCGTGCCATGGACGACGGACGCGGTGCGTGGCGGAGCTTCCGCCTGGAAGGCCATCGGATCGGCCTTCAGCGGGAGCATCGTGCCGTCCGGCCCCTTGATCTCGAACTTGTAGAGGTCGCCGCGCCCGGCATGGGGCACGAAGATCTCCCAGATGCCGATGCCGTGGTGCAGCCGCATCGGCAGCCGGCGGCCGTCCCAGTTGCAGAAATCCCCCACGACGGAGACGCGCCGGGCGTTCGGCGCCCAGACGGCGAAGGCCGTGCCGGCCACGCCGTCGATCTCCGTCGGGTGCGCCCCCAGCCGCTCCCACAGGCGCAGATGTGTTCCCTCGGCGAACAGGTGACGGTCCAGCTCGCCCAGCCAGGGGCCGAAGCGGTAGGCGTCCTCGAACTCCATCGCTCCGGTGCCGAAGTCGATGCGCAGCCGATAGGCCCGCTGCGGCCCGTCGAGCGCGGCCAGCCAGAAGCCGTGCGGGTGGACGCGCCGCGCCTCCGCCAGCGTCGTGCCGGTTGCGGCGTCCACCACCTCGACCGTGCGGGCGTCGGGGAACAGCCCGCGTACCTGCCAGGTGCCGTCCGGGCCGTCATGCGGGCCCAGCACGCTGAAGGGATCGCCATGGTCGGCATGGACCAGGGCATGGATGGCGGCCTCGAACGGGGCATCGACCAGATCGGCCGTGTCCCGGGACGGGCGGTCATGGCGGTCCGGGCTCATTGCGGCATCTCCAGTGGGCGGTCCAGCACGGCGAGCGCACCGCGGATCGGGATGGGCAGCCAGGTCGGGCGGTTGCCCGCCTCGTAGGCGATCTCGTAGAAGGCCTTCTCGAGCTCGAACAGGGCGCGCAGCCGGTCGGCGCTGCCGTCCTGCGGACAGGCGGAGCAGGCGCCGATGGCGCCGTCATAGCCCTCCAGGAAGGCGGTGCGGGCGGCCTGGTTCCATTCCCGCGCCAGGGGACCCAGCCGGTCGATGGCGTCGGCATGCACCTCCGCCAGCCGGAACATGGCCCCCCAGGCCGCATAGTCGAAGGAGCGCAGCATTCCCGCTACGTCACGCAGGGGGGAGTGCTTGCGCCGCCGCTCGGCCAGGGTCTTCGTCGGTTCGCCTTCGAAGTCGATGATGAACCAGTCCGTGGCCGAGCGCAGCACCTGGCCCAGATGGTAGTCCCCGTGGATGCGGGTCTTGGTCAGCCCGTCGATGGGGCGGGCAAGGGCGTGGACCCGCTCGAAGACCTCCTCCTCCCGGCCCAGCAGCAGGTCGGCGGCGGCGCGCGCCTCGTCCGGCAGGCCGTCGCGGGCGGTACGCAGGGCATGCAGGCCCGCCTCCACCTGCCGCATCGCCGCCTCGCGCCAGTCCTCCATGTCCGCCGCCCCGGCCGGCTCCGGATCGAAGCCGGGATCGCCGGTCGTCGTCGCCAGGGCGCAGTGGAGCTGGGCCGTCCGTTCGCCCAGGGTCCGGGCGAGGGTCAGGTACATGCCGAAATTCTCCCCCTCCACCTCGGCCAGGACAGGCGGCACGGCCCCGGACTCTCTGCCCGCGGTCAGATGCAGGCGGGCGTCCTCCAGCTCACGGGTCAGATAGTCCAGGGTGAAGGTCCAGCCGTTGCCCTGGTTGCGGACGAAGCCGGTCAGCACGGCCAGCGCCGTGCCGTCGCCCTCCAGCCTGTGCTCGATGGTGCCCAGCAGCGGCGGGGTGTTGGCATAGGGCACCCGCTCCGTCAGGAAGCGGGCCATCTCCAGCTCCGGATGGCTGCCGGGCTCCAGCCTGCGGTAGATCTTCAGCACGATCTGGTCGCCCAGCAGGACCGAGGTGTTGGACTGTTCCACCCCCAGGGTCCGCACCTCCGGCGGTTCGGTCACGGAGAAGCGCACCTCGTCCAGCCGGTCGGTCGGCAGGAACAGAAGGCTGCCGCGGGTCGCCGGACGTTCCAGCCCTTTCCGTACCGCTTCCACCAGCGCCAAGGCGAAGCGCGACGACTGCATGGCGTCGAACGCGGCCCCCAGGCGCGCGCCCCGGCGGGTGCGCGCCACGGTGAACGGGAACAGCGGCCAGCCTGGCGTGCCCGCCTGCTCCTCCCAGGACATGGCGAGCGGCAGGAAGTAGGGCACCGGCTCCGACGAGGCGGTGTGGGACACGTCGATGCGGGTCAGCAGATAGCTTTCGCCGCCGCCCGTCGGGTCGGGCAGTTCCGCCGTGCCGGTGACACGCACCCCGGTGACGCGGGCATCCTTGGCGCCGAACCAGCGCTGCTTCGGCACGAAGGCGGGCAGCGCCTCCGTCTCCAGGTCGCGGATGCCGCGGCCGGTGACGACCTCGCGCCAGCCGTCGCGCAGCACCAGGGTCACGAAGTCGGGCAGCGGCTCGGGCACCGGCTCGTGCCAGGTCGGCAGGGCGGCCTGGCTGGACAGGACGAACCAGTAGAAGCCGTAGCCGGGCAGGGTCAGCAGATAGGGCAGGTCCCCGATCGGCGGGAAGGCGCTGCGGCCGATCATCTCCACCGGGACGCAGGTGCGGTGCTGACGCAGGTCCAGTTCCACCGCCTGCGGGGCGCGCGACAGGTTGGCGACGCAGAGCACCACCTCGCCCTCGTATTCGCGCAGATAGGCAAGGACCTTGCGGTTGCCGGGGTAGAGGAAGCGCAGGCTGCCGCGGCCGAACGCCCTGTACTGCTGGCGCACGGCCACCAGCCGGCGCATCCAGTTCAGCAGCGAGGTGGAGGAGCGGGCCTGTGCCTCCACGTTCACGGCCTGGAATCCGTAGACCGGGTCCTGGATCGTCGGCAGATACAGCCCCGCCGGATCGGCGCGGGAGAAGCCGCCGTTGCGGTCGGGCGACCACTGCATCGGCGTGCGCACGCCGTCGCGGTCCCCCAGATAGACGTTGTCGCCCATGCCGATCTCGTCGCCGTAATAGATCACCGGCGTGCCGGGCATGGAGAACAGCAGGCTGTTCAGCAGTTCGATCTTGTGCCGGTCGTTGTCCATCAGCGGCGCCAGCCGTCGCCGGATGCCCAGATTGATGCGGGCGCGCCGGTCGGTGGCGTAGAAGTTCCACATGTAGTCGCGTTCCTTGTCGGTCACCATTTCGAGCGTCAGCTCGTCATGGTTGCGCAGGAACACGGCCCACTGGGCGTTGGCCGGGATCTCCGGCGTCTGGCGCATGATGTCGGTGACCGGATGCCGGTCCTCCATCGCCAGCGCCATGTAGATCCGCGGCATCAGCGGGAAGTGGAAGGCCATGTGGCATTCGTCGCCGCCCACCTCGGGATTGCCGAAATAGGGCAGCACGTCCTCCGGCCACTGGTTCGCCTCGGCCAGCAGCATGCGGTCGCCGTAGTGGCTGTCCACCTCGGCCCGGATGCGGCGCAGGATCTCGTGGGTCTCGGGCAGGTTCTCGCAGTTGGTGCCCTCGCGCTCGATCAGGTAGGGCACGGCGTCCAGGCGCAACCCGTCCACCCCCATGTCCAGCCAGTAGCGCATGACGTTCATCACCTCCCGCAGGACGCGGGGGTTGTCGAAGTTCAGGTCCGGCTGGTGGCTGTAGAAACGGTGCCAGAAATAGGCCTTGGCCTGCTCGTCCCAGGTCCAGTTGGACTTCTCGGTGTCCAGGAAGATGATGCGGGTGCCCTGGTATTTCTGGTCGGTGTCGGACCAGACGTAGAAGTTCCGGTGCGGATGCCCCTTGGGCGCCCGGCGGGCGCGCTGGAACCAGGGATGCTGGTCCGATGTGTGGTTGACCACCAGCTCGGTGATGACGCGGATGCCGCGGGCATGGCACTCGCGCACGAAGTTGCGGAAGTCCCGCAGCGTGCCGTAACGCGGATTGACGTCGCGGTAGTCGGCGATGTCGTAGCCGTCATCCTTCAGCGGCGAAGGATAGAACGGCAGCAGCCAGAGGGCGGTGACGCCGAGTTCCTGGATATAGTCCAGCTTCTGCGCCAGCCCGGCGAAATCGCCGATGCCGTCGTTGTCGGCGTCGTGGAAGGCCTTGACGTGGGTCTGGTAGATGACCGCGTCCTTGTACCAGAAGCGGTCGCTGCGATCGATCATGCCGGGAGCCGTGGTCTGCGGGCGGGACACTGCCACTGAACAGAAGTGGCGGGGGATAGGTTGCCCGCCACCCCCGTCGCGGCGCGGGGTTCGTCGGATATCCAACGGCATGTGGGGACGGACGGGCCGGATCGTAACCCTTTCGCGGCCGGCCGCTGCCCTTCGTCGCGCCGGAACCGGGCGGGACCGGGCCGCAGCCCGCATCGAAGGTCGGGGTTCTGCGCGGCTTGCGGGTCCGCTGCCGCCGGCCTATACGCTTGCTGGTTACCCCCAACGATCCGCAAGCCCGTCAGGTGCGCGATGCCCCCGTCCAGGTCCCACATCCTGATCAGCGGCGGCGACGCCACCTACTATCCGATGCTGCTGGAGCTGATCGCCTCGGTCCGGCGCTTCCCGCAGGGACGGGACTGCCCCTTCGGCATCGTGGATGCCGGCCTGACGGCTGACCAGCGCGCCCACCTCGAAGCCATCGGCTGCACCGTGGTCACGGCGCAATGGCACTACGACTTCCCGGCCGGCCGCATCCGGGACCGCGGCTATCTGCGCGCCAACATCGCCAAGCTGTTCCTGCCGGAGTATTTCCCCGGCTACGAGGTGCTGGTCTGGATCGACGGCGACGCCTGGGTTCAGGACTGGGAGGCGGTGGACCTCTACATCCGCGCGGCGCGGCGGGGGCGCTTCGGCATCGTCGCCCAGACGGGCCGCTACCGGCAGGGCGAGCTGACGGTGAAGTGGCTGCTGGGCGGCATCGCCCGGGTGCGCTCCATCCTCTACAAGAACGGCCGCCGTGCCGGCCTGCCCGCCGATATCCTGCGGCCGCTCGCGGTCAGGGCCACGCTGAACGCCGGGGCCTACGCCCTGCGGGCGGACGCGCCGTACTGGGCCGCCTTTCAGAGATGGCAGGACCGGGTGATCCACAAGGGGCACATCTTCACCTCCGATCAGCTCGCCATGGCGCTGGCCGTCTATGTCGACGGGCTCCCGCTGGAGCTGTTGCCGGACTGGTGCAACTACATGGGGCCGTGGCGCTTCGATCCGGCGGCGGACAGGCTGGTGGAGTTCTTCCTGCCGCACCGGCCGCTGGGCATCGTGCATCTGGCCGGGCTCGACCGGATGCGCCGCGATCCCGCCTGCACGCTGTCCGTCCTGGATCTGGAGGACCGGCCGCACGAGCTGACGCTGCGCTATCCGGAGTGGGAACGGCGGCAGGCCGCGGTCGCTTCCGTCATCGCGTCCGGGACCGTGGGCGCAACGGCACGCGCTCCGGCCGAACCGGAACCTGTCTGAGGCGGGCCGCGATCACCTGACGGGGGTTCAGGGGCCGCCGAAGCGGTAGCGCAGGCCGGCCAGGGCGGACCAGCTCTGAAGATCATTGCCGGCATCGGTGCGGCCGGGGTCCAGAGCGATATCGCTGAAGCCGGTGTAGCGGCCGTCCGCGAAGAAGGAGAGCTGCTCGCTGAACGGCATCGAAAACCCGACGATGCCCTGGTAGGAGATGATGTCATCCCGCCCGACCAGGGTCGCCCCGTCCAGCCGCCCGGCGTCCAGCTCCAGCCGCGTCAGGCCCAGGCCGACGCCGACATAGGGGGTGACCCAGCCGCTCAGGTCGATATCGAGGAGAGCGTTGGCCATCACGCTCTGCCGGTCCAGCCGGTCGGCGCCGGCGGGCAGGTCGGTCACCGAGCCGCGGTCGGCGCGGCCGTGCATGTATTCGACTTCCAGCCGCAGCATCTCCATCGGGCGCCAGCCGGCGGCAATGCCGCCGGACAGGGGGCTGCCCAGGGTCAGGGCGCTTCCCAGATTGAGATCGCTGCTGACCGGCAGGCCGGACGCAGAGCCCAGGCCGCGGTCCCAGCCGGTCGTCGATTTCAGGTAGAAGCCGTCATCCTGTGGCGTCGTGGACGCAGCGTCCTGCGCCCGGACCGGCTGCGCGGGCAGGGAGGCGAGAAGGAAACCTGCGACGATCCAGACACGCACGGCCCAGGCACGCATGGCGCGGACTCCGAATGGCGCTTCCTGTCCAGGGATGCTGTTTCCCGCTGGAGAAACGGGGCGCCCGCCCGTCCGGACCCGTGCCCCGTATCGGGCTGGCCGATCATACGGCTACGGTTCCGGCACGACAGGATATAGGGTTTCCTGCGTCGGAACGGAAGACACCCGGAAGGACTGCACCGCCCTGACTTATCGGGGGGCGACGCGGACCGCCGTCGGTGGTACGCTGGACCTGTCGGGCAGGACGCGCGCTGCCAGGCCCAGCGATGCCAGGCCCAGCGATGCCAGGCCCAGCGGCGCCGGACAGCACACCCGCCGGCCCGGGACGGGTCAGGACGGCCGGCTGATGCGCCAGAGCGCGGCCGGGTTGTTCCAGGGCTCCAGGGTCAGGTTCTGCCACTTGCCGTACCAGAACCAGCGCCCGCCGCTGAACAGATCCTCCACCTGCACCGCGGCATCGTCGGGCAGGCCCAGCTCCCACAGCGGCACCTCGAACGGCACCTGATAGGCGCCCTGGTCGGGGTTCAGGCTGACGGCGCAGAGGATCATCGAGCCGCTGTCGCGCGGGTCCGCCTTGCCGAAGTAGAGAACCCCGTCGTGGTGCGCCGTGTAGAAGCGCAGGTTCGTCAGGTGCTGCAAGGCCGGCTCCTTGCGGCGGAGCTGGTTCAGGTGCCGGATGTAGCCGCGGATGTTCCGGGGATCGTCCCAGTTCCAGGCGCGGATCTCATACTTCTCGCTGTCGAGATACTCCTCCTTGCCCGGCAGCGGCGTGCCCTCGCACAGCTCGAAGCCGCTGTACATGCCCCAGACGCTGGACAGCATGGTGGCCAGCACGGCCCTGATCCTGAACATCGCCGGGTTGCCGGAATGCAGATAGGGCGGGTTGATGTCCGGCGTGTTCACGAAGAAGTTCGGACGGTAGTACTCCTTCGCCGGCCCCTGGGTCAGCTCCACCAGATAGTCGGTCAGCTCCTGCTTGTGCCGCCGCCAGGTGAAGTAGGTGTAGCTCTGCGTGAAGCCCAGCTTTGCCAGCCGCTTCATCATCTTCGGCCGGGTGAAGGCCTCGGCCAGGAAGATCGTATCGGGGTGGCGGTCCTGCACCTCGCGGATCATCCATTCCCAGAAGGGCAGGGGCTTGGTGTGGGGATTGTCCACCCGGAAGATCTTCACCCCCTGCGCCACCCAGAACAGCACCACGTCGCGCAGGGCGAACCAGATGTCCGGCAGGGCGTGCCGGTAGAAGTGGACGTTGACGATGTCCTCGTACTTCTTGGGCGGGTTCTCCGCGTACCGGATGCTGCCGTCGGGGCGCCAGTCGAACCAGTCCGGATGCTCCTTGATCCAGGGATGGTCCGGGCTGCACTGGATGGCGAAGTCCAGCGCGATCTCCAGCCCGTGCTCCTTCGCCGCCCGTACCAGCCGGCGGAAGTCGTCCAGCGTGCCCAGCTCGGGGTGGATGGCGTCGTGCCCGCCGGCCTCGGAGCCGATGGCGTAGGGGCTGCCCGGATCGTCCGGCCCGGCGGTCAGGGAGTTGTTGCGGCCCTTGCGGTTGCTCCGGCCGATCGGGTGGATCGGCGGGAAGTACAGCACGTCGAATCCCATGTCCCGGACATAGGGCAGCTTGGCGATCACGTCGTCGAAGGTGCCGTGCCGTGCCGGATCGTCCGACATGGAGCGGGGGAACAGCTCGTACCAGGAGGAGAAGCGGGCCGCCAGCCGGTCCGCCACCACCTCCAGCGTCTGCGAGTGCGAGCGGTTGGTGCGGGGGCCGAACCGCGCCATGTCCGCGGCCAGGCTGTCGCCCAGCAGCAGGTCGGCCAGCCGCAGCCTGTCCTGGTCGGGCACGCCGCGCAGGTGCTCCAGATGCGCGGTCAGCGTGGCCTTGCCGCGACCCTCGGCCCCCTCCACCGCCTTTTCCAGAATCCCGCGCCCCTCCACCAGTTCCAGCGACACGTCGCGGCCGGCGTCGCGCTTCTTCACGAAGTCGGCGCGCCAGGTGGCGAACAGGTCGCGCCACGCCTCGATGCGGTATTCGTAGCGGGCGTTGCGGCTCAGCGGGACGCGGCCCGCCCAGCGGTCGTTGTCGATGAAGACCATGGGCGCTTCGGCCCATGCCGCCTCTCCGGCCACGCGGTACTGAACCACCGCCGCGATCCTGTCGTGCCCGTCGGCGAAGATGTCGGCCCACACCTCCATGATGTCGCCGACCACGCGCTTGACGGCGAAGCGGCCGCCGTCCACGCAGGGGTAGACGTCCTCCACAGCCACGCGGTCCTCCGCCAGGGCGGCCAGCCGTGCGAGGCTGGCGCCGGGGTCGGGGGCGATGGCGGGCTTCGCCGGGCGGCCGCGGAAGACGCGCAGCTCCAGCGGCTCCAGCACCACGGGAACGCCCGGCCGCAGCACGGCCGGAGCCTTCGACGGCGTGACGTCCTCGAAGCTGCCGCCGTCTCCCGCGGCCAGCAGGATCGCCGGGTCCAGGGAACGGGGGCCGTCCGTCTCCGGGTTCAGCAGCAGCAGCGCACTCTCCCCGCTGGCCGGGTCGCTGCGCAGCAGCGCCACCACGGGATCGTGCGCGCCGGTGATCCGGCGCAGCGGCCCCTCCCTGTTCAGGGCGGGCACGGACGCCTTCATGGCGTTCACGTCGGCGATGAAGCCCGACAGGTCCAGCCGCGGTTCCGCAGCCTCGGCCTGCCAGTCCTGCGGCCGCGTCTCTACCACGTTGAGCCGGCGGGTGAAGCCGTACTCGAAGCCGGCCGGCAGCATCACGCCCGAGGATACGGCTGCCGAGAACAGGTAGCGCATCTTCGCCAGCGCCGCGAGATGGCGGGGGTCGCCGGTGCCGGTTTCCGCTGCCAGCCGCTCGGTGTCGTGGCTCTCGGGGAAGGCGATCGTGGGGGCGATGGAGCGGTACAGTTCATACTGCTCCAGGAACCAGTCGGAGCGGAAGTCCCACCATTTCGCGCTGTTGAACAGGTAGTCGAAGCCGGCATCCGCCAGCGAGGCCACCTGCTCCGGCGTGCAGCCCAGCGTCTCGGCGAAGAAAAGCACCTCGGGATCGGTGCCGCGGGCCGCCTCGATCAGGGCGCGCCAGACGCCCGCCGGCACCTGGTAGGCGGCGTCGCAGCGGAAGCCGGCGGCCCCCAGTCCGACCTGGTGCCGCACCCAGTCCGCCCAGTAGCGGATCAGCCCCTCGCGGGACTCCTGCCGGCTGTAGTCCAGTTCCGCCAGATCGCCCCAGACCGTGACATCCGTCGGGTCCTGCGGGTTGACGGCGCCGGGGCTGCGCAGGGAACCGTCGCGGTTGCGCACGTACCAGTCGGGATGCTGCTCCGCCAGCAGGGCGTCCTTGGCCGTGTGGTTCACCACCAGATCCAGCATGACCGTCAGCCCGTGCCGGCGGGCCTCGGCGAAGAAGTCCCGCAGCAGCGTGTCCGTGTCGGCATCCGTGTCGCCGCGGAACAGCTCGTTCAGCCGGTAAGGGTCCTTCACGGCGTACAGGCTGCCGGAGAAGCCGGGATAGTGGACGGGGTTCAGGAAAACCCAGTCGAACCCCATCGCGGCGATCCGGGGCAGGTGGCGTTTCCAGTCCTCCACCGTTCCCGCCAGCAGGGGGAACAGGTTGTAGATGCGGGGACCGGCGCCGGCGGGGCGTGTCGTCGTCGCCGGAGTCGGGCGGGCGTTGCCGGGGGATTCCCGGCGGGTCTGGGCGGTCAGGGACATGGCGGCGACCTCTGCTCCGGCTGGCGGGCGTAGGGGGACGTCGCAGGCAAGACGTCGGGCGGTGTGGCTGGCGCCGGACGGGCGCCGCGGTCCGGGCAGGGACCGCCTCACCGGGAAAACCCGCCAGGGGCGGGGCGGTTCCCGCGACCGCTGGCCGCATGACGAACCCGGCCGGCTGGATCCGGCTGGGCGGAACCGCTGGATTGCCGGCGCCGGCGGCGTCAGACTGGCCGGGGGCGGAGGAATGTCGGGAACGACAGGAAGGAAATGCGGATGGCTCTGGAGATACCTGACCGGTTCCGTCTCGACCGGCTGCCCGAACGGCAGCCCCGTTTTGCCGACAAGGCTGACTATGAGAAGACCCAGAAGGCCCTGCAGGAGCGGATGGCCCGGATTCAGTTCTCCTACTTCTGGCAGGGGCTGCGTGCCGTCATCGTCTTCGAGGGCTGGGACGCGGCGGGCAAGGGCGGTGCGATCCGCCGGATGACGGCGGAACTGGACCCGCGCGGGTTCCATGTCTGGCCCATTTCGGCCCCGACGGCCGACGAGCAGGGCCGGCACTATCTCTGGCGGTTCTGGCAGCGCCTGCCCACGCCGGGCAGCGTCGCCATCTTCGACCGCTCCTGGTACGGCCGTGTGCTGGTCGAGCGGGTGGAGGGGCTGGCGAAGCGGGAGGACTGGACCCGCGCCTACGACGAGATCAACGCCTTCGAGAAGATGCTGACGGACGACGGCATCCGCGTGATCAAGCTGTTCCTCAGCATCAGCCCGGAGGAGCAGGGCAAGCGTCTGCGCGAGCGGCTGGAGAAGCCGTGGAAGCGCTGGAAGCTGACGCCGGACGACCTGCGCGCCCGCGCGCGCTGGGACGAATATGTGGCGGCGGCGCAGGAGATGTTCGTCCGCACCTCCACCCCGGCGGCCCCCTGGACCCTGATCCCGGCGAATTCCAAATGGTGCGCCCGCATCGACATCCTGCGCACCGTGGCGGACGCGCTGGCCGAAGGGGTTCCCATTGATCCGCCGCCGCTGGACCCGGCCTTCGCCCGGCTCGCGGAAGAGGCGCTGGGCGACAAGGGATGACGGTCCGCCGGCCGGATGCCTCCGGCGGGTCCCCGACATGGAACCGCCGCCACGGACAGTCTGTCCGGGCGGCGGTTTCCGATGGCGGTTTCCGGTCGGAAGGGGCGGGCGGCTGCCGCCCCTTGGGTCACTTCTTCGGTTGCGGCGCCGGCTGCTGGGGAGCGGCTTGGCCCTGCTGGGCCGGCGGCTCCTTCGCGGCGGCTTCCTTGAGTGCCTTCAGGATGCCGGCCGAAGCGGTCTCGGCCGTGGCCCGCTCGCTCTCCATCGCCTCGTGCGAGAAGACGCCCAGGGTGCGCTGGGCCGACAGGTACATGACCAGGGAGACGAAGACCTTGCCCTCCTTCATCTCGCACAGGGCCGAGCCGGTGCGGAAGGTGACCTGCTTCACCGTCTCCACCGTGCCCAGGGTCGGGGTGAAGGTGCCCTGGCAGGTCTTGGCCAGGCTGTCCACGTAGGTCTGGCTGATCTTGGCGAGGTCGCCCGCTTCTTCCCGGATCGGGAAGTTGCGGATGGCGCCCAGCACCTTCTGGCCGATCTGCCAGGCGAAGTCGCCCGGGCGCTGCTCCGGCGGCATCTTGTCCACCGGAAGGGCGCGCGCGTCCTTCAGGCCGGCATCCAGCAGCAGCTTGGCGAGCTGCGGCGGCATCGCCGGCGGCGGCGGCGGGAGCTTGAGCGTGCCGGCGGCGGCCTGGTCCACGCAGGCGGACAGGTCGCTGAGCGCCTTCGAGGTGCCCTTGAGCTGGAACGCCACGCCCTGACCGGGCAGCATCACGGTCAGCACGTTGCCGGTACCGATCCCGCGCGCGATCTCTTCTTCCTGGCCGGTGTTCAGGGCGACCAGCTCGGGCGCGACGACGGCCCCGTTGATCTCCTTGTCCAGCTTGGAGTCGATCTTGATCTGTGCCTTGAAGCGGGCGCCGGGGGGCATCTGGGCCCCGGGCGCGCCGATCATCAGGTTGGTCTTCTTGTTCGGACCCTGAAGCATGATCAGGATCAGATTGTTGTCGAACCGGTTCTCCGCGGCGCACAGCTTGAAGCTGCCGTCGGAATAGACGTCCGGCGCGATGTCCCAGGTGCCCTGCGGCACGCCGGTCTTCTCCGGCGGCTTGGACGGGGCGCGCTGGGCCTGGGCCTGCGGCGCCGGGCGCGGCTGCTGCTGCGGCTGTGCGGCCGGGCGCGGCTGCTGGGCCGCGGGGGCCTGCTGCGGGCGCTGCGTGATCGTTCCCGCGGCGGTCGAGCCCGAGGGCGTCGACTGCACCGTGCCCGGCAGGATCAACCCGCCGCCGGAGCCCGGCTGCTCGGTCTGCGGGGTGGACTGGGCGGCGGCGCTGGCGGCCACGGTGAGCGCGGCGCCGGCCAGGAGCAGGCGCGCGAGCTTCAGCGAAACATGAGGAACCACGGAAGAAGGACCCTTCTCGACACTGGCGCGAGGGACCCTAGGGCAGGCCCAACCTGCACGCAAGGGGCCTGCACGCGGAACCGGCATGCCGGCACGGGCATTCCGGCGAATGCCACGCCGCCGTCGTTCCGGTGCCACACCATCGCCGCATTTCCCCGCTGCCGGGCGCCCCTGCAGGCAGGCTGCCGTCTCCTCCAGGCGGCTCTCCCCGCCGGTCCGCCCCAGGCCGCCCCAGGCCGCCCCAGGCCACACCGGGACACGGGCCGCGACGCGCCCGGGACTCGGGCCGACCGGCTCCTTCCGGGGAGGCATCGTTGCCGTTGCGCATCGATCACCGTCTCCCGCCGGTTTCCGGCCGGTGCGGCGGTGTGGTCTTCACGAGGTCTTAACAGACCGCCGTCAATACTGATTGCGGACAGGGCTCCGTTGCCATCCTGCCCGACCTGCCCCCTCCGGAGCCGGCGCATAAGGGGCCGTCGGCCGACCGGGTTCGGCTGCAGGGCGGAATTGATGAAAATTGCGCACAATTCGCGTCCTGATTTCCATCGAACCGGAATAATTACGGCTGGAAAGCATCTTTATTCCGGGGTAGAACGTCCGTACAGCATTCGGAGGGGGCGGATGCGTCTGGTCGCTGTTCTGGCTTTCACGCTGTTTCTCTCGGCGCCCATGCTGGCGGATGAGACGCTGGCGCCGGAGGAGGTCGGGCGGTTCATCGCCGCGGCGGAACAGATCGCTGCAGCGGAACAGATCGCCGCGGCGGAACAGGTCGCCGCGCCGGGCCCCGCCGGTCCCGCGGCTCCCCAAGCCCACCCCTTTTCCCGTCTTCTGGCGGACACAGCGGTGATCGAACCGATCATCGCCCGGCACGGTTTCAGCGAACGCCGCTGGCGGTCGGTGGGCAACCGCGTGCTGGCCGCACACCGGGCGGAGCAGATCCTGCGTCCCATGGCGGCGGCGGCTGCCGCGCCCGTGCGCAAGCGGCCCGACACCCCTTACGACGCCCGCGTGATGCAGGCCTCGGCCACTGCCGCGGATCAGGTGGCTCTGCGCAGCGTGGCGCGCGAGATGCGCAACGATCTGGCCGCCTTCGCCCGCGATACGGAGGCCGACCGCAAGGCCATCGCCCCGTTCCGGGACCGGCTGGATGCCCTGATCCCGCGCTGACCTGATCCCGCCCAGCCCTGCCCGGGCCGGGGCGGGTCCCGGTGTCGCGCCGTGCTACGCCGGGACGTGCTCCAGCGCCTGTTCCAGATCGGCGATCAGGTCGTCGGCATGTTCGATGCCGCAGGACAGGCGCAGCAGATCCTGGGGGCAGGGGCTGTCCGGCCCCTCGATGGAGCCGCGGTGCTCCACCAGGCTTTCCACCCCGCCCAGCGAGGTGGCCCGGGTCCAGATGCGCAGGGCCGCCGATGCGGCCACCGCCCCCGCCGCCCCGCCCTTCACCCGCACCGACAGCATGCCGCCGAAGCCGCCGCGCATCTGGCGCGCGGCCACCGCGTGGCCGGGATGCGTCGGCAGGCCGGGGTAGAGCACGGCCTCCAGCTTCGGGTGGCCGGCGAAATGCTCCGCCAGCCGCTGCGCCGTGGCGCAGGCGCGCTCCACCCGCAGGCCCAGCGTCCGCATCCCGCGCAGCAGCAGCCAAGCCTCGAACGGGCCGGGGATGGCGCCCTGGTTGGCGCGGATGGCGGCGATGCGCTCCCAGAAGCCGTCGGCGCGCGCCGTTGCCAGGGCACCGCCCAGCACGTCGCTGTGGCCGTTCAGGTACTTGGTCGCCGAATGCATGACGATGTCGGCGCCGTGCTCGACCGGCCGGGTCAGCAAGGGCGTCGGCACCGTGTTGTCCACGGCCAGCCGCGCCCCGGCCCGGTGGGCGATCTCGGCACAGGCGGCGAGGTCCGTCACCTCCCAGGTCGGGTTGGCCGGGGTCTCGGCCCAGATCAGCCTGGTCCGGCCCGGCCGCACGGCAGCGGCCACGGCGGCCGGATCGCGCATGTCCACGAGGTCGAGCCCCAGGCCCCACTGCGCGGCGAAGCCCTTCAGCCAGTTGCGCAGGCCCCAGTACATCACCTGCGGCGCGATCACATGGTCGCCCGGCTCCAGCGCCTGGAACACGGCCGTGGCCGCCGACATGCCGGAGGAGAACAGCAGCGCCTGGGCCGCGCCCTCCAGCGTCGCCAGCAGCGTTTCCGCTCCGTCGAAGGTGGGGTTGAAGGGCCGGGCGTAGCTGTGCCCGCCGGGATAGGACAGGTCGCCCGCGCGCAGGAAGGTGGTGGCGGGATGCACCGCCGGGACGACGCCGTGCGTCGCCGGGTCGTGCGCGCCCTGTGCCCGGGCCAGCAGCGTGTCGGGATGGGTCGGGTCGGGGCGCATGGCGGTCTCGCGGATGCCGGAAGGACGGCGTCCGGTTTAGCGCGCCGCCCGCCCCGCTGCCAGCGGGAAGCGTTCCACCAGCCGGAACGGCTCCCCCCGCCGCTCCTGCCGGAACAGGGCGAGGTCGCGCACCGGCAGCGGCAGCCGGCGCAGCGGGGCGAAGACCGCCTCCAGCGCCGTGTCCACGGCTGCGGCTGCATCCGGGGGCACGGGGTCGGTCAGGGTCATGTGGAAGCGGAACTCCCCCAGCACGTAGGGATAGCCCCAGCGCTCCAGCATCGCCTGCTGCCCCGGTGTCAGCCCCGCGGCCAGCCGGCGCGCCAGCTCTGCCGGCGTCGGCGGGGCGCGGAACCCGTCCAGCCCGCGCACGCAGGCGGCGGCGAGCCGGTCCAGGTCCAGGCAGTCCGCGGCCGGAACCAGGGCGCGGAAATCGCCCAGCCGGGCCGGGCGCAGCGGCGGCGCGTCGAACGGCGCCAGCCCGGCCGCAAGCTCCGCCACGGCGGCGCGCAGGTCCGTCTCCGTCCGGCCCGCGGCCAGGGCGAAGGGGGGCTTCAGGGTAGCGTGGAAACCGTAGCCGGCCGCGGTCGCGGTCAGCCGGGCCAGGTCCGCGGCCGGAATCCCGGTGTCGGGCCGGGGCGGCGTCTCCCCCGTTTCCGGGTCGCGGCCCAGCCAGGCCGTACCCAGGCGCCAGTGCGGACCGTCGTGCGGCGGCGCGTAGTAGACGGCCCAGCGGCCGGTGTCCTCCGTGCTGCCGGCGCTCACAGCACGCGCCGTCCGCCGCGCCAGACGCGCCGGACCACCGGCCCGTGGTCCGTCTCGCGCACCTGCACCAGATCGGCCCGCAGGCCGGGGGCGATCTCGCCGCGGTCGTCCAGGCCCAGCGCCCGCGCCGGCGTCCGGCTGACCATGGCGACGGCCGCCGGCAGGGCGATGACCCTGTCCCCGGACAACCGGAAGACGGCCTGCATCAGGCTGGCGGGCATGTAGTCGGACGACAGCATGTCCAGCAGCCCGGCCCGTGCCAGTTCCAGGGCCGACACGTTGCCCGAGTGCGACTGGCCGCGGACGACGTTCGGCGCGCCCAGCACGGTCAGCATCCCGTGCTCCCGCGCCGCCGCGGCGGCGGCGGCCGTCGTCGGGAATTCGGAGATGACGAAGCCCAGGGCCTTCGCCTCCGCCACATGCTCCGGAGTCTCGTCGTCATGGCTAGCGACGGGGATGCCGCGGGCGCGGCAGGCGTCCGCCAGCAGGGCGCGGTGGCGGGCGGCGTGGCGCGCCTGCCGCTCTCGGCTCTGGTCGATGGCCGCGTCCACCTCTGCCGCCGAAGCGCCGAACGCTTCCTGGTAGCGGCGGAACTTCGTCAGGTCCGTGAACTGGCGCTGACCCGGCGTGTGGTCCATGACGGAGACCAGCCGCACCGACGGGTCGCCGGCATGCGCCTCGAACAAAGCGGGCAGGTCGGGGTCCGTCACCTCGCAGCGGAGATGCAGCAGATGCTCCGCGCGCAGGTGCCCCGCCTCCCGTGCGGCGGCAAGGCCGGGGATGGCGGCCGCGGCGATGCCGGCCCAGTCGCGGCCCGGCCCGGCACCGATGCAGAGCGCGTCCAGCACCGTCGTGATGCCCGCCGCGGCCACCTGCGCGTCGTGCGCCAGCACGGCGGAGAAGGCGGGCCAGACGACGCCGGGGCGCGGCGTCAGATGCTTTTCCAGATTGTCGGTGTGGATCTCCACCAGCCCCGGCAGCAGCAGGTCGCCCTCAAGGTCGAGCGCGCCGGGCGGGGGGCGGCGATCGCCGTCGATCGCGGCGATGGTTCCGCCGGCCACGGCAACGCTGCCGGGGACGACGGCATCGGCCAGCACGAGGCGGGCATTGCCCAGGATCATCGTATCGGAGACTGGATCGGACAAGACGGGTCGGGGATCGTGCCGGAAGGGAACCGCGCGGAAGCGCGGGTGCGCACCATACGCCCTTCCCGTCCGCTCCGCGACCCCGGCCGAACGGCGTAGTGCGTGCAACCGGACGGGTAGGCGCGGGGCAGGGACCGGCATCACGGCCCCACGGCGATGCCCCGCCCGGTCGGGCTACGCCGTGCGGTCGGACGGGATTGAAGAAGAAGAGCCTCCGGAACCTCGGCAGCCATCTCTCGTTAAGGCCGCGAACAGGTTTCCGGCGGCGATACCCCGTCCCGACAGCCGATCCCGGCATCCAGGCCCCGTTCCGTCCTGTGGCGAGTCCGCTGCCGGAGACGGGAGCGGCCATCCGGCGGAGGCCGGTCGATGCCGGGCGGGACGGGTCCGCCAAGACGAGGACCCCATGGCGAAATCCATCCTGATCACGGGCGGCGCCGGCTTCATCGGCTCGCATCTGGCCGACGGACTGCTGGCCGCGGGCCATCGGGTGCGGGTCCTGGACTCCCTCTCGCCGCAGGTTCATGCCGACGCGGAGCGGCCCGCCTATCTCGATCCCGGGGTGGAACTGCTGCGCGGCGACGTGCGCGACCCCGGCGCGGTGTCGCGCGCCCTGACCGGGGTGGATGTCGTCTACCATTTCGCCGCCATGGTCGGCGTCGGCCAGAGCATGTACCAGGTCGCCGACTACACCTCGGTGAACGATCTCGGCACCGCCGTGCTGCTCCAGGCCCTGATCGAGCGGCCGGTCGAGCGTCTGGTCGTCGCCTCCTCCATGAGCGTCTACGGCGAGGGGCTGTACCGCTCGCCCGACGGCCGCGTCGTGGAAGGGGTGGAGCGGGGCCGCGCCCAGCTATCCCGCGGGGAGTGGGAGCTGCGCGACGCCGACGGCGCGCCGTTGCAGCCGGTGCCGACGCCGGAGAGCAAGCGCCCCTCGCTCGCGTCGGTCTATGCGCTGGGCAAGTACGTGCAGGAGCGGCAGTGCCTGCTGGTCGGCGCGGCCTACGGCATCGCCACGGTGGCGCTGCGCTTCTTCAACGTCTACGGCACCCGTCAGGCGCTCTCGAATCCCTATACCGGGGTGCTGGCGATCTTCGCCTCGCGCCTGCTGAACGGCAACCGGCCGATGATCTTCGAGGACGGGCGGCAGAAGCGCGACTTCGTGCATGTGCGCGACGTGGCCCGCGCCTGCCGGCTGGTGCTGGAGCGGCCGGCCGCGGCCGGGGAGGTGCTCAACATCGGCTCCGGTCAGGCCATCGCCATCGACGACCTTGCCGGCCGGCTGGCGGGCATCGTCGGGCGGCCGGACCTCGTGCCGGAGATCACCGGGCGCTGCCGCGTCGGCGACATCCGCCACTGCTTCGCGGACATCGGCAAGGCCCGGGCGGTGCTGGGCTACGAACCCGGGGTCGGGCTGGAAGAGGGGCTGACGGAGCTGGCGGACTGGCTGTCCGGGCAGATCGCCGTGGACCGGGTGGAACAGGCGGCGCGCGAGCTGGCCGCCCGGGGGCTGACGGTATGAGCTGCCGCGCGGGTGCCGGCCTCTCCGGAACGGACCTGTCGGCGGGGGCGGCGCTGGCGCGGCTGCCCGGTCCCCCCGACCGGCCGGTGCTCATCACCGGCGGCGCCGGCTTCGTCGGCACCAACCTCGCCGACCGGCTGGCGCGGGAGGGGCGGCGGGTCATCGTGCTGGACGATCTGAGCCGCCCCGGCGTGGAGCGCAACCTAGCCTGGCTGCGTGCCATGCACGGCGACCGCATCCTCCCCGAGCTGGCGGACATCCGCGACGGCGAGCGGCTGGGCCGTGCCGTCGCCCGCAGTGCCGCCGTCTTCCACCTTGCCGCCCAGGTGGCGGTGACGACCAGCCTGCGCGACCCCGTCCACGATTTCGAGGTCAATGCCTGCGGCACCCTGCGCGTTCTGGAGGCGGTGCGGGCGCAGCCTGAGCCGCCGCCGCTGGTTTTCAGCTCCACCAACAAGGTCTACGGCGCTCTGCCGGACCTGGAGCTGGTGGAGGAGGCGGACCGCTGCCGTCCGGCAGACCCCGGCCATGCCGGCGGCGTGCGCGAGGACAGGCCGCTGGACTTCCACAGCCCCTACGGCTGTTCCAAGGGGGCGGCGGACCAGTACGTGCTGGACTATGCCCGCAGCTACGGGCTGCCGGCCACGGTCTTCCGCATGAGCTGCATCTACGGCCCGCACCAGTTCGGGACGGAGGACCAGGGCTGGGTGGCGCACTTCCTGATCGCCGCGGCGGAAGGACGGACCATCACCCTGTTCGGCACCGGCCGGCAGGTGCGCGACATCCTGCATGCGGACGATCTGGTGGACGCCTTCCTGCTGGCGCTCGGCAACCGCGACGCGGTTTCCGGCCGCGCCTTCAACATCGGCGGGGGACCCGCCAACGCCGTCAGCCTGCGCGAAGTGCTGGAGCAGATCGCCGGGCTGGACGGCCGCCTGCCGGCCGTGGAGTACGGCCCGTGGCGGACCGGCGACCAGCCCTGGTACGTCGCCGACATCTCCCGCTTCCGGCAGGCCACCGGCTGGACCCCCGGCATCGCGGCTGCCGACGGAATCGCCCGGCTGCACCGCTGGCTGCACGGGGAGCGGCCGGGGCTGCCGCTGGTCGAGGTGGTGGCCCGGTCCCTGCCGGCCGCCCAGTAGCACCCGCCCGACATCCGGGCCGACCGGAGGACAGAGAATGCGCGTGGCGCTGGTGAACCCGAACTGGAGCTTCGAGGGCTCGATCTATTTCGGCTGCCGCGAGCCGCACCTGCCGCTGGAGTTCGGCTACGCCAAGGCCCTGCTGGAGCGCGACGGCCATGTGGCGGAGATCCTGGACGCCCAGCTCCTGGACCTGTCCGACGCGGCGCTGCTGGCCCGGGTGCGGGAGTTCCGGCCGGACATGACGGTGGTGACCACGGCGCCGAGCTATCTGTTCTGGCGCTGCTGTCCGCCGGAACTGCGGGTGCCGCAGGCCGTGGTGCGGCTGCTGCGGCCGGTCGCGGGCACGCTGGTGGGCGTCGGCCCGCACAGCTCCACCACGCCGCGGGCGGCGCTGGCGAAGCTGGGCGTGGACGTGGTGGTGCAGGGCGAGTGCGAGGAGCCGATCGCGCTGCTCGCGTCGGGCCGGGACTGGTGCTCCATCCCCTCCCTCTGCCATGCGCGCGACGGGGCGGTGCGGGTGCAGGGCGGCCCCCATGCCGGGACCTTCACGGATCTGCCGGCGCTGTCCTGGCCCGACGGGTGGATCGCGCGGCACCGCCACCACCATCACCGCTTCGATGCGCCGCCCGCGGGTCCGGGAGCGGAGGTGGAGGCCAGCCGCGGCTGCCCCTATTCCTGCACCTTCTGCGCCAAGGAGAATTTCCGCGACCGCTACCGCCGCCGCCCGGTGGAGGTGGTGATGCGGGAGATCGACGGGCTGATCGCCCAGGGCGTGGAGTATGTCTATTTCATCGACGAGATATTCCTGCCCAACCGGCCGCTGCTGGAGGCGCTGGCGGAGCGGCCGGTGCGCTTCGGGGTACAGACCCGGATCGACATCTGGAAGCCGGAGATGATCGCGCTCCTGGGCCGCGCCGGCTGCGTCTCCATCGAGGCCGGCGTGGAAAGCCTGACGGCGGAAGGGCGGCAGGCGCTCGACAAGGACTGCCGCCTGTCCACGGACGAACTGACGGAGCGGCTGATCCTGGCCCGGCGGCATGTCGCCTTCGTCCAGGCCAACCTGATCGACGCCGGCGACGACGATCCCGAGACGGTCCGCGCCTGGCGCGACCGGCTGCGGCAGCACGGGGTCTGGGCCAACGACCCGGTGCCGCTGTTCCCCTATCCGGGCTCCCCCGACTACCGCAGGCTCTGGGGCCTGCCCGACGACCGCGCCTGGGAACGGGCGCTGGACCATTACCTGGCCGCCCACGGCCGCTTCAGCGACCTCCAGGACGAACGGCCGCGTCCGCTCGCCGAGCTGGAAGCGGCCCATGGCTGAGCGGCCCGAGGTCGAGCGGCCGGCCCGGCCCGGAGAGCCCCTGCATGTCCTGATGACGGCCGACTGCCTGGGCGGCGTCTGGGACCATGCGCTGACGCTGGCGGGACAGCTCGGCCGTGCGGGCGCCCGCACGACCCTGGCCGTGCTGGGCGGACCGCTGGCGCCCGACCAGCGGCAGGCCGCGGCGGCCGTGTCCGGCCTGCACCTGGAGGAGAGCGACTGGCGCCTGGAATGGATGCCGGACGCGGGCGCCGACGTGGCCCGCTCCGGCGACTGGCTGCTGGGGCTGGAGGACCGGCTGCGGCCGAACGTCGTCCATGTCAACGGCTACGCCCACGCCGCCCTGCCGTTCCGGGCGCCGGTGCTGTGCGCGGGGCACTCCTGCGTCCGCTCCTGGTTCGCCGCCGTGCGCGGGGAACCGCCGCTGTCCGACTTCGACCGCTATGCCGAGGGCGTGCGCGCCGGCCTCGCTGCCGCCGGCATGGTGGTGACGCCCAGCCGGACCATGGCGGCGGCGCTGGCCTTCCACTATGGCGTGCCGGTCGAGCCGGTGGTGATCCCCAACGGCGTCGCGGTGGAGGACTTCGCCCCCGCCGCCAAGGACGACCTGATCCTGTCCGTGGGCCGCATCTGGGACGAGGGCAAGAACATCGCCGCCCTGGAGGCCGTGGCCCCCCTGCTGGGCAGCCCGGTTGCCGTGGCCGGGGAGTCGCGGCATCCGGACGGCTCCGAACGGGCGCCGCGCGCCGTGGCCCTGCTGGGCCGGCTGCCGTCGGCGGAGCTGCGCGACTGGTACGCCCGCGCCGCCGTCTTCTGCCTGCCGGCCCGCTACGAGCCGTTCGGGCTGGCCGTGCTGGAAGCGGCGCTGTCGGGCTGCGCCCTGGTGCTGGGGAACAGTCCCGGCCTGCGCGAGAACTGGGACGGAGCGGCGGTCTTCGTCGATCCCGACGACACGGCCGGGCTGGCGCGGGCGCTGAACCGGCTGGTCTGCGACCACGCCCGCCGCTGCGATCTGGCGGAGCGGGCGCGCATCCGCGGCCGCCGCTTCCGGGCCGACACCATGGCCCGGTCCTATCTCGGCGCCTATGCGGCGCTCACCGGGGCGCCGCGGCGCCGCTATGGCGTGGGGTGACGGCCATGCGCTTCGTCTTCTTCGTGCATTCCCTCTTCTCCGACTGGAACCACGGCAATGCGCACTTTCTGCGCGGCGTCGTGACGGAGCTTCTGTCCCGGCGGCACGAGGTCTCCGTCTGGGAGCCGGCGGACGGCTGGAGCCGTGCCAACCTGCTGGCCCAACATGGGGAGGGTGCGCTGGCTGAGATCCGGGCCGCCTTCCCGCACCTGCGATCGCACGACCATGACCTGTCCGATCCCGGTTCCGAGGCGGTGCTGGACCGGGCCCTGGACGGGGCGGACGTGGTGCTGGTCCACGAATGGAACGACCCCGCCCTTGTCGCCGCCCTGGGCAGGCGGCGCGCGCGGGGCGGGCGCTTCCGGCTGCTGTTCCATGACACCCACCACCGCAGCGTCACCGCTCCGGAGGAGATGGCGCGCTACGACCTCTCCGCCTATGACGGGGTGCTGGCCTTCGGTCAGGCGGTGGCGGAGCGCTACCGCGCCCGAGGCTGGGGCCGGCAGGCGCGGGTCTGGCACGAGGCCGCCGACACCCGCCTGTTCCGGCCGCAGCCGACGCCGGAGGCGCGGCGCGACCTGATCTGGATCGGCAACTGGGGCGACGGCGAGCGCACCGCGGAGCTGCACGAGTTCCTGCTGGAGCCGGTGCGCACGCTGGGCCTGCGCGCCCGCGTCCATGGCGTGCGCTATCCGGAGGACGGGCGGCGGGCGCTGGCCGAGGCCGGCATCGCCTACCGCGGCTGGCTGCCGAACCACCGCGCCCCCGCGGCGCTGGCGGCGCACCGGGTGACGGTGCATGTGCCCCGCCGACCCTATGTGAAGGCGCTGCCGGGCATTCCGACCATCCGGGTGTTCGAGGCGCTGGCCTGCGGCATCCCCCTGGTCTCCGCCCCCTGGACGGACAGCGAGGGATTGTTCCGGGCCGGGCGCGACTTCCGCATGGTGCGCTCCGGCACCGAGATGACGAAGGCCCTGCGCGAGCTGCTGTCCGACCCCGACGCCGCGGCGGCGCAGGCGCGCAATGGCGTCGAGACGATCCGCAGCCGCCACACCTGCGCCCACCGGGTGGACGAGCTGCTGGCCTGCTGCGCCGACCTTGGGGTGCGCGGGTCCTCTCCCGCGCTTGCGGAGGTGTCCTGAACCATGACCGGCCTGAGCATCGCCTTCTACGGATCGAGCCTCGTCTCCGCCTACTGGAACGGGGCTGCGACCTACTACCGGGGCATCGTCAAGGAGCTGGCCGCCCGTGGCCACCGCGTCACCTTCTTCGAGCCCGACGCCTATGAACGGCAGAAGCACCGCGACATCCCCGATCCGGACTGGGCCCGCGTCGTCGTCTACGAGGCGACCGAGGCGGGGGTGTCGCGGGCGTTGGAGCAGGGGCGCGGCGCGGACGTGGTGGTGAAGGCCAGCGGCGTCGGCGTCTTCGATGCGCTGCTGGAGGCCGCGGTGCCGGAGATCCGCCGCCCGGACGGGCTGGCCGTGTTCTGGGACGTGGACGCCCCGGCGACGCTCGCGCGCCTGCACGCCGATCCGGCCGATCCCTTCCATGCCGCGCTGCGCCGCTACGATGCGGTGCTGACCTATGGCGGCGGCCAGCCGGTGGTGGACGCCTATGGCGCGCTGGGCGCCCGGGAGTGCGTGCCGGTCTACAACGCCGTCGATCCCGCCACCCACCATCCGGTGCCACCCGACCCGCGCTTCGCGGCGGCGCTGGCCTTCCTGGGCAACCGGCTGCCCGACCGCGAGGCGCGGGTGGAGGAGTCCTTCCTGCGCGCCGCCGCCCTGCTGCCGGGGCGGCCCTGCCTGCTGGGCGGGGCGGGCTGGGGCGACAAGCCGCTGCCGGCCAATGTGCGCCATCTCGGCCATGTCGTCACGGCCGACCACAACGCCTTCAACTGCACCCCGCTGGCCGTGCTGAACGTCAGCCGGGAGAGCATGGCCGCCACCGGCTTCTCCCCCGCCACGCGGGTGTTCGAGGCGGCGGGGGCGGCGGCCTGCCTGATCACCGACGCCTGGGAGGGGATCGGCCAGTTCCTGGAACCGGGACGGGAGGTGCTGGTCGCCCGCGACGGGGCGGAGGTGGCGGAGCTGGTCGCCGGGCTGACGCCGGAGCGCGCCCGCGCCATCGGCGCGGCGGCCCGGACCCGCGTGCTGGCGGAACATACCTACGCCCACCGGGCGGTGCTGGTGGACCGGCTGCTGACCGGGCGGCTGGCGCAGGAGCGGGCGCAGCCGGCCCCGGCGGGGATGCCGGCATGACGGGGGCGCTGGACATCGTCGTGCTGGGCCTGTCCATCACCTCCTCCTGGGGCAACGGGCACGCCACCACCTACCGCGGCCTGCTGCGCGAGCTGGCCGCCCGCGGCCACCGGGTCACCTTCCTGGAGCGCGACGTGCCCTGGTACGCCGCGGCGCGCGACTGCCCCGATCCTGCCGGGGTGCGGACGGCGCTGTACGGCTCCCTGGAGGAGCTGCGCGACCGTTTCGGCGCGGCGGTGCGGGAGGCGGATGCGGTGATCGTCGGCTCCTACGTGCCGGACGGGGTGGCGGTGGGCGACTGGGTGCTGGCCACGGCCCGCGGCCTGACCGCCTTCTACGACATCGACACGCCGGTCACCCTTGCGGCCCTGGCGGGGGGAGGCGGCGGCAACGGGGGCACGGACTATCTGGCGGCTCGCCAGATCGCCGCCTATCGCCTCTATCTCTCCTTCACCGGCGGGCCGACCCTGCGCCGGCTGGAGCGGGAGTTCGGCGCGCCCATGGCGCGGGCGCTCTACTGCTCGGCCGACCCGGCGCTGCACCGGCCGCAGGAGGTCGCGGTGGACTGGGCGCTGGGCTATCTCGGCACCTACAGCCCCGATCGTCAGCCGGTGCTGGAGCGGCTGCTGCTGGAGCCGGCCCGCGCCCTGCCGGGGGAACGCTTCGTCGTTGCCGGGGCGCAGTATCCGGACGGCATCGCCTGGCCCGGCAACGTGGCGCGCATCGCGCATCTGGAGCCGCCCCGCCATCCCGGCTTCTACAGCGCCCAGCGCTTCACCCTGAACGTGACCCGTGCCGACATGGTGCGGGCCGGCTGGTCGCCCAGCGTGCGGCTGTTCGAGGCGGCCTGCTGCGGCACCCCGATCATCAGCGATCCCTGGCCGGGGCTGGACAGCCTGTTCCGGCCGGGGCGGGAGATCGTCGTCGCCCGCACGGCGGCGGAGGTGCTGGAGGTGCTGACCGGGATGACGGCCGAGGCCGCCGCGGCGCTGGGCCGGCGGGCGCGGACACGGGTGCTGGCGGCGCACACGGCCGCCCACCGCGCGGCGGAGCTGGAAGGCCACCTGCACGCGGCCCTGGCCCGTCGCGCGGTGCCTGCCCGGCCCGCGCCCGCTGCGCCGGCAGCACCCCCGTCGGTGTCCGCGCTGCGGCGCATCGCCAAGGGCACGGCGGCCGGCTGACGGCGCCGCATACATTCAGAGGAAATTCACGATCTATGTTGTGGACAGCCGGTCGCCGCTCGGGTTAGCTGGCCCGGGGAGTTGGGGTGAGGCGTCCATGTCTCAGGACCGGGCCGGCGGCGAGCGTGATCTCGCCTGTACCGTCGACCGCTTTGCATTTCTTGCCGACCGGCGCCATCTGGCCGGGCGCTGGATCAATTCGGTGTTCAAGGACCATGCCTTCCTGCGCATGGCCTACAAGAACATGTTCCGGATCTCGCCGGGTATGTACCGGTCGAGCCAGCCGACCCCGGCGCACATCGCCGCCGCCAAGCGGATGGGCATCCGCACCGTCATCAACCTGCGCGGCCGGCGCGACGACTGCGGCTCCTATTTCCTGGAGGAGCGGGCCTGCCGGGAGCACGGGATCACCCTGGTGGACTTCCCGGTCAATTCTCGCGACGCCCCGCGCAAGCACATCCTGCATGCCGCACGCGACATCTGGGCCGGCGTGGAATATCCGGTGCTGATGCACTGCAAGGCCGGGTCGGACCGCGTCGGCTTCATGAGCGCGCTCTACATGCTGGTGCATGAGAAGCGCCCGCTGGAGGAGGCGGTGCGCCAGTTGAACTGGCGCTACGGCCATCTGCGTGCCGCCAAGACCGGCATCCTCGACCAGTTCTTCGAGGAATACGCCGCCCGCAACGCCGAAAGCCCGATCGACTTCTACGACTGGGTGGATCAGGTCTACGATCCGCCGGCGCTGAAGGCCCGCTTCATGTCGCGCTGGTGGGCGAACGTGCTGGTCGACCGCGTGCTGAAGCGGGAATAGCCGGGCAGGGCGGACCCGCCCGGCGCCCCGTGCCGGCTTCCCGCCGCCTCAGGCGGCTTCCTCCAGGCTGCCGAAGCGGCGCAGATGGTGGTCGGTGCTGCCGAAGGCCACCTCGATCGCCATCAGGCGCTTCATGTAGTGCCCGACATTCAGCTCCTCCGTCACGCCCATGGCGCCGTGGAGCTGCACCGCCTGCTGCGCCACGAAGCGGGCGGCCTGCCCGACCTTGGCCTTGGCGGCGGACATGGCGCGGCCCCGCACCGTGGCGTCGGCCGTGTCCCAGTGCCGTGCGGCATAGGCCGCCATGCTGCGGGCCTGCTCCAGGCAGACGGCCATGTCGGCCATCCGGTGCTTGAGCACCTGGAAGCGGGCGATGGGCTGGCCGAACTGCACCCGGGTGCGGGTATACTCCACCGTGGCGGTGACAAGGTGGTCGATGCAGCCCACGGCCTCGGCGCAGAGCGCGGCGATGGCGCGGTCCGTCGCCGCCTCGATGGCCGACAGGGCGCCGCCCTCCGGCCCCAGCAGGGCGTCCGTCGGGACGCTGACTCCGGTCAGCGTCACCTCGGCCGCGCGCTGCCCGTCCAGCGTGGGATAGTCGCGCAGGTCCAGACCCGGCGCTGCACGGTCCACCAGGAACAGGCTGATGCCGTCGCGGTCACGCCGGCCGCCGGCGGTGCGCGCGGCGACGATCAGCCAGTCCGCCGAGGGCGCGTTCAGGACCACGGACTTCCGCCCGTCCAGGACATAGCCGCCGCCCTCCTGCCGCTGCGCCGTCGTGGCGATGTCGAACAGGTCGTAGCGGGCCTGCCGCTCGGCATAGGCCAGCGCGAGCTGGAGCCGGCCCTCCAGCAGGGGTTCCAGCAGCGCCGACCGGCGCCCCCCTTCCGCCAGCGCCGCGACCAGCCCGCCGCACAGGAGGACGGTCGGGAGATAGGGCTCCACCACGAGGCCGCGGCCGAACGCCTCCATCAGGATCGCCACCTCGGGTCCGCCGCCGCCCAGGCCGCCGTCGGCTTCCGCGAAGGGCAGGGCCAGCCAGCCCAGCTCCGCGAAGGTGGCCCAGTGCCGGCGGGAGAAGCCGCCGGCTTCCGCCACCACTGCCTTGCGCTGTTCGAAACCGTAGGCATCGCGGACGAAGCGTTCGACGCTGTCCCGCAGCAGGCGCTGTTCGTCGCTGAGCGACAGATCCATGGCAGACCTCCCCGTTCCGTTCGGTCCGCCGTCCCCGGCGACGGGGCCGGCGGCGTGCGACGTGGCGCGCACGGACTCAGTTCTGGATCGGGGGAGAGGGGCCGTCAACCGGGCGCCCCCGGCCGGACAGGCCCCGCGTCGCGCCCGACCGCTGGGCGGTCTGCGCTGTCCGGGGACAGGGGGCCGGGGCGCAGGGAAGAGAGGAACCGGAAACGACAACGGCCGCCCGGGCGTCCCCGGTGCGGCCGTACCAGACCGCCCCGGCACCGGGCCGGGGCGGGAACCGTCATGTCGGATCAGGCCGCCCAGACTTCGGGCAGCACGCGGCTGGTCATCTTCTCCATGGAGAGCCAGCGGCAGTGCCGGGAGACGGACTGCAGCAGGGCCATGACCGGCTCGTCGCCGTCATTCTCCAGAGTCACCAGACGGAAATACGCGACCATCCGGCCATAGCCGTCGCCGCACACCCGCTCCAGCGCGAAGGCCGTGCCCTGCGCCGCTTCCGCCATCGCCTCGTGGACATCGGCGCCGGCGGGCATGTCGCCCAGCGTCACCGCCACACCGCGCATCGGGAGGTCGCCATGCAGGCCGACCAGGAAATCCGAACACTTCGTGTTCCCGTTCATTCCAACTTCCTTTCAGAACTGAATGGTCGTCGCCCTGGCATTTCCCCGGGTTTCCGCCCGGGTGATTTGCCGGCGCTCCGCCCGGTCCTAACCTGCTGCTCCGCCGACCGCCCTGGTGCGCCGATACCCTGGCGCTCCCGCAGGTTGCATCCCGGACACTCCGCCGTGATCTGCCATCGGACGGCCTGTGCCGGACGACTTTCCCGATGACCTTGACGGGAGATATAATGTCGGCACGCCGAAAAAAACATCTGCCTGGGTGCCGCACCGCGCGCAATGCAGGCCCCACACTGGATTCGTGCGGCCCGACGCCGCAGCGCTCTTCACGGAGCGGGGGTGGCTTCACCAAGTAGAACGCGTTTGAGGTAACGGTCGATTACTTGAATTCGAGTGCCCTGCCGGTTCGTGCAGCGGGGATGCTGCCCGCAGAGTCCTGACCCGGCAGCAGAACCACCTCGGTACGCGGGCCGGGGGGGGCCGGGGCCTGTGCCGGCGCGGTCAGTGCAGGACAGGCGGACCGGAGTGGGGCCGGGCCACATCCCCGGTCCGGATGCGCGCCAGCGGCGTGGCGTGATGCAGCGCCAGACGCCAGACACCGTCCTCCAGCACGAACCCGTTGCAGGCGGCCGTCAGCCCGATGCTGACCTCCTCCTGGCAGATCACCAGGGCAGTGTCCGCCGTCAGTTGCAGCACCTGCTCCCTCTCGATGCGGATCTCCAGAGTGCGTCTCGTGGTGAAGATCTCCCGCCAGCTCCGCAGGATTTCCTCGCGGTCGGTCATGGGGTGCCAGCCGGGATGGATGCAGGCGACCGGGTGGACCCAGGCCCACACGGCCTCCATCACCGGCAGGTCGCCGCCCAGGAAGGCTGCATAGAACCGCCGGTTGACCTCCAGCACCCGATCCCGCTCGTCCATGACACCCGCCCCGCCTGTCCTTTTCTCCGCGAACACTCTATTATGATAGCGGGTCGCGGGGCGGGGTGCACGGACGCGGTTGCCTCAGACATCCTCCGCCAACCGGATACCCGTCATGTGCCAGCGGGATGCGGGCGTCAGATGGTGGCGGAAGCTGGCCCGCACCAGATCGCCCGGCGTCAGCGCGCTGCCGCCCTTCAGCACCATGCGCCCGGCGGCGGGAAGGCCGGCATGTTCGCCCACGGTCTTGTCGCCGGGCGACCAGCGCGGATAGGCGATCAGCGGGCTGGAGGTCCATTCCCAGCAGTCGCCGTAGATCTGCCAGGGACCGTCACCGATGCAGGTGGCCACGGCGGGATGCAGCCGCCCGTAGTCCAGCAGGTTGCCGGTGCGGCGCAGCGGCTGCGCCGCCGCCTCCCATTCCGCTTCGGTCGGCAGGCGCCGGCCGTCCCAGCGGGCGAAGGCCGCGGCCTCATGCCAGCTCACATGGCAGACGGGTTCCTCGCCATCCAGCAGCCTGGTTCCGGAGAGGGTGAACTGGAACCAGTCCGGTCCCCGCCTGAACCAGTAGAGGGGGGCCCGCCAGCCCTCGCGCTGGGCCGTGGCCCAGCCATCGGGGTCCCAGAGGGTCGCGTCGGCATAGCCGCCGTCCTCGATGAATTCCAGGTACTCGGCATTGGTGACCAGCCGGCCGGACAGGCGGAACGGTTCCAGCCAGACGACATGGCGTGGCTCTTCCAGGTCGAAGACGACACCGGGGCCGTCATGCCCGATCCCCTCCGGGCCGCCCGGATGCACGCTCCAGCTCTGCCCTGCGGCGGTCGTCAGGGCCGCGGGCTGCGGCGGCTGATAGGTCGGGCGCAGCGGGTTCTGCCAGAAGGCGTGCTTGATGTCGGCCAGTAGCCGCTCCTGGCAGTACTGCTCATGCTGGAGGGCCAGTTCGATCCGGCGGGCGACACCGCTCCAGTCGGCGTCCGGCGTCTCGTCGATCAGACGCAGCACGGCGGCGTTCACATGGTCGCGGTACTGTCGCAGTTCCTCATGGCCGGGCCGGGAGAGCAGGCCTCGCGCCGCGGCGGGATGGCAGGTCGGCTGCGGTTCGACACAGGTGTTGAAAAGAAAGGCGAAGCGGTCGTCGAAGGCGCGGTAGCCGGGCGCGAAGCGTTCCAGCACATGGCGTTCCAGGGACCAGGAGGTGTGCGCCAGATGCCACTTCACGGGGCTCGTCTCCGGCGCCGACTGGACCATCTGGTCCTCGGGCGTCAGCGGGGCCGCGAGCTGCCCGGTCACGGTGCGGATGCGCCGGAAGCGGGCGGCCAGCAGCGGCCGCAGGTCGGCGGCCGGGGTGACGGTCCGAGCAGTGGGCGGTGGCCGGGCGGTGGCGGTGGCATCGCCGGAGCCGGCACGCTGCGGGGGCTGGAAGGCGGGACCGGCCATGGCCGGGTCGGGCGTGATCATCGGTGCGATCTCCCCTGTCGTCCGCCCGCGGGGCCGTCCCCGCGGGAGTACCGCCGATACCCGACCTTGCCGGGCATGGCGGATCATGGTCCCGGTGAGTGAACGTCACCGGGAAGCAACAGGACCAGTACGCGGATCAGGCGTCGCTCAGTTCAATCGGATGTCCGGCCCCCTTCGGCGGGGGCTCTCCCGGCGGCGCCGGTCGGACCCGTTCCCGGACTGTGCGGGGAGCGGGTGGGCACCGCCTGCCGGGTCTATCTCCCGGGATCAACTGGTCCCGGTTCCCGGTCTTTGCCGTGGCACGCATGATACACCCGCGCGCTTCCCACGGTCCAGGACACTCCGCCGCAGCCCCGCCCGCGAAGGCGCGGGCTGCGGGCGGTGTCGCGTCAGTCGTTGCCGCCGGCTCCCGCCGGGGCCGGCAGGGCGTCGTCGGCGGCGTCGCGGCCCTTGGGCAGGACGTTGAGGCAGGAGACGACCAGGGCCGCGATGTAGGGCAGAGACTGCACCACCAGCATCAGCGACCAGATGTAGGCATCCCGGTTGTCGCCGCCGATGCGCCATGCCACGGCGGCGGCCGCGATCCACAGCCCCAGCATCAGGTAGACCTCCTCCTTGGCGTTGAGGAAGCCCTGGATCAGGGCCGGCTGGTTCTCGCATTTCGGGGTGCGGACGAAGGGGCGGCCCTGCGTGAACAGGCCCTGCCAGACGGCACGGCCGACCGTGTGGGTCAGCGCCATGCCGGCGACGGCGGCGCTGATCTTGTCCAAGAGGCTGCACTGCACCCGCGCCTCGTAGAGCCAGAGGCCGCAGATCACCTTGAAGAAGAACACCGACAGGGTGGGGAACAGGAACACGGTCGGCGGCAGTTCGAAGTAGCGCGGCAGCAGCAGCAGCCCCGCCGACCAGAACACGCCGCCGATCACGAAGGCCATGTGCGCGGCGTCCGCGAACCAGGGCAGCCAGCCGGTGACGAAGTGGTACTTCTGGCCGAAGGTCAGGCGCTTGCCGCCGGGCAGGAACTCCCGCCAGTGGCGCTTGATGATCTGCACCGCACCGTAGGCCCAGCGGAAGCGCTGCGTCTTGTAGCCGGCGAAGCTGTCCGGAACGAGGCCCTGGCCGAAGCTGTCGGGCATGTAGACGGACTCGTAGCCCTGCTCGAACAGGCGCAGACCCAGTTCCGCGTCCTCGCAGATGCACCACTCGGCCCACCAGCCCACATCCTTCAGCACCTGGGTGCGGATCAGGGTCATGGTGCCGTGCTGGATGATCGCGTTGCGCTCGTTGCGCTGGATCATGCCGATCTTGAAGAAGCCCTGGTACTCCCAGTTGATCATCCGGTGGAACGGATGGTCGTTCCACTCCCGGTAGTCCTGCGGCGACTGCACGAAGGCCACCTTGGGATTGCGGAAGTAGGGCACCGTGGCGGACAGCCAGTCCGGCCGCACCTGATAGTCGCTGTCGATGACCGCGATCACCTCGGCGTCCGGTGCCGTCATGGCGATGCCGAAATTCAGCGCGCCGGCCTTGTAGCCCGGCCATTTCGGCAGGTGGAAGAAGCGGAAATTGGCGCCCAGCTTGCGGCAGTGCTCCTCCAGCGGCTTCCAGACCGCCTCGTCCCTGGTGTTGTTGTCGATCACCAGGACTTCGAAGTTCGGGTAGGTCATCCGGGCGAGCGCGTCCAGCGTCTCAATCACCATGTGCGCCGGCTCGTTGTAGCAGGGCACGTGGATGGAGACCTTGGGCGCGTAGCCCGAACTGTCGCCGCGGATCGGTTCGAACCGGCGCTTCCAGTTCTGCGTCCACACCACCTCGGTCAGTTCCAGCCCGTCGATCAGCATGACCGCCAGCAGGATGATCTGCGCCGTCAGCAGCAGCGCGAAGACGATGGTGGAGAGCGGCCCCATGCCCGCGGTCACGGCCTCCGTCCAGGTCCAGACCAGGGCCGAGGCGACCGTCTGGATCAGGGCGCCGTAGAAGAACTGGCCGGCCGGTTTCAGGTCGTCGCGCCGCAGCACGAACCAGAAGATCGGCAGGAAGGCCAGCGCCGTGGCGATGGCGCACAGCACGGGCCAGCCCGGCACCTCCCAGACGCTGCCGTCCATGGGGAATTTGAGCTGACGGTCGGCGTTCCAGATGCCCCAGTTGGCTTCCACGGGGCCGCCCAGCACCCGCTTCCAGGGCTGGTCGAACGCCTCCATGATGTAGAAGTCCCAGCGCTGCTCCCCGGCGAGGTTCAGGAAGCTGCGGATGAAGGTCGCCTGGTTGACCAGGCTGGCCTCCGCCCCGCCGCGGTAGGGACCGTCCGACGGCCAGCCGACCTCACCGATCAGGATGTGCTTGTCGGGATAGGCGGTCTTGATCCGGTTGTATTCGGTCAGGATCTGGTCCATCGCCTGCTCGATCGGGACCTTCTCCCAGTACGGCAGCAGGTGGATGGTGATGAAGTCCACCGCCTCGGCCAGTTCCGGATGCTCATGCCAGACATAGGGCGGTTCGGCGGTGGAGACGGGGACGTCCACCTGCCGCTTCACCCGCTGCACGTAGTCGATGAGCTGCTCGACCTCCAGGTCGCCGCGGTACATGACCTCGTTGCCGACCATCACGCGCTTGACGTTGTCGTTGCGCCGCGCGATGCGGACGAGCGCGTTGATCTGCTGCTCGTTGGCGCCGAGATCCTGGCTGATCCAGGCACCGGCCGTCGCCAGCAGGCCGCGCTGGGCCGCCAGTTCGGGGATGGCCTCCAGCCCGTCCAGCGCGGAATAGGTCCGCACCGACAGCACGTAGGGCGCCACCACGTCCAGGTCGCCGGCGATGTCCTGGCGGGAGGGGTGCTTGCCCTCCGTCGGGTCCTGGCCGACCTTGTAGGGATTGAAGGCGACGCCGGCGATGGTGCCGGACCAGGGGCGCTCGGGCATGGCCGGGCGGTTGGAAAAGGCCCAGGCGCCGATGTTGCCCAGCACGAGCAGCACCAGCACGGCCCAGGCTGAGCCGCGCATCGTCAGGATCTTGCGCATATGCCGTCCTTACAGAGCCCCAGTTCCCCACGCCGGCGGCGCACCGGATGGACCGGGCGCCGACCCGCAACCGCATCAGACCCGCCCCGCCGGGGGTCTTCCGGCCGGTCATCCCGACCGAGCATCCCGATGTGGCAGCCGAATCCGGTATTTCCGTGATTGCCCCACGGCGACCGTCGGACCCCTGCCTTGTCGCATCGGCATGGCTCGGCCCCTGTCGCCGCCGGAATAACAGGATAAGCATCGCCGGAAATACGTCCAGCGGTACTTCTTTCGAGGAGTGATGCGTTTTCCGCAGTCGCACAGACCTGCGCCGTGAATGCCGCGGACTCCCGTATGATCCCGTGACAAGATTGCGACCCCGATGACGACACCCGACGGTTTCGACCTGCATCCCCGGCTCGCGGCGGACACGCTGCCCGTGACGGACCTGCCGCTCTGCCGCGTGCTGCTGATGCGCAACCGCGCCTTTCCCTGGCTGATCCTGGTGCCGCGCCGCGCCGGGGCGCGGGAGATCCACCGGCTGGACGCTGCCGACCGGATGCTGCTGACCGAAGAGCTGGCGCAGGTCTCCGCCGCGCTGGAAGCGGCGGTGCGGCCGGACAAGCTGAACGTGGGGGCGCTCGGCAATCTGGTGCCGCAGCTCCATGTCCATGTCGTCGCCCGCCGCGAGGGCGATCCCGCCTGGCCGGGTCCGGTCTGGGGCAGCGGCGTCCACGAATCCTATGCTGCGGGGGAGGGGGAGGCGCTGGCGGCACGGCTGGCCGCGGCACTGCGTCAGAAGCATGGGCAGAAGGATACATACTGAAGTTAAGGAACGCCGCAGCACCATATCCTTAAGACTATCGCAGCTTCTGGGCGCTTAACATCCTTCCGTGTCAGAATATCCTCGCTCGCCATGACGGCATTCCCTGTCGGAAGACGGATGATTTCTTCCGGCTGGAATGATCGGTTCCACCCGAGCATGATTGCGGAGCGGACCCATGACGACGATCCGTGCCAGACTGCTGGCGGCCATCGGCATCCTTGCCCTGACCATCCTGGCCATTGCGGCCGCAGGCTGGGCGGGTCTCGGCGACTCCCATCGCCGCATCGGTACGATCTATTCCGACCGCGTTGTGCCGCTGCGCGACCTCAAGGTCGTGGCCGATCTCTACGCCGTGAACATCGTGGACGCGGTCCACAAGGTCCGTGGCGGCAGCCTGACCTGGGACCAGGGCACGGCATCGGTGGAGACGGCCAAGGCCGGCATCCGGCAACACTGGGACGCCTACATGGCCACCTGGATGGTGCCGGAGGAAAAGGCGCTGGCCGCGGAGGTGCAGCGGCGGCTGGGACCGGCCGACGCCATGGTGGCCGACCTGCTGCGCATCCTCGCTGCCCGGGACGCCGACGCCCTGGTCCGGCTCGCCGAGAAGAGCCTCTATCCCGTCATCGACCCGGTGAGCGAGGCCGTCACCGCCCTCATCGAGCTTCAGCTCCGCGTCGCCGACCAGGAGTATCAGACCAATGAGATCGTCTCCGGACAGTTCCGCCTGGTCATGACGGGACTGACCCTGCTCGGCTCCGTGGCGGTCGCCTTCGCCCTCTACACGGTGCTGCGCAAGGTGCTGCATCCGCTCAACGGCATCACCGCCGTGATGGGCCGCATGGCCAGCGGCGACCTGCGGGTCGAGGTCGCGGGGGCCGACGGACGCGACGAGGTGGCGGCCATGGCCCGCGCCTTGCGGGTCTTTCGTGACGGGCTGCTGGAGAGCGAGCGGCTGGCCCAGGCCCAGGAGGCGGAGCGCGCCGCCAAGGAACGCCGGGCGGCGGAGGTGGACCGGCTGGTCCGCGGCTTCGACCAGGAGGCGGCTGCCGTGCTGCGCGCCGTCGGCGCCGCCGCGACCGAACTGGACTCCACGGCGCAGTCCATGGCCTCCATCGCCGAGGAGACGAGCCGGCAGGCGGGCGCCGCCGCCACGGCCGCCGGCCAGACGACGGGCAATGTGCGGACCGTCGCCGCCGCGTCGGAAGAGATGGCGGCGAGCATCCGCGAGATCGCCGAGCAGGTCGTCCGCTCCAAGACCGTGGCCGATCAGGCGACCGAGGATCTGCGCCAGACGAACCGCTCCGTCGCCGGCCTTTCCGCCGCGACCGACCGGATCGGGACCGTCGTGCAGCTCATCCAGGAGATCGCCGCCCAGACCAACCTGCTGGCGCTGAACGCCACCATCGAAGCGGCCCGCGCCGGGGAGGCGGGCAAGGGCTTCGCCGTCGTCGCGGCGGAGGTCAAGGCGCTGGCCAACCAGACGGCGAAGGCGACGGAGGAGATCGGGCAGCAGATCGCGGCCGTGCAGTCCGTCTCGGCCGAGGTGGTCGCTGCCATCCGCGGCATCAGCCGGACGGTCGAGGCGGTCAACGAGATCTCCTCCTCCATCGCCGCCGCGATGGACGAGCAGGAGGCCGCGACCTCGGAGATCAGCCGCAACGTCGCCCAGGCCGCCGTCGGCACCGAAGGCGTCTCCGGCAATGTCGAGCAGGTGCTGGAGGCGGCCGGGCAGACCGGCGCCGCCTCCAGCCAGGTGCTCGGCGCCGCGCGGGAACTGGCGCAGCAGTCGGAGACCCTGCGCGCCCGAGTGGAGACGTTCCTGGCCGCGATCCGCGCCGCCTGACCCGCGAGGGGCAGGGGCTTCAGGCAGGGGCTTCAGGCCGGCACCGTCCGCACCAGCCAGTCCCGCAAGGGGCGCCACAGCGTCGCTTCGGCCCCGCCGCTGACGACCATGCCGATATGGCCCAGCGGCGGGTCCCAGCGCTCGGCCCCCGGGATCGCGGCCGCCAGCGCGGCGGCGGAGGCCGGGGGCACGATGCGGTCGCGCGCCGGCACCACCACCAGGGTCGGAAGGGTCAGCCGGGCCGGCCCGACCGGCTCCCCCGCCACATGCCAGCGGCCCCGGCCGGGATCGTTGCGGCCGTACCAGCCGCCCAGGCACTCCCGCGCCACCGGGGCCGGGAGCGGCACCCCGTCGTTCAGCCAGTCCTCCAGCGCCACGAAGTCGTCCGCCTCCTCCGATCCCTCGGGCAGCTCGGCGAAGCGGCTGAACTTCTTCAGTCCCAGCAGCGGGTCCAGCATCAGGAACAGGGTCTGGATCGCGTCCACCGGCAGCTCGCCCAGGACGCCCAGGGCCGGCTCGAAGACCGGCAGCAGCGCCGCCGTCCGCCGGGCTCCGGCGGGGGTGTCGGCATGGAAGTCCCACGGTGTCGCCAGCGCCACCAGGGCGGCCACGTCGTCGGGCCGGCGCTGCGCCGCGGCCACCGTCAGCAGTCCGCCCATGCAGTAGCCGACCAGGGCCGGCCGGCGCCCGTCCAGGTGCCGGCGCGCCGCGGCCAGCGCGCGGGTCAGCCGCCCGGCGATCAGGTCGGTCAGGTCGAAGCTCCGCTCCGCCGCCACCGGCCGGCCCCAGTCCAGCAGCAGCGGCCGCACCCCGTTGCCGGCCAGCCAGCGCAGCAGGCTCCGGTGGCGGGAGAGGTCCAGGATGTAGCCGCGGTTGACCAGCGACGGCACGAACAGGGCGGGCGCGCCCCGCCCGCCGAAGTCCAGCAGCCGTGCGGCGCCTTCCGCCCAGACGGTGGGCGGGTCCTCCAGGTCGCGGTGGTAGGGGTGCCGGCGGTAGCGCTCAATCCCCGTCAGCAGCCGGTCCAGCCGGTGGCGCATCTCCCGATCGACGGCGCGGGCGAGGGCGTCCGCCCCGACGGCCGCGAGGTGCGGTTGCAGCATCGCCGCCCGCTCCCGCAGTTCCGGCCGCCAGGGCAGCGATCCGCTCCTCAAGAAGGGCAATCCGGCGGGACAGCTCAGCAGCACGCTCAGACTCGCCGCCAGATGCAGCCCCAGCGGCCGCGGGCCCTGGCGCCGCGGGGGCGGCGGGGGCGGCGGAGGAGGCGGGGCGGGGCTCATCGGGCCGGCCCGTCCGGTCGGGCACGCCCCAGGGCGCCATCGTGCCGGGCGGAACGGTGAAGGCGGCGGTCGCCATGCGGGTGGCCTGCTCCAGGGTGCGGGCGACATGCTGTGCGGTGCGGACCGCCATGTCCGCCATCTCCGGATCGGCGGCCAGCGCCGCCCACTGGTCCTGCCACAGGTCCAGGCAGCGCCGGGCCAGTTCCTCCAGCGGGGGCGGCTCCTCCCGCGGCGGTTGCTGACCCCCGGGGGGACGGTCGTCGCTCTGCGTCATGGTTCCTGCCTTCCGGCATCCTCTCCCCGCCGGGTTCCGTCCTCCCTGGGCGCAGCGGCGCCGACGGCCGGTATTCCGACCGCGCGGGCGCTGCGGCAGGGCCTGTTCGCCAATGCGGGATGCTTGCGCCGGGACCGCTGCATCGCGTACTTCTACCAAGGACGACGCACATTGCCGGAAAGCGCCCCGATATGGCCGATAAAGAAGATAGCAAGCCCGCGCCGGTCACGATCAAGAAGTATGCTAACCGGCGGCTCTACAACACCGCGACCAGCAGCTATGTGACCCTCGACCATCTCTGCCAGATGGTCAAGGAGGGGACGGATTTCGTGGTGTACGACGCCAAGACGGGGGATGACATCACCCGTTCGGTGCTGACCCAGATCATCGTGGAGGAGGAGGCGAAGGGTCAGAACCTGCTGCCCATCCCGTTCCTCCGGCAGTTGATCAGCTTCTACGGCGACAACATGCAGTGGCTGGTGCCCCGGTATCTGGAGTACAGCATGCAGTCGTTCACCCGCAACCAGGAGAAGATGCGCGACTATTTCCAGAACGCGTTCGGCGGCATGTTCCCGTTCGGACCGTTCGAGGAGATGGGCAAGCAGAACATCGCCATGTTCGAGCGGGCCATGCGCATGTTCGCCCCCTTCGCCGGGGCCGAACCGCCGAAGCCCGACAGCCCCGCGGGGGAGTTCCGCAAGGGCGCGGACGACAAGTTCTCCGAATTGCAGCAGCGCCTGGACGAGTTGCAGAGCCAGCTCGAAACCCTGACGCGCAACAAGGGGTCCTGACCCCCTTCCGTGCGGGGCAGGCCGGGGGTTCCCAGCCCTTCGGTCCTGCCGCCACCGGGCCGGCAGCGCCACCGTCTGCACCCCTGCAACCCGCCCCGACCCCGCCTAGGCTGGGGGGATGCGTGCTGCCCGATTTTCACTTCCCCGTCTGCTCCCCCGGCCGCTCCGTTGCGATGCGCGGTCCGGTTCCCCGGCTCCGTGCTGCCAGCCTGTCCGTGATACCACAGGCCGCGACTCCCCGGACTGTCGGGGGGAGCCGCCCGTCATCGACGCCGAGTTCGTGACGCTGGAGCCGGAGGCCCTTCCACCGCCCCGCCGGCCGGCCGCGGACCTCCCGGCCTTTCGCCGTGCCTGCGCCGCCTACCGCCGGGCCGCCGCCCTGGACGGGGCCGCGGGGCATGAGGTGGAGGTCTGATCCGTCAGGCCGGACCTTGAGCCTCACTGTCGAGATAGCGGCGCAGCGCGTCACTGACGACGGTGTTGAGGGTCTCGCCCCGACGTCTGGCGAGGAGCATGGCACGGCGGTGCAGGTCGGGGCCGGGCCGGACGTTGAAGCTGCCCTTCAGCGGCACATCGGGCTGGCGCCCCTCCGCCTCGCACAGATCAAGATAATCGTCCACGGCCTCGTGGAACGCTGCCTTGAGGCCCCTTGCGTCCACGCCTTCGTAGGTTACCAGATCGCGGATGAACTCCAGCCGGCCATGCAGCACCTCATCCGTGTCGCTGTACTCGACCGAGCCGATATATCCCTTGTATTCCAGCATCGTACTCATATCAGGCCCTCTTCGGCGAGCACCCGCAGCAGGTCTTCGATGACGTACATCTTCACGATGCTGCCGGGGTGGGGCTTGTGCAGCGCGATGGTCGGTGCGGTGGCATGGACAAACCGTCGCCGGGACCCGCCTGTCCTGCCGGTCGGTGCTTCGCTGTAGCCCAGCCCTTCCAGCAGCCTGACCAGTTCGTCCCAGGTGAAGTCCGTCGGCCTGCCCTTGAGCCGGTCCACCAGTTTGTCGCGCCGGCTCATGACGCCGTGCCGCCTCCGTCCCGACTTTCCCTGTCAGTATGGCCCCTTCCCGCCCATTTGCAACCGGACGCGGTTGCAGGTCTGGGACGATGCGGGGTACGGCCAGCGCGGATTCTGGCCGTACTCCGTCCTTCCGCCCCCTGCGGTCGGGCTCTCGACTTATCCACAGGTTGCGTACCACCGGGGGGCCTGGTCCTACCGCCGGCGGTCGTGGGCGGCGAAGCTGCTGCCCTCGGCGGCCAGCCGCTCCAGCAGTGGCGCCGGCGTCCAGTCGCCGCCGAACCGCTGCTGGAAGTCGCGGATGTCGGCCAGCACCGTGGGCAGCCCGACGCTGTCGGCGTAGTGCATCGGGCCGCCGCGCCATGCCGGGAAGCCGTAGCCGTAGAGATAGATGACGTCGATGTCCGACGCCCGCAGGGCCATGCCCTCCTCCAGCGCCTTGGCGCCTTCGTTCACCAGGGCGTAGATCATCCGCTTCACGATCTCCTCGTCGGAGATGGCGCGCGGCTGGATCTGGTGGGTTTCGCGGTGGTTCTCGATCATCCGCTTCACCACGTCGTCGGGCAAGGGCGTGCGCGACCCGGCCTCATAGCGGAACCAGCCGGCGCCGGTCTTCTGGCCGTAGCGGTCCATCAGGTAGAGCCGGTCGGTCAGGGGCGAGCCGGCGGCCTTGCCCTCCGCCAGCCGGCGCTGGCGGATGCGCCAGGTCACGTCCACCCCGGCCAGATCGCCCATGGCGAAGGGCCCCATGGCCATGCCCCAGTCCTGCAGGGCCTTGTCCACCTGCTCCGGCCATGCACCCTCTTCGACCAGCAGTTCCGCCTGCCGGCTGTAGGGCATCAGCATGCGGTTGCCGACGAAGCCGTCGCAGTTGCCGACCAGGACGGAAACCTTGCCGATCTTCCGGCCGGTCTGCATCGCCGTGGCGATGACGTCCCTGGCCGTGGCGCTGCCGCGCACGACCTCCAGCAGCTTCATCACGTTGGCCGGGGAGAAGAAGTGCATGCCGATCACGTCCGCGGGGCGGGAGGTGACGGCGGCGATGGCGTCGATGTCCAGGGTGGAGGTGTTGGTCGCCAGCACGGCACCCGGCTTCGCAACGGTGTCCAGCCGGCGGAACACGTCCTGCTTCACGGCCATGTCCTCGAACACCGCCTCCACCACCATGTCGGCCCCGGCCAGGGCGGCCATGTCCAGGGTAGGGGTGATGAGCGACAGGCGCCGGTCCATCTCCGCCTGGGTCAGCCGGCCCTTGGCGACGGTGCCGGCGTAGTTGCGGGCGATGGTGGCGAGGCCGCGGTCCAGCGCCTCCTGCGAGGTCTCCAGCAGGGTGACGGGGATGCCGGCATTGGCGAAGTTCATGGCGATGCCGCCGCCCATGGTGCCGGCCCCCAGCACGGCCGCCGTCGCCACCGGCCGCGCCGGCGTGTCGGCCGGCACGTCGGGGATCTTGCCGATGGCCCGCTCGGCGAAGAAGACATGGATCAGCGCCGCCGACTGCGGATGCGCCATGCACTGGCCGAACAGCTCGCGCTCGCGCTTCAGCCCTTCCTCGAAGGGCAGCTCGGCCGCGGCCTGCACGGCGTCCACGCAGCGCTGCGGCGCGAACAGGCCGCGCGCCGTCTTCTCCAGGGCGCGGCGCTTCTCGTCGAAGACGGCGCTGCCGCGGTCGGCGGCGATGCGCTCGGCCCGGTCGCGCACCCGCGGGTACGGCCCGGCGAGGTCCAGCGCCTCGGCGAAGCGCACGGCGCCGTCCACCGGATCGCCCTCCACGATGGCATCCAGGATGCCCAGCTCATGCGCCTTGGGGGCGGGCACGAACTCGCCGCTGGTGATCATGGTCAGCGCCACATGGGCACCGACCAGCCGCGGCAGCCGCTGCGTGCCGCCGGCCCCGGGCAGGATGCCCAGCTTCACCTCCGGCAGGCCGACCATGGCCTTCGCCACCGCCACGCGGTAGTGGCAGCCCAGCGCCACCTCCAGCCCGCCGCCGAGTGCCGTGCCGTGGATGGCGGCGACCACCGGCTTCGCGGCGCCCTCGAAGGCGGCGATGACGTCGTTCAGGTCGGGCGGGGCCAGCGGCCGGCCGAATTCGGCGATGTCGGCCCCGGCGATGAAGGTGCGGCCGCCGCCGGCCAGCACCAGCGCCCGGGCGCCATCGTCCTCCAGCCCCTGCCGCAGCGCGTCCAGCAGACCCTGGCGCACCGCCTGGGACAGGGCGTTGACCGGCGGATTCTCCACCAGGATGACGCCGACGGCGCCGCGGCGGCTGTACTGGACGACCTGGGTCATGGTTTCCTCACCCGTCTTGGTTCGCGTTTGCCAGGAACAGACAGGATCGGCCGCGCCGCGGTCAAGCGCACGGTCGGCGGAGAGGCGGCCTTCTCCGGGAGGCGGCCCGCTGGGCGGACATCCTCGGCGGCGCCTGTCGTTCCGGGGCGGGTCTGGTCTATCGTGCCGCGCCGGTCGCCGAGAAGCCGGGCAGGACGCCGTCCCGGCGCAGGAACTTGGGAAAGGAAACAGAGACATGCCCGTGAACCGTCGTATCGTGCTGGCCGAACGGCCGCAGGGGATGCCGACGCCGGAGACCTTCCGGCTGGAGGAAGGGCCGGTTCCGACGGCCGGCCCCGACCAGGTGCTGTTGCGGACCGTCTGGCTGTCGCTCGACCCCTACATGCGCGGCCGGATGAGCGCCGCGAAATCCTATGCCCAGCCGGTGGAGATCGGCGACGTCATGGTCGGCGGCACCGTCTGCGAGGTGGTGCAGTCGAACGCCGAGGGATTCGCGCCCGGCGATCTGGTGCTGGCCCAGACCGGCTGGCAGGACTATGCCGCCGCCGGGGCCAAGGCCGTACAGAAGCTGGACCCCGGCGCCTTTCCGCCCAGTCTGGCGCTGGGCACGCTCGGCATGCCGGGTCTGACCGCCTATGTCGGCCTGCTGGACATCGGGGAGCCGCGCAACGGGGAGACGGTCGTCGTCTCCGCCGCGGCCGGGGCGGTGGGCTCCGTCGTCGGGCAGATCGCCCGGATCAGGGGCTGCCGCGCCGTGGGCATCGCCGGCGGCAAGGACAAGTGCGACTACGTCACCGGCACGCTGGGGTTCGACGCCTGCGTGGACTACAAGGCGCCCGACTTCATGCAGCGCCTGAAGGAAGCCTGCCCCAGCGGCATCGACGTCTATTTCGACAATGTCGGCGGGGACGTGGCGGACGCCTGCATGGCGCTGCTGAACAATTTCGCCCGCGTGCCGGTCTGCGGCCGCATCGCCAACTACAACGACACCGAACTGCCGCCGGGGCCGAACCGGGTGCCGCAGCTCATGGGGCTCGTGCTGACCCGCCGGCTGAAGGTGCAGGGCTTCATCGTCTCCGACCGCTGGCACCGCATGGCGGATTTCCACCACGACATGGGCGCCTGGCTGCGCGACGGCCGGATAAAGTACCGCGAGGACGTGGTGGAAGGGCTGGAAAAGGCGCCGGAGGCGTTCATCGGCCTGCTCCAGGGCCGCAACTTCGGCAAGCTGCTGGTCCGCGTCGGGCCCGACCGGGCCTGACCCGCCGGGCAGGACGACGCGCAGAACCAAAGGCCGGACCCCACCGGCCGGAACGACGGGAGGAACGCCCATGACGGGCCGTCTCAAGGACAAGGTCATCCTCATCACCGGCGGGGCGGGCGGCATCGGGTCCGCCACCGCGCGCCACGCTGCCCGCGAGGGCGCGCGGGTCGTCATCACCGACCTGAGCGCCGCCCGGGGCGAGCAGGCGGCGGCCGAGATCGGCCACGGCACCCTGTTCCTGGAACAGGACGTGCGCGACGAGGCACGCTGGCAGGACGTGGTGGACGCCGTGCTGCGCCACCACGGCCGGCTGGACGGGCTGGTCAACAATGCCGGCGTCGGGGTGCGCGGCTCCATCGTGGAGACGACGCTGGAGGACTGGCGCTTCGTCCACGCGGTCAACACCGAGGGCGTCTTCCTGGGCTGCAAGCACGGCATCCTGGCGATGCGGGAGACGGGGGGCGGGTCCATCGTGAACCTGTCCTCCGTCGCCGGGATGATCGGTGCGCCGGACCTGACCGCCTACTGCTCGTCCAAGGGGGCGGTGCGGCTGCTGACCAAGTCCGTCGCCGTCTGGTGCGCCGAGCAGAAGAACGGCATCCGGGTGAACTCCGTCCACCCGTCGTTCTTGATGACGCCCATGGTGCAGATGATGATCGACACGGCCCCCGACCCGGCCATGGCGCACAGGATGCTGTCGCGCGCCGCCCCGATGGGCCGGCTGGGCGAGCCGGAGGATGCCGCCGGCATGATCGTCTTCCTGCTGTCGGACGAGGCCGGGTTCATGACCGGCGGCGAGTATGTCGTGGACGGCGGCCTGACGGCCCGCTGATCCCCCGCCCGTCCAGGCCAGCAATCACAAGTCTGCAATCATAAGAAGGAAGGAAACGACCCGATGCATCCGTTGTTCGACCTCACCGGCAAGGTCGCCCTCATCACCGGCTCCTCCCGCGGCATCGGCCGCGCCATCGCCGAGGAATACGCCCGCGCCGGCGCCCGCGTGGTGATCTCCTCGCGCAAGCTGGACGTCTGCGAACAGGTGCGCGACGCCATCAACGCCGAGCACGGCGCCGGCCGCGCCATCGCCGTGGCCTGCAACATCGGCCGCAAGGAGGATCTGGAGCGGCTGGTCGCCGAGACGAAGGCGGCGTTCGGACAGATCGACATCCTGGTGGCGAACGCGGCCATCAACCCGGTCTACGGCCCCCTGGCCGCCGTCAGCGACGACGCCTGGGACAAGATCATGGGCACCAACCTGCGCAGCACCTGGTGGCTGTGCAACATGGTGATGCCGGAGATGGCGGAGCGGAAGGGCGGCAGCGTCATCGTGCTGTCCTCCATCGCCGGACTGCGCGGCAACCCGGTGATCGGCGCCTACGGCATCTCCAAGGCGGCGGAAGCCGCACTGGTGCGCAACCTCGCCGTCGAGTACGGCCGCGCCGGGGTCCGCATCAATGCCATCGCCCCCGGCATCATCGAGACGGACTTCGCCAAGGCCCTGACCGACAATCCGGAGATCGCCAAGGCGACGATGCGCAAGACCCCGCTCGGCCGCTTCGGCCGGCCGGTGGAGATCGCCGGCGTTGCCCTGATGCTGGCATCGCCCGCGGGCGGCTACCTGACCGGCCAGACGCTCGTGGTGGACGGCGGCGCCACCATCGGCGATCCCTTGACGGTCTAGGCGGGGAGACGGCCATGGCGTCCGGCGCCGTCCTGATCGACGTCCTGCCACAGCACCGCTTCGACGAGGCGGCGCTGTGGCGCTATCTCTCCACCGCCCTGCCGGAGTTCCAGGAGCCGGCGGAGATCCGGCAGTTCCAGGGCGGGCAGTCGAACCCGACCTTCCTCGTCACCACGCCCTCGGCGCGCTACGTCCTGCGCAAGAAGCCGCCCGGCAAGCTGCTGCCCAGCGCCCACATGGTCGAGCGGGAATACCGCGCCATGCGGGCGCTGCACGACACGGCGGCGCCGGTGCCGACCGTCCGCCTGCTCTGCGAGGACGCGGGTGTGATCGGCACCCCGTTCTACGTGATGGACTACATCGACGGGCGCATCTTCACCGACGTGACCCTGCCCGACCTCGCGCCGGCGGAGCGGACGGCGCTCTACGACAGCATGAACGCCACCCTGGCGGCGCTGCACCAGGTGGACTGGCAGGCCTGCGGGCTGGGCGACTTCGGCCGGCCGGAACAGTACGTGGCCCGGCAGGTGGACCGCTGGACCAAGCAGTACCTCGCCGCCCGGACGGACGAGATTCCGGCCATGGACCGGCTGGTCGACTGGTTGCCGCGGAACATCCCGGCGGGCGACGAGACGACCATCGCGCACGGCGACTTCCGCCTGGGCAACCTGATGGTGGACCGGGACGAGCCCCGCGTCGTCGCCATCCTGGACTGGGAGCTGGCGACCCTGGGCCATCCGCTCAGCGATCTCGCCTACAACTGCATGGCGTGGCATCTGCCGGCGGGAGTGAAGGAGTTCCCGGGCCTGAAGGGCATCGACCTCACGGCCCAGGGCATCCCGACGGAGGAGGAATACGTCGCCGCCTACTGCCGCCGCACGGGCCGCGGGGGCATCCCCGACTGGCCGTTCTACATGGCCTTCTCCTTCTTCCGCATTGCCAGCATCTGCCAGGGGGTCTATGCCCGGGCCTTGCAGGGCAACGCCGCCGACCGCCGCGCCATCGGCTATGGCGAGGTGGCGCGCGTCACGGCCGGGATCGGCTGGTCGCTGATCTCCGACCGGGCCTGACGGGGAGACGGCGGGTCGCGGTGGCGGCGGCCCTGCCTGCCGCCCGGGTGCCCGTGGCCGGCCTCCGACGGGGGGCCGGCAGAGCCGCGCCCGGATGCCGGCAGGGGCCGCATGCTGTGACGACAGGTCCCGTTAACCAATTTGACATTTTCGTTACAGCGTGGGATCGCTGACCCTATCCTTAGGTTTCCGCAAGGAATTGGATTTATGTAGAGCCTGCCCCGGAGGCGCTATCCTGGGGCATGGATGGGCTCATCCCGACGTCAGGAGGGGCTGTGGCGAAGAAGCAGGCGGCCAAGAAGAAGAGAATGCAGGTGGCCGCCCTGCCGTACCAGATGGAGGACGGCCATCTGCGCGTGCTGCTGGTGACATCCCGCGAGACGCGCCGGTGGATTCTGCCCAAGGGCTGGACCGAGAAGGACCTCGACGGTCCCGGCGTGGCTGCGCTCGAAGCCTATGAGGAGGCGGGGGTGCGCGGCGTCGCGGCGCCGAAGCCGATCGGCTCCTACCAGTATTTCAAGCGGCTGAGCACGGGCCGGACGGTTCCGTGCGACGTGAAGGTCTACGCCCTTGAGGTGATGGAGGAGCTGGAGGACTGGCCCGAGGCCAAGGAGCGCCAGCGCCGCTGGATGTCGCCATCGCAGGCGGCGCTGCACATCTCCGAGACGGGGCTGGTGGACCTGCTGCTCCGCCTGGGCATGCCGACGGTCGATTAGGGCCGGATCAGTTTGAACCCGGATCAGACGGGCCGGGGCGCCGCCGCGTCGCACCGCGCCACCCAGGCGTGCAGCGCGTCGAACGTCTCCTGTGCCGCGGCGATGCAGGCGGTTTCCGCCTCCGGATCGGCGCAGGCGGTGGCCAGTGCCTGCTGGAAGGCCCGCCACTGCCGCCCGATGTTGGCGCCGTAGGAGGTGTAGTAGCGCATGGCCCGGCCCCCCAGGCCGCCGAACACCTCCCCGTACTGGCGCACCACCACCTGGCCGCCCAGGGTCGATCCCTCCAGCACGTAGAGCGCGCCGAAGGCCCGTGCCAGCCCGTCCACCGGCGGCAGGTCTGGGCAGTCCGGCGCCGAGTCCGGGTCCAGGCCCAGATCCTCCAGGTCGGCGGCCAGCAGGGCGGTGCGGCGGCGCTGGTCGAAATCCAGCCCCGTCTCCGACCAGTCGAGGCCGCCCAGCACCGACTCGAGCGGGCGGTGGAAGCCCAGCAGGATGCCCAGCCAGCCAAGATAGCCGTCCAGAGTCCGCAGCCGCCGCTCGGGATCGACCTGCGCCTCCAGGGCCACATGCTGGTCGCGGGTGGCGAGGCGGAGCCTCACCGGCAGGTCGGTCTTCCGCGGGGGAGTCCTGGTGGCCTCCGGTCCCGTCGAGCCCGCCTCGATCATCGTACTGTCCATTCCTCTTCCGTATGGCACGGCTGACCCTACGCTCCGACAGGCGGAGTTCCAAGTGCGTGCGATAAAAAAAGGACCATCGCGGCGGCCCCCGTCCTCAGCGGTCGGCCTGCCGGTTCAGCACCGCCGTCACGGGCGCCAGCACGATGCCCCGGTCCTTCAGTCCGGCGGCCCAGGCGGCCAGCCGCTCCAGCGTCGCGGGGAAGGGCTGGGCGAAGCCGACCGCCGCGCCGTTGGCCCGGGCCAGACGCTCCAGCTCCTGCAACTGGGCATCGATGCCGCCGGCGCTGGCCACCCTGTCCACCAGCAGGTCGCTGGTGGCGCGCGGCAGGCCCAGTTCCGTGGACAGCCGGGTGGCGGTGCTCCGCGGCGTCATCCAGGCATCGACGAAGACCAGCCCGCGTCGCTTGAGCTGTTGCAGCACGGCACGCAGATGGTCCCCCTCCGCGGTGAAGCGGGTGCCGCTGGGGCTGGTCAGCCCGACATAGCCGGACGCGGCCGCCAGCGCCTTCTCCAGCCGGCCCAGATTGTCCTGGTCGGTCAGCCGGGTCAGCAGCGTGCCGGGGCCGGGATCGTTGCGGGGATAGCCCTCCGGCTCCATCGGCACGGAGAGCAGGACCTCATGCCCGTTCGTGCGGGAGCGGTCGATCATCTCCTGCACCCCGGTCAGGCCCGCCGGGAAGGCGAAGGTCACCGCCCCCGGCAGCCGGTCGATGGCGCTCTCCAGCATCGTCCGGGACAGGCCGAGATCGAACAGCACGATGGCGATGCGGGGGCGGGTATCCTCCTGCGGGAAGGGGCGGGCGTAGAACTGCCAGGGCGCCACCCCGTCCTCCCCGATCCGGGGCAGCAGGCCGGCCCGGGTCCGCTCCTGCAGGTCCGGATTGCGGGACGGACCCAGGGTCACCGGCAGGTCCACCGGGTCCACGGCGGGTTCCGGGGCCGGCGTTTCCGGCGTCCCGGTCGCGGCGGGTCCGGCGGGGTCCGCATCGGCAGCGGAAGACGCTCCGGGGGCAGCGTCGGGGAAGCGGGGCGTGCCGTCCACGGCCAGCACGGGCGTGCGCAGGACAGGTCCCTGGCGGGCGGCCGCCTCCATCCGGGCCAGCGTGTCCGGGGCGGCCAGCGACAGCCAGACGAGCGTTCCGGCGACGGCCAGCACGAGGCCGGCCACCGTCAGCGGAAAGGCGAGGGCGCGCGTCGGCCGTGCGACGGCCGGCGTGTCCAGGTCGATGTAGGACTCCCCGCCGGCCGCGGCGGCAGCCGTCCCGGCGGCGTTGCCGCGGCGCAGGCCGAAACGGCTGGCCAGCACTGCGGCGCTGTCGGACAGGTTCCCGTCGGTCATGGCCCGCCCGTCCCCGACGCGATCGTCCGCGTCGGGGGTCGGGGCGCCGGCGGCCGCCTTGGCTCGGAACCGGAACAGGGCCACGGGTCGGGACCGCGCAGCGTCAGTTGATCGACTTGCCCTGCGCGAACAGGGCGACCCCGCGCAGCAGGTCCACCGCCCGGGCGAGCTGGTAGTCGAAGGGCTGCTCCTGCCCGGGGCCCTGGGCCGTGGTCGGCTGGGGGGCTGCCGGGGCCTGCACCTCGCCACCAGCCGGGGCCTGCGGGGCCTGCGGGGCGGCGGGGGCGGCCGGCTGCTGGCCCGCGGGCCGGTCGGTGTTGCGCAGGGCGTGCGGGAGGTCCGCCTCGCGCCGGCGCTGGCCCTGCTGGATCTCCTCCAGCCGGGCGGGTTGCACCTCGATGTCCGGGCTGATGCCGAGCTGCTGGATCGAGCGGCCCGACGGCGTGTAGTAGCGCGCCGTCGTCAGCCGCATGGCGCCCTGGCCCTGCAACGGGATGATGGTCTGGACCGAGCCTTTGCCGAAGGACTGCGTGCCCAGGATGATGGCGCGGTGGTGGTCCTGCAAGGCGCCGGCCACGATCTCCGACGCCGAGGCGGAGCCGCCGTTGACCAGCACGACGATGGGCTTGCCGCGGGCCAGATCGCCCGACTTGGCGTTGTAGCGTTCGCCGGTGCCGTTCTTGCGGCCGCGGGTGGAGACGATCTCCCCGCGCTCCAGGAAGGTGTCGGAGACGGAGATCGCCTGCTCCAGCAGGCCGCCGGGGTTGTTGCGCAGGTCGATGACGTAGCCGACCAGCTTGTCGCCCACCTGCTCCTCGATCTTGGCGATGGCCTTCTCCAGCCCCGGCTGGGTCTGCTCGTTGAAGCTGGAGATGCGGATGTAGCCGATGTTCTCCGCCTCCACGCGGAAGCGCACCGACTGCACCTTGATGACCGCGCGGGTCAGGGTGAACTGCAACGGCTCGGCCTGCTCGGCGCGGCGGACCGTGATCCTGATGTCGGTGCCGGCGGGACCGCGCATCTTCTCCACGGCGTCGCTGACCGACATGCCGAGCACGGCCTCGTCATTGATGTGGGTGATGTAGTCGCCCGGCAGGATGCCGGCGCGGTAAGCCGGCGTGTCGTCGATCGGCGACACCACCTTGACGACCCCGTTCTCCTGCGTCACCTCGATGCCCAGCCCGCCGAACTCGCCGCGCGTCTGCACCTGCATGTCGGTGAAGTTCTTGCGGTTCAGATAGCTGGAGTGCGGGTCCAGCGAGGTCAGCATGCCGTTGATCGCTGCCTCGATCAGCTCCTCGTCCGAGACCTGCTCCACATATTCGGAGCGCACCCGCTCGAACACGTCCACGAACAGGTCGAGCTGCTTGTAGGTGTCGGACTTGGCCGGCTGCTTCGACTGGGCGGCGGCGCAGGCCGGCGCGGTGAACAGCAGCGCCACGGTGGCGACCGATGTCAGGAACTTCCTCATGTCAACCTTGTCCTTTGCCGTCGGAGGGCGCAAAGCCGCGCAGGGGGTTGATCGGCTGACCGCCCCGCCGCAGTTCGAAATACAGGGATTGAGATCCATCGGTGGCCATGGCGCCCACAGGTTCGCCCGTCAGTACACGCTGGCCGACCTGACTGTCGATCCTGCCCAAGCCCGCCAAGAGGGAATGATATCCATTGGCGTGTTCCACGATCAAGATCAGCCCATACCCCTTGAAAGGTCCCGCGAACAGGACGGACCCGTCATAGGGGGCCACGACCACGGCGCCGGACCGGCCCTTGAAGGTCAGGCCGCGGCTGGTTCCGCCGAAGGCGTCGGCCTGACCGTAGCGGGTCGTCACCTCACCGGCCACCGGCATGATCATGCCGGTCAATCTGGGCACGCCGGTGGCGCGCCCCAGGGCGGCGACGCTGTCCCGCGCGCGCTTCTCCCGCTCGGCCTCCGCCGTGGCACGGCGGGCGGCCTCTGCCGCGGCCTTGCGGTCCCGCTCCCGGCGCTCGGCTTCCAGCCGGTCCACCAGATCCTTCAGGTCCCCGGCCTTTGCCGCCAGTCCGGTCAGTTTCGTGTCCAGCGCCTTGCGCTCGGCGGCGGTGCTGCGCGACAGCTCCTCCCGCCGGGCCACCAGCACGGCCATTTCCCGCTGCTGCCTGCCCAGGGCCGCCGCCGCGGTTGCCGCGGCGTCGCGGCGGGCCGCCAGATCCGTGCGGACCTCGGCCAGCTTCTCCAGGTCGGCCGCCAGCCCGTCGGCGCGGGTCTTCAGCTCCGGCACCAGCGCGCGCAGCAGCAGCGCGCTGCGCACCGTGTCCGCCGGCTGCTCCGGCCGCGCGATCAGCGCCTCCGGCGGCAGGCGGGACAGCCGTTGCAGAGCCCCCAGCAGCTCGGCCATGGCGGCGCGGTCGGCGTCGATGCGGCGGCTGCGCTCCGCCTCGTCCCGGGCGACGGCCTCCAGGGCGGCCTCGGCATGGGCCAGGGCCTCCTCCTGCCGGCGCTGCTCCGTGGCGGCCTGGACCGCCCGGGCGCGCAGGTCCGCCAGTTCGGACTCCAGTGCCTCCGCAGCGGAGTCGAGTTGCCGGCGCTGCGCCTCGCCCGCCTTCAGGTCCTGCTGCACCCGGTCCAGTTCGCGCTGCGGATCGGGCTGCTTCGTGTCGGCCGCGGTGACCTGCCCGGCCAGCAGGACGGCCAGCAGGCCGGCGCCCGCCGTGGCGATCCGTCTCTTCCGTGCTGGGCCCGTTGCCATCGGCGCCTTTCCTTCCGGGGTATCGTGCGCGGCGGAGTGTAGGCGGCCGGCCGATCGCCGTCGATTGCGCTGTCCGCATCGGACCGTTCCCGCGGCGGACCGTTTCCCCTGCCACCCGACTGAACCCGGTTCCTGGTTAACGGCTGCTTTCCGGACCGCCGGAAGGCACCGGCGAAATGGGGGTGCGCCATGCCTCGGCGCGGTCCGCGATGGCACGGGGCCGCATCGTCGCGGCGGCCGGAACCGGTGCTGGCGGGCGGTCCCGCGGCCCGGTCCTGTCGCCTGCGGCGGCCACTTCGGCCGTTTCGGCTGCCGGCCCCGTGTCATGCTGTTCCGGAAGGGCCGGCACAGGCCCGGCCATGGCAGGCGGGAGAGGCGGATGGACGGCGGCTTCGGAGCGGCGGGCGGCGCGATGGCCATCGAGGCGCGCTGGTGCGCCCGGAACTACCGGCCGCTGCCGGTCGTCATCAGCCGGGCCAAGGGCGTCTGGCTCTGGGACTCCGACGGCCGCCGCTACCTGGACATGATGAGCGCCTATTCGGCCGTCAATGTCGGCCACGGCCATCCACGGGTGCTCGACGCGCTGCAGCAGCAGGCCGGCCGGGTCGCCGTCGTCTCCCGCGCCTTCCACACCGACCGGCTGGGGCCGTTCCTGGCCCGGCTCTGCGCCCTGGCGGGGCTGGACGCCGCCTGCCCCATGAACACCGGGGCGGAGGCGGTGGAGACGGCGATCAAGGCGGCGCGGCGCTGGGGCCACCGGGTCAAGGGCATCCCCGACGGCCATGCGGAGATCATCGTGGCCGAGGGCAACTTCCACGGCCGCACCACGACCATCGTCGGGTTCTCCTCGGAAGCCGACTACCGCGACGGCTTCGGCCCCTTCGCCCCCGGATTCCGGGCGGTGCCCTTCGGCGACGCCGCGGCGGTGGAGGCCGCCATCGGCCCGCACACCGCCGCCGTGCTGGTGGAGCCGATCCAGGGCGAGGCCGGGATCGTGGTGCCGCCCGGGGGCTATCTGCGGCGGCTGCGCGAGATCTGCGACCGCCACGGCGTCCTGCTGATCCTGGACGAGGTGCAGTCCGGCCTGGGCCGTACGGGCGCCTGGTTCGCCTTCGAGCACGAGGGCATCCGCCCCGACGGGCTGTGCCTGGGCAAGGCGCTGGGCGGCGGGGTGATGCCCGTCTCCGCCTTCGTGGCGCGGCGCGGGCTGATCGACATGTTCGAGCCGGGCAACCACGGTTCCACCTTCGGCGGCAACCCGCTGGCCGCGGCCGTGGGCGAGGCCGCCCTGGCGGTGATCGAGGAGGAGGGGCTGGTGGCCCGCTCCGCCGAACTGGGCGCCCACCTGATGGAACGGCTGCGCCGGATCGACTCGCCCCTGGTGCGGGAGGTGCGCGGCCGCGGCCTCTGGGTCGGGGTCGAGATCGACCCGGCCCGCGTCTCCGCCCGGGCCGTCTGCGAGGAACTGATGCGCCGCGGCGTGCTGAGCAAGGAGACGCACGAGACCGTGATCCGGCTGGCGCCGCCGCTGGTGATCGACCGCGAAACCCTGGACCACGGCATCGACCGGCTGGAGGAGGCGCTCGCCGCCCTCGCGGCCGGGCCGGCCGCGGCCTGACCCGCCCCCCATCGCCGACGCGAGGACGACCGTGACCATCGACGTGACCGCACCCGGCCAGCGGCCTTCCGCGCAGCCCGAGCCCGCCCCGCCGCGCATCATCATGTGCGCCCCCGATCATTTCGAGGTCAGCTACACCATCAATCCCTGGATGCGCCCCGACGAATGGGAGGCCCGGCGGTCGGAGCTGAGCGGGGCCGCCGCCGCCGGCTGGTCGGCGCTGCGCCGCCGCCTGCAACAGCTCGGCGCGGCCGTCGAGCTGGTGGCGCCGCGCTCCGGCCTGCCCGATCTGGTCTTCACCGCGAACGCCGCGGTCGTGCTGGACGGCAAGGCGCTGGTCGCCCGCTTCCGCCATCCCGAGCGCCGGCCGGAGGAGCCGCACTTCCGCCGCTTCTTCGACGGGCTGGCCGCCCGCGGGCTGCTGGACGAGGTCCACGACATGCCGCCGGGCGTCTGCCTGGAAGGGGCGGGGGACTGCGTCCACGACGCCGGGCGGGGCGTCTTCTTCCTGGGCCATGGCTTCCGCTCCGACCGGGAGGCCGCGGCGGTCGTGGCCGACCTGTTCGGGGAGGAGGTGGAGCCGCTGGAACTGGTGGACCCGCGTTTCTACCACATGGACACCGCCCTCTGCCCGCTCTCGGGCGGCGAGGTGCTGTACGTGCCGGGCGCCTTCTCCGCCGAGGGGCGCGGCCGGCTGCGCGAGCGGATCGGGGCCGACCGGCTGATCGAGGTGCCGGAGGCGGATGCCGTGCGGCTGGCCGCCAACGCCGTCAATCTCGGCCGCGACGTGGTGCTGGCCGAGGCGTCGGACGATCTGAAGGCGGCGCTGGCCGAGCGGGGCTACAGCGTCCACGAGGTGCCGATCCGCAGCTTCGGGCTTTCCGGCGGATCGGCCTTCTGCCTGACCCTGCGGCTGGACCGCCGTTCCAACCGCCGCTCCGGCCGCCCTGTCGGCGGGACCGGGCCGGGGGCGGCCGCCGACGCACCGGGTCAGCCCGCGCTGCTGGACTGATCCGGCGGCATCGGACAAGCTGGCGCCCGCGGAAACCGGGGGCCGGGGAGGCCATGCGACGCAGGCTGGACCAGATCGACCTGAGAATCCTCCAGGAACTCCAGGACGACGGGCGCATCACCAACCAGGCCCTGTCCGAGCGGGTGGGGCTGTCGCCCCGTCCCTGCCTGGAACGGGTGCGCCGGCTGGAGAAGGAGGGGCTGATCGTCCGCTACCAGGCGCTGGTGGACGTGCGCAAGCTGCAGTCCTGCGTCTTCGTGCTGGCCCAGGTGGCGCTGGAGAAGCAGGGCAGGGACGCGCGGCACCGCTTCGAGCGGCGCCTGCGCGACACGCCCGAGGTGATCGAGTGCTTCGAGGTCAGCGGCCCCTTCGACTACATCGCCAAGCTGGTGTGCGAGGACCTGGACGCCTATCAGGACCTGACCACGGGCTGGATCGACGACCCCGAACTGGGCGTCGCCCGCGTCGTCACCAACGTGGTGCTGCGGCCGGTGCGCGACTTCGGCCGCTATCCCATCTTCGCCGGCGAGGGGCCGGCATCCGCGGGATAGGGCCGGGTGCGGGAGGGGGTCAGAACCCGACCGGCTCCGGCGCACAGGGCGGGCTCTTGCCGTCGCGGCGCACGCGCGGCCCCTCGCTCCCGAACAGCTCCAGGAGCGAGGCCATGATGAGCGGGGCGGCGTCGCCGTTCAGCGAGTAGTAGATGGTCTGGGCGCTGCGGCGGGTCCGCACCAGCTTGTCCCGGCGCAGCCGGGCAAGGTGCTGCGACAGGGCCGACTGGGACAGGCCCACCAGACGCTCCAGCTCACCGACCGATCGCTCCTGCTCCATCAGGTGGCAGAGGATCAGGATGCGGCGCTCGTTCGCCATCGCCTTGAGCAAGGCGGCGGCCCGGCGTGCGTTGACTTTGAGGACGTTCACATTCATGTCAGGGAAATCGGTCGCGCGGCCGTCCGGTCAAGCGGTTCCGGAAAAATTAAGAAAAACACCCTCGGCGCGAACAGAAACAAGGGAAACTCCCCCGATGGATGCCGACCGCAGCCTGGACTGCACCGGCCTGGTCTGCCCGCTTCCGGTCCTGCGGGCGCGCAAGGTGCTGAGCGGCATGGCGCCGGGCCAGGTGCTGGCGGTCAGCGCCACCGATCCCGCCGCCCCGCGCGACTTCGACGCGTTCTGCGCCGCCGCCGGCCACACCCTGCTGGACCGGGAGGAGCGCGACGGCGTCTTCGGCTTCCGCATCCGGCGCGGCGGCTGACCCGGCCCGGCAAACATCGGCCCCATCACAGATTCTTCATGAATCCCGATGCCGTTTGCGGGATGATGCGGGTGGAGGAAGCCACCCAGGAAAAACGATGCATACGGCGTTGTTCACCCACTCCGCCTGTCTCGACCACGACACGGGCGAGGGGCATCCCGAATGCCAGGAGCGGCTGCGGGCCGTGCTGCGGGCGCTGGAGGATGAGGCCTTCATGTTCCTGGACCGGCGCGAAGCCCCCCGCGTGACGCGGGAACAGCTTGAGCGCGTCCACCCGGCCAGCTACCTCGACAGCCTGGAAGCGGCCATGCCGCAGAGCGGCTACGCCACCCTGGATGCCGACACCCTGGTCTCCCCCGGCTCGTGGGAAGCCGCCCTGCGCTCGGCCGGCGCCGTCTGCGCCGCCATCGACGCCGTGCTGGCGGGGGAGGCCCGCAACGCCTTCTGCGCCGTCCGCCCGCCCGGCCACCATGCCGAACCCGACAAGGCCATGGGCTTCTGCCTGTTCAACAATGTCGCGGTCGGGGCTGCCCATGCCCGGGCCTGCGGGCTGCGCCGGGTGGCCATCATCGACTTCGACGTCCACCACGGCAACGGCACCCAGACCTACTGCCAGCACGACCCGTCCCTGCTCTATCTCTCCACCCACCAGTGGCCGCTCTATCCCGGCACCGGCTCCGCGCGGGAGCACGGCGACTACGACAACGTGGTGAACGCCTGCCTGGGGCCGATGTCCGGCAGCCCGGAGTTCCGCCACGCGGTGCAGACCAAGCTGCTGCCGCGGCTGGACGCCTTCCGGCCGGAGATCCTGCTGATCTCCGCCGGGTTCGACGCGCACAGCCGCGACCCCATGGCCGGCCTGCACCTGATGGAGGACGATTTCGCCTGGGTGACGGAGAAGCTGGGGGAGGTGGCGGCGAAGCACGCAGCAGGTCGCATGGTGTCCGCCCTCGAAGGCGGGTACGATCTGCGCGCCTTGGCCAACTCCGCCGCCGTCCACGTCAAGGTGCTGATGGCGGTCTAGCTTGCGGTGATGCGCCAGTGGTCATAGAGTCTCCGGCTCCGCAACGGAACCTGCCGACATGACCGATTCCAGTCTGCCGTCCGACATCGCGGCCCTGTCCTTCGAGGACGCCCTTGCCGAGCTGGAGCGCATCGTGCGCCAGCTCGAAGAGGGCAAAGCCCGGCTGGACGACGCCATTCGATTCTATGAACGCGGGACGCTTCTGAAGCGGCATTGCGAGATGAAACTCCGCGATGCGCAGCAGAAGGTGGACCGCATCACCGTCGCGGCCGACGGCGCGCTTGCCGCCGAACCGGCGCGGCTCGACTGACGCCTCATTTCCGGATGCCCAGCTTGCCCAAGACGCTCACCGCCGCCATGGCCGACACCGTCGAACAGGTGGAAGCCGCCATCGACGTCCTGTTGCCCCGTGTCGACCTGCCCGAAGCCCGCCTGTTCGAGGCGATGCGCTACGGCTGCCTCGGCGGCGGCAAGAGGTTGCGTCCCTTCCTGGTCATGGAAAGCGCGCGCCTGTTCGGGGTGAACCCGGCCTGCGCCCTGCGCGCGGCGGCGGCGGTGGAGTTCATCCACTGCTACAGCCTGGTCCATGACGATCTGCCGGCGATGGACGATTCCGACCTGCGCCGCGGCCGCCCGACCCTGCATCTGGAGTATGACGAGGCCACGGCGATCCTGGCGGGCGACGCCCTGCTGACGGTGGCTTTCGAGATCCTGGCCGATCCGGAGACGCACGAGGATGCGCAGGTGCGCTGCCGTCTCGTCTCCGCCCTGGCCAAGGCGGCCGGCCCGCGCGGCATGGTCGGCGGTCAGATGCTGGACCTGATGGCCGAGGACCGGACCTTCGACATCGGCGCCATCACCCGGCTGCAGCGCCTGAAGACCGGGGAGCTGATCGCCTTCTCCGCGACGGCCGGTGCGATCCTAGGTCGCGCTTCCCCGCCGCAGCATCATGCGCTTCAAGCATACGCGCACGACCTGGGCCTCGCCTTCCAGATCGCCGACGACCTGCTGGACGTCGAGGGGACCGAGGCCGAGACCGGGAAGTCCGTGGGCCGCGACGAGGGCGCCAACAAGGCGACCTTCGTGTCGATCCTGGGCGTGGAACGGGCGCGCGAGCAGGCAGGCCGCCTCGCCGATCAGGCGATGGCGCACCTGGATATTTTCGAGGACCGGGCGGACATGCTGAAGCAGGTCGCCCGCTACGTTGTCGATCGGCGTTCGTGATGCCCCCCGCAGACGGCGGCCCGGCGCTTGGTGGAAGGAATGGGATGATGGTGGAGTCGAAGACGCCGTTGCTCGACACGGTCAATACGCCGGAGGATCTGCGCAAGCTCGACCCCTCGCAACTGCGGCAGTTCGCGGACGAACTGCGCACGGAGACGATCAACGCCGTCTCCGTGACCGGCGGCCATCTCGGCGCCGGGCTGGGTGTCGTCGAGCTGACGGTCGCCCTGCACTATGTCTTCAACACCCCGGCGGACCGGCTGATCTGGGACGTCGGCCACCAGTGCTATCCGCACAAGATCCTGACCGGGCGGCGCGACCGCATCCGCACCCTGCGCATGGGCGGCGGCCTGTCGGGCTTCACCAAGCGGGCGGAGAGCGAGTACGACCCCTTCGGCGCCGGGCACAGCTCGACCAGCATCTCCGCCGCCCTGGGCATGGCGGTGGGGCGCGACCAGCTCGGCCACAAGAACCACGTCATCTGCGTCATCGGTGACGGCTCCATCAGCGCCGGCATGGCCTACGAGGCCATGAACAACGCGGGCGCGATGAACAGCCGCATGATCGTCATCCTGAACGACAACGACATGTCCATCGCCCCGCCGGTGGGCGCGATGAGCGGCTACCTGTCGCGGCTGATCTCCTCGCGCCAGTACCGCGGCCTGCGCGAGCTGGGCAAGCAGGTGGCCGAGCGGCTGCCGCGGCCCTTGCAGGAGGCCGCCCGCCGGGCCGAGGAATACGCCCGCGGCTTCGTCACCGGCGGCACGCTGTTCGAGGAGATGGGCTTCTACTATGTGGGGCCGATCGACGGACACAACCTGGACCACCTGCTGCCGGTCCTGGAGAACATCCGCGACGACCAGGGCACCGGCCCCGTCCTGATCCATGCCGTGACCCAGAAGGGCCGCGGCTACGGCCCGGCCGAGCGGTCCGCGGACAAGCTGCACGCCGTCAGCAAGTTCGACGTCATCACCGGCGCCCAGGCGAAGGCGAAGGCGAACGCGCCGAGCTACACCCGGGTCTTCGCCGACAGCCTGATCCAGGAGGCCGAGGCCGACAGCCGCGTCGTCGCCATCACCGCGGCCATGCCGTCGGGCACCGGCCTGGATCTGTTCGAGAAGCGTTTCCCCGACCGCACCTACGATGTCGGGATCGCCGAGCAGCATGCGGTCACCTTCGCCGCCGGCCTCGCGGCGGAGGGGCTGAAGCCGTTCTGCGCCATCTACTCCACCTTCCTGCAGCGCGCCTACGACCAGGTGGTCCACGACGTCTGCATCCAGAACCTGCCGGTGCGCTTCGCCATCGACCGCGCCGGTCTGGTCGGGTCGGACGGCTGCACCCATGCCGGCAGCTTCGACGTCGCCTATCTCGGCTGCGTGCCGAACATCGTCATCATGGCGGCGGCGGACGAGGCCGAGCTGAAGCACATGGTCGCCACGGCTGCGGCCTACGACCACGGCCCCATCGCCGTGCGCTATCCGCGCGGCGAGGGCGTCGGTCTGGAGATGCCGGAGCGCGGTCAGGTGCTGGAGATCGGCAAGGGCCGCATCGTGAAGGAGGGCACGAAGGTCGCCATCCTGTCGCTGGGCACCCGCCTGAAGGAGGCCCTGCTGGCGGCGGAGGACCTGAACGCCCGCGGTCTTTCCACCACCGTGGCGGACGCCCGCTTCGCCAAGCCGATCGACGAGGCGCTGATCCGCCGGCTGGCGCAGGACCATGAGGTGCTGATCACCGTCGAGGAAGGCTCGATCGGCGGATTCGGCAGCTACGTGCTGCACTTCCTGGCGCAGTCCGGCCTCCTCGACCAGGGCCTGAAGGTGCGGCCGATGGTGCTGCCCGACATCTTCCAGGACCAGGACGCGCCCGCGAAGCAGTACGACGAGGCCGGGCTGAACGCCCGCCACATCGTGGAGACGGCGCTGAAGGCGCTGGGCACGGGTCTGGCGGCGGAAACCCCGGCGGCGCGGGCCTGACCGTCCCGTCACCGGATGCGCGAAGGCCGCGCCGGAGGGGTCCGGCGCGGCCTTTGTCGTGTCATGGGGGCTGGCAGGGGCCGTCCGCCGCCGACAGGGCACGGATCTCGGCCAGGAAGAGCGCCGCATCCTCGCTGTGGATCCGCGTCTCCTCCTCCGAGGGATCGCGCCCGGAACAGTCCGTCTCCATCCGGGCGGCGAAGGCGGCGCTGTAGCGTTCCATGGCATCGAGCGACAGACGGCCGGTCACAGCACCAGCCGCTGGCCCAGCAGGGTCCGCACCCCGGCATGTGCGCGCGGAAACAGGCCCAGAGCGGCCAGCGCCGCGGATGCCGCATGGAACATGGCGTAGCAGGCGCGGTTCAGCGCGGTCCCGGCGAAGCCGCCGGCGAGGGTGGGCTGCCGCCAGGGTCTGCTCTGCCCGTGCCAGCAGGATCTGGACGGACGGTTCCGTCGTCACACCGCGCCCCGTCGCGCACGACCTTCCGGTAGAAGGGATGCTGCTGGTCGATCCCCTTCACCGTCCGCAGCACGGGCGAGATGATGCCCCTGTCCCGCAGTTCGATCGGCACCGCCAGCCGGGTAAGCTGACGCTGTTCGGCCGCCCGGGGCGGATGCGCGCGTCCATGGGGCGCAGCATAGCACCGCTGCCCCGGCGCGGGGAGGCGCGGGTTTGACCGGACCCGGGCGGGCGGCTACTTCTTCCCCTTCTGCCCGGCGCCTTCGATGGCCTGACCGGCCTTCTGGATATCCTTGCCGATGCCCTCGACGGTGTTGCAGGCGGCAAGGGCGAACAGGGCCGCGGCCAGCGTGAGGGCGGCGGCGATGCGGTGGCGTGGCGTGCGCTGCATGGCTGTCCCGGCGGATGGAAACCCGAACGGCCCCCTTACCACGAACGTGCGAACCATGTCCAAAGTGCCGAAGACACGGGTGGACCAGGCCCTGGTGGACCGTGGCCTTGCCGAAAGCCGCAGCAAGGCGCAGGCCCTGGTCCTGGCCGGCCTGGTCTTCACCGGCACGCGGCGGATCGACAAGGCCGGCGATACGGTGGCGGCGGATCAGCCGCTGACCGTGAAGGGGCAGGAGCATCCCTGGGTCAGCCGCGGCGGGCTGAAGCTGGTCAAGGGGCTGGACACCTTCGGCATCGACCCGGCGGGGTTCGTCTGTCTGGATGTCGGGGCCTCCACCGGCGGCTTCACGGACGTGCTGCTCTCCCGCGGGGCGGCGCGGGTCTACGCCGTGGATGTCGGCCACGGCCAGCTTGCCTGGAAGCTGCGCGAGGACCCGCGCGTCGTGGTGCTGGAGAAGACGAACGCCCGCCATCTGACGGCGGAACAGGTGCCCGAGCCGGTGGATCTGGTGGTCTGCGATGCCAGCTTCATCGGGCTGGAGACGGTGCTGCCGGCCCCGCTGGCGCTGGCCCGGCCGGGGGCGGGGCTGGTCGCGCTGATCAAGCCGCAGTTCGAGGTCGGCAAGGGCCGCGTCGGCAAGGGCGGCGTCGTGCGCGAGCCGGAGCTGCACCAGGAGGTCTGCGAGCGCATCGGCGGCTGGCTGGCAGGGCTGCCGGGCTGGAGCGTGCTGGGGATCGTGGAGAGCCCGATTCAGGGGCCGGAGGGCAACCGCGAATTCCTGATCGGCGGCCGCCGGGACGGATAGGGCAGGGGCTCGGAGGCACCGCCGCCCCGCCGGGACGGGTCCCGGCAGGGCGGTCGGCGGCGGACTCAGCGATGGCTTCAGTGGCCGGCGATGCCGACCGGGGGCATCAGCACGGTCTGTTCCTCCGTCCGGGTGGCCCGCAGCAGCGGCTCCACCTGGGTCAGCAGCGGCCGGTACTCCGCCAGCGCGTCGGCCAGCACCCACTGGCCGAGCTGGACCCGCGCACCGCCGTCGAACAGGCTCATGATCAGCTCGAACTGCGACTTCGGCTTCGGGAAGAGGGCGACCCGGACCGGCGCGTCGGCGCTCAGCCCCATCACTTCCCGCGCCAGGGAGAGGGCGGTGGCGTAGCCGCCGAGCGCATCGACCAGCCCGATCTCCTTGGCCTGCCGGCCGGTCCAGACGCGGCCCTTGGCCACCTCCTGCACCTTCTCCAGCGGCAGGTTGCGGCCGGCCGAGACGCCGGTGGTGAACTGCGCGTAGATGTCGTCCAGCAGCGCGGCGCGGCGGTCCAGCTCGGCCGGGGTGTAGGGCTGCTGCGTCGTCCACATGGTGGCGTTCCTGCCGCGGGACGTCATGCCGTAGTTCACGCCCAGCATGTCCGTCAGCCCGCTGGTGACCAGCTTGCCCCCCAGCACGCCGATGGAGCCGGTGAAGGTGCCCGGCTGGGCCACGATGCGGTCGGCGTCCATCGACACCCAGTAGCCGCCCGAGGCCGCGAGGTCGCCCATGGAGACGATCACCGGCTTGCCCTGCTCGCGGGCCCGCTTCACCGCCCGGCGCACGACCTCCGAGCCGACGGCGGAGCCGCCGGGGCTGTTCACCCGGAACAGGATGGCCTTGACGCTGCTGTCGGCGGCGGCGGCGTTGATCGCCTTGGCGACGTCGGTGGCGCCGAAGCCTTCGCTGCCCGTCACCGGGTTGTCGTCGCTCTCGCCGCGGGCGATGCCGCCCTCGCCCACGACCAGGGCGACGACCGGGGCCTGCGCGTCGGTCTCCTCCGCGGCGTCGCGGTAGGCGGTCAGCGCCACCGTCTTCGCCGTCCCCTTGTCGGAGCGGGTGCGCTCCTTGGCCGTTTCGACCAGCTCGTCATAGTAGCCGAGCCGGTCCACCAGCTTCAGCTCCAGCGCCTCCTTGTCCAGCAGGGGGGCGCGGTCCACGGCGGCGTTCACGGCGTCGATGGGCAGCTTGCGGTCGGCCGCGATGCCGGCGACCATCTGCTCGTAGAGATCGCCGATCAGCGACTCCGTCATCTCCTCGTTGGCCGGGGTCGGCTCGCGCTCCATGAACTGCTCGGCGGCGGTCTTGTATTCGTAGCGCTTGTCGATCTGCGGCTCGATCTTCAGCTTCTCCAGCGTGCCGCGCAGCAGCGGCCGCTCCGACAGGATGCCGGTGATGCCCACGGTGCCGACCGGTTGCAGCCAGATCTCGTCGAACGCGGTGGCTAGATAGTAGGACTGCATCCCGGGGGAGAATTCGCCGAACGTCTCGGCATGCACCAGGGCGAACTTGCCGGCGGCACGGAACCGCTCGACGGCGTCGCGCAGCTCCTGGAGGGTGGCGACGCCGCCCTCGGCCGTGCCGGCACGGGCGATCAGCCCCTTCACCCGCGGGTCGCGGGCGGCGCGGTCCAGGGTGGCGACCACATCATGCAGGGTGGCGGTCTGGTCGGAGGACAGGGCGGCAAAGGGGTTGCCCGGCGCCTGTTCCGACAGGGGCTTCTCCAGATCCAGTTCCAGCACGACGCTGTCGGGCAGGGTCGGACGGCCCGGCGACAGCATCATGCCGATGGCGACCGCGCCGCCGACCAGCAGGACGGCAAGCAGGCCGATCACGGCGAATATCCTGACGATGACCTTCATCATGGCGGGTAATGTCGTATCCTGTTGGAAAGGGCGGGCGGGGCCGGACCTGGACAGGTTCCTCTTCCGGCCGGGACATCCCACCACAAAGGCGCGGACCACGCCAGTACCGTTCCGTTACGCGCCGGTTGCTGAACGGTTTCGCTCATCGCGCGGTTGGCGTGTCCCCGGGTGTTCCGGCGGGCATTCCGGCGATGCTTGGCGGTCCGGAGCCGTGCGGCTAAGGTCGCCGCCATGACCGCTGCCCCCGTGATCCTGGACCTGCCGCCGTTCGACCCGGCGGACGCCTTCACCGCCCTGGCCGGGCGCCCGCGCGCCCTGTTGCTGGACGGGGCCGCGTCGCCCGACCGCGGCCGCTTCTCCTACATCGTGGCCGATCCGCTGGCGTGGCTGGAGGCGGGGCCGACCGGCGTGACGCTGGACGGCGTGGCCCCGGAGTCCTGCGGCGGGTCGGGCGATCCCTTCGCCCTGCTGGAGACGCTGCTGGCCCGCGGCCGGCGGCCGGCCGTGCCGGGACTGCCGCCCTTCCAGGGCGGGGCCGTCGGCATCCTGGGCTACGAACTGGGCGGGCGGCTGGAACGGCTGCCACTACCGCAGGCCGCGGGGCTGGCGTTCCCCGACATGGCGGTGGGGCTCTACGACACGGTGGCGGCCTTCGACCATGCGGCCGGGCGGGCCTGGGTGATCGGCCCCGACCGTGCCCGGGCGCAGGCCCTGGCGGATGATCTCCGTCGGGGTGCCGCCCTGGCAGCGGAAACGGCGGCGGGCGAGGCTTCGGCCGGGGAAGGCGAGAGCCTGCTGACCCCGCCGGGCTGGCAGGCGGAACAGACGCCGGAGCGGTTCCGCGCCGCCATCGCCCGCATCCTGGACTACATCCGGGCCGGCGACGTCTATCAGGTCAACTACACCCAGCGTTTCCTGGGCCGGCTGGCGCCGGGGGCGACGCCCTGGCGGGCCTACCGCGCCCTGCGCCGGCGCACCGCCGCGCCGTTCAGCGCCTGTCTCGACCTCGGCGGCGGCCGGGTGGTGGCGTCGGGCTCGCCCGAGCGGTTTCTCTCGCTGACGGCGGACGGCCGCATCGAGACGCGGCCGATCAAGGGGACCCGCCCGCGCGGGGCCACGCCGGAGGCCGACGCCGCCCTTGCCGCCGAGCTGCTGGCCAGCGGCAAGGACCGGGCGGAGAACCTGATGATCGTGGACCTGTTGCGCAACGACCTGTCGCGGGTGGCGGCGGTGGGCAGCGTCCGCGTGCCCGCCCTCCAGACGCTGGAGAGCTACCGCACCGTCCACCATATGGTCTCGGTGGTGGAGGCGCGGCTGCGCCCCGGCCTGGGGCCGGTGGACCTGTTGCGCGCCGCCTTCCCCGGCGGCTCCATCACGGGGGCGCCGAAGATCCGGGCCATGCAGATCATCCGCGATCTGGAACCCGCCCGCCGCGGCCCCTACTGCGGCTCGGTCGTCTGGATCGGCTGGGACGGGGCGATGGACAGCTCCATCGTCATCCGCACCCTCTGCGCCGCCGGCGACCGGGTGCAGGTGCAGGCCGGTGGCGGCATCGTCGCCGACAGCGACCCGGAGGCGGAATACCAGGAGAGCCTGACCAAGGCCCGCGCCGTCCTGCTCGCCCTCGACCCCGCCATGCCCTGGCCCGCCGCGCCCCGGCCCGCCACGCCCCGGCCCGCCACGCCCTGTCCCCCCGCCGCGGACGACGGCGGACAGGAGGCGGCGGAATGACCCCCATCCTCTGGCTTGACGGGACCCTGCGGCCGGCGGGGGAGGGGCGGGTCGATCCGGGGGACCGGGGCCTGCTGCTGGGCGACGGGCTGTTCGAGACGATCTGCGTCCGCGGCGGCCGGGCGCTCCGGCTGGAGGCGCACTTCGCCCGGCTGCGGACAGGGGCGGGCATCCTCGGCCTGCCGGTGCCGGCCGGCGACGACGCCCTGGCCGATGCGCTGGAGCAGGTGGTGCGGGCCAACGGGCTGGCGGACGCCGTCGTGCGGCTGACGCTGACGGCGGGGCCGGGGCCGCGCGGGCTGCCGCGGCCGGCGCCGCCGCGGCCGACGCTGCTGCTGACGGCGGGCCCGCTGCCGCTGCCCCCGCCGCCCGCGCGGCTGCTGGTGGCGCGCAGCACCCGGCGCAACGAGCACTCCCCGCTCAGCCGGGTGAAGAGCCTGAACTACCTGGATTCCATCCTGGCAAGGCGGGAGGCGGCGGCGGCCGGGGCGGACGACGCCGTGCTGCTGAACACCGCCGGACGGGTGGCGGAGGCCAGTGCCGCGAACCTGTTCCTGCGGCTGGACTGCGGCTGGGTCACCCCGCCGGTGAGCGAGGGGGCGCTGCCCGGCACCATGCGCGCCGTGCTGGCGGAGGCCTGGGACGCGGCGGAGCGGCCGGTGACCGTGGCCGACCTGCACCGCGCCGACGCCATCGTCCTGACCACGGCGCTGGGCGTGCGCGAGGTGGCGGGGATGCTGGAGCCCGCCGCGCTTCCCGAGGCAGCCCCGCCCGGGACCTCACCGCTCAGCAGCAACGGGTCACCCCGCTGAACCGCCGGTCCAGTTCCGAGAGGTAGAAGGCCTCCCGGTCCAGCGGCGGTTCCTCGGGGTGGGTGGCGGCGTGCCGCTCCAGGTAGCGGTCATAGGCGTCGTCGCCGGAGATCTCCCGCAACGCCTGCCACGCCGTGCGCAGGAAGGAGGCCGGCCCCGCCACCGCCATGGGGCTCAGTCCCCCGCCGCCGGAACGGCGCCCAGCGGCACCCGCGGCGTCTCCGTCAGCGGCGGCACCGACCGGCCGGCGATGTGCCGGCGGGAGATGCGGACGGCCTCCACGATCGTGACCCAGAGCACGATGACGAAGAAGACCGTCAGCGCCGCGTCCAGGCGCTGGTTGAAGATCAGCTTCGGTGCGGCCGCGAGCTGTGCCGCCGGCAGGGTGCCGGCCGCCAGCTTCGCCGCCAGCGCGTCCGCCCCGGCCAGGAAGCCCACCCGAGGGTCGGCGGAGAACAGCTTCTCCCAGGCCGCGACGGTCGTCGTCACCGCCAGGAAGGCGGCCGGGGCCGCCGTGACCCAGACGTAGCGGAGCTTGCCCGACTTCACCAGGATGGTGGAGGCCACGGCCAGCGCGATGGCCGCCAGCATCTGGTTGGAGATGCCGAACAGCGGCCAGAGGATGTTGATGCCGCCCAGCGGATCGATGACGCCGATATAGAGGAAATACCCCCACATGGCGACGAACACGGCCGAGCAGACGACCGTGGACGGGTAGGAGGAGGTGTTGCCGAGGGGGCGCCAGAGATTGCCCAGCATGTCCTGGAGCATGAAGCGGCCGACGCGGGTGCCGGCATCCACCGCCGTCAGGATGAACAGCGCCTCGAACATGATGGCGAAGTGATACCAGACGGCCAGCAGGCCCTGGCCGAAGGCGCCGGCGAAGATCGTCGCCATGCCCACCGCCAGCGACGGCGCGCCGCCGGTGCGGTGGAACAGCGTGCTCTCCCCCATGGCGGTAGCCAGTTCCTGCATCCGCTCCGGGGTCACCGGGAAGCCCCAGGCGGTGATCGTGGCGGTCGCCTGTTCCGCCGTGGCCCCGACGACGCCGGCGGCGCTGTTGATGGCGAAGTAGACGCCCGGCTCCAGCACGCAGGCGGCGACCAGCGCCATGATGCCGACGAAGCTCTCCATCGCCATGCTGCCGTAGCCGACCAGCCGCAGGTCGGCCTCGTTGGCGATCAGCTTCGGCGTCGTGCCGGAGGAGATCAGGGCATGGAAGCCGGAGACCGCGCCGCAGGCGATGGTGATGAAGAGGAAGGGATAGATGTCGCCCGCCACGACCGGGCCGGTGCCGTCCACGAACCGGGTCAGGGCCGGCATGTGCATGTCCGGTCGCAGGATCACGACGGCGAAGGCCAGCAGCAGGATGGCACCGATCTTGATGAAGGTGCTGATGTAGTCGCGCGGCGCCAGCAGCAGCCAGACCGGCATGATGGCGGCCACCAGACCGTAGCCGATCACCATCAGCGCCAGTTCCGGCCCGTCGAAGTCGAACAGCGGCCCCAGTACCGGGTGATGCGCGACCCAGCCGCCGCCGACGGTGGCGGCCAGCAGCAGGACAAGGCCGATCAGCGAGCCCTCCAGCACCCGGCCGGGGCGGATGGTGCGCATGTAGATGCCGACCAGGATGGCGATGGGGATGGTCATGGCCACCGTGAAGGTGCCCCAGGGGCTGTGCTTCATGGCGTTGACGACGACGAGCCCCAGCACGGCGACGATCAGCACCATGATCAGCAGGGTGCCGATCAGGGCGGCGGTGCCGGCGATCGGCCCCATCTCGTCGCGCGCCATCTGGCCCAGGGTGCGCCCGTCGCGGCGGGTGGAGCACCACAGGATGATCATGTCCTGCACGCAGCCGCCCAGCACGGCGCCGGCCAAGAGCCACAGCGTTCCCGGCAGGTAGCCGAACTGCGCCGCCAGCGTCGGGCCGACCAGCGGCCCCGCGCCGGCGATGGCCGCGAAATGGTGGCCGAAGGTGATCCAGCGGTGGGTCGGAACATAGTCCCGGCCGTCGTTCAGCCGCTGCGCCGGGGTGGCCCGGCCGGGATCGGCCGACATCACCCGCGCCGCGATCCAGCCCGCATAGAGACGGTAGGCGACGGCATAGACGCCCGCCGCGGCGGCGATGAACCAGAAGGCGTTGATCGTCTCGCCCCGGTTCAGGGCGATGACTCCCAGACAGACGGCGCCCAGCGCGCCGATGACGACCCATACCAGATTGCGCATCACCGCTGACATGATCGTTCCGTTCCTCTCCCGACGGCCTGCCCGACTTCGCGGGTCATCCAGGGTAGAACAGGCGATGGGGGCGGAAGGTGCGACGCCATGGCATGGCTGCCCACCCGCGGCGGCTCAGCGCATCACCGCTGTGCGGACAGGCTTCGTGGCGGACCGGGGCAGGGCACGGCAGGGCTGGTGCGTCGCCGGCCCCAGGGCGCCGAGCCCGATCCCCAGCGCCGCTGCCAGTTCCGCCGGGCCCGCGGCACCGCAGTCGGCCATCGCCCGCAAGGCGATCGCGGCGCAGGCGCGGGCATCGCTGCCGGCGCGGTGGTGCTCCAGCTCGATGCCGAACTGCCGGGCCAGGTGGTTCAGCCTGTGCTTCTCAAGATCGGGCCAGGCCCGCCGTGCCGCCACCAGGGTGCAGAGATAGCCGTGGTCCGGCACCGCCAGCCCGTAGGTCCCCAGCATCGCGCGCAGCACGCTCATGTCGAAGCTGGCGTTGTGGGCCAGCAGCACCGCCCCCTCCAGTTCCGGGCGCATCGCGTCCCAGATGTCCGGGAACTCCGGCGCATCGACCACATCCTCCGGCCGGATGCCGTGGATGGCGATGGTGAAGGGGGTGAAGCGCAGTTCCGGCGGCCGGATCAGATACTCGGCCGTCCGCACCACCCGCCCGTTCTCCACCCGGCACAGCCCGATGGAACAGGCGCTGGCGCGCTGTTCGTTGGCGGTCTCGAAATCAATGGCGAGGAGGGGAGGCGGGACAGGCATGACCCGTCCAGCATACACCCGACCGGGCCGCGGAAGGGAAGCGCCGTCGGCGTCAGCCCCCGACCGGGTCGCCGTCTTCGACCGGACCGCCGTTTCCGACCGGGCCAGGGGCGCCGACCAGGGCGCGGTGGCGCAGGAAATGGTCCGCCAGCACGCAGGCCATCATGGCCTCGCCCACCGGCACGGCGCGGATGCCGACGCAGGGGTCGTGCCGGCCCTTGGTGACGATCTCGGTCTCGTGGCCGGCGGTGTCGATGGTCCGGCGCGGCGTCAGGATGGAGCTGGTGGGCTTCACCGCGAAGCGCACCACGATGTCCTGGCCGGTGCTGATGCCGCCCAGGATGCCGCCCGCCCGGTTGGAAAGGAACAGCGGCTGCCCGTCGGGGCCGGCCCGCATCTCGTCGGCGTTCTCCTCCCCCGACAGTTCGGCCGCGGCAAAGCCGGCGCCGATCTCCACGCCCTTGACGGCGTTGATCGTCATCATGGCGCGGGCGAGGTCGCCGTCCAGCTTGTCGTAGATCGGCTCGCCCCAGCCGGCCGGCACGCCCGAGGCCACCACCTCGACCACGGCGCCGATGGAGGAGCCGGCCTTGCGCACGCCGTCCAGATAGTCGGCCCACAGCGCCGCCGTGCCGGCGTCGGGGCAGAAGAAGGGATTGCGCTCCACCTCGGCCCAGTCCCAGCGGGCGCGGTCCACCCGGTGCGGACCGACCTGGACCAGGGCGCCGCGGACCGTCACCGGAGCGGGGGCGGTCTCCAGCACCCGGCGGGCGACGGCGCCGGCCGCGACGCGGCTGGCCGTCTCCCGCGCGGAGGAGCGGCCGCCGCCGCGGTGGTCGCGGATGCCGTACTTGGCCTGATAGGTCCAGTCGGCATGGCCGGGCCGGAACCTGTCCCTGATCTCCCCGTAATCGCGGGAGCGCTGGTCCTGGTTCACGATCTCCAGCATCACCGGCGTGCCGGTGGTCAGACCCTCGAACACGCCCGACAGGATGCGGACCGCGTCCGGCTCCTGCCGCTGGGTGACGAAGCGGGACTGGCCCGGCCGGCGCCGGTCCAGGAACCCCTGGATGAAGGCTTCGTCCAGCGGCAGGCGCGGCGGCACCCCGTCCACGATACAGCCGATGGCGGGGCCATGGCTCTCGCCGAAGGTGGTGAAGCGGAACAGGGTGCCGAAGCTGTTGCCGGCCACGGTCGCGGTTTCCTTGTCTCAGGCCGCCGGGATCAGCCGGCGTCGCCGCCCAGGCTCTGCAGCAGCTTCGCCGTCTCCGCCGCGCTGTCCACGGCGGCCATGCCGACCGTGTGGTAGCCGGCATCGACGTGCAGGTTCTCGCCCGTGACCCCGCCGCCCAGGTCGGACAGCAGGAACAGGGCGGCGTTGCCGACATCCTGGATGGTGACGTTGCGGCGCAGGGGCGCGTTCAGCTCGTTCCACTTCAGGATGAAGCGGAAGTCGCCGATGCCGCTGGCAGCCAGGGTCTTGATCGGGCCGGCGGAGATCGAGTTGACCCGGATGCCCTTCGGCCCGAGATCGTTCGCCAGATACATGACGCTGGATTCCAGCGCGGCCTTGGCGACGCCCATCACGTTGTAGTGCGGCATCACCTGCTCGGCGCCGTAGTAGCTGAGCGTCAGCAGGCTGCCGCCGGGCTGCATCAGCGGCACGGCGCGCTGCGCCACGGCGGTGAAGGAGTAGCAGGAGATGTCCATGGTCCGGGCGAAATTGGCCCGGGTGGTGTTGAGGTAGAGACCGTCCAGCTCGTTCTTGTCGGAGAAGGCGATCGCATGCACCACGAAGTCGAGCCCGCCCCAGCGTTCCTTGACGGTGGCGAAGGCGGCGTCGATGCTGGCCTCGTCGGTCACGTCGCAGGGCAGGATCAGGTCCGATCCGGCCTGTTCGGCCAGCGGCCGGACCCGCTTCAGCAGGGCGTCGCCGACATAGGTGAATCCGAGCTGTGCCCCCTGGGCCCGCACCGCCTGGGCGATGCCCCAGGCAATCGAACGGTCGTTGGCAACGCCCATGATCAGGCCGCGCTTGCCGGCCATGAGGCTGGAACTGGTCGTCATAAAATGCGCTCCGCTGGGAGTGGAATCGCCCTGGCGCGGGCCGTTTCGCGGAAACCGGCCCGGAAAAGCGGCGCGCATCCTACACGAACGTCCTTTGGGGTCAAACAGATGCCGCCCGCCCGGCGGTCGCAGGCCGGGACGGGGGATGCCGCCGGAGGCACCCTGGCACCGATGTCTACGGCGAGAGCGCGGTCGCAGGCCGGGACGGGGGATGCCGCCGGAGGGTGGCGATGCTGACATCCGACCGGCTGCGCGGGATGCTGCGGCGCCTGCCGGGCCGGCTGCCCGACGCCGTCGGGGTGGTCCGCCATGCCGTGCCGCGCTTCTGGAACAACAACGGCTTCGCCATCGCCGCGTCGCTGACCTACACGACGCTGCTGGCGCTGGTGCCGCTGCTGACCGTCACTTTCGCCATCTTCTCCGCGTTTCCGGCCTACGGCCGGCTGCGCGACACGGCGCGGGAACTGATCTTCGACAGCCTCGCCCCGTCCGTCAGCGACGAGGTGCAGGCCTATTTCGACCAGTTCATCAGCAACGCCGCCGCCCTCACCGGGTTCGGGGTGATCGGCCTGTCGCTCACCTCCATCCTGCTGTTCTTCTCCGTCGAAGCGGCGCTGAACGTGATCTTCCGGGCGACCGAGCCGCGGCCGCTGGTGATCCGCCTGCTCTCCTTCTGGGCGGTGCTGACGATCATGCCGCTGCTGCTGGGGGCCAGCCTCTCCGTCACCTCCGGCGTCGTCGCGGACCTCCAGGCAACGGGGCGGGATGCGGTCACCGTTCTGCGCTTCATGCTGCCGGGACTGCTGGAGGCGGCGGCCTTCACGCTGATGTTCCTGATGATTCCGAATCGGGAGGTGCAGTGGTTCGACGCCCTGGTCGGCGGGATCGCGGCGGCCCTGCTGATGGAGGTGTCCAAGGTCGGGTTCGGGCTCTACATCGCCGCCTTCCCGACCTATGAGACGATCTACGGCGCGCTGTCGGTGATCCCGATCTTCCTGTTCTGGCTCTATACCGTGTGGTCGGTCGTGCTGTTCGGGGCGGAGATCACGGCCACCCTGCCGGAATGGCGGGCCGGCAAGATCACCCAGGTCGGGCCGGAGGGGCTGCTGTCGGCGCAGCGGATCGTCGTGGCGGTGGCCATCCTGCACGAGTTGCAGCGGGCCGCGCGGCTGGGCGTCGGCATCCGCCGCGGCACGCTGTCCACCCGCGTGCCGGTGGGGGCCAACGTCATCGACGGCATGCTGGAACAGCTCCAGGCCGCGCACTGGGTGGCGCGGACCCGCGACGGCGCCTGGGTGGCGACGCGCAACCTGAGCGATGCCACGGTGGACGACCTGCGCCACAGCCTGGGCATGGCGATCCGGGGCAATCTGCGCTCGGTCGGCCACCTCAGCGCCGGGTGGCAGAACCGGCTGGCCGATCTGTTCGAGCGGGCCGAGGCGGCCGACCGCGAGGTCCTGGGCGTCTGCTTCGCCGACCTCTTCGCCGATCCACCGTCCGGACAGCCTTCCGGGCAGGTCGAAACGGCCGTGCGCCAGAGGACGGGTCTGCAGGGACGCATCTGACCGCCCTGGAAACCGTTTCAATCAATCATAAGTAGCGATCCGGTCCGGACGGGGCAGGAAATGCCGTCTCTTGCCCGGATGGGTGGGTCTGAGAAACAAACAGCGTCTCCCGGTATGCAAAAATGCAACGCTTCCCCAGGATCTGCTTATGGGTTCTGCCGAAGCGTTGCACCTCCGTGAAGATCGTCTGATATTTCGGGCAGCCAGCTATGCGGAATGCGGAGGGCATGAACCCTCCCGCGCGTATAGCCGCAGCCACAGCTCCCCCGAACGTCGCGTCCAAGCGGCGGATGGGGAGCGACAGTGGACTTCACGGAAAGGGAAAAGAACGGATGAAGATGACTGACACGCAACGCCGGGTTCGGCGCGCGGCCCTTCTGGCCGGCGCGGCCGTCGCGCTCGCCATGCCCGCGATGGTCCCGGTTCATGCGGTCGCCCAGGAAGCGGGCGCTCTTGAGGAGATCGTCGTCACGGGGTCGCGCATCCGCGCGCCGAACCTCGTCAGCACCAGCCCCGTGACCGCCGTCACCGGCGAGGACATCAAGGCCCAGGGCGTGACCCGCGTCGAGGACCTGGTGAACTCGCTGCCGCAGGCGTTCGCCGCCCAGGGCGGGCAGGTCTCCAACGGCTCCACCGGCACGGCGACCGTCAACCTGCGCGGCCTGGGTTCGTCCCGCACCCTGGTCCTGATCGACGGCCGGCGCCTGATGCCGGGCGACCCCTCGGTCCCGTCGCCCGACCTGAACTTCATTCCGTCCTCGCTGGTCCAGCGCGTGGACGTCAACACCGGCGGCGCTTCGGCGGTGTACGGTTCCGACGCCATCGCCGGCGTCGTGAACTTCATCATGGAGCGCGACTTCGAGGGCGTCCGCGTCGATGTGCAGCATGGCTTCTACATGCATCACAACGAGAACGACGACGTCCAGTCGATCATCCGGGCGAAGTCCGCTTCCGCCTCGGTCCCGACGGACTTCGCCGTTCCGGATTCCAACGTGACGGACGGTGAGCAGTCCGAGGCGACCCTGGTGATCGGTGCCAACAGCGCCGACGGCAAGGGCAACGTGACGGCCTATGCCGGCTACCGCGAGATCAAGGCGGTGCTCCAGGGCGACCGCGACTTCAGCGCCTGTTCGCTGAATTCCGGCGACGTGTTCACCTGCGGCGGTTCCGGCACGGCCTATCCGGCCCGCTTCGGTAACTGGGTCGTCGATCCGGCCGGCCCGGGCAACACCTTCCGCGCCCGCAACGCCAGCACCGACGTCTACAACTTCGGTCCGACGAACTACTACCAGCGCCCGGACGAGCGCTACGTGCTGGGCGCCTTCGCCCATTACGAGATCCAGCCGTGGGCGGACGTCTATGCCGACGTCATGTACATGGACGACCGCTCGATCTACCAGATCGCGCCGGGCGGTATCTTCGCCGGCACCTTCTCGGTGAACTGCGACAACCCGTTCATGACCCCGACGCAGCAGCAGCAGCTCTGCGGCGCGAATGCGGGAACCCAGAACAACTTCACCGGCACGATCGCCCGCCGCAACATCGAGGGCGGCGGCCGCCAGGGTGACATGCGTCACTCCGCCTACCGGTTCGTGACGGGTGTCCGCGGCGACATCACCGACGAGTGGAATTACGACGCCTACCTGCAATACGGCGCCACCTCGTTCAACCGGGCTCAGACCGGCTTCTTCCAGACCCAGAAGATCCGCAACGCGCTGATCGCGCGGCGCGACGCCAACGGCAACATCGTCTGCCAAGCGGCGATCGACGGCAGTGACACGAGCTGCGTGCCGTACAACATCTTCAAGATCGGCGGCGTGACGCAGGAAGCGCTGGACTATCTGGAGACCCCCAGCTACGCCACCGGCAACACCGAGGAGATGATCCTCAGCGCCTCGCTGGCGGGTGATCTGACCAACTACGGCGTCGTGTCCCCCTTCGCGACCAGCGGTGTGGGCGTGGCGTTCGGTATCGAGTACCGCAGCGAGTATCTCGACTCCGCCTCCGACTACACGGCGGCTGCCGGCCTGCTGAACGGGTCGGGCGGCGCCAGCCTGCCGGTCGAGGGCGACTTCGACACGAAGGAAATCTACGGCGAAATCCGTATCCCGCTGGTCGAAGACAAGCCCTTCGCCCAGTCGCTGGAGCTGGATGCCGGCTTCCGGTACTCGGAATATTCCTCGGTCGGTTCGACGGACGCCTACAAGGCGGGTCTGATCTGGTCGCCCGTCTCCGATCTCCGCTTCCGCGGCAGCTTCCAGCGCGCCGTCCGCGCGCCGAACATCCTGGAACTGTACGATCCGCAGGTCGTGCAGCTCGACGGTTCGACCGATCCCTGCGCCGGCCTGTCCGCGGGCGACGCCCTGGTCGCCCGCTGCGCCCAGGCGTTCGGCCTGACGGCAGCCCAGGTGCTGGCCATCGAGGAGAACCCGGCTTCCCAGTACAACGGGCAGAACGGCGGTAATCCGAACCTCGATCCGGAAACCTCCGACACCTACTCGATCGGCGTGGTGCTGACCCCCGAGTTCGCCCCGGGCCTGACCGTGTCGTTCGACTACTTCGACATCAAGGTGGAGGACTACATCAGCGGCATCGGCGCCGACCTGATCATCTCCCGCTGCCTTGAGACCCTGGATCCGTACTTCTGCGGTCTGGTGAACCGCGACGCCAACGGTTCGCTGTGGCTGTCCGACCAGGGTTACATCACCAACACCACGCTCAACACCGGCTCGCTGAAGACCACCGGCATCGACGTCAACATCGACTACTCCCTCGACCTGGAGGATGTCGGTCTGAACAATGCCGGCTCGCTGGCCTTCACCATGGCCGGCACCTGGCTGGACACGCTGAAGACCCAGCCGCTGCCGAACGACAAGGCCTATGACTGCACCGGCTACTACGGCACGGTCTGCGGCACGCCGAATCCGGAGTGGCGCCACAAGGCCCGCCTGACCTGGACCACCCCGATCACCGGCCTGACCCTGTCCACCCAGTGGCGCTACTACTCCAAGGCCGAACTGGACGCGACCTCCGACCAGCCGGGCCTGAACAACCCGGCCCAGGTCGCCGGCACCGACCTGAAGCTCGGCACGCAGAACTACTTCGACGCCACGATCACCTACCAGTTCCTGGAGTCGTACACGCTGCGTATCGGCGCCAACAACATCTTCGACCGCGACCCGCCGCTGACCGGCAGTGCCAACTGCCCGACCGGCCCCTGCAACGGCAACACCTGGCCGCAGGTCTACCAGGATGCCATGGGCCGCTACGTGTTCGTCGGCCTGACGGCCAAGTACTGATCGGCGCAGCCTTCGCTGATCGACTGGCGGCGGGACTTCGGTCCCGCCGCTTTTTTTTGTACCGCGCCGGCTGATGGCGCGAAGGGCTTGGTACGGAAGGGAAGTCTCTCGCCAAAAGGGACCGGGGGCGCTAGCCTGCGGGACATCTCCGACCCTTCCCAAGAGCCACGATGCGCCGTCCGTCCCTTCCGGTCCTGCTGCTCGGCCTGCCGGTTCTGCTGGCCGCGGCTCCCGCCTCTGCCCAACCCGTTCCGCCCGTGGCCGCCGTGCTCGGCTGCCTCGATCTGCCCGACGGTCCGGAGCGGCTGGCCTGCTTCAACCGGACGGTTCCGGCGCTGCGCGCCGCCGTGCCGCCGGCGGCTTCGTCCGGGGCCGTGCCGCGTGTGGGGGCGGTGTCCGCTCCCCCGGCGGCGGCGCCCGATCAGTCCTTCGCCGCCGAACAGCTTCCCCGCGCGACCGAGCCCGGGGCAGAGCCGGTCCGCATGACCGCCACGGTCACGGAGGTCGGCCGCGACCCGTCCACCGGCCGCCTGCTGGTGACACTGGACAACGGTCAGGTCTGGATGCAGCGCGAGGCTGCCGCCATCCGGCTGAAGACCGGCATGAGCGTGACCGTCAAACCCGGCCTGTTCGGCAGCTACGCCATGGTGCCGGAGGACGGGGCGACGATGATGAAGGTGCGGCGGGTGCGCTGACGCGCGCTTCCGTCATTCCGGGCGCCGTCCCGGGAGTCAGCCCAGCCCGGCCTTGCGCCGGACGTCGTAGTCGTGGGATTTCGCCCACTTCTCCACAAAGGCGGTGAGGTCCGCGTCCGGGCGTTCCGGCAGGACCACCGTCAGCTTCACGTACTGATCGCCGTGCGCCTTGCGCTCGGGGCTGAAGACCCCCTTGCCCTTGAGGCGCAGCACGCTGCCGGTGTTCGACCCCTTCGGCACCTTCACCGCCACCAGCCCGTCCAGGGTGGGCACCTTGATGGTGGCGCCCAGCAGCGCCTCCTGCAAGGTCACCGGCACATCCATATGGATGTCGTCCTCGCGGCGGACGAAGTAGGGGTGGGGGTCGACATGCACCTCCACGATGGCATCGCCCGCCGGGGCGCCGCCGACCCCGGCCAGCCCCTGGCCCTTCAGGCGCAGCTTGGTCTGGTCGCGGGTTCCCGGCGGGATCGTGACGTCGATGCTCTTGCCCGTGGACAGGGTGAGGCGCCGCTTCGTGCCCAGGCAGGCGTCGGCGAAGGGGACGGTGACGGAATAGGCGACGTCCGAGCCGCGTCCCTTGCTGCCCGTGCCGTAACGGCGCCGGGTGGCGCCGAACAGGTCGGCGAACGGGTCGTCGGAGAAGTCGAAGGGGTCGTCGCGGCCGGCGCCGGCATAGGCGCGCCGGAAGGAACGGTCCGGCCGCTCCGCCCCCGAGGCGTCGATCTCGCCACGGTCGAAGCGTGCCCGCTTGTCGGCATCCGACAGCAGGCTGTAGGCGCCGTTCACTTCCTTGAACTTCAGCTCGATGTCCGTGCGGCCCGGATTGAGATCCGGATGGTACTGCTTGGCCAGACGCCGATATGCCTGTTTGATCTCCTCGGCGGACGCTGTCCGACCGACGCCGAGGATTTGGTAGGGATCGCGCATGGTCACCGCAATTTATAGGACAGGTTGTTCCCGCATCCTACGCCGGCCACGCCGCCGGTCAAGCGGCGGGCCGGTGATCAGGAAGGGAACGCTGTCCCGCGCCGGTCAGCTCACGATCTTCCAGGAGCCGTCGGGCTGCTGGCAGGCCTGACCGTAGGCTTCCTCGCTGCGGCCGCCGACCGTGATGCGCTGCTGGAACTCGCGGCAGTAGGCGCCCGCCTGGGTGCGGCCCTCGCGGGTGGGGGTGACGACGACGCGGTTGCCGTTGTCGGGATTGTCCCAGATGATCGGCTGGTTCAGCGGGGTGGAGCGGTCCCAGGCGGTGCGGGTGTTGCGCTCCAGCGCCAACTGGTCGGCACGGTCGAGCGAGGCACCGACCTCGGACCCGATCAGCGCACCGAGCAGCACGCCGGCGCCGGTCGCCCACAGGCGGCCCGATCCACCGCCGATCTGGGAGCCGGCGAGACCGCCGGCGAGACCGCCCAGGACGGCACCCGCCCCCTGCTTCTGACCACCCGTTGACGTACACCCGGCCAGCATGGCGGTGGTGACGGCGACGAGAACGACTTTCCGGATCATGGTGCTGCCTCTTGAGGGAAGCCTGCGGATGCGCTGGGCGGGACCGCCGGCCTTCGGGTAACCGAAACGCCGGTCGGGACGTCTGCCATGCGGCTCCGGGCATGGACAAGGATTTAATGTTCCCTATTGTCGTGGGCAATTCCGGCGCAACTATGACACAGGTCACCGCCATGAATGCCGTGCCCAGCCCGCTGTCGCCCGCCGAGGCACCTGCCGATCCGTTCCTCTTCTTCCGCGACTGGCTGGCAGAGGCGGAGCGGACCGAACCCAACGACCCCACCGCCATGTCGCTGGCGACCGTCGATGCCGACGGCCGGCCCAGCCTGCGCATCGTCCTGCTCAAGGGGCTGGATGAGCGCGGCTTCGTCTTCTACACGAACACGGAGAGCCGCAAGGGATTTCAGCTTGCGGCGCGGCCGGTGGCGGCGCTCTGCTTCCACTGGAAGAGCCTGCGCCGCCAGGTCCGCATCGAGGGCGCCGTGGAGCGGGTGACGGAGGCCGAGGCCGACGCCTATTTCGCCTCCCGCCCGCGCGGCAGCCGTATCGGCGCCTGGGCTTCGCAGCAGTCGCGTCCGCTGGAGTCCCGCGCCGTGCTGCAGCACCGTGTGGCCGAGACGGAAGCCCGCTACGACGGACAGGAGGTGCCGCGGCCGCCGCACTGGTCGGGTTACCGCGTTCTGCCGGACGACATCGAGTTCTGGCAGGACGGCGAGTTCCGCCTGCACGACCGTTTCCGCTACCGGCGCTCGGCGACGGGCTGGACCTGCCAGCGGCTGTACCCGTAAGGTCCCGGCGCGGAAGCCGGGAGGCCGGGCTTCCGCGCCGCGGGGCCTGTCGGGGAAGCATATCGGGGCGTCATGAACACCGATCACATGCAGGACCGGGAAGGCGCGGCGCGCTGGCGGCGGCGGGCAGCCTATGCCAGCATCGCCGTGGCGCTGACGCTGATCGCGGTGAAGCTCGCCACCTATCTCAGCACCGGGTCCGTCAGCATCCTGTCCTCGCTGATCGATTCGAGCGTGGATGCGCTCGCCTCCGTCGTCACCCTGCTGGGTGTCGCGCAGGCGCTGACGCCACCCGATGCCGCCCATCGGTTCGGCCACGGCAAGGCCGAACCGCTGGCGGCGCTGGCGCAGTCCGCCTTCATCACGGGCTCTGCCGTCTTCCTGGGCTACGAGGCCATCGGCCGGCTGGTCGATCCCCGTCCCGTGGACTCCACCGGCCTGGGCATCGCCGTGATGGTCTTCGCCATCGTCATGACGGCGGGGCTGGTGACCTTCCAGCGCTGGGTGATCGAACGCACGGGCTCCATCGCCATCGACGCGGACAGTCTGCACTACCGCGGCGACCTGCTGATGAACCTGGCCGTGATCGCGGCCCTGGTGCTGACCCGGGTCACCGGGTCCGGGTACTGGGACCCGCTGTTCGCGCTGGGCATCGCCGGCTTCCTGGTCTGGAACGCCCTGCGCATCGCGGAGACGGCGCTGGACGTGCTGATGGACAGGGAACTGCCCGACGACGACCGCGCGCGCGTGGTGGCGCTGGTCCTGGCACATCCGCAGGCGCGGGGCCTGCACGACCTGCGCACCCGCTCCACGGGGGTCGGCCAGCACATCGACTTCCACCTGGAGCTGGACAGCGACCTGACCCTGGCGGAAGCGCACGACATCACCGACGAGATCGAGCTGCGCCTGCGTGAAGCCTTTCCGTCCGCCGACTTCAGCATCCACCAGGAACCCGAGGGCTTGGACGACGACCGTCTGGACAACCGTATCGCGGAAGCGCGGGCGGCTGCCCGCAGCGGGCTCCTGTCCGGGCGATGAATGGAAGGGACGCGCGGACGCCGTCCACGCGGGGCAGGGGCGCGTCGGCAGGGGAGCCGCCGGGGCGGCTCCTGTGCGCGCGGTCACACTTCCGGACGGCGGCCTGCTCTATCGTCTAGTCTACTGAGACAGGGTCCGGAGGGGTCCGGACCAAGGGGCGGAAATGGACTTCCGAGTCACTTTCTGGGGCGTGCGCGGCACGTTCCCCTGCGCCTATGCGTCACATCTTGGCTTTGGCGGCAATACGAGCTGTGTCGAAGTGCAGGCCGGTGACAGGACGCTGCTGCTGGATGCCGGGTCGGGCCTGCGCGCCGCGGGCAAGCATCTGCGGCGTGACGGGATCAAACACGCCACGATGCTGGTGACCCATACGCACTGGGACCACATCACCGGCTTTCCCTTCTTCGAACCGGCCTACTGCCCGGATTTCAGCATGGACATCCTGGGCGGCCATCTCCAGGGCGTCGCCTGCATCAGCGAGGCGCTCGCCACCTGCATGGAATCGCCGCTGTTCCCGGTGCCGCTGGAGACCATGCGGGCCGATCTGCGCTTTAGCTGGATCCAGCCCGGCGACGTGCTGGACATCGACCGGGGGATCACCATCCGCACGGCGTCGATGAACCATCCCGGCGGCGCCATCGGCTACCGCATCGAGTGCGCCGGCAGATCCGTCTGCTATGTGACGGACACCGAGCATGTGCCTGGACTGATGGATGCCAGCATCCTGCGCCTGATCGAAGGCGCGGACATGGTCATCTATGACGCCAGCTACACCGATGAGGAATTCGAGCAGCGGCGCGGCTGGGGCCATTCCACCTGGTCGGAGGGCGTGAAGCTCTGCCAGGAAGCGGGAGCCCGCCGGCTCTGCCTGTTCCACCACGATCCCGACCATGACGACGCCGCCATGACGGCGATCGAGCGGGCGGCCCGGGAGCGGATGCCGACGGCTTTCGCCGCGCGCGAGGGCACGACCCTGGATCTGCGGCGCGACTGACCGGCCGCTCTGGCGGTATCGGGAACCCGGCCGGCGGCGGCCGGTTGACCCGGGCGAGCGGGACACGGGCAAGACGCCCGGCTGTTCCGACCCGCAACCGCTCCGGAGCCTGCCATGTCGCGCACCGCCAGCATCCCGCCTGCCGCTGCTTCCCTTCTCATCCTTCTCCTGACCGCTCCGGCTGCCGCCGGCCAGTCCGCCGCGCCCGCCCCGTCCGGCACCGCCGTGCCTGCCGCGCAGGAGAAGGCGGCACAGGAACTGGAGCGCCAGCGCGCCGCCGACAGGGTGGAAACGCTGACGGGCTCGGACGCTCCGGTCACGGCGCCGGATCCGGGCGTCGGTGTCACCGGCGGCGACTGGGCCGCCGAGACCGTTCCGCCCGCACCCGCCGACGGCGCCGCCCCCCAAGGACCCGGCACGGATGCCGCGGGTGTGGACACCGCGGGCCGGGCGCAGGACGGACCGCCCCTGCCCGACGTTCCCGAGGCGATCGGGGAGGAGATGACGGACCAGGGCATCGCCGGCATCGACGCGCCGCAGCCGGGTTCCGCAGGAGCGGGGCAGGGGGATGCCGTCCGTCCTTCCGGAAACCGCCCCTCCGAAGGCCGTCCCTCAGAAGCTCGTCGGTCCGGGGTGCCCGCGGGCCAGGACGGCGGCTGACACCGGCGCCGGACGTACCCCGAAAAGGCGGAACTCCCGGACCGGCCGCCGGTTGGAGGGGGCGCGGACAGCCCGGGCGCGCCCCCCGGTGGTGGGCCGATCCGGTGACCTGCCCGCACCAAGGCCGGCCCGCCAGATCTGACCCCGTCAGATTCGCCCATGAAAGCCCCCAGGAGGACCCCCATGCGACATCGGCTGTTGTTCGGCACCGCTCTGGCCGTGGTGATCGGCGCCTCTTCCCTGACCCAGGCACAGCCCGGCGGCACCGCCCCGGGAACCGACAGGCGCCCCGTCGGTGAGCCCGGGCGCGAGGACACTCTGACCCTGCCCCCGGGCGGCCAGCCGCCGGCCGGGCTGGCGGATACCAGCGTCGCTGAGCGCCTGCAGGGCGCGTCGCAACGGCTGGCCCAGGCGCAGCAGCAGCTCGGTCAGGGTGGCCAGAACCAGGAGCAGCTCGGCCAGGTACGCGCCGCCCTGACCCAGGTCCGCCAGACGCTGGGCGACCTCAGCCGGCATGCGGACACCGGCCGCGCCATGCAGGCCGTGGAGAAGGCGGAGCAGGCCCTGGCCCAGGGCGGCGGGCAGCAGGCGACGCAGCAGATCGCCCAGGTGCAGAGCGAACTCCAGCTCCTGCAACGCGCCGCCGTCGCGGCGGACCGCCCTTCCGGCCAGGACGGGACCCGGAAGGATCAGACTGCCGACGTGCAGTCTTCCGGGGCGCAGCAGATGTCGGGGCCGCAGTCGGGCAGTGCCCAGGCAGGCAGCGCCCAGTCGAGCAACGCCCAGTCGAGCAACGCCCAGGCACCCGGCTCTGCCCAGGGCCAGCCGGCGGGCCAGTCGCAGCAGTCCGCCGCCCAGGGCCAGTCGGCCGGGCAGCCGCCGTCCGGTCCGTCCGGTGGCAGCGCCGGCCCGGCGCAGCCGCAGCAGACCCTGGCCCAGGCCGAGGCGCTGCTGGGCAAGCGGGTCCAGGTCTCCGACGGCAGCGAGATCGGCTATGTCGAGGATCTGGTGATCGACCGCAGTTCCGGCCGCGTCCGCGGGGTCGTCCTGACCCGCGGCACGGAAGGCATGGGCGGGGCGAACATCCTGGTTCCGTGGGAACAGGCCAGCATCGACCCGCAGGCCGGTGTCCTGAAGCTGGGCATGAGCGAGCAGGAGGTGATGGCGCTGCCGACCTTCACCTACGAGCAGATGGAGGAGTCCATGGTCGGCCTGTTCGGCCAGCAGCAGGACTGACCACGGCAGGCAGGGACCGACGGACACGCGGTCCGGTAGACGGGGCGGTGCTGCGCGGCACCGCCCCTTTCCGTGTCGGCAGGCCGGGCCGCGGCCGGCGGGTCAGGTGTGGGCTGAACCCTGTCCGGTGCAGGCCCGGAACAGCGTCTCCACCACTTCCCGCGACAGATCCTTGACGATGAAGACGATGCGGGTGCGGTGGTCGTCGCTCGGCCAGGCGTCGAGTTGCACCGGCGGGTGGAACAGGTGCTGCACACCATGGACGACGATGGGGCGGTCGGACTCCTCCACGTTCAGCAGGCCCTTCACGCGCAGGATGTTCTCCCCCTGCAACTGCGCCAGAGTCTCGAAGAAGCTGACCAGCGCCTCCCAGGACAGGCGGTCCTCGGCCGTCAGGCAGAAGGACCGGATCGCGTCGCCATGCCGGTTGGGGTCGTGCGCATGGTCGTGCCCATGATCGTGGTCATGGTCGCAGTGGCCGTGCGCGTGGTCGCAGTGGCTGTGGTCGTGGCCGTCATCATGGTCATGGCCGTGGTCATGGCCGTGATGGTGATGGTCGTGCCCATGATCGTGCCCGTGGGGCTCGTAGGCCTCGGCCTTCAGCCAGCGCTGCACGTCCAGCGACTTGGTGGCGGGATTGTAGAGCCCGGCATCGAACAGCAGCACCGGCAGCGCGCCGCCGGTCTGCGCGTCCACCACGGCGGCGGCCGGGTTGATCGCCTTCAGCCGGGCCTTCAGCCGGGCCACCTTCTCCGGGGCGGCGAGATCGGTCTTGGTCAGAACCAGCCGGTCGGCGACGGCGGCCTGCTTCAGGCTCTCCTCGTGCGCGTCGAGCTGGCCCATGCCGTGGACGGCGTCCACCGTCGTCACCACCCCGTCCAGCCGGAAGCGCGAGGCGATCAGCGGGTCCGTCATCAGCGTGTGCAGGATGGGGGCGGGATCGGCCAGCCCCGTCGTCTCGATCACCACGCGGTCGAACCCGGTGATCTCGCCCCGCAACTGCCGCATGTAGAGGTCGCGCAGCGTGTCGGCCAGATCGCTGCGGATGGTGCAGCAGATGCAGCCCGAATCCATCAGCACCGTGTTCTCGTCGGCCTTGGCGACCAGCAGATGGTCGAGGCCGACCTCGCCGAACTCGTTGATGATGACGGCGGTACGGGCCATGGCGGGGTCGCGGATCAGCCGCGACAGGAGCGTGGTCTTGCCGCTACCCAGGAAGCCGGTCAGGACGGAGACGGGCAGGCGCGGCGGCGGGGAGGGGGGCTGCTGCTGGTCGGTCACGGTGGTGCAATCCCGGAGCTTGCGGTGTCGCGTGCGACGGTAACAGGAACGGGTGGCGGTCAGGCCCCCTGGCAGGCGGGGCAGAGGCCGATCACCTCCACGGTCTGGCGGACCGCGGTGAAGCCGCGCGCCCTGGCCCCTTCGGCCACGGCGCGGGCGATCTCGGGGTCGTTCAGCTCCGCGGCGTTGCCGCAGCACTGGCAGACCAGGAACTGGCCGGCATGGGTCTGGCCGGGCTCGGTGCAGCCGATATAGGCGTTCAGGCTCTCGATCCGGTGAACGAGGCCCTGCTCCACCAGGAAATCCAGCGCCCGGTACACCGTCAGCGGGGCCACCGCGCGCCCGTCCTGCCGGGCCAGATCGTCCAGCACGGCATAGGCGCCGCGCGGCCGGTGGCTGGACCAGACCAGACGGAGCACCCGCTCGCGCAACTGGGTCAGCCGCGCGCCGCGCCCCGCGCACAGGGTCCGGGCCCGCTCCATCGCCTCTTCGATGCAGACGCCATGGTCGTGCGCCGAATGGCTGCGCAACGGCGCACAGGGCGCCGGGGCGGGAGGCGAGCCGGAGGCGGCTGCGGAGGGGAGCCTCTGTCGGGGGCCGGCGTGGGTCATGATGGACGCGGTTGGTCGATCCGATGCTGTTACCTTATTACATTCCGAGGCGTCTGTCGCGCCCGACCAGGGGGAGCGGCATTGCGGAACAAGGGATGAGCCCTACCTCTCTGCGCGGGTGCGGAAGAGACGGAGGCGGCGCATGCGGGCGCGGTTCGGGGCAGGGTTTCCGGCGGGGCTGCTGCTGGCCGTCGCCCTGATGGCGGCGACGGTGGCGGCGGGGATGACGGCCGCAGCGGCGACGGTGCCGGCGGCGGGTCGGCTGGCCTTCAGCGTCTTCCGCAACGGCGACAGCACGATGGGCTGGCACCGGCTGGACTTCCACCGCGACGGCGACCGGCTGGTGGTGGAGAAGGAAATCCGCTTCGAGGTGAAGGTCGCCTTCTTCACCGCCTACCGCTATGTCCACACCAACCGCGAGGTCTGGCAGGGCGACCGCCTTGTCGCGCTGGAGACGAGCACGGACGATGACGGCAGGCGGCACTGGGTGCGCGGCCGGGCCACGCCCGAGGGCTTCGCCGTGGAAAGCTCCCGCGGGGCGCTGCTGGCGCCGGCCGACGTGGTGCCGACCAGCTACTGGAACATCCGCACCGTCGGCACGACGCGCCTGCTGGACACGCAGCGCGGCGTGCTGATGGATGTCCGTGTGGAACCGCTGGGGGCAGAGCCCGTAGCGGCGGCCGGCAGCGTGGTGGAGGCGCGGCACTTCCGCCTGCACTTCCTCAGCAACCGGCCGGGTGCGACGGATTTCGTGGACATCTGGTACGACGATGCCGATGCCTGGGTGAAGCTGGCCTTCCGGGCCAAGGGGCAGGACATCGTCTACCGGCTGGATGCGCCCGGCGCCCTTCCGCAGCAGCCCCCGGCACAGCCGGCGGTCACCCGGGCTGCCGACACTCCCCAGGCAGACACTCCCCGGCCCGGCAAATTCCAGGCCGCCGCTCCGTCCCTCTGACATGCCCGGCACCCTCCGCTTCGTCCTCGGTGACCAGCTCAGCCGGGGCATCTCTTCCCTGCGCGGGCTGGATCCCGCTGCCGACACCGTGCTGCTGGCCGAGGTGGCGGCGGAGACGGAGTACGTCCCCCACCATCCGAAGAAGATCGCCCTGATCCTGGCGGCGATGCGCCACTTCTCCGCGGCGCTGCGGGCCGACGGCGTGCGGGTGGACCATGTCCGGCTGGACGATCCGGGGAACAGCGGCAGCTTCCGCGGCGAGCTGCTGCGCGCGGTGGAGCGGCACCGGCCCGACCGCGTGGTCGTGACCTTCCCCGGCGAGTGGCGCGTCTGGACGGACATGAAGGGCTGGGAGGCCGCAGCGGGCGTGCCGGTGGAGATCCGCGACGACGACCGCTTCTTCTGCCCGCCGCGCCGTTTCCGTGCCTGGGCGGCGGGCCGTCGGCAGCTCCGCATGGAGTTCTTCTACCGCGAGATGCGGCGGGAGACGGGCCTGTTGCTGACACCCGACGGGGAACCGGAGGGTGGGGCCTGGAACTACGACACCGACAACCGCAAGCCGCTGCCGCGGGGGCTGGAGCCGCCGCCCCGCTTCGACGTCCGGCCCGACGCCCTGACGGCAGAGGTGTTGGCCCTGGTGCGGGCGCGCTTCGCGGAGAGGTTCGGGGAGCTGGAGCCGTTCCGCTTCGCCGTCACGGCCGCCGGGGCGGAGGCCGCCTTCGAGCATTTCGTGCGCCACGCCCTGAGGCACTTCGGCGACTACCAGGACGCCATGGCGGCGGGGCAGGACACGCTGTTCCATGCCGTCATCTCCCCCTACCTGAACATCGGCCTGCTGGACCCCCGCGCCGTCTGCCGCCGGGTGGAGGCGGAATACCGCGCCGGCCGGGTACCGCTGAACGCAGCGGAGGGGTTCATCCGCCAGATCCTGGGCTGGCGCGAATATGTCCGCGGGCTCTACTGGCTGCGCATGCCGGACTATGCGGAGACGAACGCGCTGGGGGCCGTGCGCGACCTGCCCCCCTTCTTCTGGACGGGGGAGACGCCGATGACCTGCCTGCGCGAGGTCATCGGCCAGACCCGGCGGGAGGCCTATGCCCACCACATCCAGCGCCTGATGGTGACCGGCAACTTCGCGCTGCTGGCGGGACTGGCGCCGCGACAGGTGGAGGAGTGGTATCTGGCCGTCTACGCCGATGCCTTCGACTGGGTGGAACTGCCCAATGTCCACGGGATGGTGCTGCACGCGGACGGGGGCGTCATGGCGTCCAAGCCCTATGCCGCCAGCGGGAAATACATCGACCGCATGTCGGACTACTGCGGGCGCTGCCGTTTCGATGTGCGCCGGACCACGGGGGCCGATGCCTGCCCGTTAAATTTCCTTTACTGGACCTTTCTGATGGACCAGCGGGAACGGTTGCAGGGCAACCCCCGCATGGCCATGATCTACCGGACGCTGGACCGCATGGCCCCGGCCACGCGGGACGCGGTGCGGGCCGATGCCGCCCGCTTCCTGGCCGGGCTCGGGTCCGCATCCGGCCCGCCATCCGATCCGCCATCCGATCCGCCGTCCGCCGCGGCGTCTCCCGTGCAGCCCTCCCTTCTGGAGAAAGACGCATGAACAGCCCCTACACCCCCCGGCCGGGCGACGGGGTCGCCTGGGTCACCGGCGCGTCCAGCGGCATCGGCGAGCATGTCGCGCTGCGGCTGGCCCGGGAGGGCTGGACCGTCGTCATCAGTGCCCGGCGGGCCGCGGTGCTGACGGCCATCGCGGACCGGGCGCCGAAACCCGGCCGCATCGTGCCGCTGGCCCTGGACGTGACCGACCGCGACGCGGTCGGCCGCGCCGTGGCGGAGATCCGGGCACAGCACGGGGAGATCGCGCTGGCCGTGCTGAACGCCGGGACCTATCAGCCCGATTCCGCCGCCAGCCTGGACGCGGCGGCGTTCCGCGCCACGCACGAGCTGAACGTGATGGGCACCGTCCACTGCCTGGAGGCGGTGCTGCCGGCGATGATCGCGCGCCGCCGCGGGCATCTGGTCGTCGTCTCCAGCGTGGCCGGCTACCGCGGCCTGCCGCGGTCGCTGGCCTATGGCTCCAGCAAGGCGGCGTTGATCAACCTGACCGAGTCGCTGAAGATGGATGTCGAGCGGTTCGGCCTTAAGACCCAGCTCGTCAATCCCGGCTTCATCAGGACTCCCTTGACGGACAGGAACGACTTCCCCATGCCCTTCCTGATGCCGGTCGAGGACGCGGCGGAACGGATGGTGACGGAGATGAAGGGCGACAGGTTCGAGATCACCTTCCCGCGCCGCTTCACCTTCCTGCTGCAACGGCTGCGCTGCCTGCCGTATCCGGCCTATTTCGCGCTCGCCCGGCGGGCGATGCCGAAGGGGGGCTGAGCGCATGGCCGAGCCTGTGCCGGTGGAAGCGGCGCTCGACGCCTATGTCCGCTACTTCGAGGCGCTGACCCCCGACACGCTGGACCGGCTGGACCGGCTGGCCGTGCCGGACATCCACTTCAAGGACCCGTTCAACGAGTTCCGCAGCCGCGACCGGCTGAAGCTGGTGTTCGGCCGCATGTTCCAGCGGGTGGACAGCCCGCGCTTCATCGTGCGCGACCATGCCATCAGCGGGCAGACGGCGTACCTGCGCTGGACCCTTACCTTCCGCAGCCGCGGCCCGCGGCCCTGGAGCATCGAGGGCATGTCGGAGGTGCGCTTCGACCATGCCGGCCGCGCCGTCAGCCACGTCGATCACTGGGATGCAGCGGAACAGCTCTACGAGCGCCTGCCGGTGCTGGGCACCGTGCTGCGGTTGATCAAGGCGCGGCTGGCGGATTGAGGTTGCGCCCGCTGCCGCGCCGTCCTACATCGCCGCCATGAGCCAGACGCCCGATCATCCCCCGCTCGACACCGTCCGCAGCGTCTCCGACCTCCGTGCCCGCATCGCCCTCTGGCGGCGCGAGGGTCTGCGGGTCGCGCTGGTGCCCACCATGGGCGCCCTGCACGACGGCCACCTGACCCTGGTGCGGCGGGCGCGCGATCTGGCCGACCGGGTCGTCGCCTCCGTCTTCGTCAACCCCGCCCAGTTCGGCCCGAACGAGGATTTCGCCCGCTATCCGCGGGACGAGGCGGGCGACGCGGCGAAGCTGGCGTCTGCCGGCTGCGATCTGCTGTTCGCGCCCGATGTCGCCGCCATGTACCCGCCCGGCTTCGCCACGGCCGTGGAGGTCGAGGCCCTGTCCCGCCGCTGGGAGGGGGAGTTCCGGCCCGGCCATTTCCGCGGCGTGGCGACGGTGGTGACGAAACTGCTGCTCCAGGCCCTGCCCGACGTGGCCTGCTTCGGGGAGAAGGACTACCAGCAGCTCCAGGTCATCCGGCGGCTGGTGGCGGACCTGGACATTCCGGTGCGGATCGAGGGCGTGCCGACGGTGCGGGAGGCGGACGGGCTCGCGCTTTCCTCCCGCAACGCCTATCTGACGTCGGCGCAGCGGGCGGTCGCGGCAGCGCTGAACCGCACCCTGCGCAGCGTGGTGGCGCGGCTGGCGGCCGAGCCCGGTGCGGTGGCCGAGACGGAGTCCCGCGCGCGCGCGGCACTGCTGGAGGCCGGCTTCGACGCCGTGGACTATCTGGCCGTCGTGGATGCCGCCAGCCTGGAGCCGCTGCTGCGGCTGGACCGGCCGGCGCGGGTGATCTGCACGGCCCGGCTGGGGACCACGCGCCTGCTGGACAACATGGACGTGCCCGTCCCGGCCTGAGCGTCAGCGCCCTTCGGCCGTCTTCTTCAGGATCTTGATCCACTCGTCTGCCGTGGCCGAGCGGCGGAAGCTCACGATGAAGGGCTGCGGGTGGCGGCGGGAGGTCAGCTCCATCTCGAACGCTCCGTCCTTCGGCAGGTAGTGCCAGGCGCCCAGATCGCGCGGACCCAGCAGCACCATCTGCGGCCGGCCCTTGCCCAGCACGGCGATCCGGCCGCGCGTCTCGTCCGCGGCGAGGCCGGAGCCGTCATGGGCATGGCGCTCCGTGACGGTGAAGCCGTCGATGGCGTCGAACCGGGCCAGGATGTCGTCGTCGGACGGCTGCGCCGGCTGGCTCAGCAGCCAGAGCGCCCCCGCCAGAACCAGACCCGCGATCCCCAGCAGCAGCACCAGCGTCATGGCCCCGTCCTCCCCCTCCCGGAAGGGATAGGGCGCGGGGCCGGCGCGATCAACGGGGCCGTTCGTCCGCGGCCCGGCCCGGCATCGCCGCCACCGCCGTGCGGCGGGTCCGGCGCTGCGCCACGACGATGACGATGGCCGCCACCGCGAAGACGGCCAGCAGCATCGCCAGGAACCACATCACCTCGCCGCTCACGCCGCCGTCCACATCCATCCGTTCCTCCTGTCGTGTTCCCCGCGGTGTCCAGGAACGGCAACGGGCGGCGCACCGGACCGGCACGCCGCCCGCGACGATTTGCACGCCGCCCGCCGGGCTGACCGGCGGCCGCGGCTCACCAGGTGCCGGTGTTCGGCATGCTGGCCCAGGGCTCCCGCGGCTCCAGCGCACCGCCCTTCTGCAACAGCTCCACGGAGATGTTGTCCGGCGAGCGGATGAAGGCCATGTAGCCGTCGCGCGGCGGCCGGTTGATCGTGACGCCCATGTCCATGAGCCGCTGGCAGGTGGCGTAGATATCATCCACCGCGAAGGCCAGATGGCCGAAGTTGCGGCCGCCGGTATAGACCTCCGGGTCCCAGTTGTAGGTCAGTTCGACCTGCGCTTCGGGATTCTCGTCGGCGCCGAGATAGACCAGGGTGAAGCGGCCTTTCTCGTTCTCCATGCGGCGGACTTCCTTCAGCCCCAGCTTGGTGCAGTAGAAATCCAGTGATTCCTCCAGGTCCGTCACGCGGACCATGGTGTGGAGGTACTTCATGCCCAGCTCCTTCGGCGTCGGGGGATCGCATCGGCCGGTCGGCCCGGCGACAAGATAGGAAGCGGACGCCGCCGGCGCCACCCGGGCAGTGCTCTCCCGACCGGCTCCGGCCGCATGGTGTTCATGTGCAGGTCAACAGGGCCGGGACGACAGGTGTTTCGTGGTGAGCGATACGACCGGCGCGGGAGAGCCCGTCGGACGGGCGCGGGCGACCCGGCCGCCGCTTGCCCTCTCCCCTGGCCCTCTTCCCTGGCCCTCTCCCCAGGCCCCCTTGCCGGCAACGCAACCGGGTCTGCCCGCGCCGCCTGACCGGGGATCAGCGGCCGCTGTCGTCGCGGATGCGGACCGAGGCGATGCCGGAATTGCGGACCGAGCGGCTGTCCGCCACCCCGTCGAAGGACAGGCTGCCCAGGCCGCTGATGCTGGCCTCCAGCCGCGGGGTATGGCCGCCGCGGACGGCGACGTCGGCCATGCCGCTCATGTCGATGCTGACGGGACCGGAAACCGCGGCGATGTCCACATGGCCCGCGCCGCTGATGCTGACGTCGACCGCCCCCGCGACAGCGCCGGTTGTGACGGCGCCCGCCCCGCTGATGGTGAGCTTCAGGGGGCCGGCCACGTCGCCCACGGTGACAGCCCCGGCGCCGGAGATGCGCAGGTCGGCGCGGGCGACGCGGCCCGCCTCCACCTCCGCGGCCGAGGTCAGGGCCAGGGTCAGCGGCCCGTCCAGGTCCCCGATGCGGGCCTCCCCGATCAGGTTGCCGATGGTGACGGCGCTGCCGGCCGGCACGCTGACCTGGATCCTGACGGTGTCGTCATGGTCCACATTGCGCCGGCTCACCCCGTCGAGGTTCTGGTCAACCACCACCTCGCCGTTGCGCAGGATGACGCTGGTCCGGTCCACCATATCGGACGGCCCGTCGAGAGTGACGCCGACGCGGCCCGTGCCGGTCGCCACCGTCACGGTCACGTCGCCGATCAGGTCCTCAATGCGGAAGGCGCGGGCGTCGAACTCCTGCGGGGCGGCCAGGGCGGCGGGCAGGGGAAAGAGGAGGGCGGTCAACAGGGCCGCCGCCGCGGCGGTGCGCCGGCCCCGGGCGGGGCGGGAAGGGGCCGGGCTGGATGGATCAGGGCGGAACATGCCGGGCCTCCTCAGCGCCTGCCGGTGATGGTGACCTTGCCGGAGCCGGACTGGCGGATGGACTGGCTGCCGGCCGTGCCGTCCAGGGTCAGGTCGCCCGAACCGGAAATGGAGACGGACAGCGGGTCGGCCCGGCCGCCGCGCAGGGCGATGTCGCCCGAGCCGTTGATCTCGGCCGCGACGGGGCCGGAGACGCTGGCGATCTCGATATCACCGGACCCGTCAATCTCCAGCGTCACGGCCCCGGCGGCGGCGCCCGTCTTCACCTTGCCCGAGCCGTTGATGTCCACCGCCAGATCGCCGGAGATGGCGCCGACGGTGATGTCGCCGCTGCCGCTGACGTCCAGGCTGGCCGTCGTCACGTCGCCGACCGTCAGGGTGCCGGAGGTCATGTCCTCCACGGCCAGCGGACCGCGCAGGTCGCCCACGCGGCCCTCGCCGATGAAATCCTCCACGGACAGACCGCTGCCCGCCGGCAGCGTCACCTTCACGGCGATCCAGAGGTCGCGGTCGGAATCGCGCCAGGTGCGGCGGTCGCTGTTGTCCTGCTCCAGCACCACGCGGTCGCCGTCCTGGCGCACGCGGACCCGGTCGATCCGCGCCTGCGGGCCGCTGATGGCGACGGTGACGGGGCCCGACCCCGGAGTGACGGTCACATCCAGGGTGCCGACCACCCCGTCCACGGTGACGCCGCGGGCCGTGTAGTCCTGCGGCCCGAAGGCCAGGGCGGGGAAACTGACGGCGGCGAGAGCCGTGGCGGCGAGCAGGGAACGCAACATGGGGAAAGCCTCGTAGCGATGGACTTCCCCTCTCAAAGCAAGCGCCGTGCCGGTCCGGAAAGCCACGGAAAGTCCGGGGACATTCCATCCGTCGGTGGCGGGATCCGTCACCGGGTGGCGGAATTCCCCAACGGATGGTCCCGCCAGCCCGACCCCGCCGCCCCGCCTACACCCCGCCCGGCTGGCTGATGAGATCCAGCCATTCCTGCTCGGTCAGGATCGTGAGACCCAGTTCGCGCGCCTTCGCCGCCTTGGAGCCGGCATCCGCTCCGACGACCACGTAGTCCGTCTTGCCGCTGACGGAGCCCGCGACCTTGGCGCCCAGGGCCTCGGCCCGCGCCTTCGCCTCGCTGCGGCCCATGGTCTCCAGCGTGCCGGTGAAGACCACCGTCTTCCCGGCCACGGGGCTGCCGTCGGCCCGCGGCGGCGGCACATGGTCCTCCACCGCCTCCAGCTCCTTCAGCAGGGCGTCCAGGGCGTCGCGGTTGTGGGGTTCGGCGAAGAAGGCGCAGATGTCGTCCGCCACGCTCATGCCGATCTGTTCGATGGCGCACAGCTCGGCATAGGCCTCGCCCACCAGTTCGGGCTTCTTCGCCTCGTCGGGGTTGGCGCTGCGCTCGGCGGCGGCGGCGGCCATGCGCTCCGTCCAGGGGCCGACGCTGCGGTAGGTCCGCGCCAGCAGCTTCGCCGTCGCCTCCCCGACCTGCCGGATGCCCAGCGCGAAGATGAAGCGGTCCAGCGGGATGCGGCGGCGGGCGTCGATGGCGCGGAACAGGTTCTCCACCGACTTGCGGCCGAACCCGGTCATGGCCACCAGCCGGTCCAGCCGCTGCGCCTCCCGCCGCTCCAGGGTGAAGATGTCGGCCGGGCTGCGGATGCGGTCCTGGTCGTAGAAGAGCTGGATGCGCTCGATCCCCAGCCCCTCGATGTCGAAGGCGTTGCGCGACACGAAATGGCGCAGCCGCTCCACCGCCTGGGCGGGGCAGACCAGTCCGCCGGTGCAGCGGCTCACCGCCCCGTCCTCCTCCCGCACGGCGGCGCTGCCGCATTCGGGGCAGTGGTCGGGGAAGACGAAGGGCGCGCTGTCGGCCGGGCGGCGCTCGGTCACCACCTCCACCACCTGCGGGATGACATCGCCGGCGCGCTGCACCACCACCGTGTCGCCCACGCGGATGTCCTTGCGTGCGATCTCGTCGGCGTTGTGCAGGGTGGCGCGGCTGACGACGACGCCGCCCACCGTGACCGGCTCCAGTTCCGCTACCGGGGTCAGCGCGCCGGTGCGGCCGACCTGGATGGTGATGGCGCGCAGCAGGGTCTGCGCCCGTTCCGCCGGGAACTTGTGCGCCGTGGCCCAGCGCGGCGTGCGGGTGCGGAAGCCCAGCCGCTCCTGCAGGTCCAGCCGGTTGACCTTGTAGACCACGCCGTCGATGTCGAAGGGCAGGGCGGCCCGGCCGGCGCCGATCCCGGCATAGTAGTCCAGCAGCTCGGCCTTGCTGCGGCAGAGCCGGCTCTGCGCCGGGACGCGGAAGCCCAGGGCCTTCAGCCGCTGCAACGCCTCCCACTGGGTCGCGCCCAGCGGCTCCGACAGGTCCCCCCAACTGTAGGCGAAGAAGCAGAGCGGCCGCTTCGCCGTGACCGAGGGGTCGAGCTGGCGCAGGCTGCCGGCGGCGGCGTTGCGCGGGTTGGCGAAGACCTTCTCGCCCGCCTCCGCCTGCCGGCGGTTCAGCGCGAAGAACTCCTCCCGGACCATGTAGACCTCGCCGCGCACCTCCAGCACGCTCGGCGCGCCCGCGGGGAGCCGGTCGGGGATCTCGCGGATGGTGCGGACGTTCGCGGTGACATCCTCCCCTTCCGCGCCGTCGCCGCGGGTGGCGGCCTGCGCCAGCGCCCCGTTCTCGTAGCGCAGGGAGAGCGACAGCCCGTCGATCTTCGGTTCGGCCACGAACTCCAGCCCGTCCACCTCCTTCAGGTTCAGGAAGCGGGCGATCTGCTCGACGAAGCCGTCCACGTCCTCGGCCGTGAAGGCGTTGTCCAGCGACAGCATGGGCACGCGGTGGCGCACCTTGCCGAAGCCGGCGGACGGGGCGGCCCCCACGGTCTGGGTCGGGCTGTCGGGGGTGACCAGCTCGGGGAAGCGCGCCTCCAGCCCGGCCAGCCGGTGCTCCAGCGCGTCGTAGGCGGAATCCGCGATCTCCGGCGCGTCCTTGCCGTAGTAGAGCGCCCGGTGGTGCGCGATCTCCCGTACCAGGGCGGCGTGCTCGGCCGCGGCCTGGTCCAGGGTCAGGGTCTCGACCGGGATATGGCGGGTGTCGGACAGGTCGGACATGGGCGTGCCGGCGGGGTGGGGGAGGGGAGCGCGACGCCGGGGCGTCGGGGTCGCCGACTTCTACACCGACCGGCGCTTCAAGTCATGACCGCCGGGCGGTGAAGGGCAGCCGTGCCAGCCGTTCCCACGGGCCGCCGTGGTAGCGCCAGAGCAGCAGCCCCTCGGCCCGCGCCGTCCAGGGCGAGAACCCGGCGGAAAGGTCCGCCAGCAGGGCCTTGGCCGCGGCGGGCTCGACCTTGTTCTGGATGGTGACGTGCGGCCGGTGCGCCTGCCGGTCCTGCGGGATCAGCCACTCCGACCAGAGGGCGGCCAGCCGCTCGCGCAGCCGGGCCAGGTCGGGGGCGGCCAGGGTGAGGGCGACACCGCGGCCCAGCGGGCGCAGGCCCGTCACCGCCAGGGGGAACGGCGCCGCGTCCCGGCAGGTCCGGCGCAGATCGGCCAGGATGACGGGGAGCTGCGGTCCCGGCAGATGGTGGAAAAGGGTCAGGTGCGCGGGGATCAGGTTGCGCTCCGGCGGGAAGTGCGCCCGGCGCAGCGCCTCGAAGCGGGCGAAGGAGCGGTCGTCGAAGGCCAGCGTCAGGATCAGGGGCGCGGCTTCCGGCCCGGCGCTCCCCGCCACCGGCGGCGCGTCGCCGGGTGGGGTCACGCCTTGGCCAGCAGGCTGTCCGCGGCGGCGCGGGCGGCATCCGTCACCTCGGCGCCGGAGAGCATGCGGGCGATCTCCTCCCGCCGCTGCGCCGCGTCCAGGGCCGCGACCTCCGTCACGGTGCGGCCGGCGGCGGCCTTCTTGCGCACCTGCCAGTGATGCCCGCCGCGGGCCGCCACCTGCGGGCTGTGGGTGACCACCAGCACCTGGAGCGCGCGGCCCAGCCGGGCCAGCCGCTCGCCCACGGCGTCGGCCACGGCCCCGCCGATGCCGGTGTCCACCTCGTCGAAGACGAGCGTCGGCACGGTGCCGAGCTGGGCCAGCACCACCTTCAGCGCCAGCATGAAGCGCGCCAGCTCGCCGCCCGAGGCGATCTTTGCCAGCGGTCCCGGCGGCGCGCCGGGGTTGGTCGCCACGGTGAAGCTGACATCGTCGATGCCGTGCGGCCCCCAGGCCGCCTCCTCGGTCGGGGCCACGCGGGTGACGAAGCGGGCCTTCTCCAGCTTCAGGGGAGCCAGCTCCGCCGCCACCGCCCGGTCCAGCCGGCCGGCCGCCTTGGCGCGGGCGGCGGACAGTTCGCGCGCCGCGGCGGCGAAGCGGGTCCTGGCATCCTCCGCCTGTTTGGCGAGGCGCTGCAGCAGGTCGCCCTGATCCTCGATCAGCGCCAGCCGCCGCGCCATCTCCGCCCGCAGCCCGGCAAGGCCGTCCACCTCCACCGAGTGCTTGCGGGCGGCGGCGCGCAGGGCGAACAGGCGCTCCTCGATCGTCTCCAGGCTGCCGCCGTCCAGGTCGATGTCGGCGGAGAGCGCCTGGAGCGCGCGGGCGGCCTCCGCCACCTCCGCCGCGGCCTCGTCCAGCACCTGGATGACCGGGTCCAGCCGGCCGCCGGCCTTGTCGGCGATGCGGGCCAGCAGGCGCAGCGACGCGGCCAGCCCGCGCTCCGCCCCGCGGTCGCCGGACAGCTCCGCATGGGCGCCGTTGATCGCCTCGATCAGCCTTTCGCGGTGTTGCAGGGTGACCCGCTTCTCCGCCAGCTCCGCCTCTTCCCCCTCGCGCGGGTCCAGGCTGTCCAGCTCGGCCACGGCGTGGCGGAGATACTCCTCCTCGGCGCGGGCGCGGGCGGCGTCCTCGGCCGCCTGCTGGCGGGCCTGGTCGGCCTGCCGCCAGTCGCGCCAGGCGCCGGCCGTGGCCCGGGCGGCATCGCCCAGGCCGGCATACTCGTCCAGCAGCCCCAGATGGGTGCGCGGGTCCAGCAGGCCGTGCGTGTCGAACTGGCCGTGGACCTCCACCAGCGTCTCTCCCAGCCGGCGCAGCAGGGTGACGCCCACCGGCTGGTCGTTGACGAAGGCGCGGGAGCGGCCGTCGGCGCTGACGGTCCGGCGCAGCACCAGCGTGTCCTCCGCCTCCAGCTCCTGCTCGCGCAGGATGCCCAAGGCGGGGTGGTCGGGATGGCCGGAGAGGTCGAATTCGGCGGTGACGGCGGCCTGCTCCGCCCCGTGGCGGACCAGCGCGCTGTCGCCGCGGGCGCCCAGCGCCAGCCCCAGCGCGTCCAGCAGGATCGACTTGCCGGCCCCGGTCTCGCCGGTCAGCACGCACAGCCCCGGACGGAAGGCCAGGGTCAGACGGTCGATCAGGACGACATCGCGGATCGAGAGGGTGACCAGCATGGTCCGGGTCAGCGGAGGCCCGGCCCGCCGGCCGGGACGGCTGCGGGCAGGGCGGTCATCAGAACATCCAGTCCCAGGCGCGGCTGAAGAAGCCGCGCTCCGCCGCGGGGCGGCTGTCCGTCATCAGGGTATAGGTGCGCTGATACCAGTCGCTGCCCGGGTAGTTATGGCCCAGCAGCGCGGCGGAGGCCTGTGCCTCGTCCACGATGCCCAGGGCCAGATAGGCTTCGGTCAGGCGGTGCAGCGCCTCCGGCACATGGCTGGTGGTCTGATACTTGTCCACGACCCGGCGGAACCGCTTGATCGCGGCCATGTACTGCCCGGTGACCAGATAGTAGCGGCCGACCTCCATGTCCTTGCCGGCCAGGTGGTCGCGGGTCAGGTCCAGCTTCAGGTTGGCGTCGCGGGCATAGGTGGTGGCGGGGAAGCGGCGGGCCACGTCCTGCAGGGCGGTCAGCGCGCTTTCCGTCATGCTCTGGTCGCGGCGCACGTCGGAGATCTGCTCGTAGTAGCAGAGCGCCTTCAGGTAATAGGCGTAGGCGGCGTTGCGGTTGCCGGGATGCAGAGAGATGAAGCGGTCCAGCGTGGTGATGGCGTCGTCGTAGCGCAGCGCCTCGTAATGCGCGTAGGCCGCCATGAGCTGCGCCCGCACGGCCCACTGCGAATAGGGGTGCTGCCGCTCCACCTCGTCGAACAGGGCGGCCGCCTTCAGATAGTTCTCGTTGTCCAGCGCGTTCGCCGCCTCGGTATAGATCTGCTCCACCGGGCGCTCGATATACGGGATCACCTCCTTCTCGCCGGCGCAGGCCGCCAGCAGCAGGAGTGAGGCCGACGCCGCGAGGAGGCGGGGACGGAGGCGGGCGAAGCGGATCGACAACGACATCTTCAGCGGCTGCCTGGAAGCAAGGGACGGGGACTTATAGCACGCGGACTTGGCCTGCCGCCAAGCGGCAACTGCGGGGCACGAACCACCTGCGGGCCACCGGCGGGCAGCCGGGAGCATGCCGCCGGACCGGGGCGCAATCATGGCATCGCCGGAGCGGCGGGGCCGCCCCGGCGGTGCTGGGAGGGGTCGGGCAGGGGAAGGACAGGCCGCGCAGGGAAGCCGCGCGGGCGGGATCAGGCGATGGCGGCCAGCGGCTCGTCCTCGTCGGTCCAGAGCGTGCGGGCCGGTGCCGTCTCTTCCCAGCGGAAGGCGCCGACATCCGCGAACAGGGCGCGCAGCAGGCGGTTGTTCATCTCGTGGCCCGGCCGGACACCGTGGAAATGGCCGATGATCGGAGCGCCGGCCATGTAGAGGTCGCCCACCGCGTCCAGGATCTTGTGGCGGACGAACTCGTCCCCGTAGCGCAGCCCGCCCTCGTTGACGATGCGGTCGCCGTCGATGACGACGGCGTTCTCCAGCGAGCCGCCGCGCGCCAGCCCGGCCTTGCGCATCATGTCCACCTCGTGCAGGAAGCCGAAGGTGCGGGCGCGGGCGACCTCCGCCTTGAAGGTGCGGTCATCCTCACCGATGCCCAGGCGCAGCGCGCCCTCCTGCCGGCGGATGGCGGCGGTGCTGAAGTCGATCTCGACGCGGAAGCTGCTGACCGGGGCGGGCATCAGGGCAACGGACTTGTCGCCGGCCTCCACCCGCACCTCGCGCAGGATGCGCAGGTGGCGGCGCGGGGCGGTCTGGACGGCGCGGCCGGCGCACTCCACCAGGAAGACGAAGGGGGCCGCGCTGCCGTCCATGATCGGCACTTCCGGGCCGTCCAGATCGACCCGCAGATTGTCGATGCCGCAGCCGCGCAGCGCCGACATCAGATGCTCGACCGTGCCGACCTGGGCGCCGTAGGCGTTGCCGACGACCGTGCAGAGGCGGGTATCGACCACCTGGTCCCAGCGCGCCGGGATGGTCGCCTGCTCGTCCGTCGCTCCCCGGGCGACCAGATCCGTGCGGCGGAACACGATGCCGGTGCCGGCCGGGGCGGGCGCCAGGGTCATGTTCACCCGCTGGCCGGAATGCAGGCCGGTGCCGGTGCAGTTGATCGGGGCTTTCAGGGTCGTCTGGCGGGACATGGAGGCTCGACTCTTCATTGTCGCCGGGAACAGGGTCGCCTGCGGTCCGGTCAGACCGGCGGGCGACGCCGGAAACCGGTGCGGCGGATGATCAGCATGCTGCCCCCCCCCGTTCCGTCCGCCGGCCGGCGTATCACCGCCGGTCAGGTCCGGTTCCCGTTTCCGGAAACCGTCGGGCGGTCTCCGCCCCGGAGATGTCTCCGGCGCGGACCTTCCGCAAGGGTGTTCCGCACTGCGGCAGAACGGTCAAGGGCACCCCGTTCAGATAACAGCGGCGGAGTCCCTGCTCAAATCACTCTTTGTTACCGATTGTTACGTCGCCGACGCTTCCGGTCTGCGGCTACGGCCTTGATCGACATGATGGAATCGGCGTCGGGGTGTGACGGCGCGCACAGACGGACGCCGGCCCGGCAGAACCGGACCGGCGTCTTCCGCAGCGCAATATCGGAGCGGTCCGGCGGACCCCTCCTCCTACCGGACCGGGCGTCAGCCGCGGTCCGACGCCTTGCTCAGTTCGCCTGCCGGCGGAGGAAGGCGGGGATGTCCCAGGTGATCCTCCTCGGGGGTCGGCGCCTTCGGCCGGGCACCGGCCTCCGGACCGACGGGGGCAGCCCCCGCCGGCGGCGGGGCCTGCAAGGGATTGCGCGGCGCGGTCGGGGCCGGGGCCGCCATCCGCGGCGCGGGGGCGGGCTGCGCCGGCTGACCGCCGATGCCGAGCATGCGCTGGAACAGGCCGGGGCGCTTCGCATCCGGCGCCGGGGCGGCATAGCGGTCCGGCGCGGCCGGCCCCAGGCGCGGGCCGGGATCGGCCGCCCGCGGCGGGATGAAGGCGCCCTCGCGCCGTTCGCCGCGCAGGGGCCCCTGCGGTGCCGCCGGGCTGCGCGGGCCGGCCTGCTCGAACATCGGCTTCGGCGCCTCGGCCGGAGCGGGGGCGCCCATCTCCGCGGTTGCCGCCTCCAGCGCGGCCTCCTCCGGCAACGGCGCCGTCATGGACGCCGGGTCGGACTCGGCGGAAACCGGGGTCGGCATCGGTGCCGGGGTCAGGTTTACATAGGTGGAGGTCGCCAGATTGCCGGCGGCGAAACCGGCGGGACGCATGGCTTCCCGGGCCGGGGCCTGCGGCACGGAGCGGACAGGCGTGTGCGGCGAGCGCCCGCCGACGACGGCGAGCTGCGGCTGCCCCGGCACGCGCGGCTGGGCGCTGGCGACGGATTCGATGCCGGTGGCGACCACCGAGACGCGCACCCGCCCCTCCATCGTCTGGTCGAAGGTGGAGCCGAAGATGATGTTGGCTTCGGGGTCCACCTCCTCGCGGATGCGGTTGGCCGCCTCGTCCACCTCGAACAGGGTCAGGTCGTGGCCGCCGGTGATGTTGATCAGCACCCCGCGCGCGCCCTTCATGGACACGTCGTCCAGCAGCGGGTTGGAGATGGCGGCCTCGGCCGCGGCGATGGCGCGGTTGTCGCCGTCGGCCTCGCCGGTGCCCATCATGGCCTTGCCCATCTCCGTCATCACGGTGCGGATGTCGGCGAAGTCCAGGTTGATGAGGCCGGGCATCACCATCAGGTCGGTGACGCCGCGGACGCCCGCGTGCAGCACGTCGTCCGCCATCTTGAAGGCGTCGGCGAAGGTCGTCTTCTCGGTGGCGACGCGGAACAGGTTCTGGTTCGGAATGATGATCAGCGTATCGACGAACTGGGCCAGTTCCTGGATCCCGGCTTCGGCGATGCGCATGCGGTGCGCCCCTTCGAAGTGGAAGGGCTTGGTCACCACCCCGACCGTCAGGATGCCCTGCTCGCGTGCCGCCCGCGCGATCACCGGGGCGGCACCCGTGCCCGTGCCGCCGCCCATGCCGGCGGTGATGAAGGCCATGTTGGTGCCGTCGAGGTGGGAGAGGATCTCCTCAAGCTGCTCCTCGGCCGCGGCCCGGCCGACATCGGGGCGCGACCCGGCGCCCAGCCCCCGGGTGATGGTGCTGCCGAGCTGCACCCGCTTGCTGGCCTGGCTGCACGTCAGGGCCTGGGCGTCGGTGTTGGCGACCACGAACTCCACGCCTTCCAGGTTGGCGCGGATCATGTTGTTGACCGCATTGCCGCCGGCGCCGCCGACGCCGAAGACGGTGATGCGGGGGCGGCTCTGCACGTCGACGGTGGGGATGCTGAGCTTGATGGTCATCGGTCTCTCCCTGGGGCTAGGAGTGTCTCGGGTCGCGGACGGCACTGGCGAAGGGGCGCTTGCGCGATCGGGCGGCGCCTTCGCCCGGGGGGAGGTCGTTCATCGTCGGTCATAGGTTCTCCCGGAGCCATAGACCGACCCGGCCCAGCCAGCCGGACGGTTGCTGTTCGACCAGCGGGGCGAGGGCCGGAAGTTCCGTCTGCTGCTGGAGCGCGTAGACGAGCAGGCCGGCGGCGGCGGAGAAGGCCGGGCCGCCGACGCTTTCCGCCAGCCCGCCGATGCGCAGCGGCCGGCCGGTGCGGACCTGCTTGTCCAGCACCTGCTGCGCCAGCTCGCGCATGCCGGGAAGCTGGCTGGCGCCGCCGGTCAGCACGACGCGCCGGCCGGCCAGCTTGCCGATGCCCGATGCCTCCAGCCGGCCGCGGGCCAGCTCGAAGATCTCCTCCAGCCGGGGCTGGATGATGCCGACCAGCAGCGATTTCGGGACGTGGTTGGCCTGCGCGTGCTCCTCCTCGCCGACCTGGGGCACGTCGATGATCTCGCGCTCGTCGGAGACGGTGGGGATGGCGCTGCCATAGAGGGTCTTCAGCCGTTCGGCATGGGCCAGCGGCGTGGTCAGCCCGCGGGCGATGTCGTTGGTGACGTGACCGCCGCCCAGCGGGATGCTGTCGCACCAGATCATCTTGCCGTCGAAGAAGACCGACATGCTGGTGGTGCCGCCCCCCATGTCGATCAGGGTGACGCCCAGATCCATCTCGTCCTCGACCAGGCAGGCGAGGCCCGAGGCGTAGGGGCTCAGGACGAAGCCCTCCACACCCAGGTGGCAGCGGCCGATGCAGGTCGTCAGGTTGCGGATCGGGTTGGCGGCGGTGGTGACGGCGTGCAGGCGCACGCCCAGCCGCTCGCCCACCATCCCGCGCGGCTCGCGGATGCCCTTGGAGCCGTCCACCGTGTAGCCCACGGGGATGGAGTGGATCAGCTCGGCATCGGGGGCGACGTTCAGGTTGTGGGCCTGCGCCAGGGCGCGCTTCAGGTCCCCGTCATTGACCACCTGTCCGGCGATGGCGGTCTCCACCGTGATGGTCTGGCTCTCCGGCTGGCCGCCGGACAGGCTGACCAGCACTTCGCGGATCTGCTCGCCGGCCATGGTCTCGGCGGCGTGGACGGCGGTGCCGATGGCGGTCTCGGCCTGCTCCATGTCCACGATGGCGCCGGCACGGACGCCGCGGCTGACCTGATGGCCGATGCCCACGACGCGGATCGATCCGGGGTCGTCCACCTTGGCGATGAAGCAGACGACCTTGCCCGAGCCGACGTCGAGCGCGGCGATGGTGCCCCCGCGCGACACCCGCTTCGGTCTGCTTCTGACGTTCAGCGCCCCCGGAAATGCCATGCCCGCCGCCCTCTCAGATCTTCTTCTGACGCTGCGCCTCGCGGCGCTGCTCCGCCGCCTGCGCGGAGGTCTGCACGACCAGCCGGTCGGGCACCCGCAGGTCCACCGCCACGATGTCCCGCTCCAGCACCCGGTTCGTCTGCTGCACGGTGGCGAGCTGGCGCAGGGCCGCGGCCATCTCCTTTTCCGGCAGGCGCACGTCCACGCCGTTGTCCAGGCGCAGGTCCCAGCGCCGGCCGCCGACCAGCACGGCCGCCTCGACCCGGGCGCCGATCAGCGGTTCGGCCGACAGCAGGGCCAGCAGCTCGCGGCCGTGCTTCGGCGCGTCCGCCCCCACCAGCATCGGCAGGTCGGGCCAGCGTTCCAGCCGCTCGTCGGTCAGCACCACCCCGTCGGCGTCCACCAGGTAGAGCTTCTGCTCGTGCTGCCAGAGCGCCATGGGCGTCCGCTCGACGAGCTGGACGAAGATCGTCCCCGGCAGGCGGCGCTCCACGGTGGCGGCGGCCACCCAGGGGAGGGCCTGCAAGGCCGCCTGGGCGGCATGCGGATCGAAGGTCAGCATGGGCGAGCCGGTTCCGACCCCCAGCGCGGCCAGCACGGCGGCGCCGTCCGTCTCCGCCCGGCCCTTCACCAGCACCTCGGTCACGGCCAGCCCGGCTTCGGCCGTCGTGCGGACGAAGCCCTCGGACGCCTTCCCGGCCATCTCCGGCAGGCGGCCGTCGGCCCAGACCCAGGCCAGGAAACCGGCCAGCAGCAGCACCGGGCTCAGTTTCAGCCCGGCGCGCAGGGAGGGCAGGGCCCAGCGCGGCAGGGCGCGGCGGCGGTTGGCGCGGCGGGCCGCCTGCATGGTGGCGCGGCGGGCCGCCGCGGCGATCTTCGCCCGGTGGCTGTCGGCCGAGCCCCGGCCGGTGTCGTAGGCGGCGGCGCTCACGCGTGGCATCGGGCCTGCTCCACGATCCAGGCGCACAGCTCGGCGAAGCCGATGCCCTGCGATGCCGCCTGCTCCGGCAGCAGCGACAGGGCCGTGAAGCCGGGCTGCGTGTTGGTCTCCAGGAAGTAGAGGCCGCCGGTGCCGGCCTGGCTGTCGTCCCAGCGGAAATCGCTGCGGCTGACGCCGCTGCATCCCAGGGTCCGGTGCGCCAGCAGGGCCAGCCGCAGCGCCTCTTCCTGGACATCCTGCGGGATCTGCGCCGGGCAGACGTGGACGGCCTCGCCCTCGGTGTACTTCGCGGCGTAGTCGAAGAAGCCGGAGCGCGGCACGATCTCCGTCACGGCAAGGGCACGGTCGCCCATCACGCCCACGGTCAGCTCGCGGCCCGGGATGAACCGCTCCACCAGCACGCGCTCGCCATAGGCCCAGCCGCCCTCCTCCAGCACCGACTGGTTCTGGCCGGGGCGGACGATGCGGACGCCGACGGAGGAGCCCTCGTCCACCGGCTTCACGACATAGGGCGGCTCGATCGGATGCCCGGCCAGGATCTGCTCGCGCGTCACGGTCACACCGTCGGGCACCGGCACGCCGACGGCGGCCAGGACGCGCCGGGTCATCTCCTTGTTCATGGCCAGGGCGGAGGCCAGCACGCCGGAATGGGTGTAGGGGACGCCCAGATACTCCAGCACGCCCTGGATCAGCCCGTCCTCCCCGCCGCGGCCGTGCAAGGCGTTGAAGACAACGTCCGGCTTCGGCGTCAGGGCGTGCAGCAGGGCCGGCAGGTCGCGCTGCACGTCCACCGCTGTCACGGCGTAGCCGCGCTCTTCCAGCGCGGCCGCGACGGACCGGCCGCTGACCAGCGATACGTCGCGCTCTGCCGACCAGCCGCCCATCAGGACGGCCACCCGCGTCGGGCGGCGTTGGTTCATGATCCCGCTCCCCATCCGGCATCCCCGTCCGTCCCGGCCGGACGGGGAGCCAGTTCTAGACCTTCGCAGATGGAAAAGGAAACGCAAGATTTTGTGGTAGTGATCATCACGACGTCTATGGAATGCGGCCGCACGGCCGAGTCGAACCGCCCGGACACCGCCCCGGCCGGCGCCGGCGCGATGACTCCGCGTAAGGTCCGGCGGGCCGCCGGCAAGACTCGGCAAGACTTCGCCGCGTTCGTCATGGCGTGATCTCCCGGGCCGGCCGGCCGATCCGCCGGATCTCCCAGCGCAGCTCGATCCCGCTCGTCTCCAGCACCCGCCGCCGGACCTCCTCGCCCAGCCCCTCCAGGTCGGCGGCCGTGGCATCGCCCAGGTTCAGCAGGAAATTGCAGTGCTTCTCCGAGACCTGCGCGCCGCCGATCTGCAGCCCGCGGCAGCCGGCCCGGTCGATGAGCTGCCAGGCCTTGGCCCCGCCCGACAGTTCCGGGTCCGGGTTGGCGAAGGTGGAGCCGCCGGTGCGCGCCCGTACCGGCTGGCTGTCCGCCCGTGCCTTCTGGATGGCGTCCATGGCGGTGGCGATGGCGGCCTTGTCCCCCGGCGTGCCTTGCAGCACGGCGCCGGTGAAGATCACGTCCTCGGGCACGCCGCAGTGGCGGTAGCCGAGATGCAGCCCGGCGCGGTCGAAGCGCAGGCGCCGGCCGGCGCGGTCGATCCCCTCGGCCGTGACCACCAGATCGGCCGTCTCCCGGCCGTAGGCGCCGGCGTTCATGCGCAGGGCGCCGCCGATCGTGCCGGGGATGCCGGAGAGGAACTCCAGCCCCGCCAGTCCCTCGTGCTGCGCGGTCAGGGCGACGTTGTAGTCCAGCGCCCCGGCCCCGGCGACCAGCCGGTCGCCCTCGACGGCGATCTCCGCGAAGGGACCGCCCAGGCGGATCACCACGCCGGGCACGCCGCCGTCGCGGACCAGCAGGTTGCTGGCGACGCCGATCACCGTGACCGGCACGTCGGCCGGGCAGCCGGCCAGGAAGCCGGCCAGATCGTCGGCATCGGCCGGGCGGAACAGCACGTCCGCCGTTCCACCGACCCGGAACCAGGTCATCGGCCCCAGGGGCGCGTCCGCCGTCAGCCGCCCGCGGACGCGCGGCAGGCGGTCGATCAGATGGGGACCCGGCAGGGGCTCGGCAGCCGTCATCAGGTGCCTCCCGCCTTGGCCGCCGGGGCGGTTCCGCCGCTGATGCCGTGGAGCGCGTCCAGCTCTGCCGGCAGCCGGTTGGCCCAGCCGGTGATGCTGCCCGCCCCCAGGCAGACGACCATGTCGCCCGGCTGCGCCAGCTCGCGCACGATGCCGGCCAGCGCCTCGGGCGAGGGCAGGGCCTGCACGTTGCGGTGGCCGTGGGTGCGCAGCCCCTCCACCAGCGCCTCCTTCGAGGCGCCTTCGACGGGCTGCTCGCCCGCGGCGTAGACGTCGGCCACGATCACGGCGTCGGCATCGTTGAAGCAGGTGCAGAACTCCTCGAACAGCGAGGAGAGGCGGCTGTAGCGGTGCGGCTGCACCACCGCGATGGTGCGGCCGCTGCCGGCCATGCGGGCCGCCTTGAGCACCGCCTGGATCTCCACCGGATGGTGGCCGTAATCGTCGATCACGACCACCCCGTTGGACTCGCCCGTCCGGGTGAAGCGGCGCTTGACGCCGCTGAAGCGGGCGAAGCTGGCGCGGATCTGCTCGTCCGCGATGCCCATGTTGATGGCGACGGCGATGGCGGCGAGCGAGTTCTGGACGTTGTGCAGCCCGTACATGGGCAGATGCACCCGCTCGATGGTGCGCGCCTCGCCGGTCACCCGCTCGGAGACCTGCACGTCGTAGAAGGCGCCGCGGTGGTCGCCCTCGACATTGACGGCGCGCACGTCCGCCTGCGGGTTGAAGCCGTAGGTGACGATCCGGCGGTCGGCACGGGCGACCAGGGCCTGCACCTCCGGATGGTCGGTGCAGAGCGCGGCGAAGCCGTAGAACGGGATGTTCTCGACGAAGCGGTCGAACGCCTCCCGCTCCTTCTCGAAGGTACCGTAGAAGTCCAGATGCTCGGGGTCCATGTTGGTGACGACGGCGATGGTCGCCGGCAGCTTCGTGAAGGTGCCGTCGCTCTCGTCCGCCTCGACCACCATCCAGTCGCCGCTGCCCAGCCGGGCGTTGGTGCCCAGCGCGTTGATGATGCCGCCGTTGATGATGGTCGGGTCGAAGCCGGCCCCGTCCAGCAGGGCCGCCACCATGGAGGTGGTGGTGGTCTTGCCGTGCGTGCCGGCCACCGCCACCGACCATTTCAGGCGCATCAGCTCGGCCAGCATCTCCGCCCGGCGCACGACCGGCACCAGGGCGGCGCGGGCGGCCACGACCTCGGGATTGTCGGTCCGCACGGCGGAGGAGATGACGACGACCGCCGCTTCGCCCAGATTCTCCGCCCGGTGGCCGATCTCCACCCGGATACCCAGGGTGCGCAGCCGCGCGACGTTGTAGTTGTCGGCGATGTCGCTGCCCTGGACGGAATAGCCGAGATTGTGCAGCACCTCGGCGATGCCCGACATGCCGATGCCGCCGATGCCGACGAAGTGGATGGTGCCGATGGAAAGCGGCATCGCGCGCATGGCTCAGGCCCTCCCCGGGAAACGGGCGGGGCCGGCGGGCGCCGAGCTTGCGGGAGAAGGGCCGCTGGGCGTGGGGGCATGCATCGGGGCGCTCATTCGGCGGCTCGCATCTGGCTGTCCGGGGTGCTCCGGCCGTTGCCCAGGCCGGCGGCGCCCAGCACCGCGTCGGCCAGCCGGCGCGCGGCATCCGGCAGGCCCCAGGCGGCCGCGGCGGCCGCGGCCGGGGCCAGGGGGGCGGGATCGGTCAGCAGCGCCGTCAGCCGTGCCGCCAGCGCCTCGGCCGTGAACTCCGGCTGCGGCATGATCCAGGCACCGCCCGCCGCCGCCACGGCGCGGGCGTTGGCGGTCTGGTGGTCGTCGGTGGCGTGCGGATAGGGCACCAGGATCGAGGGCCGACCGGCCACCGTCAGCTCCGCCACGGTGGAGGCGCCGGCACGGCCGATCATCAGGTGGCAGCGGGCCAGCCGCTCCGGCAGGTCGCGGAAGAAGGGGGCGAGGGTGGCCTGGACGCCCAGGGCCGCATACCCGTCGCGGGCCGCCTGGAGGTTCTCGGCGCGCGCCTGCTGCACGATGCCCAGGCGCAGGCGCAGGTCCTCCGGCAGCATCGCCACGGCGCGCGGCACGATCTCCCCGAACACGGTGGCACCCTGGCTGCCGCCGGTGACCAGGATGTCCAGGCTGCCGCCCGGCAGGGGCGCCTCGTAGGGCCGGTCGCGTAGGGCCAGAACGGCCGGGCGGACGGGATTGCCGGTCCGCACGGCGCGCGCCCGGTCAACATTGTCCATGCCCTGCACTTCCGGGAAGGAGGTGCAGATCAGCCGCGCCCGCCGCGCCAGCATCCGGTTGGCCCGGCCCATGACGGCGTTCTGCTCGTGGATCGCCACCGGGATGCGCAGGCCGGCGGCGGCGTAGACCGCCGGGAAGGACGGATAGCCGCCGAAGCCGACGACGATCGCCGGCTCCAGCCGCGACAGCAGGCGGCGCGCCTGGAGCGTGCCGATGCCCAGCTCCAGCGCCGTGCGCGCCTTGCCCAGCAGCCCGCCGCCCAGGGTGGCGGAGCGGATGCGGTGGACCGGAACCTCGCGCAGCGCATCGCCGAAGGCGGTGCCGCGCACGTCCGTCACCAGCACGACACGGTGGCCGCGCTCCAGCAGCTCGCGCGCCAGCGCCTCGGCGGGGAACAGATGGCCGCCGGTGCCGCCGGCCGCCAGCACGATGGGGGCCATGCTCATGGTACGTCTCCCGGTCCGAAGCGGCGCCGCGTCAGCGCCAGCAGCATGCCCATGCCGATTCCCAGCGCGATCAGCGAGGACCCGCCATAGCTGATGAAGGGCAGCGTCATGCCCTTGGTCGGCATCAGGTGCAGCGACGACCCCATGTTGATGAGGGACTGCAGGCCGAACTGCATGCACAGGCCCGATGCGGCCAGCAGCACGAACAGGCTCTGGTCGTTGAAGGCGCGGGCGAAGCCGCGCAGCACGACGAAGGCGAACAGGCCGACGATCAGCAGGCACCAGAGCAGGCCCAGCTCCTCTCCGGCGACGGCGAAGATGAAGTCCGCATGGGCGTCGGGGATCGACATCTTCACGCTGCCCTGGCCGGGGCCGGTGCCCCACAGGCCGCCCTTCTCGAACGCCTCCATGGCGCGGGCGACCTGGTAGTTGTCGCCCGAGGCGGGGTCGAGGAAGCGGTCGATGCGGCTCTGCACATGCGGGAACAGGAAGTAGGCGCCGACAAGGCCGGAGATGCCCAGCACCACCAGCCCCACCACCAGCAGCACCGGCAGGCCCGCCAGGAAGAACTGCCCGGCGAAGACGGCGGTGATGACGAAGGTCTGGCCCAGGTCAGGCTGCATCAGCAGCATCGCCACCGTGACCAGGAAGAGCCCGGCGACGACCGGGATGCCCGGGAAGCCCTCGCGGTTGCGCTGAAGGGCGAACAGCCACGCGGCGACGACCGCGAAGGCGGGCTTCACGAACTCCGACGGCTGCACCGACAGGCCGGGGAGATGCAGCCAGCGGGTGGCGCCCTTGATCTCCACCCCGACCACCAGGGTCAGGGCGATGCCGATCAGCGAGAGCAGGAACAGCCCCACCGACAGCCGCAGCACCCCGCGCGGGGACAGCAGCGATACGCCCACCATCACGCCCAGCGCCGGCAGCAGCAGCATCAGGTGCCGCTCGATGAAGTGGAAGGTGGTCAGGCCGATGCGCTCGGCCACGGCGGGGCTGGCGGCCTGGATCAGCACCACGCCGATGGCCGCGATCAGCACCACGGCCGCCAGCGTCCAGCGGTCCACGGTCCACCACCAGCGGCCCAGCAGGGAATGGTCGGTGCGGGCGAAGGTGAAGCTCATCGGCCGGCCTCCGTCAGCGCCTGCACCAGCTTGGCGAAGTGGTCGCCGCGCACCTCGAAGTTCGGATACTGGTCGAAGCTCGCGCAGGCGGGCGACAGCAGCACGACAGCCCCCGGCTCGCCCCCGGCGAGCGCCGAACGGAAGGCCGTGGGCACCGCCGTCTCCATCGTGCCGCAGCGGGTGTGCGGCACCCCGCGGGCGGCCAGCCAGGACGCGAACTCCTCCGTCGCGGCGCCGATCAGGAAGGCGTGGCGGACCCGCGGCATGAAGGCGTCCAGGCCTTCCAGCCCGCCCTCCTTCGGCTTGCCGCCCAGGATCCAGTGGATGGCGTCGTAGCAGCCCAGGGCCTTGGCCGCGGCATCGGCGTTGGTCGCCTTGCTGTCGTTGACGAAGCGGACGCCGTCGATGGTGGCGACCGCCTGCTGGCGGTGGGCCAGCCCGGCGAAGCTGCGGATGGCGCTGGCGATGGCCTCCGGCGCCACCCCGGCGGCGCGCGCCAGGGCATAGGCGGCGCAGGCGTTCTGCCAGTTGTGCCGGCCGGGCAGGGAGGGGCACCCGCGCAGGTCCAGCACGGCCACGGCGCGGCCCTCGCTGTCGTCCACCAGCACGCCGTCGGGGGCGGAGACGCCGCCGGCCACGGCCCGTTCGGCGGAGATGCGGACAACGCGGCGGCCGCCCTCGGCCTCCAGCGCGTCGGCCATGGCGGAACAGTGGGCGTCGTCCACCCCGATCACGGCGACCGGCAGGGCGGGCCGCGGGGACGGGGCAGGGCGGAAGGCCAGCCGCTTGGCGGCGACATAGCCGTCCATGCCGCCGTGGCGGTCCAGGTGGTCGGGCGTGATGTTCAGCAGCGCCGCCGCGTCGAAGCCGAGCGAGGGCGTCAGTTCGAGCTGGTAGCTGGACATCTCCAGCACGTAGACGTCGCCGGCGTCCAACGGCTCGAAGGTCAGCACCGGGGTGCCCAGGTTGCCGCCGACCTGCAGGCGCCGCCCCGCGGCGGCCAGGATGTGGCCGGTCAGCGCCGTTGTCGTGCTCTTGCCGTTGGTGCCCGTGATGCCGAGATAGGTCGCCTCCGGCCGGGCGCGGCGCAGCAGCTCCACGTCCCCGATGACCGGGATGCCCGCGGCGCGCACCCGCGCGGCCACGGGATGCGGGGCGGGGAAGGTGTGCGGGATACCCGGCGACAGCACCAGCGCCGTCACGCCGGTCAGGTCGGCGTGATGCAGGTCGGTCAGCGGCAGGCCGGCGGCGGTGGCCGCGGTGCGTCCGGCCTCGGCGTCGTCCCAGGCCAGCACCTCGGCGCCGCCGCGGGAAAGCGCGATCGCGGCTGCGAGGCCCGAGCGGGCGAGCCCCATCACCGCGATACGCTGGCCGGCAAGGAAGGAGAGGTCGATCATCCGGCCCTCACCGCAGCTTCAGGGTGGAGAGGCCGACCAGCGCCAGGATGGCGGCGATGATCCAGAAACGGATGACGACCGTCGGCTCCGACCAGCCCTTCTTCTCGAAGTGGTGGTGGATCGGCGCCATCCGGAAGACGCGCTTGCCGGTCAGCTTGAAGCTGGCGACCTGCACCATCACCGACACCGCCTCCAGCACGAACAGGCCGCCGACGATGGCCAGCACCAGCTCGTGCTTGGTCATCACGCTGACGGCGCCCAGCGCGCCACCCATGGAGAGCGAGCCCGTGTCGCCCATGAAGACCATGGCCGGCGGGGCGTTGAACCAGAGGAAGCCCAGCCCCGCCCCGACCAGCGCGCCGCAGAACACGGCCAGTTCGCCCGTGCCGGGGACATGGTGGATCTGGAGATAGCCGGCGAAGATCGCATTGCCCGACAGGTAGGCGATCAGCCCGAAGGTCGCCGCCGCGATCATGATCGGCACGATGGCGAGACCGTCCAGCCCGTCGGTCAGGTTCACGGCGTTGCTGGCGCCGACCATCACCAGGATGGCGAAGGGGATGAAGAACCAGCCGAGATTGACCAGCAGGTCCTTGAAGAAGGGGACGGCGAGGCCGGTGTCCAGCGGGTGCGGCGTCACCGCGATGTACCAGGTGGCGGCGACGCCGGCGATGGCGATGGTCCAGGCGAGCTTGAGCCTGCCCGACAGGCCCTTGGTGTTGCGCTTGGTCAGCTTCAGGAAGTCGTCGCCGAAGCCGATCAGGCCGAATCCCACCGTCACCAGCAGCACGATCCAGGTGTAGACGTTCGCCAGATCCACCCAGAGCAGGGTGCTGACGATCACCGCGATCAGGATCATCAGCCCGCCCATGGTGGGCGTGCCCTTCTTCTTCAGGTGGGTTTCCGGCCCGTCGGTGCGGATCGGCTGGCCCTCTCCCTGCACCGACTTCAGCCAGCGGATCACCCGCGGCCCGATCACGAAGCTGATCAGCAGCGCGGTCACCATCGCCCCGCCCGTCCGGAAGGTGATGTACCGGAACAGGTTGAAGATCTGGAACTCGTCCGCCAGCGGATAGAGCAGGTTGAACAGCATGTCGTCCTCAGCTCGCCGAACCGGCGGCGACCGCGGCCGGTGCCTCCGCCGCCTGATCCCCGTGGTCGAGCGCGACGAGCGCATCGACCACCCGGCTCATGCGGCTGCCGGCCGATCCTTTCACCATCACCACGTCGCCCGCCCGCACCGCGTCCGCCACCAGCGGCGCCAGCGCCGCGCTGTCCTCGGTATGGCGGCCGCGCAGGGCGGCGGGCAGGCGGTCGAACAGGAACTTCATGTTCGGGCCGCAGCAGAACACCAGATCGGCGCCCGCGCGGCGGAACTGGTCGGCCAGCCCGGCATGCAGCGAGGGCGCCTGCGCGCCCAGTTCAAGCATGTCGCCCAGCACGGCGATGCGGCGGCCGCCGGCGCCGGGATCGGCCTTGCCGAGCACGGTGGCTGCGGCGGCGACGGAGACGGGGCTGGCGTTGTAGCTCTCGTCGATCACGGTGAAGCTGCCCTTGGCCAGGGCCACCCGGCGGCGCAGGCCACGGCCCTTGATCGGGGCGATCTGGGAGAGCTGCCGCGCCGCGGCGGCCACGTCGCCCTCGGCCGCGCTGACGGCCAGCAGCACCGCAAGACTGTTCAGGACATGGTGCCGGCCGGGCAGGGACAGGCAGTACTGGATGCGCTCGCCCCGGATGCTGGCCGTGACGGCGGAGGAGGTGGCGTGCAGCGAGCACTCCAGAAGGTGCGCGTCCGCGCCCTCCTGCGTGCCGAAGCTCCAGATCCGGGTCAGGCCCTGGGTGCGGGCGGCAGCGACCAGCCGGGCGAAATGCGGGTTGTCGCGGTTCAGGATGGCGGTGCCGGCCGGCGTCATGCCCTCGAAGATCTCTGCCTTGGCGTCGGCGATGCCCTCGACGCTGGCGAAGAACTCCAGATGCACCGCCTCCACCGTGGTGATGATCGCCACGTCCGGCTGCACCATGCGGGACAGCGGCCCGATCTCCCCGGCATGGTTCATGCCCAGCTCGAAGACGCCGTAGTGCGCGTCGGCGGGAAAGCGGGCCAGCGACAGCGGCACGCCCCAGTGGTTGTTCAGGCTGCCCTGGGTGGCGAAGGTCGGCCCCCGGGCGTCCAGGCAGAGCTTCAGCGCCTCCTTCGTCCCGGTCTTGCCGACCGATCCGGTGACGGCGATGACCTTGCCGCGGGCGTTCAGGCGGGCGACGCGCCCCAGATCCTCCAGCGCGGCCAGGGTGTCGTCCACCAGCAGCACCGGCGCCTCGGGCGGCACGTTGCCCGGCAGGCGGGAGACCAGGGCCGCCGCGGCCCCGTGCGCCAGCGCGTCGCCGACATAGTCGTGGCCGTCGAAGTTGGGGCCCTTCAGCGCGACGAACAGGTCGCCGGGCCGGAGCGTGCGGCTGTCGATGGAGACGCCTGTCGCCATCCAGTGCCCCGGGGTGCGCCCGGTCGGATGGCGGCCGTTGGTCGCGGCGGCGGCATCAGCCGCTGTCCACAGGATGTCGGAGCCGTCGTGCGTCTTCATGGCCTGCACCCCGTCACACGTTGAGCCTGCCGACGGCGGCGCGCGCGACGGCGGCGTCGTCGAACGGTCGCACTTCGGTTCCCACGATCTGTCCCTGCTCGTGCCCCTTGCCGCAGACGACCAGCACGTCGCCCTGCTCCAGCCCCGCGATGGCGGCCTCGATGGCCTCGGCGCGGTCGCCGATCTCCGTGGCGTCGGGGCAGGCGGCCAGGATCGCCGCCCGGATCACCGCCGGAACCTCGCTGCGCGGGTTGTCGTCCGTGACGATGGCCCGGTCGGCGAGCCGCGCCACCACCTCGCCCATCAGCGGGCGCTTGCCCGGATCGCGGTCCCCACCGGCACCGAACACGGCGACCAGACGGCCGACGGTATGCGGCCGCAAGGCTTTCAGAACCGTTTCCAGGCCGTCGGGCGTGTGGGCGTAATCGACGTAGACGGCCGCGCCATTTTTAAGCCGCGCGACCAGATCCAGGCGGCCGCGCACCCCTTCCAGGCGGGCGAGCTGCGCCGTCGCCGCCGCCGGATCCTCGCCGGAGCCGATCACCAGCCCCAGGGCGCAGAGCGCGTTCCAGAGCTGGAAGTTGCCGACCAGCGGCAGCTCCAGGCTGTGGCGGGTGCCGAACACCTCGATCTCCACCTGCTGGCCGTGCGGCAGCGGCCGGGCCGAGTGCAGCGCCAGCTCGCGGCCACGCTCGCCGTAGCCGATGACCGTCTGCTTGCGCGAGCGGCAGAGGGCCGCCAGCGCCTCGAACTGCGGCGTGTCGGCGTTCAGCACGGCCACGGCACCCTGGGGCATGACGCGCTCGAACAGCGTCGCCTTGGCCTGGAAATAGGCCTCCATGGTGCGGTGGTAGTCCAAATGATCACGCGTCAGGTTGGTGAAGCCGGCGCACGTCACCAGCACCCCGTCCAGCCGGAACTGGTCGAGTCCATGCGACGAGGCCTCCATCGCCAGATGGGTCACGCCGCCGCGGGCGAGCTCTGCGAGAAGCCTATGAAGCTCGACGGGGTCGGGTGTCGTCAAGGTCTCGATGTTCGGGAAGCCATCGGCCACCAGACCTAGCGTCCCCATGGCGCCGCTGCGGTGGCCGAGCCCGGACCAGATCTGCCGCGTGAACTGCGCGGTGGAGGTCTTGCCGTTGGTCCCGGTCACGGCCGCGATGCGCTGCGGCTGCGCCCCGTAGAAGGCGGCGGCCAGCAGCGCCAGCCGCCGCCGCGGGTTCAGGTCCTCGATCAGGGCGACATGCTCGCACCCCGGCGGCAGCACCGTCCCTTTCGGGGCCAGCACGGCCGACGCCCCGGCCGCCACGGCCTGGGCGATGAAGTCCCGCCCATCATGGCGTGTGCCCGGCAACGCTGCGAACAGCGTTCCGGGCACGATCTTGCGCGAATCGGCGGTCAGGGCGGTGATCGGCGGATCCCTTTCCAGCGCCAGGGCCGAGACGGCGATTTCGGTGCGGGAGGCCATGATGTCCGAGAGCTTCTTCATGTCGTTCGGGTCATCGCGGGTGGGGGTTCCGGGGGCGCATCACCGCCCCCCGGAACTGCCCGCCGGAACGGACGCCACCTGGGCGACGGCCGGAGGATCGACGGGATTGATGGCAAGGGCATGGATGATCTCGGGCGATTGCGCGTCCTGCGGCCGGACCCCCAGCAGCGGGCCGGCCTGGGCCACGATGCGCCCCCCGGTGGGGGCGCCCACCCAGCCGCCCGTGGCATAGCCGAAGCTCTTCTTGTTCCCCTTGGGCTCGTCCACCATCACGTAGACCACGTATTTCGGATCGTTCATGGGGAACACGCCGAGGAAGGAGGAGATGAGCGCCTTTCTGGCATAGCCGCCATTCTTGACCTTCTCGGCCGTGCCGGTCTTGCCGCCCACCAGATAGCCCGGCGCATCCGCCATCCTGGCCGTGCCCTCGGTGACGACGATGCGCATCAGCTTGCGCAGCGTGTCGCTGGTCTGCTCACTGACGATCCGGGTGCCGGGAATCTCTGCGTCGCGGTCGCGCTTCAGCAGGGTCGCCGGATGCATGATGCCGCCGTTCACCACGCCGGCGGCGGCGGTGACCAGATGCACCGGGCTGACGGACATGCCGTGCCCGAAGCTGATGGTCATCATGTTCACGTCGCGCCAGGGGTTGGGGATGATCGGCCAGCCCATCTCCGGCAGTTCCAGCGAGGCGGGCCGGGCGAAGCCCAGCTTCGTCATGAACTCCTTCTGGGCGACGGGGCCGACCTGCTCGGCCATCCGCACCGAGCCGATGTTGGACGAATGCTTGAACACGTCCACCACGTCCATCCAGCGGTTCTCCGCATGGAAGTCGGAGATGGTGAAGCGGCCGATGCGGATCGGGCGCGTCGCGTCGAACATGTCGCGCAGCTTCACCCGGCCCGACTCCAGGGCCAGCGCCGTGTTGAAGATCTTGAAGGTGGAGCCCATCTCATACACGCCCAGCGTGTTCCGGTTGAACCGCGGGTCCAGGTCCTGCTGCTCCTGCGGGGGCGGCGGATTGTGCGGATCGAAGTCGGGCAGGCTGACCATCGCCAGCAGCTCGCCGGTCTTGACGTCCATCACCATGCCGGCGCCGCCGATCGCCTGGAAGTCGTCGATCGCGGTCTGCACCTCCCGGCGCAGGATGTGCTGCAGCCGCACGTCGATGGACAGGCGCAGCGGCTCCTGGTTCTCCTTCAGGCGGCGGTCGAACGCCTGTTCGATCCCCATCAGGCCGACATTGTCGACCCCGGAGAAGCCGACGACATGGGCGGCAAGGCTGCCCTGCGGGTAGATGCGCCGCTCCTCCCGCTGGAAGGCCAGGCCGGGGATGCCCAGGCGGTTCACCTCATAGACCTGACGCGGGGTCAGGTTGCGCTTGATCCAGACGAAACGCTTGTCGCTCTGCAACTCGGCCAGGACATCCTGTTCCTTGATGTCCAGCACTTCGGTCAGGCGCCGGGCCGCCTCCTTCGGGTCGATCACCAGCTTCGGGTCGGCGAACAGCGACTCCGTCGTCAGCGACGACGCCAGCAGCACGCCGTTGCGGTCCACGATGTCAGCGCGGCTGGTCGGGGCCTTGGCCCCGGCGGCGCGGGCCACCTGCGGCTCGCCGCCCCGGCTCAGCACCGTCGCGTCCAGCAGCTTCAGCCCGACCGCGCCGAAGGCCAGCGCGAACATGGCCGCCGTCACGACCAGCCGATGGCGCCCCTGCTCCAGAGCCGGGTTGCCGTGCGGCTGCCAGCGGACCCGCGGTTCCGTCCGCGGGGCGTGCGGCCGGTCGAGGCCGGTCATGTCGAAGCCGGTCAGCGACAGGGGCGCGTCGGTCATCGGGGGGCTCCGTAGGTGGCGAGAACGACGGGGGCGTCCGGACGGGGCGCGTCACGCCGCGGGCTGTGCGCCGGCGCCGCGGCCCGGCCGGGCTTGCGCGCCGGGACCGGGACCGTGACGGTCGCCAGCAGCTCGGGCTGCTTCTCCGGAAGGGCGTCCAGGGAGACGATCTGTTCAGCGCGGGTGGGTTGCAGCAGCAGGTGCTGGGCCACCAGGGCCTCCAGCCGCGTCGGATCGTTGAGATAGGCCCATTCCGCCCGCAGCACCTGGATCGCCTCCTGCTCGGCGACGATCTGGCGGTTCAGCGAGGAGAGCTTCTCCGCCTGTTCCTGCACCCGGTAGCTGGTCTGGTACAGGATCACGCTGGCCAGCGAGGCGAGGGCGATCCAGACGATGGTGGATTTGCCGATCATGCGGCGTCTCCCAGGCGACGGGCGGGGGCCGAGGTGCGTTCGGCGCTGCGCAGCCGCGCCGAACGGGCGCGGGGATTGGCGGCCAGTTCCGCCGGCGCGGGCGTGACGCCCGACCGGGCGATCAGGCGGAAGGTCGGCGCCGGGGCGTCGGCCGGGGCCGGCAGGTGGCGCGACGGAGCGGGGGCTGCGGCGGAACGGCTGCGCAGGAACTCCTTCACCACCCGGTCTTCCAGCGAATGGAAGGTGACCACGGCCAGCCGGCCGCCGGGGGCCAGCAGCCGCTCGGCCGCGGCCAGACCACGCTCCAGCTCGCCCAGCTCGTCGTTCACGGCGATGCGCAGCGCCTGGAAGGTGCGGGTGGCGGGATCGATGCCGTCCTTCGACTTCGGCACGACGGAGCGCACGATCTCGGCAAGGTCCAGGGTGCGGGTGATGGGAGCCTCGCGCCGGCGCGCCACGATGGCGCGGGCGACGCGGCGGGAGTGCCGCTCCTCCCCATAGCGCCAGACGATGTCGGCGATCTCCGCCTCGTCCCGCTCGTTGACGATGTCGGCGGCCGTCGTCCCATGCGATCCCATCCGCATGTCGAGCGGACCGTCGAAGCGGAAGGAGAAGCCGCGTGACGGATCGTCGATCTGGGGGGAGGAGACCCCGATGTCCAGCGCGATGCCGTCCACGCGGGTGATGCCGTGCGCAGCCAGCAGCGACTCCATGCAGCCGAAGGTGCCGTCAAGGACGGTCAGCCGGCCGGGATGCCGGGCTGCCAGCGCATGGCCGCGGGCCACCGCGGCGGGGTCGCGGTCGATCGCCCAGACGGTGCAGGCGGCCGAGGCCAGCAGGGCGGCGGTGTAGCCGCCGGCGCCGAAGGTCCCGTCCACCAGAACAGCACCGTCGCGGGGGGCGAGGGCGTCCACCACCTCGTCGCGCAGGACGGGGATGTGCAGCGACGGGGCGTCCACGGCCCCCGGGGTCGGGCCGGCCGTCATGACGCCCCCCTGGCCAGGGCCGAGGTGCGGGCGAGCACGGTGGACAGCGAGATGTTGTTGGCGCGGGCCACGTCGCGGCTCTGCGCCTCGTGCGCCGCGAAGGCCGCCGGGTCCCAGAGCTGGAAGGTCTTGCGCCGGCCGACGAAGGAGATGGACTCGCCGATCCCGGCGAACTCCAGGTAGGGCTCGGGGATGATGATGCGGCCCTCGGGGTCGATCTGAAGCCGCACGGAACCGCCGAACACCGTCGTCTCGATGGTGTCGCGCAGGTCCTCCGGCATGTCGGGATTGTCGAGCGCGAGGGAGAGCTGCTCCAGGAAGTCGATGCTGCACGCATCCAGCGCGTTGGCCTGGAGCGAGCGGAAGACGATCAGTTCCACCGGCCCGCCGCCCGTCACATGCCCCAAGGATGTGCGGAAGGGTGCGGGCACCGAGACCCGGCCCTTCTTGTCAACCTTGTTGACGTATGTGGACAGGAACAGCGCCATCGCCCCCCACGATCCGGCACCTCCCCGATGCCGACCCTGTTTCGGAAATCCCCTCCTCGACCGCCGCCCGCCCCGCTGGCGCGGAGTGGGTCGGAATGGGCCGACCTTCCCGATTTATGGGTAGGATTGGGATACCATGGGACGTCATGGGCGTCAATGGGACGGCAGAGTAAAGTGCCTGATCGGCCAAGAATTTTCGGGGGGCTGTGGGTAGGTCTGGGGAATTCCTGGGGATAAAACGGGAGAACTGCGGGAACCATTCAGGAAAGCTCACGGATCCGTCGGCGAAGACGGGTTCCGTTCATCTTTTGTTCCTTTCGAAAACAACAATAATTCGGCGGCATCTCTTTGAGCCGCTTGTCACCCCTTGGGGAAGCGTGGGGGTGATTCTTCCGGCCCCTCAGGCGGGGCGGGACGGGGCCGGCCGGACCGGCAGCCGTGTCACCCGGGAGTCATGCCGGAACCCCGCGTCGCAGGCCACAAGATATTGTGGCGCTGCCCCGATTTTTCTGAGGGTATTGTGGGCGGACTTTGAACCTCAGCCTGCGCGTGCCCTGCGCCCTGGAAGCCCCTGCCCGCGAAGGGGCTGTGCGGGTGCTTCCGGCAACCGTTTTCGCGGGCCCGAAAGGGGCAAATATCCGCAAGCATTCCGCAGTCCTGCGGAAAATCAAGACGCCAGACGGCCTGTAAGCCGGGTTCTGTCCGCCGGACCGTATCCAGCGGGCTGGACGGTATCCGGGGGATGGCCATTCCTCTGGGACGCCCGTTGCCGGACGCCTCACGCGACCCACCCGGGCGGCTGCGCGGAAGCGCGCTTCGGCCGGTTTCCCGGCCGTGCCACCCCTATTCGGTCTTGCTCCCGGTGGGGTTTACCATGCCACCCCCGTCGCCGGGGGCGCGGTGCGCTCTTACCGCACCCTTTCACCCTTGCCCATGCCGTCCCACCCGGAGGCGGGGATCATGGGCGGTTTGCTTTCTGTGGCACTTTCCCTGGGGTCGCCCCCGCCGGGCGTTACCCGGCACCGTGCTTCCGTGGAGCCCGGACTTTCCTCCCCCCGGCGGGTTTCCCCGTTGCCGGAGGGCGGCCATCCGGCCGTCTGGCGTGGCGCGATAGTTAGGCGTTTCGCTCCGTCCAGGCAACAGCGGCGATGCGCGCCAATGCGCGCAGCCGGCATACGTCGCCGGCATCGGGGCGCAAGGGGCCGGACAAGGCCGCCGGATGCCAGTGCCGCCGGAAGGCCGTCAGCACCTGTCCGGCCGTCCCGTCCCATGCCGTCCCGTCCCATGCCGTCCCAGGGGAGGGCAGGGGCTCGTAGCCCACGGCGGCCAGCAGGGACGCGACCTCCGCCTCCGTCCAGGGGGCGTCGTCGGCCGCGGCCGGTTCAGGCCAGGCACCGATGCCGGCCCGGGCCAGCCGCGGCCAGTCGAACAACTCGCCCGGGTCCTCCTTGCGCGCGGGCGCCACGTCGGAATGGCCCAGCACATGCAGCGGCGGGATGCGGTAGTGCGCCACCAGATCGGCCGCCAGCGACTCCAGCGTCGCCATCTGCGCCTCGGGGAAGGGACGGTAGCCGAAGGCGTGGCCGGGATTGACCAGCTCGATCCCGATGGAGCGGCTGTTGACGTCGCGCTCGCCGCGCCAGAAGGACAGCCCGGCATGCCAGGCCCGGCGGTCCTCCCGCACCAGCCGGTAGAGCGTGCCGTCCTCGTCGATCACGTAATGGGCGCTGACCTCCGCCGCCGGGTCGCAGAGCCGCTCCAGCGCCTCCTCCGCCGTGCGCATGCCGGTATAGTGCAGCACCAGCATGTCGATGGCCGCTCCCGGCCGGCGCGGCCCGTGGTTGGGGGAGGGCAGGTCGATCAGCCGGAACCCGCTCACGTCGTGCTCCGCGCCGGAGTCAGGCGGGGCCGGCGGACGATGATGACCCCGACTCCGCCCAGCGTCAGCAGGCCGCCGACCACGAGCTGCCACGTCACCGGCTCGCCCAGCGTCAGCACCCCGCCGCCGACTCCGAACACCGGCACCAGCAGCAGGAAGGGCACCGTCTGGTTCACGTCGAACCGCCGCACCAGCGGATACCAGAAGGCATAGGCGAGGATGGTCGCCAGCAGCGCCAGATAGGCGAGGCAGGCCAGACCCAGCCAGTCGGCGTTCCGGATCTGCTCCATCTGTCCCGACTCGAACACGAGCGACAGCGCCAGGAGCTGGGGCACGGCGAACAGCGCCATGTAGGCGTTCAGCGTCTTCCAGTCGATGCCGCCCAGCCATTTGAGCTGGATGTTGGAGAAGGCGAAGGCCAGCGCCGCGCCGACGATCATCAGGACGTGCGGCACGCTGGTGCGCTCGTCGGGCACGCCGGCGATCACGGCGACACCGGCGAAGGCCACGGCCATGCCCAGGGCGCGCCGCCAGCCCAGCCGGTCCTTGAAGAAGATCGCGGCGAACATCGAGGCGAACGGCACCTGGAGCTGGATGGCGATGGAGGCGGTGGAGGCGTCCACCTGCTGCACGCCCATGAAGACCAGCGGGAAGTGCAGGCCCCCCATCACCAGGGAATAGAGGGCCATCTGCCGCCAGTGCCCCCGCGGCGGCTTCACGAAGGGCAGCAGAATCGCCGCGACCAGCGCGAAGCGCAGGGTCATCAGCAGGAGCGGCGAGAATTCGGTCATCGCCACCTTGGCGACGACGAAGTTGAAGCCCCAGATCGCCATCACCGTCAGCGCCTGGAGCATGTGGAGCGGGGTCATCGACCCAGCTCCTCCTTCAGGGACTCAAGCTCCAGCCAGCGGTCCTCGGCCGCGGCCAGTTCCGCCTGCGCCGTCGAGAGGTCTTCCGTCGCCCGGGCGAAACCGGCGGCGTCCTTCGTGTAGAAGGCGGGATCGGCCAGCTTCGCCTCCAGCGTGCCGATGCGAGCGGTCAGCGCGTCGATCCGGCCGGGCAGTTCGTCCAGTTCGCGCGCCTCCTTGAAGCTCAGCTTCGTCTTCGCCCGCGCCGGTGCCGCGGCAGCCGGGGCCGCCGGCTTTGCCGCGGGTGGCGGGGCGGCCGGGGCGGCGGGGCGGCGCTGCACCAGGTAGTCGCTGTAGCCGCCGGCATATTCCTGCACGTCGCCGTCCCCCTCCACCGCGATGGTGGAAGTGACCAGCCGGTCCAGGAAATCGCGGTCGTGGCTGACCAGCAGCAGCGTGCCCTCGTAGTCCGCGAGCACCTCCTCCAGCAGGTCCAGCGTGTCCATGTCCAGGTCGTTGGTCGGCTCGTCCAGCACCATCAGGTTGCTGGGCCGCGCGAACAGCCGGGCCAGCAGCAGCCGGTTGCGCTCACCGCCCGAGAGCGCCCGCGTCGGCTGGTCCATCATCGACGGGTCGAACAGGAAGTCCTTGAGGTAGGAGGCGATGTGACGGGGCTTGCCGCCGACCATGATGGTGTCGCCCCCGGCCGGCAGCAGCACCTGCTTCACCGTCGCCTCCGGGGCGAGCTGGGCCCGGCGCTGGTCGAAGATGACCATCTCCAGGTTCGTGCCGCGGCGGACGTTGCCCGAATCGGGCTCCATCTCCCCGGTCAGGATCTTCAGGAGCGTCGTCTTGCCCGCGCCGTTCGGCCCGATCAGCCCGACCCGGTCGCCGCGCAGGATGCGGGTGGAGAAGTCGCGCACGATGGTGCGCGTGCCCTCGGGTCCCGTGAACTCCTTGCCGATCCGCTCCGCCTCCAGCACCAGCCGGCCGGACAGGTCGGCCTCGGCCACCGCCATGGTCACCTGACGGGAGCGGATGCGCTCGGCCCGGTCCTGCCGCATGCCCTGGAGCCGGCGGACACGGCCCATGTTGCGGGTGCGGCGGGCGCTGATGCCGCCCTCCCACATCCATTTCAGCTCGGCCTTGATGCGCTGGTCGAGCTTGTGCGCGGCGGCCTCCTCCTCGGCGAAGACCTCGTCGCGCCAGGTCTCGAAGGCGGCGAAGCCCCGCTCCGTCTCCCGCATGGTGCCGCGGTCCAGCCAGAGCGTGCGGCGCGAGAGTGCGTTCAGGAAGGCGCGGTCGTGGCTGATCAGCAGCAGCCCGCCGCGGAAGGACTGCAGCTCGCGCTCCAGCCACTCGATGGTGGGAATGTCCAGATGGTTGGTCGGCTCGTCCAGCAGCAGCACGTCCGGTTCGCCCACCAGGGCGCGGGCCAGGGCCGCGCGCCGCGATTCACCCCCCGACAGGGTGGCGCAGGCGCGGTCGCCGGGCAGGTCCAGCGCCTCCAGCACCGCATCCACCCGGTAGTGCGCCAGCTCGTCCAGTCCGGCCCCGACGAAATCGGCCACGGTGGGATGGGCACTGAAATCGGGTTCCTGCGCCAGATGGGCGATCTTCGCCCCCGGCTGCACGAAGCGCTCGCCACGGTCGGGCACGACCAGACCGGCAAGGCACTTCATCAGGGTGGATTTGCCGCTGCCGTTGCGGCCGACAAGGCAGACCTTGTCGCCGCGGCCGATGCCCACATCCACGTCGTGGAACAGGGTCGTCGCGCCAAGCTCGATCGCGGCGCCCCGCAGGGCGACCAGGGGAGGGGTAGCGGCCATGGGCCCTCGGGTCAGGGGGTGGCGATCTCGCCGGGCGTGCGGGCCGCGGCGCGGTCGCGTTCGATGCGGTCGTAGGCGGCGTTGATGGCGGCCATCTTGTCGTGCGCGATCTCGACGAACTCCGGCGGCAGGCCCTGGGCCATGACGCGGTCGGGGTGATGCTCCCGCACCAACCGCCGGTAGGCCGTCTTGATCTCGCTCATGTCCGCGGTCCGCGGCACGCCCAGCACGGCGTAGGGGTCGTCCAGCGGATCGGCGATGCCCGCCGCGGCCCCGCCGTGGATGCGGCGGATCTGCTCGTACTCGGCGTCGCTGAAACCGAACAGGCGGGCGACGGCGTGCAGGTAGGTCAGCTCCGCCGCGTGCAGCGTGCCGTCCGCCCTGGCGATGTGGAACAGGCCGCCCAGCAGGTCTTCCAGCACCGCGCGACGGTCGTGGAACATGCGGGCGAGCTGCTGCGCGTAGGGCTGGTATCCCGCGCTGTCACGCTTGGCGATGTCGAACAGGCGGCCGACATTGCGCAGCTCCTCCGGCGGGATGCTGAACACCTCCTTGAAGGCGTCCACCTCCTTGCGGTGGACGACGCCGTCGGCCTTCGCCATCTTGGCGCTCAGCACGATCACGCCGACGGTGAAGGCGATGGTCTTGGTCTGGTCGGGGCGGCCCTGGTCGTCGGTTCCCTGCGGCTCGTCCAGCGAACGCAGCTCGTCCACCGCGTGGCCGGCCACGGCGCCCAGCAGGGCGCCCAACGGCCCGCCGATGGCGAAGCCGGCGGCCCCGCCCAGGATCTTGCCCCAGATGCTCATGCTGTCGTCTTGCCGCGCTTGCAGACGCCGCCCGGCGGCGGCTCCCCCACCATAGCGGTCCCTCCGGCGCTTTCCAATGCCGCAGGGCCGGGCGGACCGGCGCTCCTTCGCGGAGGTGGGCGGCTGCGTCATATTGCCCTGCACCATCCGCGGCCAACGCGGATCGGGCATGCTGGCCGAAGTGTTTACTCCTTATTATATTGCACTGCACAATATCGTATTCGCAGCCGCGGCAAGCGAAGCGTTGTGGACGGCATGCCGGAGGAGCCCTGCCAAGGCGGGTTTCGATGCGAGGGGATAGGGAATGACTGTTTTCCGCAGGATTCTGCCGGCCGAGATCCGGAGCTACCGGGCCCACCTGCTGCGCCTGTCGATGGACGACCGCCGCGCCCGCTTCATGGGGGCGGTGTCCGACGACGCGGTGGACGCGCACTGCCGGCGGATCGACTGGTCGCGGGCGGTGATCGTCGCCGCCTTCGTGCGCGGGGAGATCCGCGGCGCCACCGAACTGCGGCTGGAGAGGGAAGGCGCGCAGGAGGGGGAACTGGCCGTCAGCGTGGAGCAGGACTGGCAGGGCCAGGGCATCGGCACCACCCTGGTCCGCCGCGTCCTGACCATCGCGCGCAACCGCGGCATCCGTCGGCTCTGCGTCGTCTGCCTGCCGGAGAACCGGCGCATGCAGCGCATCGCCACCACCCTGCTGGGGCCCTGCGCCTTCGCCTATGGCGAGGTGTCCAGCCACATCGAGCTGCCGCCACCGACCCCGATCACGCTGGCGCAGGAGGCGCTGGACCGCTCCACCCTGCCGCTCAGCGTGATGCTGGACCAGTGGCAGGGGGAACCGGCGCGGGCGGCCTGACGCCCGGCCGCCATTCCCGATTTCTGCCCGGTTGTCCCGACCGGCCTCCAAGGGGCACACTCCGACCCTTTCCGACGGACGGGGACAGGGGCGATGACCGAGGGGCGCTGGCAGTTCTGGATCGACCGGGGCGGGACCTTCACGGACATCGTGGCCCGCCGCCCCGACGGTGGCATCGTCACCCACAAGCTCCTGTCGGAGAACCCGGAGCGCTACCGCGACGCCGCCGTGCAGGGCATCCGCGACCTGCTGGGCCTCGCGGCCGGGGACCCCGTGCCGGCCGACCGCATCGCGGCGGTCCGCATGGGCACCACCGTTGCCACCAACGCGCTGCTGGAGCGCAAGGGCGAGCCGACCGTGCTCGCCGTCACCGCCGGCTTCGCCGACCAGCTCCGCATCGGCTATCAGGCCCGGCCCCGCATCTTCGCCCGCCGCATCGAGCTGCCGGAGCAGCTCTATACCCGCGTCGTCGAGGTGCCCGAGCGGGTCGCCGCCCGGGGCGAGGTGCTGCGGCCGCTGGACCTGACGGCGGTGGAGACCGGCCTGCGCCGGGCCTTTGCGGACGGTTTCCGCGCCTGCGCCGTCGTGCTGATGCACGGCTACCGTTTTCCCGCGCATGAGCGCGCGGTGGGGGATCTCGCCCGGCGGATCGGCTTCCCGCAGGTCTCCCTCAGCCACGAGGTCAGCCCGCTGATGAAGCTGGTCGGCCGCGGCGACACCACCGTGGCCGACGCCTACCTGTCCCCGATCCTGCGCCGCTATGTGGAGCAGGTGGCGGCGGAGCTGCCGGGGGTGCCGCTCTACTTCATGCAGTCCAACGGCGGACTGGCGGAGGCCGCGCACTTCCAGGGACGCGACGCCATCCTGTCCGGCCCCGCGGGCGGCATCGTCGGCGCTGCCCGCACGGCCGCGGCGGAGGGCTTCGACCGCATCATCGGCTTCGACATGGGCGGCACCAGCACGGACGTGTCGCATGTCGCCGGGGAGTACGAGCGCAGCCTGGAGACGGTGGTGGCCGGGGTCCGGCTGCGCGTGCCCATGCTGCGGATCAATACCGTGGCGGCGGGGGGCGGCAGCATCTGCCGCTTCGACGGCAGCCGCTTCCGGGTCGGGCCGGAGAGTGCCGGGGCCGATCCCGGCCCCGCCTGCTACCGCCGCGGCGGCCCGCTGACGGTGACGGACTGCAACGTCATGGTCGGCAAGCTGCATCCGGAGTTCTTCCCCGCCGTCTTCGGACCCGGCGGCGACCGGCCGCTGGACGCGGCCGTGGTGCGCGACCGCTTCGCCGCGCTGGCGCGGGAAGTCGCGGCCGCCACCGGCCGCGCCCTGGTCCCCGAACAGATCGCCGACGGCTTCCTGCGCATCGCCGTGGAGAACATGGCGCAGGCGATCAAGCAGATCTCCGTGCAGCGCGGCTACGACGTCACCCGCTACGCGCTCCAGTGCTTCGGCGGGGCGGGCGGGCAGCATGCCTGCCTGGTGGCGGACGCGCTGGGCATGCGCACCGTCTATGTCCATCCGCTGGCGGGGGTGCTGTCGGCCTACGGCATCGGCCTTGCCGATCTGGTCGCCCTGCGCGACCGCGCGGTGGAGGCGGTGCTGGGACCCGACCTGATGCCGTCGCTCGACGCGCTGGTGGCCGACCTCGGCCGGGCGGCGACGGACGACCTGCTCGCCCAGGGGGTGGGGATCGGGGCCATCGTCCTGCACCCCCGCGCGCACCTCAAGGTGCAGGGGACGGACACGGCGCTGGAACTGCCCTTCGGGCCGGAGGCGGAGATGCGGGCCGCCTTCGCGGCACTGCACCGGCAGCGCTTCGGCTTCGATCCGGGCGACCGCCCCCTGGTGGTGGAACTGGCCGGGGTGGAGGCCGTGGGCCGCGCCGGCGGCGAGGCGGTCCTGCCGCCCCCTGCCGGGTCCGCCGGGAAGCCGGTGCCGCTGGCCGCCGTGGGCGCCTGGATGGCGGGGGAGCACCGCACCGTGCCGGTCCACGACCGCGGCGCGCTGGGCGCCGGTGCGGTGCTGGACGGTCCCGCCATCCTGCGCGAGCCGACCGGCACCACCGTGGTGGAACCCGGCTGGCGCGCCCGCGTCACCGCCGCCGGCGGGCTGGTGCTGGAGCGGGTGGTGCCGCTGCCGGCGCGGGTCGCCGTCGGCACCGAAGCCGACCCGGTGATGCTGGAGGTCTTCAACAACCTCTTCATGTCCATCGCGGAGCAGATGGGACTGGCGCTGGAGAACACCGCCCATTCCGTGAACATCAAGGAGCGGCTGGATTTCTCCTGCGCCGTCTTCGACCGCCGCGGCGGCCTGATCGCCAACGCGCCGCACATCCCGGTGCATCTCGGCAGCATGGGCGACAGCGTGCGGGCGGTGATCGCAGCCCGCGGCGACAGCCTGCGGCCCGGCGACGCCGTGATGCTGAACAACCCCTACCGCGGCGGCACCCACCTGCCCGACGTGACGGTGGTGACCCCGGTGTTCGACACGGCCGGGACGGAGCTTCTGTTCTGGGTCGCCAGCCGCGGCCACCATGCCGACATCGGCGGCATCACCCCCGGCAGCATGCCCCCCGACAGCCGCACGCTGGAGGAGGAGGGAGTGCTGATCGACGATTTCCTGCTGGTCGAGGGCGGCCGCCTGCGCGAGGCGGCGGTGGTGGCGCTGCTGACGGGAGGCCGCTGGCCGGCGCGCAACCCGGCGCAGAACCTGGGCGACCTGCGCGCCCAGGTCGCCGCCAATGCCCGCGGGGCCGCGGAACTGCTGAAGATGGTGGACCTGTTCGGGCTGGAGACGGTGCGCGCCTACATGGACCACGTCCAGCGCAACGCCGAGGAGCAGGTGCGCCGGGTCATCGGCGTCCTGCAGGACGGCGACTTCGCGCTGGAGATGGACAGCGGTGCGGTCGTCCGGGTGTCGGTGCGGATCGACCGCACGCGCCGCACCGCCCGCATCGACTTCACCGGCACCAGCCCGCAGCAGCCGGGCAACTTCAACGCCCCCGCGGCCATCACCCGCGCGGCGGTGCTCTATGTCTTCCGCACCCTGGTGGAGGACGACATCCCGCTGAATGACGGCTGCCTCGCCCCGCTGGAGATCGTCATCCCCGAGGGCTCCATGCTGAACCCGCGGCCCCCGGCGGCCGTGGTCGCCGGCAATGTCGAGGTCAGCCAGGCCGTGACGGATGCCCTCTATGGCGCGCTGGGGGCGCTGGCGGGCTCGCAGGGGACGATGAACAATCTCACCTTCGGCAACGACCGCCACCAGTACTACGAGACGATCTGCGGCGGCGCCGGGGCGGGGCCGGACTTCGACGGCACCGACGCCGTCCATACCCACATGACCAACAGCCGCCTGACCGATCCGGAGGTGCTGGAATGGCGCTTCCCGGTGCTGCTCGAGGATTTCCGCATCCGCCGCGGCTCCGGCGGGGCGGGGCGCCAGCACGGCGGCTGCGGCGTGGTGCGCCGTCTGCGCTTCCTGGAGCCGATGACGGCCGCCATCCTCTCCAACCACCGCCGCGTGCCGCCGGCCGGGCTGGCGGGCGGCGGGCCGGGCGCCGTCGGCCGGGCCCGGGTGGAGCGCCGCGACGGCACGGTGGAGGACCTGCCCGGCACCGCGCGGGTGGAGATGCGGCCGGGCGACGTCTTCGTCATCGAGACGCCGGGCGGCGGCGGCTTCGGCGCGCCCTGACGGGGGCCGGGAAGGGCATCGGGGCCGGGCAACGGGGGCCGGCCGGTTGACGGCCGCGTCCGGCGCCCCACCCTGACTGTCGGCCGCTGCGGCGGAACCGACGGACAGGGAGGCGGGCATGCTGCTGAAGAGACGACGCGGCTGGGAACTGCCGGAGCGGGAGGCGACCCCGGAATCCGTCTATCTGGACCGCCGCCGGCTGTTGCGGCTGGCCGGGCTGGGGGCCATCGCCGCCGGCACGCTGTCGCTGGCGGGGTGCGGCGATGCCGGTGCCGAGGCGCCGGCCGATCCCTCGGCCGGGCTCTACCCCGTGCCGCGCAACCCGGCCTTCACGCTGGACCGTCCCCTCTCCCCGGAGGGGGAGGTGACCACCTATACGAACTTCTACGAATTCGGCTCGCACAAGACGATCTGGCGGCAGGCGCAGGAACTGCCGATCCGGCCCTGGACCGTGACCATCGACGGGCTGGTCGAAAAGCCGATGCAGGTGGACATCGACACGCTGCTGGCGGCCATGCCGCTGGAGGAACGACTCTACCGCCACCGCTGTGTCGAGGCCTGGGCCATGGCCGTGCCGTGGAGCGGCTTTCCCCTGCGCAGTCTGGTCGAGTACGCCCGGCCGCTGGGCTCGGCCCGCCATGTCGAGCTGACCACCTTCGGGGCCGATGTCCACGCCGCACCGGGCCTGCGCCAGCGCTGGTATCCCTGGCCCTACCGCGAGGGCCTGACGCTGGCGGAGGCGACGAACGATCTGGCCTTCATCGCCACCGGCCTCTACGGCAAGCCCCTGCCGCGCCAGAATGGCGCGCCCCTGCGGTTGGTCGTGCCCTGGAAGTACGGCTTCAAGTCGGCCAAGTCGATCGTCCGGATACGGTTCACGGAAGAGCGGCCCGGGACTTTCTGGAACCGTGTGAATGCGCAGGAGTACGGGTTCTGGGCCAATGTCAATCCCGAGGTTCCGCACCCGCGCTGGAGCCAGGCGAAGGAAAGAATGCTTGGGACCGATGAGATGCGGCCGACATTGATATACAACGGTTATGGCAATGAGGTTGCCCAAATCTACAGCGGTTTGCAGGGAGAGGCGCTGTTCATGTGAGTCCTCACTGTCTTTGCGGGAATTGCCGGTTTGACTTTCCCCTTGGAGGACATCCCTTCTTCCCCTAGAGTGTGAACGGAGTAATCTGGGGAGGGGCGGCAAAGACCGCCCGGCGATAATGGGCTCCGGCATCATCGCGATCCTGCAGTTCGGGCTGTTCACCTTCGTGGCCTCCGTCGCGGCGAACATCGTCCTGGCCGTGGCGGGCTATCTCTGGGCCGCGGTGATCGAACAGACCGGCGGTGTCCAGCCGGCGCGTCAGCGCATCGCCCGCTATTCCCGCCTTGCCCTGGGGTTCCAGAACCGTCTGGAGGCGCGCAAGACCGCTGCCGCCGGGTCTGCCTCCTCCCTGTTCGGGGCGGAGCGGCAGGAGAAGCAGCTCCGCAGCCGCCTGCGCGAGCTGGAGACGGCGCAGCACCGCTTCGTCCGCGTCGTCGGGCAGGAACTGTTGCCGAACCGCTGTTACGAGGCCATGGCGATCAACAGCTCCGTCACCCATCAGGTGCGGCGGGGCGAGCGCCACCCCTTCTACGACAGTTCCTGGGCGCGGGCGGTGCCGGTCCACATCTGGGCGCAGAGCGAGGAGGAGGCCGCGGCGGAGTTCGAGCGCGTCTTCCCCAAGACCGTGGGCTTCAAGATCCTCAGCATCATGCCGCTGGCGGCCGACGGCCGCCCGGCCGCCCGGTCCATGGTCCCGCCCCCGAAGGGGTCCGACACCAGGGCGGCAGACGCCAGGGCAGCAGACGCCAGGGCCGCCGAAACCGGGGTGGCGGCATGACCGACTTCGGCCTCATCCTCGGCGGCATGGTCGTGCTGCTGGCCGCGAAGCCGGCGCTGGACCGGGCCCGGCTTTCGGTCCGCGCCGCCCGCCGCACCGTGGCGGAGGTCGAGCGCCGCCGCCGCACGCTCAGCCATCAGGTGCGCGTCCTGGCGCGCGAAAGCCTGCACCAGCGCCTCACCGCCGGGCATGACGAGGAAGAGGTGGGAGAGATCCAGGCGCGTATCGCCGGGCTGCAACGCCGGGTGCAGGACCTGGAGGAGGTGGACCGCCGTGTCCTGGTGCTGGATGAGCGGCGCGGCCTGTCCGAACGGGGCTGGATCGTGCTGCTGCGGCGGGACAGCACCGCCGCCCCGCCCCAGGAACCCGCTCCCGTCTCCCGTCTCTGGTCGGAGGGGCGCTATCTCTTCTGCTACGCCACCGATCCGGCCCGGGCCCGGCGGAAGCTGACCGTGCGCTTCCCCGAGGAGGGTGGTTTCCAGGTCGTCGAGGTCTTCCCCCATGAGGGCGACCTGACGGAAATCCCGAAGATCGGCGCAGAGGGGGCGGCCCCCCTGCATGGCGCCGCCTGAGCCTGCTCCGTCAGTGGGTCGCGCCCAGCGCCGTGGTGCGGGTGGCGATCAACAGCAGGTCGGGCGTGCGCCCGTCCCGCGCGAAGGGCAGCAGCAGGGCCGAGCAGCGGAAACGCCGCGAGCCGATGTCTACTTCTGACACCGTGCGGTGGGGTCCTCTGCCGACCAGGCAGCGGTCCAGGGCCGCGTGGAAATGACCGTAGAAGGGATGCCCGGACAGTTCCGCCAGGGTCTGCCCCGTCACCTCCCGCCGGAACCAGAGCAGCGGCCGGCTGCCGACCCGGGTGAAGCGGAAGGTATCCCGCTCCCGGTCGACCGTCAGGACGATCACATCCTCCAGCGGGAAGGGCAGATCCACCAGATCAAGCGCCGCGGGCGGCGGCATCCGGTCATCGCCGAGACGCAGCCAGTGCCTGTACAGCACCTCGAAGTCGGCTGTCTCGCTGGGCCGGAAGACCTCAGCCGGATGATGTCCGTCCATCTGCGACTCCCCTGTTTCCGCCGACACTGATGCAACCCGCTGGCTGATAGCCGACTCGATCAAGGAAAGGCCCAGGTAATATGTTATTAGACAATTGCGCGTAACGCGGGCGTCGCGCAAGTCCCGCACTCCGGTTTCTCGATCTTTTCCACGGGTTCTCCCGTTTCCATCTCTCCGGTCGCCATCGGGTGGCCCGGAGGATGCCCGGAGCCGACGGTCGCGCCGCCCGGGGCACCGTCATGCACACGGTCCGGGACAGGCATGCCGGAAGCCCGCCGCTCCGCCGCGGTTTCCTGAACTCCCACAATTCTACACTTTCTTTCAAGTGCTTGGCCGCAGGCACCGGCTCTCCGGCGGCGCCGGTCCGGCCGTTGCGGGCAGGCAGCGCACCGCCCCCGGGAGCCGGCACGCTCGATTTGCGCCGCCGCCGGTGCTATGCCCTCCGCCGGCGTGTGTGTTAACGGATTATGGCAACGCGCAGGGCCTGATCGGTCACGGTCGTTGTTGTCAGTCGCGCATGCCTTCGTATTCTATGGCTCCTTGAGGCAGAGGTTCTGCGGCGTGCGGACAGCGACTGTCGGGACGGAACGGTCACCGCTGCGGCGGATTGCGCTGGTCACCGTGGCCTGCCTGCTGGCATTCGGTGCCGGCACCTGGGTTGCCGCCCGGCATGACGCCGGGCTGGACCTGATCCGCAGCGATGCCGACCGGGCCGCCACCATCGAGCGGACCATCTCCGCCATGCGTGAGGCCTTGCGCGACCTGGAAACGGGAGAGCGCGGCTATCTCGGCTCGCTCGATCCCTCCCGGCTGGAACTGGCTCGACGCGGCCATGAAACGCTCGACGCCCTGGCAGCCGACCTGGAAGCCAGCCTCGACGGCCGGCCGGGGCAGCAGGAGCAGGCGGCCGAGATCCCTGTTCTGACCGACCGGCAGGCCGCGGTGTTCGAAGCCGCGGCCGCGCTTGCCCGGGCCGGCCGGCTGACGGACGCGCTGGCCACGTTCGACGGGGAGGGTGACCGATCCTCGATCCACGCCATCCATGGCCGGCTGGACAGCCTGCTGGCGGACGCGCACGAGCACCTGCGCAACCGCCAGACGGAGGCGGTGACCTATGCGGAACTGCTGGTGGACTGGCTGTCGGCCGGGGTCGCCCTCTCCGGCCTGGGCTTCGCCGTCGCTGTCGCCGTGCTCCTGACGGCCAGACGGCAGGGCCGCGAGCTGGCCGCCGCGCAGCGCCGTGCCGCGGAGGCGGAGGAGCGGCTGCGTGCGGCCCTTGACGCCATGCCGGACGGCTTCGTCGTCTATGACGCCGAGGACCGGCTGGTGACCTGGAACGACCGCTTCCTGGAGCGCTATCCCAGCCTGCGCGGCGTGCCGGCGCTCAAGGGTATGCGGTTCGAGGATCTGCTGCGCATCTTCATCGCCAACCGGGAGATCGGAGACCCGGAGGCCTATGACGACACGGAGCGCTGGATCGCGGAGCGGCTCGCCTGGCGCCGGTCGGCCGACGGCCGGGCCTTCGAACGCCTGACGGCGCATGGACACTGGCTGCGGGTCAGCGAACACCCGATCTCCACCGGCGGCGTGCTGAGCCTCGCCACCGACATCACCGCGCAGAAGATGCGCGAGGAGGAGCTGCGCCGCGCCCTGGAGGATGTGGACGAGGCGCGCCGAGAGGCCGAACTGCAGGCGGCCGAGATGGTCGCCCTGGCCGAGGAACTGGCCGCGGCGCGCACCCGCGCGGATGAGGCCCGCGCGGAATCCGAAGCGGCCAACCGGGCCAAGTCCGATTTCGTGGCGGTGATGAGCCATGAGGTGAGGACGCCGCTGAACGCGCTGCTGGGCTTTGCCGACCTTCTGCTGCAGACCCCGTTGACGGCGGAACAGCGCGAATGGGTGACGCTCCAGCGCGAAGCGGGGGAGGCCCTGCTGACCGTCGTTTCCGACGTGCTGGATTTCTCCAAGCTGGAGGCCGGCCGGCTGGAGGTGGACCCGCATCCGTTCCAGCTCGCCCGGCTGGCCCGCAGCACTTCCGATCTCGTCCGCCCCACCGCGGAGGAGCGCGGCCTCGCGCTCCGCGTCGCGGTCGATCCGCGCCTGCCCGAGGTGGTGCAGGGCGATGCCAAGCGGGTGCGGCAGGTGCTGCTGAACCTGCTGAACAATGCGGTGAAGTTCACCGAGCGGGGGCATGTCGCGCTGGCCGTCTTCCCCGTGGCGGACGGGCGCGTGCGTTTCGAGGTGCTGGACACCGGCATCGGCATCGCGCCCGAGCAGCAGGAGCGGCTGTTCCAGGAGTTCGTGCAGGCCGACCGGGCCACGGCCCGGCGCTATGGCGGCACGGGTCTGGGGCTGGCGATCTGCCGCCGGCTGGTGGACCTGATGGGGGGCGCCATCGGGGTGGAGAGCGCGCCCGGCCGCGGCTCACTGTTCTGGTTCGAGCTGCCCCTGCCGGCCGACGAGTCCAGCCGGCCGCCGCCCTGTGCGCCGGAGCCCGTCCGGTCGGTGGACAGCGCCCGTATCCTGCTGGCGGAGGATGTGAAGGCCAACCAGGCTCTGGCGGTGGCCCTGCTGACCAAGGCCGGCCACCGCGTCACGGTCGTCGCCAACGGGCTGGACGCCGTGCAGGCGGTGGCGGCCACGCCGTTCGATCTGGTGCTGATGGATGTCCGCATGCCGCGGCTGGGCGGGCTGGAGGCGACGCGGCGCATCCGTGCGCTGGGCGGCCCCCGCGGCGCCATCCCTGTTGTCGCCCTGACGGCCGAGGCCGGCGCGCGCGAACAGGCCGCCTGTCTGGAGGCCGGCATGGACGAGGTGCTGACCAAGCCGTTGCAGCCGGCCCTGCTGCTGGACGCCATCGCCCGGCTGGCCGGGCGTGCACAGGCGGGCGAGGTTCCCCTTGCCATCAGCCCGCTGCCCATCGTCAGCGCCGGCACCTGGCGGCGCTTGCAGCACTCCGTCGGCCGGGACGAGCTGGACAGCCTGGTCGGCGATCTGGTGCTGGACCTGCCGACCTGGATCGGGCGCCTGCGCGGCACCAGCGATCCGGAGGGGCTGGGCGATCTGGCGCACGAACTGATCTCGGTACTGGGAAATTTCGGTCTGGAGCGGGCCGCCGCCGCTGCCGCCCGTCTGGACAGTGCGATCCGCGGCGGAACCGACCTGCGTCCCGCGGCCGAGGCCCTGGCGACGGAACTGGAGCAGGCGGCGGGGGAACTGTCGCTCTGGCTCTCCCACAGCGCGGGCGATCCCGCCTGAGCCGGACCACGTGACCGAGATGCCGGTTCCCCTTCGGGAACTTTCGGTCAACCTTGAGCGAATATCCAATTAACTGAACCAGGGTGCTGCACGGGACGCTGCAGGTGGGCGAGAGGAAGGCAACTGAGAGTGTGAGCCAACGTGCTCGCGTTCAGATGCTGCCGTTCTCCCTGCACAACAGATGTTCAGGCAGCAGGCGCCCCTCGGTCGATCCAGGCCCGCGCCTCGCCTACGCTGTTGAATGTTCGTCCACGGACCCACGCGCGGCCGCTCGGATGATGATAGATGGAATAGTCACCGTATCGGGACATGTTGGGGAAGGTGCTGTCCGGTGGACGCGCATTCTTCAGGTTCTGAATCATGCTTGACTTCTCCGACACGTCGAGTGGCGAAGTTTCTGCTGCCGGACCAGCGAGAATGGCTTTCTTTACAGCATCTCCCGCGATGAAGATTGCTCCGGCAACGAATGCCGTGCAACCGGTCCAGATCAAGGCTCCCTTGATGAACAGAGCATGCAGATTGACCACCGAATGTGGCAGTTCCAACAGGGAAGAACTATAAGCGGTCGATACCTCCCGGCTTGCATCCATCCCAAGACCGAGGGCAATCAGGACGACTCCGGCGACCATCAGCGCAATCCCGTAAAACTGCATTGTGGCACCTCCACGCAACCGTGACGGAGCGATTATGCATGCTCCAGACTACCGTTACCACATTCGGTTTGGGTCCGATCGCGCAGGGTGTCTTTCTCTGGCAGTCATGCACGCGCTGCCTCGCTTGGGCTGCGGCAGGCGGCTTTCAAATGCGACCAATGTCCACGGCTATGCGCCTGTGTCTGGTGACTGACAGGTGACCGGTTGCCGGTCACGCCATCTGGAATCCCTGTGCATAAAAAATCAGCCGGTAAGTCAGGGACTTACCGGCCGAGTTGAACAGGGAGGCTTCACGTCTGGGAGACGCAGGGCCCGAAGGCCCAACCGGGGACGGGCATCCCCGGTGAAGTGTCCGATGCTGCGTCGCAGCAGCGAACGCCCAAAACTTAATCACTCGGCTGCCCGATTCCAGGCATATTTGCTGAATCCGGTCATGCGCCAACCGCATGGCTCGCCGGGAAGGTTTCCTGCACCTTCCGCACCAGGAAATCGCGGAACACCGCGATCCGCTTGGAATGGCGCAGCTCCTCGGCATAGACGAAGTAGGCGTCGATCCGCGGCCCGCTGACATCGGGCAGCACGCGCACGATGTCGGGATTGCCGTCCACCACGTAGTCGGGCAGCGATGCGATGCCCAGTCCGCTCTCCACCGCCCGGTACATGGCGTAGAGACTGTTCACGCGCAGCACGGTCTGGCGCTCGCCGCCCGGCGGGTCGCCGACATGCAGCAGCCAGTTGATGTTCGACACGGGCGCCCGCGTCTCGCCCGGGTAGGCGATGATGTCGTGGTGGTCCAGCTCGTCCAGCGACTGCGGCAGGCCCCGCTTCTCCGCATAGGCGCGGTGGGCGTAGATGTGGACCCGCACCGTCATCAGGTGGCGCTGGATCAGGTCGGGCTGGCGCGGCGCGGACATGCGGATGGCGATGTCCGCCTCACGCATGGACAGATCCAGTTCCGTGTCGTCCAGCAGCAGGCTGAGCTGGACGTCCGGGTACAGGCTCAGGAACTCGCGCACCCGCGGCGTCAGCCACGTCGAGCCGAAGGCCATCGTCGTCGTGACCTTGAGGGGGCCCTTCGGATGCTCCTTGCTCTCCGACAGCATCGCCTCGGTCATCGAGAGCTTGGCGAACACCTCCCGCGCCGTGCGGTACAGCAGCTCGCCCTGCTCGGTCAGGATCAGGCCGCGGGCGTGCCGGTGGAACAGCGGCACATGGAGGCTTTCCTCCAGCGCGCTGATCTGGCGGCTGACAGCCGACTGACTGAGGTTGAGAGTCTCGCCCGCATGCGTGAAGCTGCCGGCCTCGGCGACGGCGTGAAAGACGCGAAGCTTGTCCCAGTCCATGCCCGTCCCTTCGGGAAGTGCGGCCGCCCGGCACCGACCGCGATGACATTGGCCGGCCCCGGATATGGGCCGGCACGATGATGATATACGCTTGCGGACCAGGGCGCTACAGGTTGTAGGTCAAGCTGATCCGATGGCTATACCCGGTCGCCACGCCGTCCCTCCAGTAGAGAACAGCGTCATTCCCGGCAGCCGGCGCCGGAACGACCTGGAAAGCGTGGTTCTGACAGAGATTTCGTGATGGCCGGCCTGATCCCGGCGGTCCGGCCTGACGTAAGGTCTTCGCCGTTCCACTAGGGATCGACGCTCCGGCGCTCTGCGCGCCGGCCGTTTCCGCATCCCGCACGGACGGGCCGCCGGGGGATCGTGCCACCCCTGGCTGTGGCCCGGATCCCCGTCGTCACTCCCAGGCGCCGATCATGTCGGGACGGGACGCCTCGGCCGCCGCGTCGGCGGGGGAGCCCTCCAGCGTCGCCAGCCACTTCTCGGCCTCCAGTGCCGCCATGCAGCCCATGCCGGCGGCGGTCACGGCCTGACGGAACACCTTGTCCTTCACGTCGCCGGCGGCGAACACGCCGGGCACGTCCGTGCGGGTGCTGTCCGGCGCCGTCAGGATATAACCTTCGTCGTCCATGGCGACCTTGCCGCGGAACACCCGGGTGGCGGGGTCGTGGCCGATGGCGACGAAGACACCCTCCAGGGCGATCTCCCGGGTCTCTCCGGTCTGCGCGTGCTTCAGCCGCACGCCGGTGACGCGCTTGGGATTCTCGAAGCTCTCGCCGCCCTCGCCCAGGATCTCGTCCACCACATGGTTCCAGACGACCTCGATCTTCGGGTTCTTCAGCACCCGGTCCTGCAGGATCCGCTCGCCGCGGAAGCTGTCGCGGCGGTGGACCAGCGTCACCTTGGAGGCATGGTGGGTCAGGTACAGCGCCTCCTCCATGGCGGAGTTGCCGCCGCCGATCACGGCCACGGGGCGGCCGCGGAAGAAGAAGCCGTCGCAGGTGGCGCAGGCCGACACACCGGCGCCCTGGTAGTGCTGCTCGCCCGCCACGCCCAGCCAGCGCGCCTGGGCGCCGGTGGCGATGATGACGGCGTCGGCCACATATTCGTCGCCGCTGTCACCCTTGCAGACGAAGGGCCGGCGGCTGAAGTCCACGTCCACGATCAGGTCGCCGATCATCCGCGTGCCGACATGCTCGGCCTGCTTCTGCATCTGTTCCATCAGCCACGGCCCCTGAACCGCGTGCTCGAAGCCCGGATAGTTCTCCACGTCCGTGGTGATGGTGAGCTGCCCGCCCGGCTGCATGCCCTGCACCAGAAGCGGTTCCAGGTTGGCGCGCGCCGTGTAGATGGCGGCGGTATAGCCAGCCGGGCCGGCGCCGATGATCAGGACCTTGGTGCGGTGGGTGGCCATGGGACAGTCCTCGGATGGTCTGGAAGCGGGGCCGCGCGCCTCACGGCGGGCGGGACGCCGACGGGGCCGCGACCCTAGCCGCAGCCCGCGCCGCCTTCAATATCTGGGAAGGGTCCCCCGGACGCTCCAGGGTGCCGGGATGTGACATACCGTTTCCGCCGGCCGGTTCCCCCGGCCGGTCCAGACGGCCGGTCTGCCGGGGTGGCGGTCGGGCACGGCAGGGCCTACATTCCCCCGGTCCCTCTGGCCGTCCGTGATGCCGCCATGCCGCGTCTTGCCCTGCTGCTGCCGTTCGTCCTTCTGCTGGCCCTGGCCGTCGGGCTCCCGACTCCGGCGGCGGCGAATCCGGTCCGCACCGACCATGTGGAGGCCGACCTGCGCGCCGAGCTGCCGGCCGCCGTGCCGGGCGAGCCGCTCTGGCTGGCGGTCACGCAGCGCATCCGGCCGGGCTGGCACACCTACTGGAAGAACCCCGGCGACTCCGGCATCGCCACCGAGGTGACATGGACCCTGCCGCCGGGCTGGCAGGCCGGCCCCCTGGTCTGGCCGGCGCCGGAGCGTTTCCCGGTCGGGCCGCTGGTGAATTTCGGCTACAAGGACGAGGTGCATCTGCTGACGCGGGTGGATGTGCCGGCCGACGCCGCCCCCGGCGGCACGGTGACCATCGTCGCCCAGGCGGACTGGCTGGTCTGCGAAGACATATGTATTCCCGAGTCGGCCCGGCTGGAGCTGACCCTGCCGGTAGCCGCCGGTCCCGTCGCGCCGACGCCGGAGCGGGCGGCCCTGTTCGCGCAGGCGCGGCGGTCGCTGCCGGTGCCCAGCCCGTTTCCGGCGACCTTCCTGGCCGGGGAGACGGCGCACCAGCTCGTTCTCTCCACCGGCGACCTTGCCGGGGCGGAGCTGGCGGACGCCTTCTTCTTCCCCGAGCACTGGTCCGTCACCCCCGCCGCGGCGCCGCAGGAGCTGCGGCTGGACGCGGACGGGGTGCGCCTCGTGCTGCCCCGGTCCGGGGCGCTGCCCGCAGAATCGGTGAAGGGCGTGCTGCTGCTGACCGAGCGGCTGGAGGGGCGGGAGATCCGGCAGGCGCTGGAGATCGACGCCCCGATCGAAGCGGTGCCCGCGAGCGGCTCCCCGGCTCCCGGCCGGGCCGCCGCCGACACCGCCGCGCTCGGCGTCGGGCTGGCGCTGCTGCTGGCGCTGGCCGGCGGCGCCATCCTGAACCTGATGCCCTGTGTCTTCCCGGTCCTGTCCATCAAGGTGCTGGCGCTGGTCAGCCACGCGCCGGGCCGGGCGCCCGTCCACGGCGCCGCCTATGCCGCCGGGGTGCTGGCCACCTTCGCCGCCGTGGCCGGGCTGCTGCTGGCCCTGCGCGCCGGCGGGGCGCAGATCGGCTGGGGCTTCCAGTTGCAGGACCCGCTGGTCGTGGCCGTGCTGGCCTATGTGATGTTCCTGCTCGGCCTCTGGCTCTCCGGCGTCTACGAACTGGGCGGCGGCGCGCAGGGGCTGGGGCAGGGGCTGGCGGCCCGCGGCGGCTATGCCGGCAGCTTCTTCACCGGCGTGCTGGCGACGGTGGTGGCGACGCCCTGCACCGCCCCATTCATGGGCACGGCCGTCGGGTTCGCGCTGTTGCAGCCCTGGCCGCTGGCGCTTTCCGTCTTCCTGGCGCTGGGGCTGGGCATGGCGCTGCCCTTCCTGCTGCTGACGCTCAGCCCGGCACTGCTGCGCCGGATGCCGCGACCGGGCCTCTGGATGGAGCGGTTGAAGCAGGCGCTGGCCTTTCCGCTCTACGCCACCGCCGTCTGGCTGGTCTGGGTGCTGTCGATCCAGGCCGGTCCCGATGCCGTCGCCTGGGTCCTGGGCGGCATGGTCCTGGTGGCCTTCGCCGCCTGGCTCTATGGCGTGACCCGGAGCAGCGGCACCGGCTGGCGCCTGGGCGCCTCGGTGTTCGGCGTGCTGGCGCTCGCCGGGGCCGTGGCGATGGCGCGGGTGCCGGCCCTGGCCGGCCCCGCCGTGCCGCCGCCTCCGTCCGGGACGGCCGCCGCCGCCGGCGACTCCGTTCCCTTCGACGAAGCGGCGCTGGCGGCGCTGCGGGCGGAAGGACGGCCGGTCTTCGTGAACTTCACGGCGGCCTGGTGCATCACCTGCCTGGTGAACGAGCGCACCTCGCTGTCCGCCGACGCGGTGAAGCAGGCCATGGCGGCCAAGGGCGTGGCCTACCTGAAGGGCGACTGGACCAACCGCGACGCCGGCATCGCCCGCGTGCTGGAGGGGTTCGGGCGCAGCGGCGTGCCGCTCTACCTGCTCTACCGCCCGGGCGAGGCGGAGCCGGAGGTGCTGCCGCAGATCCTCACCCCCGGTCTGGTCCTGGAGGCGCTGGAGGCGCTGCCCGACCGCGCCCCCTGACGCGCGACCCGGCACCGGACAGTCCTGGCCGGACAGTCCTGAAAAATCCCCACGGAAAGCAGGTTTCCGGGCGGGTTTGACAGGACGGACCCGGCATCCCATCTCCCCGGAGCCATACGGCTCCAGAGGAGGCAGAGACCATGACGTCCCCCGTTTCCCGCCGCCGTTTCCTTTCCCGCACCGCCCTGGCCGCCACTGCCCTGGCCGCCACCGGCGGCGGCGGCCTGCTTTCCGTGCTGCTGCCGCGGCCGGCCCGGGCGGCCCCCGTCCTCGGCAAGGCGGCTCCCGACTTCAGCGCCACCGACATCGCGGGGCGGGCCGTCCGCCTCGCCGACCTGCGCGGCAACACCGTCGTCCTGGAGTGGACCAACCATCTCTGTCCCTTCGTCATGAAGCACTATGGCGGCGGCAACATGCAGGCGCTGCAACGCGACTACACGGGCAAGGGGGTGGTCTGGATCACCGTCGTCAGCTCCGCCGAGGGCCAGCAGGGCCATGTCACGCCGGCGGAGGCGCAGCGGATCGTGGATGAGGCGAAGGCCGCGCCGACGCACAAGATCCTTGATCCCAAGGGCACGATCGGCCGTGCCTACGCTGCCAAGACCACGCCGCACATGTTCGTGATCGATCCCGCGGGCGTGCTGGTCTACGACGGCGCCATCGACGATCGCCCGACGGCAAGGCTGGAGGATCTGGACGGCGCCACCAGCTACGTCCGCGCGGCGCTGGATGCCACCCTGGCCGGCCGACCCGTAGCGGTTCCCGCCAGCCAGCCCTACGGCTGCACGATCAAGTACGCCAAGGACGCGGTCTGACCGCGCGGGCGCCGGCGGGAGCGGTCCAGACCCATCGGGCTTGCCCGGGGGCTGAAAATGCGGAAACGTCTTCGCCTGTTGGTTCGCAACGATAGGGGAAGTCCGTGCAGCGTCCGCTCCGCCTGTTCCTGTCAACCCTGGCCGTCGGCACCATCCTGGCCGCCGGCTGGTCGCCGCCCGCAGCCCTGGCGAAGTCGAAGGACGGACCCGGGACCGCGACGGCGGCCCCGGTCTCGCTGCCGTTCGAGAAGTTCACCCTGGGCAACGGGCTTCGGGTCATCGTCCACACCGACCGCAAGGCGCCGGTGGTCGCGGTCGGCATCTGGTACCATGTCGGCTCCAAGGACGAGCGGCCGGGCCGCACGGGCTTCGCGCACCTGTTCGAGCACCTGATGTTCCAGGGCACGGAGAACTACAAGGGCGAGTGGTTCCAGCCCTTCGAGGAGGTCGGCGCCACCGACCAGAACGGCACCACCTGGTTCGACCGCACCAACTATTTCCAGACCGTGCCGACGACGGCGCTGGAGATGACGCTCTGGCTCGAATCCGACCGCATGGGCCACTTCATCGACTCCGTGGACCAGGCCAAGCTGGACGAGCAGCGGGAGGTGGTGAAGAACGAGAAGCGCCAGGGCGACAACCAGCCCTACGGCCGGACGGAGTATCTGACCCTGGCCGGGCTGTTTCCCGCCGGGCACCCGTACAGCTGGTCCACCATCGGGTCCATGGAGGATCTGGAAGCCGCCTCGCTGGCGGACGTGAAGGACTGGTTCCGCACCTGGTACGGCCCGGACAACGCCGTCCTGGTCCTGGCCGGCGATATCGACGCCGCCACGGCCCGGCCGCTGGTGGAGAAGTACTTCGGCGACATCGCGGCCGGACCGCCGCTGCCGCGGCGCGCGGCGGCCGTTCCCGACCGCACGACCAACACCCGCGACGTGCTGGAAGACCGCGTGCCGCAGCCCATGATGGACCGCAACTGGGCGGTGCCGGGCCGTAATGAGCGCGATGCCGCGTTGCTGATGCTGGCCTCGCGCGTGCTGGGCGGGGGCAAGACATCGCGCCTGTTCAAGACCCTGGTCTACGACCGGCAGGTGGCGACGACCGCCTCCGCCTCGATGATGCCGCTCCAGCTCGCCTCCATCTTCTCCGTCACGGCGATGCCGCGGCCGGGCCAGTCGCCCGCGGCGGTCGAGGCGGAGGTGGACAAGGTGGTCGCGGAGTTCCTCGCCAAGGGACCGACCGAGGAGGAACTGCGCAACGCCCGGACCAGCCTGCGCGCCCGCTTCGTCCGCGGGCTGGAGAAGGTGGGCGGCTTCGCCGGCAAGGCCACCACGCTGGCGGAAGGGGAGCTGTACCACGGCGATCCCGCCTTCTACGCCACCTGGCTGGACTGGATCGAGACGGCCACCCCGGCGGACGTGACCGCCGCGGCGAATCGCTGGCTGTCCAAGGGCTGGCATCAGGTGGACGTGGTGCCGGTGCCGGCCTACACGACCGTCGCCGCGGGAGCCGACCGCTCGGCCCTTCCCAAGGTGGAGAGCACGCCGGCGCTCACCTTCCCGGCGCTGGAGACGGGCACGCTCGCCAACGGCATTCCGGTCACGCTGGCCCGCCGCCAGGGCGTTCCCACGGTGGAGGTGGCCTTGCAGTTCGATGCCGGCTACGCCGCCGACAGTGCTGAAAGGCCCGGCGTTGCCAGCTTTGCCCTGGACATGATGGACGAGGGCACGACCAGCCGGTCGGCGCTGAGGATCGCGGACGAGATGGAGGGGCTGGGCGCGCAGATCTCCGGCACCTCCACGGTCGATACCTCGGTGCTGCGGCTGTCGGCGCTGTCCGACAGGCTGGGACCGTCGATGCAGCTCTTCGCGGACGTCGTGCGCAATCCCGCCTTCGCTCCGCAGGAGATGGAGCGGCTGCGGCCGCGCCGGCTGGCCGCGATCCAGCAGGAGAAGGCCGAGCCGCGGCTGCTGGCCCTGCGCGTGCTGCCGCCGGCGCTCTACGGGGCGGACCATGCCTACGGCAAGCCCTTCACCGGCAGCGGCACGGAAGCGTCCGTGAAGGCGATCACGGTGGACGACCTGAAGGCGTTCCATGCCGCCTGGTTCCGGCCGGACAATGTCCGCATCTTTGCCGCCGGCGACGTCACCCTGCCGGCGCTGGTGGAAGCCCTCAACAAGGCGTTCGGCGACTGGAAGCCCGGCAAGGCCGCCCGGCCGGCGAAGCAGATCGCGGAGGTGAAGCGGCAGGGCACCCGCGTCGCCCTGATCGACCGCCCGGATTCACCGCAGACCATGATCATGGCCGGCCGCCTCGCCCCGTCCAGCACGGTCGAGAACGATACCGCCATCGAAATGGCGAACGATGTCTTCGGCGGCATGTTCACCTCCCGCGTGAACATGAACCTGCGCGAGGCCAAGGGCTGGTCCTACGGCGCCTTCAGCTTCCTCAGCGATGCCCGCGGACAGCGGCCCTGGATCATCATGGCGCCGGTGCAGAGCGACCGGACGGCCGAGGCGCTCTCGGAGATCCGCCGGGAACTGACCGACTATGCCGGCAGTCGCCCGGCCGACGCGGCGGAGACGGCGCGGGCCACCCGCTCGGCCGTGCGCTCGCTGCCCGGACGGTTCGAGACCAACGGCGCCGTGCTCAGCCAGATGCTAGCCGACGCCCGGTTCGACCGGCCGGCCGACCATATCGAGCAATACCAGAAGTCCATCGCCGCCCTCGGCGCGAAGGACCTCCAGGCGGCGACCCGCGACTTCGTCTCGGGGGACGACCTGCTCTGGGTCGTCATCGGCGACCGCCGGAAGATCGAGCAGGGCGTGCGCGCGCTGAACCTCGGTCCCGTGGAGATCTGGGACGCCGACGGCGTCAGGCTTGAATAGCGATCAGAGTCAGTGTGGCGCCGGGTTTCCGGCGCCACATGAAGAAACCCACCCGGCTGAAAGACCGGGTGGGCTTCTGAAATAAGAAGACTTCGGGGTCGAAATCCAACTTCTGAGAATGGTTAACTTCTAGCCTCGCCGGCACTGCGCGGCAGCCCCGCAAAGTGTCGCACAATTTTGCGTAGAGTTGCGCTGTACGGAGCGGATTTCGCTTTCCCGGTGTGGACGGCCCGCCGGCCTTCCTGTGATGGCCCTTCACATTATGGATTGCCCCGGGGCGGTCCATCAGGTGAAGGGCCGCTCCTCCCACCAGGGAAAGGCGTCCGGCATGTCGGCGGACGGCCGCAGCGGGAAGCGGGCCGGGCGCTTCTCCAGGAAGCTCACGACCCCCTCCGCCGCGTCGGGGGAGCGGCCCGTCTGCTGGATCAGGCGGCTGTCAACCTTGTGCGCTTCCATCGGGTGGTCGGCCCCCAGCATCCGCCAGAGAAGCTGCCGGGCCAGCGCGACGGAGACCGCACTGGTGCCGTCGGCGATCTCGTGCGCCAGTTCGTAGGCACGGGGCAGCAGGCGCTCCGGCGGCACCACCTCCGACACCAGCCCGCCGGCCTGCGCCTCCGTCGCGTCGAAGACCCGGCCGGAGAGAACCCAGCGCAGGGCCTGGGCGATCCCCACCAGCCGGGGCAGGAACCAGCTCGACGCCGCCTCCGGCACGATGCCGCGGCGCGTGAAGACGAAGCCGAAGCGCGCCTCGGCCGATGCGATGCGGATGTCCATGGGCAGCAGCATCGTCGCCCCGATGCCCACGGCCGGCCCGTTCACGGCCGCGATGACCGGCTTCTTCATCTCGAACACGCGCAGAGCGACGCGGCCGCCGCTGTCGCGCATCCCGTCGTCGGGGGCGAGCCGCCCCTGGGCGGCATAGTCGAAGGTCTTCGCCCCCTCCGCCAGATCGGCCCCGGCGCAGAAGGCCCGTCCGGCGCCGGTGACGACCACGGCGCGCACGGTGTCGTCGGCGTCGGCCCGGTCGAAGGCGGCGATCAGGTCCGCCATCATGGTGCCGGTGAAGGCGTTCAGCCGGTCCGGCCGGTCGAGTGTGACGGTGGCGATGCCATCCGCCACCGCATAGCGCAGGGTCTCGAAATCCGGGTCCGCCATGGTCTTCCTCCCTGTTCCCGGCCTGTTGCCGGCCGGTCTGCCGGTCAGGGTGCGGGCGGGGAGGGGGCCCGGCAAGCGGGCGGAAGGGACGGGGCGGGACGTGCGGACGCCCTGTCCGCGTTGCGGTGGGAACAGGCGGCTACAGCGCCAGCCGGCCCTGCCCGTCGGGCCGCGGCAGCAGTTCCGGCACCGCTTCCGCGATCAGCTCGCGCGCCGCCTCGTCCAGCAGATCGTCCAGGGCGCTGCCCTGCACCTGCTCCCGCCCGATCTCCAGCAGCACCGGCACCGCCAGGGGGGAGATGCGGTCCAGGTCGCGGTGGACGATGCGGCCGCGCACCCGCGCCAGCATGTCGCCCAGCCGGCGCACGTCCGTCAGGCCGGCGGCCGCATCGGCCCGGGTGGCGCGCAGCAGCACATGTCCCGGCTCGTGCCGGCGCAGCACGTCGTAGATCAGATCGCTGCTGAAGGTGACCTGCCGGCCGCTCTTCTCCTGCCCCGGATGCCGGCGCTCGATCAGCCCGGCGATGACCGCGACGTTGCGGAAGGTCCGCTTCAGCATGGAGGATTCCTCCATCCATGCCTCCAGATCGTCGCCCAGCATGTCCTCGTCGAACAGGGCGGGGATGTCGCCTGCGGCGGGTGCTCTCAGCGACCAGGTGGCCAGCACGTAGTCGGTGGCGACGAAGCCCAGCGGTGCCAGCCCGGCGCGCTCCATCCGGCGGGTCAGCAGCATGCCCAGCGTCTGGTGGGCGTTGCGTCCCTCGAAGCAGTAGGCGACCAGGAACTGCTTGCCGGCGCGCGGGAAGGTCTCGACCAGCAGCGAGCGCCGGTCCGGCAGGACGGAGCGGCAGCGTTGCAGCCGCAGCCATTCCTGCACCGCTCCGGGCAGGGCGGCCCAGCGCGCCGGATCGGCCAGCAGGTCGCGCACCCGGTCGGCCAGATGGGTGGAGAGCGGCAGCCGCCCGCCGGCATAGGCGGGCACCTTCGGTTCGCCCTGGCCTCCCTTGGCGACCTGCACCTCCATCTCCCGCACGCCCAGGAACTTCAGGAGTTGGCCCGCGAAGACGAAGGTGTCGCCCGGCGTCAGGGTGTTGACGAAATACTCCTCGATCTCGCCCAGCAGCGCCCGCCCCAGCCGGACCCGCAGCACCGTCGCTTCCACGATGGTGCCGACGTTCAGCCGGTACTGCCGCGCGACCAGGGGCGAGGCGGCGGCCCAGCGCCCGTCCTCCGTCTCCGCCAGCCGGCGGAACCGCTCGTAGGTGCCCAGGGCGTAGCCGCCGGTGGCGACGAAGTCGAAGACATCGTCGAATTCGTCGCGCGACAGGTCGGCGTAGGGGGCGGCCCGCACCACCTCGGCATACAGGCGGTCGGCGTCGAACGGCCCGGCGCAGGCCGTGCCGGTGATGTGCTGCGCCAGCACGTCCAGCGCCCCGGCCCGCGGTGGGTCGCCGTCCAGCGTGCCCTCCGCGATGGCCTCCAGCGCCGCGCGGCACTCCAGCACCTCGAAGCGGTTGGCCGGCACCAGCAGCGCCCGCGACGGCGCGTCCAGCCGGTGGTTGGCACGGCCGATCCGTTGCAGCAGGCGGGAGACGCCCTTCGGCGCCCCGACCTGCACCACCAGATCCACGGCCGCCCAGTCGATGCCGAGATCCAGCGAGGAGGTCGCCACCACCGCCCGCAGCCGGCCGGCGGCCATCGCCGCCTCCACCTTGCGGCGCTGCTCCGCCGCGAGGCTGCCATGGTGCAGGGCGATGGGCAGGTTGTCCTCGTTCAGCCGCCACAGTTCCTGGAACACCAGTTCGGCCTGGGCGCGGGTGTTGACGAAGACCAGGGTGGTGCCGGCTTCCCGGATCCGGTGGTAGACCTCGCCCAGGGCATGCAGCGCCATGTGCCCGGCCCAGGGCAGGGGTGCCTCCGTCCTCAGGATCTCCACCTCCGCCCGCGCGCCGCTGCGGCCGCTGACCAGCCGCACGGCCGCGTCGCCCGGCGCGGCATCGGTGCGGCCGGTGGGCGACAGCCACGCCGCCAGCGCCGCGGGATGCGCCACCGTGGCCGACAGCCCGACCCGGCGCAGCCCCGGCGCCAGCGTGGACAGGCGTGTCAGCCCCAGCGCCAGCAGATCGCCGCGCTTGGTTCCGGCCAGGGCGTGCAGTTCGTCCACCACGACGCGGCGCAGGCCCCCGAAGATGGCCGGCGCCTCCGGGTAGGACAGCATCAGCGCCAGGCTCTCCACCGTCGTCAGCAGGATGTGCGGCGGGTGGGCGCGCTGGCGCTGGCGCTTCGCCTCGGGCGTGTCGCCGGTGCGGGTCTCGGCCCGGACCGGCAGCCGGAGCGCCGCCAGCGGCAGTTCCAGGTTCCGCTGGATGTCCACCGCCAGCGCCTTCAAGGGCGAGATGTAGAGCGTGTGCAGCCCCTCGCGCGGGCGCTCCGCCAGTTCGATCAGGCTGGGCAGGAAGCCGGCCAGGGTCTTGCCGCCGCCGGTCGGCGCGATCAGCAGGGCGTCCACGCCGTCGCGCGCCGCCTGCACCAGGGCGAGCTGGTGGGCGTGCGGCGTCCAGCCGCGGCTGCGGAACCAGCCGGAAATGGCGGGCGGCAGCAGGTCGGCGGCGTCGGGGGCGCCGTCCGGACCGTCGAAGGGGGGGACATCGCTCATCGTGGCGGGATATATGAACCGGAAACGGCCCCGGTCCCAAGCGGGGTGTTCGCGTGGTGCATCCGGAGCGGGTGCGGGAGATCGGAATGACGGGTCTGGCGGAGCTTCTGGCGGCGGTAACGGCGGGGGATGCGGCGGGGGCGGCACGGATCGCCGGGGCCGATCCGGGACTGCTGGCGGAGCGTGGTCCCGACGGCGCCACGCCGATCCTGCTGGCGGCGTACCGGGGTGCCCGGCCCGTGCAGGAGGCGCTGCGGCCGCTGAAGCCCGCGCTCGACCTCTACGAGGCGGCGGCGCTGGGCGACCTCGACCGCGTCGTCGCGCTGGTGGAGGCCGAGCCCTCCGCCATCGACCGGCCGGCGCCGGACGGCCGCACGGCCCTGGGCCTCGCCGCCTTCTTCGGCCGGCAGGCGGTCGTGGACTGGCTGCTCGCCCGCGGCGCCGACGCGACCCCGCCGGCCATGGGGCCGACGGCGTTGCCGCCGCTGCACGCGGCGGCGGTCGGCCGGCATCTCGCCATCGCCCGCGCGCTGCTGGCGCACGGTGCCGCACCCGACGCGCCGCGGCACGGGGGCTATACCGCCCTGCACGCGGCGGCGCGGAACGGCCATCTGGAGCTGATCGCGCTGCTGCTGGAGCACGGCGCCGATCCGCACCGCGCCGCGGCGGACGGCGCCACCGCCCTGTCCCTGGCCCGGGCGGCCGGACATGCGCGCGCCGTCACCCTGCTGGAGGCCGGGGGTGGCCGCTCGGCCGACGCGCCGTTCGGCCTGCTCTGCGCCATCCCGGAGGAGATCGCCCATTTCGGTCCGCACTTCGTCGAATCGGAGGCGGAGACGATCGGCGGCTTCGTCTTCCGCCGTGGCCTGCTGGACGGCCGTCACGCCGTCGTCGTCGAGTGCGGCATCGGCAAGGTCAACGCGGCCGTCGTCTCCACCCTGCTGATCGAGCGGTTCGGCTGCCGCCTGCTGCTGTTCTCCGGCGTCGCCGGCGGCGTGGACCCGGCGCTGGGCATCGGCGACGTGGTGGTGGGTACGCGGCTGGTGCAGCACGATTACGGCGCCCTGGTCCGCGGCAACCTGCGCGTCTACCAGCCCGGCGTCACGCCGGTGCCGGGGGTCGCCGACACGCACGGCTATACCCTGGACCCGGCGGTCGAGGCGACGGTGCGGGCGGCGCTGGACGGGCTGGAGCTGCCGCCGATCCCGGCCGAGGCGACCGGCGGGGCGGAGCGGACGCCGCGCATCACCTTCGGCACCATCGCCACGGGCGACCAGTTCGTGAACTGCGAATCGACCCGCCAGCGGCTGCATGAACGCTTCGGCGCCGCGGCGGTGGAGATGGAAGGGGCGGCCGTGGCCCAGGTGGCGGAGCGCTTCGGCGTGCCCTGCCTGGTCATCCGCTCGCTCTCCGACCTTGCCGGGGCGGAGAGCCACATGGATTTCTACACCTTCGTGGCCGCGGCGGCACGCTGTGCCTCGCTGCTGCTGCGACGGGTGGCTTCGGCGCTGTAGGGGCGCTGTAACCGTCGGGGGATACGGGGCCGGGGCCGCGGCGGCCACTGCCCCGACCCTCCATTCCGTGGTAACCTCTCCGGGCTGCGGCGAACGGAGGGAGGCCCGGAATGTCCGATACCCACATGCTGAAGGGTGTCGTTCCCTATCTGACGGTGGGCGACGCGCAGAAGGCCATCGCCTTCTATGTCCACGCCCTGGACGCGCACGAGGTGGTGCGCCAGACGGAACCCGACGGGGTGCGCGTCACGCATTCGGTGCTGCTGATCAACGGCGGCACCTTCTTCGTCTCCGACGATTTTCCCGAGCACAATGGCGGGCAGTCGCGCGATCCGCTGACCCTGGCCGCCAGCCCCGTGACGCTGCACATGAACGTGCCGAACGTGGATACGCTGGTGCAGCGGGCGGTGGAGCACGGGGCGACCGTGCTGGTGCCGCCGCAGCCCGTGATCTGGGGCAGCCGCTTCGCCAAGATCCGCGATCCCTTCGGCCACGTCTGGACCCTGGTCACCCCGATTCCCGAATGAGGGCTTCCGCGCGGCGGTCCCACGGGACCGCCGCCGGGTGTCGGGTCCGTCTCAGAACGCCGCGGCGAACCAGAGGAAGGCCGCCCACAGCGGCAGGGACAGAAGCACGCCGTTGACCAGACCGATGGCGGCATCCATGCCGCCCGTCGCCGCGACCGCCCGATGATTCTGTCTGCGCATGAGTCCCTCCTCGCCTGACGAACGTCTGCGCCGGGAAAGGGGTTCCCAAGGCGGAGAGCGCGCCCGAAGGGCATCATGCGGTCGCTTTTCTTTACGAAGTCTTGCCGCCGCCGCGGCCGACCACCGCCTCAGTAGGTGGGACGCTTGCTCGGCGGCGGCTTCTTCGGCAGCGTCGTCTCCTGCTTCAGCCGGGCATAGGCCACCGCGATGCGGGCGCCCACGGCGGCATTGTTCAGCAGCAGCGCGCGGTTGGCGGTCAGGCTGGCGCCGCCCGTGAGGGTCTCCAGCCGGTGCAGCAGGAACGGCGTCAGTGCCTTGCCGCGGACCCCGCCGGTCGCCGCCTCGGCCACGGCCTGCTGCACGGCGGCCTCCGCCTGAGCCGCGTCCAGCGCCGCCTCGTCCGGAATCGGCACGGCGACGACGATGCCGCCCGCCAGTCCCAGGCGCCACTTGGCGTTCAGGACCCGCGCCGCGTCCTCGGGCGTGTCGCAGCGCCCGTCCACCGGCAGACCGCTGTCGCGGTGGTAGAAGGCGGGGAAGGCGTCGGTGCCGAACCCGACGACCGGCACGCCGCGCGTCTCCAGGTATTCCAGGGTGCGCGGCAGGTCCAGGATGGCCTTGGCCCCGGCGCAGACGACGGCGACGGACGTGGTGGCCAGCTCCTCCAGGTCGGCGGAGATGTCGCCCGTCGTCTCCACCCCGCGGTGGACGCCGCCGATCCCCCCCGTGGCGAAGACGGCGATGCCCGCCAGATCGGCGGCGATCATGGTGGCGGCCACGGTGGTCGCCCCGTCCGCCCCCTTCGCCAGCACCAGCGGCAGGTCGCGCCGGCTGACCTTGGCGGTGCCGGGGGCGGCGAGGCGCTGCATGTCCTCGGCGTCCAGCCCGACGCGGATGCGCCCGTCCAGCACGGCGATGGTCGCCGGCACGGCGCCGTTGGCGCGCACGGCCGCCTCGATCGCCTGCGCCGTCTCCAGGTTGGCGGGAGCGGGCAGGCCGTGGCTGATCAGCGTGCTTTCCAGGGCCACGACCGGGCGGCCGGCCTTCAGCGCCGCCGCCACCTCCGGGTGGATGGAAAGGAAATCGTGCATGGGATCGCCTCCGTGGGTGCGGCCGGAACATGCCCCCCGGCGCGGGCGGGCGCAACGGCGGCGGCGTGGCAGCGGGAGCGGGGCAGGCTATATTCCCTGCATGGCTGATCCGTCCACCCCTCACCCGGAAGGTCCCCCTCCGGCGTCTCCCCCTCTGGCGCCGCCCCCTCTGGCGCCGCCCCCTCTGGCGCCACCTCGTCCGGAAAGCTGGGTCCGCCCCTGTCCGCCGGAGCAGGGCGGCGGTCTCTGGGTCGAGCCCGGTGGCTTCCACATCGACCCCGTGCGGGCGGTGGAGCGTGCCGTCGTCACCCACGGCCATTCCGATCACGCAAGACCCGGCCATGCCCGCGTTCTGGCGACGCCGGACACGCTGGCGATCATGCGGGCACGGCTGGGGGATCAGGCGGGGGCCGCGCAGCAGCCGCTGCCCTACGGCGAGCCGCTCAGGATCGGGGAGGTGGTGCTGCGCCTGGTTCCGGCCGGGCATGTGCTGGGCAGCGCCCAGGTCGTGCTGGAGTGGCGGGGCAGCCGCGTCGTCGTCTCGGGAGACTACAAGCGCCGGCCCGACCCCACCTGCCTGCCGTTCGAGCCGGTCGCGTGCGATGCCTTCGTCACCGAGGCGACCTTCGGCCTGCCGGTCTTCCGCCACCCGCCGGACGCCGACGAGGTGGGCAGGCTGCTGCACAGCCTCGCCCTCTTCCCGGAGCGGGCGCATGTGGTCGGTGTCTATGCGCTGGGCAAGTGCCAGCGGCTGATCGCGCTCCTGCGCCGGGCCGGCTACGACCGGCCGGTCTGGCTGCACGGGGCGCTGATCCCGATGTGCGAGCTGTACCGGGCGCACGGGGTGGACCTGGGCGACCTGCGTCCCGTCACCGGCGCCGCGCGGGAGGATCTGCGGGGGCAGGTGGTGCTCGCCCCCCCGTCGGCGATCCAGGACAAGTGGTCCCGCCGGCTGCCGGACCCGGTGGTGGCCTGTGCCTCGGGCTGGATGCGGGTGCGCCAGCGCGCCCGCCAGCGCGGGGTGGAACTGCCGCTGGTGATCTCCGACCATGCCGACTGGGACGAACTGACCGCCACCCTCCGCGACGTGGACGCGCCGGAGGTCTGGGTCACGCACGGGCGGGAGGAGGCGCTGGTCCACTGGGCGGGAGCGCAGGGCTACCGGGCGCGGGCGCTGGCGCTGATCGGATTCGAGGACGAGGATGTCTGACCCGCGGCAGACGGGCGGCCGGGCATGAACCGCTTCGCCGCCCTGATCGACGCGCTGGCCTTCATGCCGTCGCGCACCGGCAAGGTCCGGCTGATCGCCGACCATTTCGCCACCACCCCGGACCCGGAGCGCGGCTGGACCCTGGCCGCCCTGACCGGAGCCCTGACCTTCGCCGCGGCGAAACCGGCGGCCGTGCGCGCCCTGGTGATGGAGCGGGTGGACCCGGAGCTGTTCGGCTGGTCCTACGACTTCGTCGGCGACCTTGCCGAGACCGTGGCCCTGATCTGGCCGGAGCGGCCGGGGACGGACAGCCCGCCGCCCACCCTGTCCGGGGTCGTCGCCGCTCTCGACCGGGCGACACGGGCGGAGGTGCCGCGCCTGATCGAGGGCTGGCTCGACGCGCTGGACGCCACCGGCCGCTGGGCGCTGCTGAAGCTCATCACCGGCGGGCTTCGTGTCGGCGTCTCCGCGCGGCTGGCGAAGACGGCGCTGGCCGAGTGGGGGGCGGGCAACGGGTCGGACATCGGCATCGATGCGGTGGAGGAGGTCTGGCACGGCCTGCGCCCGCCCTATGCCGAGCTGTTCGCCTGGGCGGAGGCGCGGGCACCCCGGCCGGACGTCTCGGCGGCGGGCGGCTTCCGCCCGCTGATGCTGGCGCACCCGCTGGAGGAGGCGGACATCGCCGCCCTCGATCCCGCGGCCTACCGGGCGGAATGGAAGTGGGACGGCATCCGGGTGCAGCTCGTCGGGCGCACCCTGGGGGAGGGCCGCCTCTACAGCCGCACCGGCGACGAGATCACGGCCGGCTTCCCCGACGTGGCGGCGCGGCTGGGTTTCGACGCCGTGCTGGACGGCGAGCTGCTGGTGGTGCGCGAGGGCGAGGTGCGCCCCTTCAACGATCTGCAGCAGCGCCTGAACCGCCGGCAGGTGACGGCGAAGATGCTGCGCGACTATCCCGCCTGGGTGCGGCTCTACGATCTGCTGGTCGAGGGCGGGGAGGATCTGCGCGGCCTGCCCTTCGATGCACGGCGACGGCGCCTGGAGGACTGGGTCGCGCGCGTCCGGCCGGCGGGCATGGACCTGTCCCCCCTGATCGCTTTCACGGACTGGGACGGGCTGGCGGCGCTGCGGGCGGGGGCGCGGGAGAACGCCATCGAAGGGCTGATGCTGAAGCGCGGCGACAGCCCCTACCTCGCCGGCCGGCCGAAGGGACCCTGGTTCAAGTGGAAGCGCGGTCCGCTGACGCTGGACTGCGTGATGATGTACGCCCAGCGCGGGCACGGGAAGCGGTCCAGCTACTACAGCGACTACACCTTCGGCGCCTGGACCGGCGATCCCGACGGGGGCGGGGAGCTGGTGCCGGTGGGCAAGGCCTATTCAGGCTTCACCGACGAGGAACTGGGCCGGCTGGACCGCTGGGTCCGCGCCAACACCGTGAACCGCTTCGGCCCCGTGCGGGAGGTGGCGCCGGCCCTGGTGCTGGAGGTGGCGTTCGACAGCGTTCACCCGTCCGGCCGGCACAGGTCGGGGCTGGCGATGCGCTTCCCCCGCATCGCCCGCATCCGCTGGGACAAGCCCGCACACGAGGCCGACCGGCTGGAGACGCTGCGGGCGCTGGTCGCGGGGTAGGGGCGGACCCACCCCAGGCGGCGTGGAGCTGCCCCCTGTCCCTATCCCTGTCCTGTGCCGCGCTGCCCGTCGCCACCGTCCGGACCCTTGCCGCGGCGACAGGCGTCGGAGCAGTAGCGCACCTCCTCCCACACCCGCGCCCACTTCTTCCGCCAGGTGAAGGGGCGGCCGCAGCGGGCGCAGATCCGGGTCGGCAGGTCCGCCTTCCTGCGCATCCGCCCCATGACGGAGCGGCCTCCCGCTCAGGCGTAGGCAGGGGGGCGGCGCGAGGCCAGGGTGCGGGCGAGCACCGCCCCCACTCCCATCGCCACGGCCGCGAACCAGATCCAGGCGCCGACCAGCGGCACCAGCCCGGCCAGGGTCAGCAGCAGGGCGAAGAAGGCGAAGCGCTTCAGCCGGGTGCCGCCGGTCATGCCGGCGGCCGGGCGGTTGCGGGTCATCAGTTCGGCCACGCCGAAGCCGGCGATCGCCAGCCCCAGCACGATGGCGATGCCGTAGAGCAGCAGCAGCAGCAGCCCGACCGGAATGCCGATGACGGTCAGCATCAGCAGGCCGACCAGCAGCGGCGTCGCCAGGAGGGCGACGACGCCCAGCAGCAGGGTGCGGCCGGGATTGCCGCCGACCTCCGCCGCCGCGGCCCCGACGAAACCGGGAAAGGCCAGATAGACGGCGGCGCCCAGCAGGAACAGGGCCAGCGCCCCGCCCAGCGTGCCCGCCAGGGTCGGGCCGAACTCCGTCTCCTCCACCGTCTCATCCTGCTGCTCGATGCCACCTTCCACCGTCACGCCGGCGGGGATGTCCGGACGGTCCGGCCCGGCATGGCGGAGCGTGCCCATGATCCGGGCGCCGGGCAGCAGCAGCAGCTCGCCTGCCGCCACGTCCAGGTCGCCCATGATGGCGCCTGAGATGGCGACGCGGCCACCGGCGACCCGGGCGTCGCCGGCCACGGTGCCGGCCAGATCCACCTCTCCGCCCGAGGCGTTGAGATCGCCGGCCACGGTACTGCCCGGGGTGAGGTGCAGTTCGGCCGCGACCAGCACGGCGTCGCCGGCCACGGTACTGGTGAGCTTCACATTCGCCCCGATGGCCAGAAGATCACCCGCCACCGGGCCGTCCAGGCTGACGTCGAAACCGGCGATCATCGCATCGTCGCTCACGGTCCCGACCTGCGCCACGTTCAGCCCGGCGGCGAACAGCGCGCCGTCGATGCTGGCGTCGATGCCGACGGTGCGGCCGGCGATGAACAGGTCGCTTTCGATCCGGCCCGTGGCCCGCGCCGTGTCGCCGGAGCGGAACTCCGCGGCACGGGCGTCGCCGATGGCGAGACCGAGCAAGAGGATGACGGCGGATCCCAGCACGGCCCGCAGCCGGGCGCAGGGAATCCCCGATCGCGGGGGGCGGGGTAAGGCGAGGTGCATGGCCGGGATCTCCTGGCGCAGAGTTCCATCTCGGACCCTGCCCGGAAAGGCGGGATCCGTTCAAGGGCCAGCCCCGCGGGCGGACGCGGCTGCCGCTGCCTCCGATATGGCGCCCGGCCGGCAGGCGGGGCAAGGTCCACCCTGCGTTGCCGCGGCGGGACCACCGGGTTAGCATGCTGCATCGCACTGCACCGCGCCGCGGCGGCTCCATGGTCGCCGGGTGGAAGGGGAACGCATGCTACCGATCACGCTCGAAGGAAAACGTGGCCTTGTCGTCGGCATCGCCAATGACAGCTCCATCGCCTATGGCTGCGCCCGCGCCTTCCGGTCGCTGGGGGCGGACCTGGCCGTCACCTACCTGAACGCCAAGGCCGAACCCTTCGTCCGGCCGCTGGCCGAGGGGCTGGACGCCAGCCTGATCCTGCCCTGCGACGTGCGCGAGCCCGGCCAGCTCGAGTCGGTCTTCGACGCCGTCAGCCAGCGCTGGGGCAAGCTGGACTTCCTGCTGCACTCCATCGCCTTCGCCCCGCGCGAGGATCTGCATGCGCGGGTGGTGGACTGCTCCCGTGAGGGGTTCCTTCAGGCGATGGACGTGTCCGTCCATTCCTTCATCCGCATGGCGCATCTGGCCGAACCGCTGATGGCCGCCGGCGGCTGCCTCCAGACGGTCAGCTTCTTCGGCTCGGAGAAGGTGGTCGAGCACTACAACCTGATGGGGCCGGTCAAGGCGGCGCTGGAGAGCGTCGTGCGCTATCTGGCCGTGGAACTGGGGCCGAAGGGAATCCGTGTCCATGCCCTGTCGCCGGGACCGCTGAAGACCCGGGCGGCCAGCGGCATCGACCGCTTCGACCAGCTTCTGGCCCGCGCGGCGGAGCGGGCGCCGGCCCGGCATCTGGTCACCATCGAGGATGTCGGCGCCTATGCCGCGTTCCTGGCCAGCGATGCGGCGCAGGCGGTCACCGGTTCGGTCGAGTATATCGACGGCGGCTACAACATCCTGGGCTAGACCGGCGCGGGCTCCGGGTCACGCCGTCAGCAGCGGCGTTCCCGGGGCTGCCAGCGGTTCCGTGCCGGCGATGCTCACCACGGTTTCGCCCGCAGCGACGAAGCGGTTCAGGTGCCGGGCCCAGACCGGACCCGCGACCCGCGCCCGGCAGGGATGGCGCACGCCGCTCTCCGGCTCCAGCACTTCCGCCACCACCTGGCCGGGCTCGACCCGCTCGCCCGGGGCCACCCGGAACAGCACGATGCCCGCTTCCGGCGCAGCCACCCGGTCCACCCCGGCCAGCGGGGTGGCGGTGCAGCGCGGGGCCGGTGCTGGGCCGGGATCGCCGGCCAGCACGCCGCGGTGGCGCAGATGGTCCAGGATGGCGGCGGCGTCCCGCGCTGCCGTCGCGTCGTCCACGGCAAGCTGGCCGCGCAGCTCGATGGTCGTGGCGGCGCAGGCGACGGGCAGGGCCTCGGCATCGACACCCAGCCGCTCCCGCAGCCGCCACCAGACGCCCGAACAGGCTTCGTCGAAGGGATGGCCGCCCGACTGGTCGGCAAGGAAGGCGGCCTCGCAACCCAGCCGGGCCGCAAGGTCGCGGAATTCCTCCCACAGCTCGGGTGCCGTGTAGAGGTGCATCACCGCCTCGAAGTCGCAGTGCAGATCCAGCATCAGGTCCGCATCCGTCGCCAGCGTCAGCAATGCCCGGCGCAGCGCGTCCGCCTGCGTCGCCGTCGGCAGGGCCTCCGCCGCCCGGCGCAGTTCCTGCCGGACCAGGGCAACGTCGGCCGCCCTGTCGCCCGACAACCGGCCGCGCACGGCGTCCGCCACGGCGCCGGACAGGTCGGCATAGCTGCGGTTGAAATTGACGCCGGTCGCCAGCTCGAACCGGCCCGACAGGGACTGGAGCACGATCTGGTCCAGTCCGATCGGGTTGGCGACGGGCACCAGCACGACCTCCCCGGTCACGGCGCCGGCCCCATCCAGGGCCTTGAGCGCGGCCAGCAGGTGCTGCGCGACCAGATGGCCCGGCGTCTCGTCGGCATGCAGGCCGGCCTGGATGTACGCCTTGGGCCGGGCGCCCGGGGTCCCGAAGCGGTGGACGCGCAGGACGCGCCGGGTGCCGGCGCGGCCGTGGGCGAGGGGCAGGTCGTCGATCGTGTGGGTCATCCGGCGATCAAGCCACAGCGGCGCGACCGCCGTCCAGGGGCTGCTCGGGGGCTGCTCGGGGGCTGGTCAGGACTGGCCCGTCCCGCCGGCCCCTGCCAGACTGGCGGCGCAGGGATCGGGGGAGGGCCGGAGGCGATGGCGACCCGGGGGGAACGGCGGGGCGGGGCAGGGACGGCTCTGCGGCTGGCGGCACTGGTCGCCGCCATCGTCGTCTACGGGGTCGCCAGCGCCCCGGCCCCTGCTTCCATCGGGCCGGCAGAACTGGCGGTGGGGCTGGGGTTGCTGGCCGCGGCCGGTGTGCGCGCCCCGCTCTGGCTGGGGACCGGCTACCTGCTGCGCGGTCCCGGCGCGACCCCGGCCGAAATCGTCGCCTGCCTGTGCCTGCCCCTGCTGCTCTGGTTGCCGCTGGTGCGGGGCAGCCTGATGGGCTGGCAGCCGACGGACATCGTGCGCGACGTCGTGCCGCTGGGCTTCCTGTTCCTGCCGCTGGTGCTGCGCCGCGGCCTCGCCGGTGTGGCCGGTGCCGGAACGGGCGCCGTGGCTGACCTGCTGGCGGCGGCGCTGGCCGCGGCGGGTCTCGCCTTCGCCGCCCGCTGGTGGGCGCATGCCGCCTTCGGGTTCGCCGCCGTCGGTGACCGCGCCCTCGCGGAAGGCGATCTCTACCTGCTGAACAGCGCCGCCGTGCCCTTCGCCGCCGTCTGGCTCATCCTCCAGGGGCTCCGCCGGCTGTTTCCGGCCCGCGGCACGGGGCCGGTGGTGCTCGGGCTGGCCCTCGGGGGCGCCGGGACTGCTCTGTACCGGGGCGCTGGCCGGGGCGGTCCACCGGGCCGCGCTAGGGCTGGTGCTGGGGGCGCTCGCGCTGGGTGTCGCCCTGCGCCTGCGCACCGCCCCGGGCGACTGGCGGCTGGTGCCGGTGGCCGGTGCCCTGCTGCTGGCAGTCTTCGGCTGGGCTGCGCTGGGGGCGCTGTCGCTGGTGGCGGAGAAGACGGGCGAGGTGGGGTGGAACAACCGGGCGGCCGAAGCGGGCGCCGTGCTGCGCCAGATCGGCCGCTCCCTGCCGGCCTTCCTCCTGGGCGATGGCTGGGGCGCTCTGGTCGCCAGCCCGGCCGTGGGCAACTGGCGCGTCTCCTTCACCCACAATGCGGCCAGCTACTTCCTGGTGAAGACGGGGGTCCTGGGCTTCGTGGCGGCCACCGGCTATCTGGCGGCGCTGCTGGTGGAGTCATGGCCCGCCCTGCGGCGGCGGGCCGACATCGCGCTGGCGGCGCTGCCGTCGCTCGCGGTCGCCCTGTTCCTGCACACCAGCTACAAGTATCTGTGTTTCGGTCTGCTCTGTACCGTCCTTCTGCTTGCATCCGCCGGGCGCGACGATCCAAAGGATTGAAATCAAACTTTACAGAACACCAGACTTCTCCCACTCTTCCCTCCTGCAAGTGTAGGGGGAAGCGGCGGGCGGGGCGCCACGGGCATGCGGCGGCAGGCATCCATCCTGTTCGTGAACCGGGTCTTTCCGCCCGACCGCGGCGCCACGGGCCGGCTGCTGCGCGACCTTGCCGGCCGCTTCGCCCTGGCCGGCTGGCGGGTCACGGTGGTGGCCGACGGTGCGGCCGCGGCGGACGGGGCTCCTCCGGGCGTGCGGGTCGTCCGCAGCGGCGGGCGCGGTGAGCGGCTTCCCGGTGCCGCCGGCTATCTGGGCGCGCTCGCCCGGCTGACGGCAACGGCCCTGGCGCAGCCCGCGCACGACGTGGCCGTGACCATGACCGACCCGCCGATGCTGGCCTGCCTGGGTCCGCTGCTGCGCCTGCGCCACGGCAGCCGTCTGATCCACTGGTGCCAGGACCTTTATCCGGAACTGTTCCCGGTGCTCGGTGTCGGGCTGCCGCGCCCCCTTCTGGCCGGGCTTTCCGCCGTCTCCACCGCGGCGCTCCGCCGGCACGACCGGATCGTCGCCATCGGTGGCTGCATGCGCCGGAGGCTGCTCGCGCGCGGCCTGCCCGCCACCCGGCTGGAGGTGCTGCCCAACTGGGGCCAGCCCGGCCTGCGCCCGCAGGAGCCCGATCCCGCTGTCCGCGAGGCCCTGGCCGGCGGCGCCCGTGTTCTGGCGCTCTACGCCGGCAATCTTGGCCGTGCCCATCCCGTGGCGGCGCTGGCCGAGGCGGCGGCGGAACTGGCTGTCACCGATCCGGGCGTGCGCATCCTGGTCGCTGGCGACGGCCGCCGCCGGGCTGCGCTGGAGGGGAGGGCGGCCGGGGGCACGCTGCACCTGCTGCCCTATCAGGACGAAGCCGCGCTGGCGCGGCTCTACGCCGCGGCGGACCTGCATCTCGCCCTGCTCGATCCGCGGGCGGAAGGGCTGATGCTGCCGTGCAAGGTGGCGGCCGGGCTGGCGGCGGGCTGTCCGGTCGTGCTGCACGGCCCGCCCGGCAGCGATGCGGCCCGGATGATCGGCGCGGCCGGGGCTGTCGCGCCGGCAGGGGGGCCGGGGGCCCTGGCAGCGGCGATCCGTGCCTTCGCCCGCGCGCCCGACCGACTGGCAGAGGCACGCGCCGCCGCCCGCCGGCAGGCCGAGGACCCGGCCGCGCGCTGGGACGCCGACCACGCGGCCGCCCGCTTCCTCGCCCTTGCCGGCTCCCTGCGGCCCGGTCCGAGCGTTCCGGCGGGGGCAGCCGTTCCCGCCGGACCCGCGCCGCCATGAGGGACGGTGGCCTGGAGGAGGTGGCGGCGGCTGCGCTGCGCCCGATGACGCCGCCGTCGGAACCGGCATTGACCCTGCGCGGTCTGGTGCTGGAGACGCTGCGCGGCTGGCGCCTCATCTCAGCCGGCGGGCTGCTCGGGCTTCTGACCGCCCTGGTGACGCTCTGGCTGGTGACACCCCGCTTCACGGTGGAGATGGTGGTCGGTCCCACGGCCCGCAGCGGCCCGGCCGCCATGGGACCGCGCGTTCCCGTGGGGGCGGGCGGTGCCTCACGCACCATCGTGGAACACGGCATCGGCGACGAGGCGCTGTCCGACTACGCCCGTTATGCCGAACTGCTGACGTCCGTTCCGGTGGCGGAGCGGATCGCCCGGCAGCCCGGCATCCTGCACACCCTGTTCGAAACGTCGGTGGCGCCGGATGGCGGCTGGCGTCCGCCGGGCGACCTGTTCTCCCGCACGAAGCGGCTGGTGCTCCGTCTGGCGGGCCGCGACCCCTGGCTGCCGCCCGACGCCCACCAGCTCGCGCTTCTGCTGGAGGAGGAGCTGATCGTCACCCCCGTGGGGGACGGCCCGATGCGGCGGCTGCGGTTCCGCCACGCGGACCGGGAGTTCGGCCGCGCCCTGCTGGCTGCCGTGCATGCCGCGGCCGAGGGGCTGCTCAGGGATGAAGCCGCACGGCGGACGGGGGCGGAGATCGACTATCTGCTTCGCCGCCTGCAGGAGGAGACCTCGGCCGAGAACCGCCGGGCCTTCGGCGGCCTGCTGGCGGAGCAGGAGCGCGTCCGGCAGATGATCGCGGTCGCGCTGCCCTTCGCCGCCGACGTGATCGAACCGCCGTCGGCCCCCGGCCTGCCGGACTGGCCGGACCCGCTGGTGCTGCTGGCGGTGGGGACGCTGGCGGGAGGGGCCATCGGTATGGTGGCCGTCTATGCCCGCGGCGCGTGGTGGCAGACGGGGCCATGAGCGGTTCCCTGCTGCCGTTGACCGTCATCGTCATGGTCCGCAACGAACGGACCAACCTGCCCGGTTGCCTTGCCAGCCTGGGGGGCGTGGCGGAGGTCGTCGTCGCCGACAGCGGCAGCGACGACGGCTCGGCCGATCTCGCCCGGGCGGCGGGCGCCCGGGTCGTGCCCTTTGTCTGGAACGGGGCCTATCCGAAGAAGAAGCAATGGTGCCTGGAACTGCCCGAGCTTGCCCATGACTGGGTGCTGTTCGTCGATGCGGACGAGCGTCTGACCCCGGCGCTCAGGGACGAGCTGCGAGATCTGTTCGCGTCCGGGCCGACGGCGGCGGCCTATTTCCTGGACAGCCGGCCGGTGGTGCTGGGGCGGATGCTCCGGTTCGGCACGCGCTACCGCAAGATCGCCCTGATGCACCGTCGCCGTGTCCGCTTCCCGCCCTGCGACGATCTGGCGGTCGCGGCCATGTGGGAGGTGGAGGGGCATTACCAGCCGCTTGTCGAGGGAGCGGTCGGGCGGCTGCGGGCGCCGCTGCTGCATGCGGACGCCAAGCCGCCCTTCGCCTGGGTCGAGCGGCACAACCGCTATTCCGACTGGGAGGCATGGCTGGACGCCGGCCCCGGCCGGGCGGCGATCCTCAGTACGGAGGGCAGGGGACGACAGCGGCTGAAGCGCCTGTTCGCGGCGCTGCCGGGGCGGCCGCTGGCCGTCTTCCTCTACGAGTACGGGGTCAGGCTGGGCTTCCTGGACGGTCGCGCCGGCCTGCATCATGCCCTGGGACGGGCCTTCTACTACTGGCTGATCGCCTACAAGCGCGACTGGATCGCGGCCGAGCGCAGCACGGGCCGGGACGCCGATCCCGGCCGGCTGCGCTGACCCGTCAGTCCTGGCCGGACATCTCCGGCTCGCCGGCCAAGGCCTTCACCAGATCGAAGGCGCGGCGACGCACCCCTTCGTCGGGGATGCGGTAGTAGGCGCGGACCAGTTCCAGCGTCTCCCGCCGGGCCATGGACTCGAATTCCTGTGTCTCGCTGCCACCGTCAAGCGGTGCTTCGGGACCACTGGCCGGCAGATCTTCGAAAAAGAAGGTCACCGGCACGCCCAAGACCTGCGACAGATTGAACAGACGACTCGCACTGATGCGATTGGCGCCGCGTTCGTACTTCTGAAGCTGCTGGAACGTGATCCCGACCGCCTCGCCAAGGGTTTCCTGGCTCAGGCCCAGCAGCGTGCGGCGCAGGCGCAGCCGTTGCCCGACGTGAATATCGATGGGATTCGGGCCTTCCCCTCGCTTGGACAGGGAATAGGCCTTCGCCAGCGTGGCCTTCTTCGAGCTCTTCTTAGCGCTCATTTCGATCTCCAAACCAGGAACGGCGCCCACGACGTATAGTGCAGAATGCTTAGCTGGCAAAAGGAATTGTGCCAAGCGCGGCAACTCCTCACCGTCAGCCGTTGCCGGAGCGGCCGGGAGGCGCCAAGAAGATCGCCGGGTGCATAGAAGAATCTTTCAGCAAGGTGTGGTTCGTAGTCACATCATCCCTGGCGGGTGTTCCTAAAGCGGATGCAAGCGTATGTTGCTGGGGCGAGTCGCCTCAGGCCGGAGCTTAGGTGTTGCATTGCCATGATCGCGCTGCGACTCACGGGTCCCATCCCCAGCAGGTCGCGCCGGATGCGGTCCTGCTCCCGCCGACCGAGTGCGGGATGGCGCCGCGACAACCCGCCCGGGGCGAACTCCGCCACCACCATCCGCAGGTGCCGAGGGTCCGGCACGCGGGCCAGGGCCGCCAGCGTGTAGGCGTAGTCGGCGGCAATGCGGTATCCGGCCGGGTAGGCCAGACCGGCAACGATGTCGCAGCGGTAGAAAAGGGCGCAGTGGTGGGCCGGCATCCCGTACCAGGCGTGGCGGACATCGCGGGCCGGCCGCAGCCGGGGCCGGCCGTCGCCCGGGTCCTCCAGCGTGTCGCCGTAGAGCAGGCCGGGACAGCCGTGCCCGAGCGCCTGTGCCGCCACGGCGGCCAACACCTCCGGGCCGGCCAGCCGGTCGCCGCCGTTCAGGAACAGCAGGTAGCGCCCCCGCGCCCGGGCGGCAGTCTCGTTCATCGCGGCGAAGGGGCCGCCGTCCGGCCCGCTGCGCCACCAGGCCAGCTCACCCGCCCAGCCGGCCAGCAGATCTGCCGTTCCGTCGGTCGAGCCGCCGTCGGCGCAGAGCCATTCGAAGTCACGCCAGCTCTGGGTCCACAGGGATTCCCGGGTCCGGATCAGGCCGGCCGCATCGTCCTTGACGACGGTGACGATGGAGAAGAAGGGCACGTCGGTCCGCCTCAATCGTCGTCGAGGATGGCGGTGACCGCCGCCGCCGTCAGGGCAAGCTGGCTGAGGATGGTGGTCACGCTCTGCGCCACCGGCAGGAACTCGAACGGCTCCGGGTCGCGCGGTACCACCAGGGTCGAGCCGGGCGGAATGGTCAGCAGCGCATAGCGGCCCCGGGGCGCCGCCAGCGGCTGGGAGCTGCCGTCGGGATACAGCACGAAGATCAGCCCACGGTCGGCGAAGCGGGTCAGCCCGCCCGCCTCGCGCAGATAGTCCGCCGCCTCCTTTCCCGGCACGAAGCGCAACGAGGCGGGCGACAGCACCTCGCCCGAGACGGTCACGGTCAGGGGCCGTTTCGGGAAGAGGATGCGGTCGCCCGGTTCCAGCAGGATATCGGCCGTCGGATCGGATGCCAGCGCCGCCGGGTCCGCCTCCACCGTGATGCGGCCGACAGCGCGGACCGCGCGGAGGGAATCGGCAAGCTGCCGGGTCAGTTCCACCTGTGCCGGCGAGGGCGGCGACTCGCGCAGCAGGGCCAGAGCCAGCCCCCGGTCCATCTCCGCAGCGACGCGGCGGAACCCCTCCTCCTCGGCGCGGCGGGCACTGTCGCGGGTGAAGACGGCCCCGTCCGGATAAGCGTCCGGTGTCAATCCGCCGGCCCGCGCGATCAGGGACGACAGCCGCTCGCCCGGCGCCAGATCGTAGCGGCCGGGCTGCCGGACCTCGCCTGCGATCTCCACCCAGCGGGGCTCGCGCGGGTGGAACCGGGCGGGAACGCGGATGCCGTCCCCGGGCCCCGCCCGTGCCGTCAGCCCGGCGGGTCCGGACAGATCGATCCGGTGCGGCCGGGCATCGCCGCCCTCACCGTCTGCGGGGGGCTTCCCCAGGGCGGGCACGATCTCCACGGCGGCGGCATCGGCCTCCAGCGCCAGCCCGCCGGCAGCGGCGACGAGGTCGCGCAGCGTTGCCGGTTGCGCCACCGGATAGGCGCCCGGCACGGTCACCGCGCCACGCACCTGCACGACCCTGTCGAGCGCCAGCCGTGCCAGATCGGCGTCGGGGCCGGTAAGCGCCGCCTCCGGCCCCGTTCCCAGGGCCAGGGACCGCACCCACCCGCTGTCCAGGATCACGACGCGGTCACCGTCGCGCAGGGCGCGGTCCAGGGTGCCGGCCAGCACGTCCACCGGCGCGAAGGGGATCAGGCTGCGGGCCACCCCGGCGCGATCGAACCGCTCCACCACCGCCAGCAGCCCGTAGGCGTCGGGGGCGAGCACATCGCCGTCACCCAGCAGCGCGCGCAGGGTCCGGGCGGCAGCCAGCGGGCGGACCCCGGGCCGGCGGACGGCGCCCGCCAGTTCCACCCCCGGCGGCCCGACATCCAGGATCCGGTCGGCCGGCAGGGCGGACGCCACCGCCGCCCCGGCCCCCACGACACCGCCCGCCGCCCGCACCAGCGCCGTCGGTGCCGCGCCGGGGGCGGCGGGATAGAGGCCCGGCCGCAGCACGCCGCGGCGCAGCAGGGCCGCATGCTCCAGCGCAAAGGGCAGCAGGTCGGGCTCCGCGGCGAACAGGGCGGGGCAGGGCAGATCGGGCCCCGACAGGGCCGCCGCCGTCCGGGCCGGTGCCCCGGCCGCCAGCGGTCCTGTCGGGTCCGCCGCCAGCCGGGCGGACAGGGCGCCGAGGGCGGGGCAGTCCCCGTCGTCCGCGGCGGGGCTCTCCCCGGCCAGCAGCGCCAGCACCCGCCGGCTGGAGAGGAAGGCCACGTCCGCCTCCCCCAGCACCAGCAGCCGGTCCCCGTCCGCCAGGGGCTGCCCCCGGTCAGGGTCCCCCGGCCGGCTCAGGTCCACCGGCAGCAGGGTACGGGCGCCGATGCGCTCGCTCCGCCGCACCAGCGCGGCGAAGGGCAGATAGGGGGCCGGGCCCAGTTCCGCCGGCGGCAGCAGGCGCTCCAGCGTGGGGGCCTCTCCCAGGCTGCGGGGGCCGGGCTGGCGGACATGGCCGCCGAGCGTCACCGTCCCCAGCCGGTCGGAGCGGGCCGGGGCATAGAGAAGCACGTCGCCGTCCCCGAACAGCGGTGCGCCGGGGTCCGCCACCGCGGTGGACCGCTCCGCCCCGTCATGGCCGAAGGAGAGGCGCAGGGCCCGTTCCGGGCCGGGGCGCAGGGGGCCGCCGGCCAGATCCAGCAGCGACTCCAGGGACAGCCGCGGCTCCCCCGGCGGCAGTTCATAGATGCCCGGCCGCTTCACCGCCCCGGCCACGGCCACCGTGGCGCCGAGCGTCGGCACGACGATGCGGCTGCCGTCCGGCAGGCGTCGGTCGGCCGTCCCGGTTCCGTCCCGCAGCAGGTCGTAGAGATCGACGGCCACGCCGCCCGGCGGCCCGCCCGGTTCCAGCACGCGGATGGCGCGCAGGCTGCCGGTTCCGGCCACCCCGCCGGCGGCGTAGAGCGCGTCGAGCACACTGGCGAAGGCCGGCAGATCGTGGCGTCCGGGGCGGGTGACCTCACCCAGCACCAGGGCCGTCAGGCGGCGGGGTCGGGACAGGCTGACGAACGCCTCTGTCTGCGGCAGAACCGCGGCGACCTCCGCCACGATCTGCCGACGCACCTCGCCCAGCGGGCGGCCGGCTGCGGCGATCGGGCGCAGATCGTCCGGCGCCAGCATTCCGTCGGTGCCAACCGCATATGTGCGGCTGCCGGAGGTCTGGCCCCGCAGGATGACGGTCACCTCGTCCCCTGCCTTCAGGGGGTGGTCATCCGCCACGGCACCCAGGACAGGTCCGGTCGGTGCGCTGCGTCCGTCGAACACGGTCGCGCCGAAGCGGCGCAGCGGCTCTCCCGCCCGCTCCGAATAGAGCGCCTCCAGCCGTGACGGCTCCTCCTCCTGGGCGGCGACGGCGACCGGGAGCAGCAGCAGGATGACCAGGAGGAGTAGCCGCATGGCAGGAAGCAGCCGGAACGGGTTGCCTGCCCATCATACACAAGCAGAAGGCGCCGTCAGCCCTGCTGCGTGTCAGCCCCTCCGCGTGTCCGGCGTCCGCAGGTCAGCCCCGGGCGGTGCGGCCGTCCAGGGTCAGCAGCGGGCCGTAAAGCTCGGGCCGGCGGTCGCGGAAGACGCCCCAGGCCGTGCGGGTCCGGGCCGCCTCGTCCAGATCGACGGTCGCGGTCAGCACCGTCTCCTCCTCCCGGCCGGCCTCGGCCAGCTTCTCCCCCTTCGGTCCGGCGATGAAGGAGGAGCCGTAGAAGGTGATGCCGCAGCTCTCCCCGTCCTCGCGGCCGATGCGGTTGCTGGCGATCAGCGGGATCAGGTTGGCGCCGGCATGGCCCTGCATCACCCGCTGCCAGTGGTCGCGGCTGTCGAGGGAAGCGTCCTGCGGTTCCGAGCCGATGGCGGTGGGATAGCAGAACACCTCCGCCCCCTGGAGGGCCATCACCCGCGCCGACTCCGGGAACCACTGGTCCCAGCAGATGGCGGCACCGACGCGGGCATAGCGGGTCTGGAAGACGCGGAACCCCGTATCGCCGGGGTTGAAATAGTACTTCTCCTGATAGCCCGGACCGTCGGGGATATGGCTCTTGCGGTAGATGCCCAGGACGGTCCCGTCGGCGTCGATCATGGCGAGAGAGTTGTAATGCGCCGTGTTCGCACGTTCGAAGAAGCTGACCGGCAGCACGACCTCAAGCTCACGGGCCAGCCGGCTCATCCGCTCCAGCACCGGATTGCCCTCGGCCGGCGCGGCAAGGTCGAACAGTTCCGCCTTCTGGTCCTTGCAGAAGTAGGGGGTCTCGAACAGCTCCTGCAGCAGGATGATCCGTGCCCCGGCTGCGTGCGCCCGGCGCACCATCTCCTCGGCCTTGGCGACATTCGCCGCGCGGTCCCGGCCGCAGGCGAACTGCGTGGCGGCAAGGGTCACGTTCCGCATCTCCAGGCTCCTCCAGGTCCAGTCCAGGTCCAGCAACTGATAAGCGACAGCGCTACCGCCTTCCATGGCGGCGATCCACGACCGATGATAGCCGTCCTCGGACGGGAAGGCACGGCGGATTGCCGCGCCGGGCGGGATGCCCCTGACATCGGCCCTTTCCCTGGTCCGCCCGGGTGTATCCGATCCTGCAGAAATGCGGCTGGCAGCGGTTCTGGCAGTACCTCTCCCGGAGAGTTCGCGCCCGCCAGACAAGCGAAACGGCGCCATGCCAAGGACATATTATTGCGCAAGTGAGCGGACTGATTTCGGCCGCGCAGGAAATCCATTGCCAAACGGCGCGCAAAAAACCATTTTTGACATAAATACTGTATCGGATCATGGTCACGGGACGCCGGTCGCGTGCGTTTACATACCGTTAGCACGCAAGGGGAAAGGCCGGTGCCGTTTTTCTGCCTGCGCCTGCCGCGCTAGGTAAGATTGCATGTGTCGGGGAAACAGATGGTCGATGCAGGTTACGTGGTCGAGCGTCGGGGGAGGGGGATGGCCCTGTCAACGCGAGGACCCCAGGAGCTGGGGCCGGTGCTGCGCGATGCGTACCGGGCCTTCTACCGTGCCCTCCAGCAGCGGATCGCGCCCCATGGGGTCACCATGGGACAGTGGTTCTTCCTGCGGGCCCTCTGGGAACTGGACGGTGTCACGCAGCGCGAACTGTCGCAGCGTGTCGGCATGATGGAGCCGACGACCGTGACCGCCCTGAACGGGATGGAACGCAGCGGTCTGGTCCGCCGTGTGCGCAATCCGCACGACCGGCGCAAGGTCAATGTCTATCTGACGGACCGGGGGCGGGAGCTGAAGACAGTCCTGCTGCCTTGTCTGGCGGATGTCTCCCGCGCTGCCGTCGTCGGTCTCGACCATGGCAGCATCGAACGGGCGACCCAGATCCTGAACCGGATGACCGCCAATCTGGACGGTGCGCATCTCGAACTGGATGCCTGACGGGGACCTCGCGGACGGCAGTGTCGCCCGTGCCCGGTCCAGGAAGCCGGGGATCAGGGTTGGTCGAGGCTGAACGCGACCGGCACCTCCACCACGGCGGCGACGGGCAGTCCGTCCCGGTGTGCCGGGTCGAAGCGCCAACCCTTCACTGTCTCCAGGGCGGCATCGTCCAGCAGGGCCCAGCCGCTGCTTTCCACCAGGGAGACCTGGACCGGCTCTCCCGAGGGGCCGACCGTGACCCGCAGCAGCACCTTGCCCTGGAGGCCCTGGCGCCGGGCCGCCTCCGGATAGGCCGGGGTCGGATTGTCCGGCCGTGCCCGGGCCGGCGACGGGGACGCCTCGCGGCCGGCGGGCACGCGCGGGATGAACGACTCCAGGTCCACCGGCTCCGGCGCCGGCAGGGGCGGGGGCGCGTCCGGCGCGCGCAGCGCCTGCGTCGCCTGCGCCGTCAGACGGGGCGGGGCGATGCGCACCGGCAGTTCCGGCCAGGCCAGATGCGGCAGCCCCTGGGGTGTCTCCGGCCCGGCGGCTGTCTCCGTTCCGTCCAGCGCGGTGGCGGGTGGCATCCCCGTCACCGTCGCCAGGGCCGCGGCGGCGGCCCGGCGCAGGGCGGCCCGCGACGGCTCCCCGCCCGCGGGGCGGACCAGCACCTCCACGGCGGTCTCCTCCAGGGGCGCGCGGCGCTGCGGGTCGGCGGCCAGTCCCGCCAGCAGGCCCAGCCCCAGCAGGTGCGCCGCGGCGGACAGGGTCAGCGCGCGGCGGGTGATCCGCGCCCTGCGGGCGGCGGGATCGGGGCTCAGGGGCGCGGGCGTGGCAGCGGCCAGGAGGGGCAACGGCGGTCCTTCTCGGGGGGCAGGCACCCGGCCGGGGATCAGGATTCCGGGTCCCGCCCCAGCCGTTCCCACGGAACGTAGGCGACCGCGCCGCCCGCTTCCAGCGTCAGCATCCGCACACCGTACACCGCCTCCAGCAGCGCCGGGCGCAGCACCTCCGCCGGCGGGCCGTCCGCGGCGACGCCGCCGCGCGACAGCAGCACCACCCGGTCGCAGTACCGGGCGGCCAGCGTCAGGTCGTGCAGCACGACCAGCGTCCCCATGCCCTGCGTGCTGCCCTGGCGCAGCACCTCCATCACCTGGAGCTGGTGGTAGGGGTCGAGCCCCGCCACCGGCTCATCCGCCAGCAGCAGGTCCGGCTCCACCGCCAGGGCACGGGCCAGCAGCACCCGGGCGCGTTCGCCGCCGGACAGCGTCGTCACGACGCGCTCGCGCAGATGGGCGACGCCGCACTGTGCGAGCGCCCGCTCGATGGCGGTCGCGTCGGCCGCGCCGGGGGCGCGCCAGGGGTCCAGGTGCGGCAGCCGGCCCAGCGCCACCACCCGCTCCACCGTCAGCGGCCAGTGGACGGCGGTGGACTGCGCCAGATAGGCCAGACGGCGGGCCAGCAGCCGGGGTGGTACCCGGTCCAGGGCGGCGCCGTCCAGGGTCACCGTCCCGGCATCGGCCCGCAACAGCCCGGCCAGACACTTCAGCAGGGTGGTCTTGCCGGCACCGTTGGGGCCGATCAGCCCGACCAGCTCACCGTGTCCCAGGGTGACGCCGGCTTCGGCCAGGACCGTCCGTCCGGAATAGGACAGGCGCAGGCCGCGCCCTTCGAGCAAGGGAGCGCTCATGCCACCCTCCGCCGTGTCCGCAGCACCAGGGCCAGGAAGAACGGTGCGCCCAGCAGGGCGGTGACGACCCCCAGCTTCAGTTCGGACGGTCCGGCCCCGCCCAGGCGGACGGCGACGTCGGCCGCCAGCGTCAGCGCCGCCCCGCCCAGGGCGGACAAGGGCAGCAGCCGGCTCGGCCGGTGTCCCACCAGCGGGCGCAGCAGGTGCGGCACGATCAGGCCGACGAAGCCGATGGTCCCCGCCACCGACACGGCGGCACCGACCGCCAGCGCCGTGCCGACGATCACCAGCGCCCCCAGCCGGCCGATGGCGAAGCCCAGGGAGCGTGCCGTCTCTTCCCCCAGGGTCAGGGCGTCCAGGCCGCGGCCGGTGCCCAGCAGCAGCAGCGCACCGGTCAGCATGAAGGGCGCCGCCAGATAGACATGGTCCAGGCTGCGGTCGGAGAGCGAGCCCAGCATCCAGAAGACGATCTCCGCCAGGGCGAAGGGGTTGGGCGAGAGCGACAGCGCGAGCGAGGTCAAGGCGCCCGCGAGGCTGCTGATGGCGACGCCGGCCAGGATCAGGGTCAGCACGCCGGCATCGCGCCCGGAAAGGGTATAGAGCAGGGCCACCGCCAGCAGGGCGCCGGCCATGCCGCCGACCGGCAGCGCCAGGGGAAAGGCCAGCGACAGGCCGCTGTAGAAGGTGACGACGGCCCCCAGTGCGGCGCTGGCCGACACGCCCAGCAGTCCTGGTTCGGCCAGCGGGTTGCGCAGCAGGCCCTGGAGAGCGGCGCCCGACAGTCCCAGGACCGCGCCGATCAGCAGGCCCAGAATGGCCCGCGGCAGCCGGATCTCCGCGAAGATCACGGCGGCGGTGCTGTCGCCGCCGGCCCACCAGTCGCTGACCGCCGTGGAAAGCGACACGGCGCTGGGTCCCACGGCGAGGGAGGCCACGAACAGCAGCGCGACCAGCAGGGTCAGGGCCGGGACCAGCAGTCCCGCGGAAAGCTCCCGCGTCATGGCCCGTCCGCCGCGGCGGGGGTCTGCGCCACCTGCGTGCCGGCGCCCAGGAGTGCCCGCCGCGCTTCGGCCAGCCGGACCACCGCGTCGGCGATGAAGGGAGCGCCGCAGCTCATCAGCGGGCCGGGGATGTCGGGCCGTGCCCGCGGCGGGACGCTGCGGGCCAGGGCGGGGTGGCGCAGCAACTGGTCGGCCAGCGACGGGTGCGCCTCCGGCCCCCGGTCGGCGACCAGCAGGTCCGGCGGGTCGGCGGCCACGCTCTCCACCGGCAGATAGCCGTATCCGCGCATGCCGTGGCCGGCGGCATAATTGGCGAAGCCCGCCGCCGTCAGCACCGCGTCCGAGAGGGTGCCGCCGCCCGCGGTGAAGCCGCCCGGCTCCAGCGTCAGGGCGGTGGGACGGGCGCTGTCGCGGGGGGCGGCGGCGGCCAGCTTCGCATCCATCTCCGCCAGCAGGGCCTCGCCGCGCTCAGGCACGCCCAGCGCCCGGGCGACCTCCCGCGTCTGGGTCCGGATGTCGTCGAAGCCGGAGGCCAGCCCCAGTTCCACCACGGGGATGCCGCGGGCCCGCAGCAGCGCCACGGTGGCGCGGGTCGTGTAGGTTCCGGCCAGCACGATGTCCGGCCGCAGCGGCAGGATCTCCTCTGCCACGCCCTGTACGACGGGCAGCGCCCTGGCCTCGGCTGCGACATGGGACAGGCCGGGATCGCGGGCCAGATGCGACAGGGCCGCGATCCGCTCCGGCGGCAGCAGCAGGACCGCAAGCTGGTCGGTGCAGAGGTTGAGCGACACCACCCGCTGCGGACCGTCGGCGGCGTGGGCTTGCCACGCCGCCAGCAGGGTCACGAGGGCTGCCAGGGCCCGCCGCATCAGTATGTCGCCCGGAGGCCGACGAGGATGCCCCGGTCCGGCTGTGCGAAGCCGTTGGGGTCCTCGATCGTCCGGTCGAACAGGTTGCTGCCGCGGGCGTAGAGCTGGAGGTCTTCGCGCGCCTGCCAGGTCAGCGACAGGTTCGCCAGCCAGTAGCCGCCGGCCGTACCCTCTGCACCGTAGCCGCTCCCGTCGGGATAGATGTAGTCACGCCGCCGCCCGATGAAGGAGACTTCCGGGGCCACGGTCAGGCCCGCGACGGGCTCCAGCGCCGCCGTGAAGGCCAGGGCATGCTCCGGCCGGCGCAGCAGGCGCGCGTCGGTCTGCTCGTTGCGGGCATCCGTCCAGGTCCAGCTCGCCGTCAGCTCGGCCCAGTCCGCGGGGCGCAGGGTGAGGATCGTCTCCACCCCCTTGGTGTGCGCCTCGTTGACGTTGACGACCGTGCTCGTGAAGTCCGGGTTGTAGCGGTAGGTGATCAGGTCGTCGATGTCGCTCTGGAACCAGGTCACCGACAGGGTGGCGAGGTTGCTGCGCCCCGCCCCCGGCAGGTCGGTCTCGAACCCGGCCTCCCAGCCGACGCTCTTCTCCGGGTCCAGGTCGGGATTGCCGCGGTAGCCGTAATTGTTCGTGCCGAAGCGGTCATACAGGGTGGGCGCCTTGAAGGCGCTGCCGGCCGCCGCCTTCAGGCGGGTGGCGAGGGAGGGCAGCGGCACGACCGCCCCCAGGCGCCAGGTCGTCGTGGTGCCGAAATCGTCCGGATGCTCGTTGCGCAGGCCGGCCGTCACGTCCACCGCGTCGAACAGGCGGGCCTGGGCGTGGACATAGAGGGCAAGGCTGTCGGCATCCGCGTCCACGGCGCTGGTGTAGGGACCGTAGGCGGAGACGGAGCGGGTGTCGAAATCCACCTCGTCCCGCACGAACGATGCGCCGAAGCCAAGCACCCCGTCCTTCACCGCCGCCGTCGCCGGCAGGGTCAGGTTGTTCTGCCAGTCGGCCTGGGTCCGCACACTGTCGTAGGTGTCGCGGCTGTAATCGGCGGAGACGCTGTCCGGATCGTTGCGGTAGGTGCGGTCGTAGCGGCTCTGCCCCACGCTCAGCCGGGAGTTCAGCGCCCCGCCGAAGAACAGCCGCTCGCCGGCAAGCTGCCAGGCCAGATGGTCGCTTTCGCCGGTGGAGTTCGGCTCGTCCTGCGGGACATTGTCGAGGTCGCTCTCCGCCCTGCGCCAGCGCAGCAGCGCCTCCAGCCGGCCGTTCTCCAGCCGGACCACGGCCTTGCCGGTGGCGGTCAGGGCGTCGAAGCCGTCATCCTCGCCCAGATTGCCGGCCATCCGCGAGGGCGTGGCATTGTCGCCGTCGGTGGTGAAGCCCTGGACGCTGACGCCGTAGTCCAGATTGTCGAGCGTGCCGTAGAGGCCGGCGCTGCCGCGCCAGGTCTTGTCCGTGCCGGCAGCGGCATCGACCTCGGCGGTGGCGGCGGTGGGGCCGCCGGCACGGGTGATCATGTTGATCACGCCGCCGATGGCGTTCGAGCCGTAGAGGGTGGAGGCGGGGCCGCGCACCACCTCGATCCGGCTGACACCCTCAAGCAGGTCGTCGCCGAAGTTGAAGGCGCCGGCGGTCATGGCCGGATCGTTCACCGGCAGGCCGTCCAGCAGCACCAGGACATGGTCGCTGTTCGTACCGCGCAGGAACAGAGAGCTGTTGCCGCCGGGGCCGCCGCTGCGGGTCAGGGCGGCACCGGGCAGGGTGCGCAGGGCATCCGGCAGGGTCTGCCAGGCGTTGCGCCGGATTTCCTCGCGGTCGATGACGCTGACGGAGGCGGGAATGCGGTCGATCGGCGTCGGCGTCCGGGTGGCGGTGACGACGATCTCCTCCACCGGGGAAGCGTCATCGGCCGCGGCCGTCGCGGGGAGTGCCGGCAGGAGGAAGGCCGCTGCCAGGAAAGGCAGCGGAAACCGGGGTTGCGGGAAGACGGTGGGTCGCTTGTGCATCGCTTGCGTGCCGGCTGGCGCCGCGACCGCGCAGGGCGCGGGTCGGGCGGTTGGGGACTCTGGGTCCCCGTGGACACGGCACGGCTCCGCCTCCGCCGGGAAACGACCGGCGCGGTACTGGCGGCAGACACGACTCGTCAGAGGACGCATGCGCGCACCCCCGTCCACGGCAACCCATCGGGCACGTCACCGCAAAACGGAGGACCGTCCCATCGATGCACCCCGCCCGATGGTTGCGTGACGCTTCATGCCGGCAGGTCTCCTGGCTCTCGGGTCCGCATCCGACGCCCGGCCTTCCCAGTTTCCCAGTGGCCTGTTCCCGTCCGTGCGGACGGGGGGCGGCGAACTCGCCGATCACAGTTGCGGGGGCAGCCACGGCGTTGGCCCCACCCGGTCACCCAGGCGCAGGCCGCACCGTCGTTCCCTTTTCACCCCTTCGGGGGGACCGACACATGTGCGGCACTGTAGGGAAAACGTCCGGACCCGACAAGGCGGCTCCATCGCCGCAGGGGGCAACCCTGGGACGGCGAGCGCCCCGTTCCCGACCCGGCCGCAAGGCTCTAGCATCGCCGGATGGATACCGCCCCGCACCACCACCCCCACCGCATCGGCATCACCGGCAGCGCCGGCGTCGGCAAGACGACACTGGCGGAGGCGTTGGGCGGCCGGCTGGACCTTCCGGTGATGGCGGAGGCGATGCGGCCGCTGCTGGAGGCCGGATTCGATCTCCACACCCTGACGCGCGAGGGGCACCGCGCCCTGATCCGCGCCCAGGCGGATGCGCTGGTGCGGGCGATGGCGCAGGCAGACGGCGGCTTCGTCACCGACCGCACGCCGCTGGATTTCGCCGCCCATTGGCTGTCCAACGGGTTCGGGGTGGACGATCCCGCCGCGACCGAGGCGCTGCTCGCCCGTGCGGTGGCGGCGATGGCGGACTACAGCGCCGTGCTGCTGCTGCCCTGGGGCTGCATTCCGCTGGAGGATGACGGCGTGCGCTTTCCCAATCCCTGGATGCAGCTCCATTTCCAGGAACTGGTGGCGGGGCTGTGCCGGCGCTGGGTCGATCCCGCCCGGCTGGTCATCGTGCCCGACCGGGCGATGGCGCCGGAAGCGCGGCTGGACTGGGTGCTGCGACGACTCGGCCCCGGCTGATACGGGAGGGGCGGGCCGGTCACGGAGGCGACCCGTCAGTCGTCCTCATCCTCGTCCGGCAGGGGCAGGGCGGCCCCGGTCAGCACGGCCTCGTCCAGCAGGGCGCCGCGTAGATTGGCATCGATCAGGTTGGCGCCGGTGAGGTCGGCCCCCCGCAGGTCGGCCCCGGAGAGGTTCGCGTTGCGCAGGTTCGCCCGCACGAGGCTGGCCTTCACGAGCTTCGCGCCGGACAGGTTCGCCGGCCACAGCCGGCCGGTGGGACGGCCGTCCGGTCCCTTTATGTCCACGGACCCGATCTCCGCCCCGTCCAGCCGGGCGCCCGTCAGATCGACGGCGCGGAGGTTCGACCCGTCCAGGGTGGCGCCGCAGAGATCGGCGTTCTGGAGGTTGGCCGAGACCAGATCGGTCATGATCAGCAGCGATTCACGCAGCTTGGCGCCGACCATGGTGCAGTGCTTCAGGCTGGCGCCGCTGAGATTCACCTTCTCCAGCCCGATATGGGACAGATCCTCCCCGTCCAGGGTGGCGCGCGTGCCCTTCGCCCCGTTGGAGTTGATCCAGGCGAAATGTGCGGACAGCGTGGCCTGGACCTTCTGCGAGAAGTTGTCCTGCGAGCGGGTGATGTTGGCGCCGGTCATGTCCACGCTGGCGAGGCTCACCCCGTCCAGGTTGGCGCCGTGCAGGTCGGCGTTGCGCAGGCTGGCGCCGGTCAGGTTCGCGCCCATCAGGTTGGCGCCGCGGAGCGAGGCGCCGGCGAGGTTCGCCCCGGCGAGGTTGGCGCCGCGCAGGTCGCTGTTGGAAAAGTTGGTCGATTTCAGCACGGCGTTGGAGAGGTTGCAGCCGGACATCTGCGCGCCCTGGCAGTCGGCGCCGACCATGCTGCACTCGCCCAGATCGGCGCCGGCCAGATTGGCGTTCGACAGCAGCGCATCGTCCAGGTCCGCACCGGACAGGTCGGACCGCTGCACGCTCATCTGGCTGGGGCTGCGCCGGTCCAGCAGGGCGCCGCCGCGCAAATCCGCCTCGCGCAGGATGGCGCCCTTCAGCTTGGCACCGCGCAGGTGTGCCCCGCGCAGATCGGCCTTGGTCAGATTGCAGCCGGTCAGCAGCGCCCGGGTCATCCGCGCCGCGAAAAGGTCTGCCTGGCTGAGGTTCGCCCGCGTGAAGTCGCAGTCCGAAAGGTTGGCCCCCGACAGCTTGGCCGATTGCAGGTTGGCGGCATTGAAGTTATGCCCCTGGAGGTCCACCAGCGGCATCATCGCCCGCGCGCCGCCCGTCACCCGCTTCAGCCAGCGTTCGTGCTTCTCCAGCGTGGCGATCAACTCGTGGGGCGTCATGGCCTGATCGCGGCGCAGCCGCTAGTCAGAGGTGGACATTCGTTTTCTTAGCGGATTATTGGCTCATGTGGAACCGTGCCGGCATGTCCGCGGCCAGGGTTCCCGAGGGGAGGTCCAGGATGCAGTCGCAGCACATCGTCAATGCCTATGACCAGGAGCTTCGCAAGCTCCACAGCTATATCGCTGAAATGGGGGGGCAGGCGGAGCAGCAACTCCGGGAGGCGATGCAGGCCATCGTCACCCGCGATTCCGATCTCGCCGGCAAGGTCGTGCGCGAGGACGGTCTGCTGGACGAGCTGGAGCGCAAGGTCGAGGCCCAGACCATCCGCCTGCTGGCACTCCGCCAGCCGGTCGCCTGCGACCTGCGCGAGGTGATCACGGCGCTCAAGGCGGCATCGAACCTGGAGCGCATCGGCGACTTCGCCGCCAATGTCGCCAAGCGGTCGCTGGCGTTGCAGCAGATGCCGGAGATCGGCCTCACCCGCTCCCTCGGCCCGCTGGGCCAGACGGCGGGGGAGATGCTGAACGCCGTGGTGCAGGCCTATCTGGACGACGACGTCGACGGGGCCCTGCGGGTGCGCGACCGCGACGAGGATCTGGACCGGGCCTACACGGCCCTGTTCCGCGAGCTGCTGACCTACATGATGGAGACGCCGCAGCGGATCACCGCCTGCACGCACCTGCTGTTCGCGGCGAAGAACCTGGAACGGATCGGCGACCACGCGACCAACATCGCCGAGGCGGTCTGCTTCCGCATCCGCGGCAGCCTGCCGGAGGAGGAGCGTCAGAAGGGCGACGAGACCAGTTTCGCCGTCGTTTCCCCCGGCATTCTCGGCGACGGCCCCACGCGCTGAGCCGCCACTCCGCCCCGTTCCTGTCCGGCGGGACCGGAACCCCGCCTGACGGGGACGGTTGGTTCCAGCGGGGGCTCTGCCTGCACATGGCAGCCCCCGGGAACCAGGAAGCGGGAGAGCGGGCCGGCATGATCGCGGAACAGATCCAGGCGGACCACGGGGCCGGGCGCGAGCTGCTGGCCCTCGTCGGCAACAGCGTCCAGTACGGCCCCGAGGAACGGGGCATCCCGTTGGAGCGCCTGCTCGACCTCTGGCGGGCGCACGGGGCCATGATGCGCGACGCGGTATCGCCGCTGCTGCCGGACGCGCCGACGGCGGAGATCGGGGCTCTGCAAGGGCAGGTGGAGGCGCTCTGCGGGGCGCTGCTTACCGCCCAGGCGGCGGACGCGCCGGGCTGGCGCACGGATCATGTCCGCCTCCGGGACCTCTTCGACCGCCAGTGTCTGCTGGAATCGGCGGAGATCACGCCCCGCCTGCTGGCGCTACCCGCAGCCCGGATCGCCGAGGCGTCGGCCCTGGCCGGGCAACTGCGCGGCCCCGGCGCCGTCGCCGGCTGACTTCCTGTCCGTCCCGCCCTTGTACCGCCGCTGCGGCACGCGCCTTGCTTGGGTCCTGTCAGCGTTCCAGACGCACCGACCGGGACCCGCCATGCCGATCCTCTGCCGCTTCTCCCCCGCCGTCCGCACGGCCCTTGCCCCCTCCCTGCTGCTTGCGGCCCTGCTCGGCCTGGCCGGCTGCGGCACCCGCCCGGTGGCGGTGGGCATGCTGGCCGAGCCGCAACCCCTGCTGAACTCGGCGGCGCACTGGCAGATCGTGGCCCGCGACGCCGCCTGGGCAGTTTCTGCCTATCTGGAGGAGAAGACGGGCAAGAAGGGTCCGGTCGCCGTCTACATGATGCGCAACGACGGCAGCCTGTTCGCCGATGCCTTCCTGGGCGCCATGCAGACGGAGTTCGTGGACCGGGGCCATCCGGTGGCGCTCGATCCGCGGCCCGACGTGACCTCGGTCGGGGTGGATGTGCTGATCGTGCCGCGCTCCCCCGGCTCCGATCCGGTGCATACGGTGCCGGGGCCGCTGACGGTGCTGGCATCGGGGGCGGCGGTGGGAACCTGGGTCGCGGACAAGTTTCCCTGGGGCATCTCCGCGGTGCTGGCCGGGCTGGGGCTGGACGCCGTGCGGGCGCTGCCCGACGCGGCGGACACCGAGATGGTGCTGACCGTCTCGCTGGAGCAGGACGGCTTCTTCACCTTCCGCACCAGCGCCGTCTACTACGTGGAGAGCCGCAACCTCTGGCACTACCGGCCCGACGGCGACTGGACCATGGCCCGATCCTTCAACGAGGTGCCGGCCAGCGCCATCGGCTACGACCTGGGCGGCGAGCCCTACGTGATCCAGCGGGGCGGCTCGCGGCGGAACCGCTGACGGCCACGGGGCCGGACCTCAGTAGACCAGTTCGTCCTCGCCCTTGCCCGACGCGATGACGATCTCCCCGCGCGCTGCCATGTCCTTGGCGATCTGCACCATGTACATCTGCGCCTCGTCCACGTCGCGCAGGCGCACCGGCCCCATGGCGGCCATGTCCTCGCGCATGATCTTGGCGGCGCGTTCGGACATGTTGGTGAAGAACATGTCCTTCAGCGTCTCCGACGCGCCCTTCAGCGCCGTCGCCAGCTTCTGCTTGTCCACGCTGCGCAGCAGGGTCTGGATGCCGCTGGGGTCCAGCTTGCTCAAATCCTCGAAGGTGAACATCAGCGCCCGGATGCGCTCCGCGCTGTCGCGGTTGCGCTCCTCCAGCGCGGCGAGGAACCGGCTCTCCGTGTTGCGGTCCAGGCTGTTGAAGATCTCCGCCATCATCTCGTGCGCGTCGCGGCGGTTGGTGCGGGCGAGGTTCGACATGAACTCCGTGCGCAGGGTGCGCTCGATGTCGTCGATGACCTCCTTCTGCACCGCCTCCATGCGCAGCATGCGCATGATGACCTCCATGGCGAAGCTCTCCGGCAGCAGCGCCAGGACGCGCGAGGAATGGTCGGGCTTGATCTTGGAGAGCACGACCGCGACGGTCTGCGGATATTCGTTCTTCAGGTAGTTCGCCAGCACCTGCTCGTTCACGTTGGCGAGCTTGTCCCACATGGTGCGGCCGGCGGGACCGCGGATCTCCTCCATGATGGAGTCGACCTTGTCCTTCGACATCACCTTCAGCAGCAGGCGCTCGGTGCTGTCGAAGGTGCCGACCAGCGAGCCGGTGGAGGAGATCTGCTCCGCGAACTCGACGAACAGGCGCTCGACCAGGTTGGCGCTGACGGTGCCCAGGTTGGCCATCGTCTGCGACAGCTCCTTGATCTCGTCGTCGCCCATCAGCGAGAACAGCTTGCTGGCGTGCTCCTCGCCCAACGCCAGCATCAGGATGGCCGCCTTCTCCGGCCCGGTCAGGCCGCGATAGTCCTCGCGCACTCGGATGGCCATGTCCGCCCCCAGTCCCGTCTCTTCCGCCGCGGCCGTCGCCGTCCCGCCGGGAACTCCCCTCCCGGGAACGGGGCCGACCGCGCCGTCTCCCCAAGAGATAGGGGATATTCCTTTCAGAATCGCACAAGGCCCGTGCGAAGGGAAGAGAGCGAGTCCGCGCCCCGGGGCGGGCCCTGCCTCAACAGGGCAGCGTCGGCGATCCGGTGTGGCAGACGTCGGAGCCGCCGGGGGCGGCACGCTCCGCCCACAGACCCGCGGCGATGGCGCGGGCCGCCTCCCGCCGCGAGAGGCGGGGGGCGAAGCGGCGGTAGGTCTCCACGGCCGCGGCGAAGGCGCTGGCCGTGTCCACGCCCAGGCTGCAATGGCGCCGGTACACGGCCGCCGCCACGTCCGTCGCGGTGACGTAGTCGCTGGAATGCCGGCTCATCCACACCTCCTTGCTGCGGCGATGGGGGACGGGGCTGTGCCCGGTGCCACACCGCATCGGTCGAAGCGGTAAGGGCAACGGCCTGACCCCGCCCCGGGACGCTTCGGACCGCGGTGAACGGACCGGCGGATGGCAACGGCCCGGGGCCCTGCCGATTCGAGCCATGGCCGTCGCCGGAAGACGTGCCGGGGGTGGCGGTCCTGCCGGTCGGGCGGATTAATGTCTGCCCAGGTGGCAGTTCCGCCCGTCTTCGGCAGCCCTCCGGTCGGGCAGCCCGCACCGCACCGGAAGGGGCGGGGCAGGATCAGGACAGGATCGGGACAGTGCGGAAAAGCGATGCCCCGCCGGGCGCTCGGGCGCGGCGGGGCATCGGGATCGGTTCAGCCGTGACGGCGACCGCTGCTCAGTCGTCGCCGCCGACCGGCCGCAGGCGCGGCAGCTCTGGTTCCTCCTTCGGCGTGAGGAAACGGCTGAACAGGGGGCCGACCCGGTGTTGCAGGTCGTCCATGAAGGTAAAGGCGACGGGAACGACGATCAGCGACAGCAGGGTGGAGGTGATCAGGCCGCCGATCACGGCCACCGCCATGGGCTGGCGGAACTCCGTATCGGCGCCCCAGCCGATGGCGATGGGGGCCATGCCGGCGATCATGGCGATCGACGTCATGATGATCGGCCGGGCGCGCTTGGCGCCGGCGTCCAGCAGGGCGGCGTGCCGGTCCAGGCCGTGATCGCGGATCGAGACGATGGCGTACTCGACCAGCAGGATCGAGTTCTTCGTCACGATCCCCATCAGCATCAGGATGCCGATCAGCGAGGACAGGCTGATGCTCATGCCGCAGAGCAGCAGCGCCCCCAGCGCCCCGCCCAGCGAGAGCGGCAGCGCCATCAGGATCGTCGGCGGCTGGAAGAAGTTGCGGAACAGCAGCAGCAGCACGGCGACGATCAGGGCCAGGGCGGTGCCCAGCGCCACGGCGAAGCCCTGGAACAGGATCGCCATCTGCTCCGCCCCGCCGACCGGCGGCTTGGAGATGCCGGGCGGGAGATGTGCCAGCGAGGGCAGGGCGTTGATGATCCGCATCGCATCGCCGAACTCCATGCCGCGCAGATCGGCCTGCACCGAGACGCGCCGCGCCCGGTCATAGCGCTGGATCTGCACCGGGCCGGAGCCCAGGCCGATCTCGGCGACCGACTTCAGCGGCACCGTCGTCCCGCTGGAAGTGCGGACCCGCAGATTCTCGATCATCTCCAGGTCCGCGCGGTATTCCGGGGCGAGCTGCACCCGGATCGGGATCTGGCGGTCGCCCAGGTTGAACTTGGCGGTGTTGCTGTCGATGTCGCCCAGCGTGGCGATGCGGGCTACCTGTCCGATGGCGGCGACGGAGACACCCTGTTCGGCGGCCCGGTCGAACAGCGGCCTGATGAGGATTTCCGGCCGTTGCAGCGCCGCCGTCGTCGTCACGTTGGAGACGAAGGGCAGGGTCCGCAGCTCCGCCGCGACCGTCTCGGCATGGCGGTCGAGCTGCTCGCCGTCGTTGCCGGTCAGCGCGATGGAGATGTCTCGCCCGCCGCCGCCCGGACCCTGCGCCTGGAAGTAGACGCGGGCCCCCGGCACCTGGGCGAACAGCGGCTGCACCTCCGTCTCGAACTCCTTCTGGGTCAGCTCGCGCTCGGAAGCGTCCTTCAGCATGACGATGATCTGGCCCTGGCGCACCTGGCCGCCCCGGCCGGCGCTGGTCCAGACCCCGGCCACCTCGGGCCGGTCCTTCAGCAGGCCACCGGCGCGCTGGACGGCCGCGTCCGTCTCCGCCAGCGTGGCACCGGGCGGCAGTTCCACCGACAGGATGGAGAAACCGATGTCCTGGTTCGGCACGAAGGTGCTGGGGATCATCAGGATCGGCAGCACCGAACCGACGAAGACCAGCCCCGTCAGGCCTGCCGTCTTCCAGCGGTTGCGCAGGCACCAGTCCAGCAGCCCCAGGTAACGGTCCGACCAGGGGCCGGGGCCGTGCTCCGCCCCCTGGTGGGGCTTCAGCAGGTAGGCGGCCATCATCGGGGTGATCAGGCGCGCGACCGCGAGGCTGAACAGCACCGATACGGCGACCGTGATGCCGAAGCTCTTGAAGAACTGCCCCGGGATGCCGGGCATGAAGCTGACCGGCAGGAACACCACGACGATGGTCATGGTCGTGGCGACGACCGCCAGCCCGATCTCGTCCGCCGCCTCCATGGCGGCGGCATAGGGGCGTTTGCCCATGCGGATGTGACGGACGATGTTCTCGATCTCGACGATGGCGTCGTCCACCAGGATGCCGACGACCAGCGCCAGCGCCAGCAGCGTGATCCCGTTCAGCGAGAAGCCCAGCCACTGCATCGCCAGAAAGGTGGGGATGGTGGAGAGCGGCATCGCCAGCGCCGAGATCATCGTGGCCCGCGCATCGCGCAGGAACCACCACACCACCAGGACGGCCAGCGCCGCGCCGATCACCAGCGCCTCGATGGACGCCAGGAAGGAGGCGCGGGTGAACTTCACGAGGTCGATGATCAGCTCGAAGCGGACGTCGGGGTGCTCCTTCTTGAGCTGCTCGATCACCTCGGCGATGCCGTCCGCCACCGTCACCTCGCTGGAGCCGGGAGCCCGCTTGATGGCGAAGGTGACGGCCGGTTCCCCGTTCAGCCGCGCGATGGAGCGCATCTCGGTGGTGCCGTCCACCACCTCGCCCAGCTCGCTCAGCCGGACCTTGCGACCGCCGGAGATGGCGATCTCGGTGTTGCCCAGATCCTCGACCGTGTGCGCCGCGCCCAGGGTGCGGATGGCCTGCTCGCTGGCACCGACATTGCCGCGGCCGCCGGGCAGGTCCACGTTCAGGGACCGGAGCTGGGCGTTCACCTCGTCCGCCGTGACGCCCAGCGCCATCAGCCGGACCGGGTCCAGCTTGACCTTGATCTCGCGTTCCAGACCGCCGCGCCGTTCGATCTCGCCGACGCCGCGTACCCGCTGGATGGCGCGGGTGATCTCGTTGTCCACCAGCCAGGACAGCTCCTCCACCGACCGCACCTGCGAGGCGACGGAGTAGTAGAGGATGGCGTCGCCGGTCACATCCAGACGGCGGACCTGCGGTTCATAGATGTCCTGCGGCAGGTCGGACCGGATACGGCTGACGGCATCGCGCACGTCGTTGACGGCGCGGTCGGTGTCGTAGCCGATCTTGAACTCGATCGTCGTGTTGGTGCTGCCGTCCGTCACCGTGGAGGAGATCTTGTCGATCCCGGTGATGCTGGCGACGGCGTCCTCGACCTTCTTGGTGACCTGGGTCTCCAGCTCCGACGGGGCCGCGCCGGGGCGCGAGACGGAGACGTTGACGACAGGGAAGTCGATGTCCGGGTCCTGCGCCACGTCCATCGTCAGGAAACTGACGATGCCGGCGAAGATCAGGATCATGAACAGGACGATGGGCGGGACCGGGTGGCGGATCGCCACCGCCGAAATGTTGCCGCGGCTCATGGGGGTCGCCTTGCGCTCTCGGGTTCCGGACCTGGCTCAGTTCTGCGCCGGCAGCGGCGCCACCGGCACGTCGGGCATCCTGTCCGCCACGGTGACGGTGTCGCCGTCCTTGAGATAGCCGGCGCCGGCCACCACCACCGTCTCGCCGGGGGTGACGCCTTTGAGCAGGGCGACCTGGCCGTTCTCGCGGGCGCCGGTCTCCACGGGACGCATCTCGACCGTGTTGCCGCCGCCCAGCACGAACACCAGCGGCCGTGCGTCCTTGTAGACCAGGGCGTTTTCCGGAACGGTCGGCGCGGTCATGCTGCCGAGCTGCACCATCCCGGTGACGAACATGCCCGGCCGCAGGTCGGGCGAGGCGGCGACGTCGATCTTGACGGTGCCCATGCGGGTCTTGGGATCGACCGTCGGGGCCACCAGCCGCACCGTACCCTCGTGCATCCGTCCGGCGGCGCCGTTGACGGAGAGCAGCACCTTCTGTCCGGGGGCGAGGCCCGTCAGATCCAGCTCCGGCACGTCGGCCGCCAGCTCGATCCGGTCGTCGCGGATCAGGCGGAACAGCTCCGTGCCGCCGGCCGACATGACCGCGCCCAGGCGCGCGTTGCGCAGCGAGATGGTGCCGTCCGCCGGAGCCTTGATCTCCGTCTGCTGGAGTCGGGCCAGCGCCTGTTCCCGGTTCGCCTGCGCGACGCCGACCCGTGCCGCGGCGGTGGCGGCGGTGGCGCGGCGGCTGTCCAGTTCACGGGCGCTGACGGCGTTGCTCTTGGACAGTTCCTCGGCGCGGCGGACGTTGGCCTTCGCTTCGGCTGACAGGGCTTCCGCCTCCTTCAACGCCGCATCCTTCTGCATCAGGTCGGCGCGCAGCACGCTGTCGTCGAAGCGGGCAAGGACCTGTCCGGCCTTCACCTTGTCGCCCTCGTCCACCAGCACCTGGATGATGGCGAGGCCGCTGGTCGAGGTGCCGATCGGCAGCTCGTCCCAGGCGGCCAGCGATCCGGTGAGCATCAGGCGACGGGTCATCACCATCGGCTGCACCGGCGCGGTCGTCACGGTCAGGCCGGAGCTGTTGCCGGTCGGGGCCGGCGGCGCGGGCGGCGCCTTGGCGCCGTCGCCGGGCAGGACCAGGATGGCGGTTCCCGCCGCACCGGCCAGCACCAGCGCGGTGACGCCCCAGCGCAGCCAGTGCCGTGGCCGCCGCGGTGCGGGAGGGGCGCTCCCTCCGGGCAGCGGGCGGGGCATGGGAGGGGCGATCGGCTGGACGCTCATGGGCGCGGACCTCGGGGCGGCCGGGACAGACAGGTCCGGACCGCGATGGGGATGACAGGATAAGGACGTCTCGGGGGCCGGCGGGGCAACCCGCCGGACGCAACCGACACCGATCCGGAGTTCTGGCCCGGAATCTACGCCGGGCCCGGGATGCCCGGAAGGGGAGTTTTGTTACTGCAGTGTACCGCTCCGGTGAGCGAGGTCTTTCTGCGGGGCGACCATTACGGGGGAAGGACGCCGCGACCCCAGTCACGGCGTCCTTCCCCCGGTCAAGGCGTGGCACTTTACTTGCGCGACTGCGAACAGGTCTTAGGGCCTCAGCCCAGGAAGGGAACGACGATGATCGCCAGGGTGAAGAGGCCCCCGATCAGCAGCGCGTCGTTACCCCATTCGACAAGACCGGCCTGCGGCTGGCGCAGGCGCACCACGGCCGCGACCAGCAGCGCGACGACGAACAGCAGGTGCGCGGCGAGATAGACCTGGAGCTGGAGCATCATTCCACCTCCCGCCGGGCCGGAGGGGGAGCGGAGTCGGCCGGCCGGCCGAGTTCGCGTTTGAAGGCCTTCAGGCCCTTGGCGAGGTCGCCCATCGCCGCCGGCAGCTTGCCGGTGCCGAAAATCAGCAGGACGACCAGAAGGATGACGGTCATCTCCCAGATGCCGAGACTCATGCTTTTTCCTCAGATGGCAGGGACCGGCCGGACACGGGGTATCGCGCGACCCGGGTGGGGGCGCGGCGAACAGGCGTGTCGGGCCGCCGTCTCCGGCCCGCGGGGCGGGGACCGGAACGGCCAGGGAAACGGCGGCGCGGTGCGCGGTGCCGTTTCCGGGTTCAGCCGCGGGAGGGCGGGCCGGTCGGGCAGAGACCGGAGGGAAGGGGGCGAGGGAGCGGCCCGCTGCGTGGGAACGACAACCGGGGCGGGCGCGTCTGCCGCGGCGGCGGGATGAGGAGAACGGCCGCCAGCAGAAGCAGCGGCAGCGGGCCGGGTCCCCCGTCGGGACGCGGCAGTCGCTTGGTGGCCAGATCAGGGCGACCGGCAGGGTCGATCGCTTTCGGAACCGCGACGGGAGTGGCGAGCAGACCGTCGCCGCCGGCCTGCGATGCCGACAGCGTATACCGCAACGACTCCAGCGCGCCACCGGGACGGGACAGCCCGCCGCCGAGCGCGATGGCGATACAGAGCAGCAGTCCGGAAACAATCCGGGCACAGAACCGCAACAGGGGCGGCGGGCTCGGCAGCACTCTCGTCGACTCCCACGGGGGGCCGGTTGCACCGGCCCGTGCCCGGACCATCGCGCAGAACCGGCACGGGCGCAATGGTGCCTGCGGACAGGGCGGGGTGCATGCTCTGGCGCTGCGATGCACCCTCGTCACATCCGGAACGGATCATTCTCCCTTGTCCGGACAGGAGCCATGCCGGACGAGGAACCAATGCCTTGGCCGCAGCCCATTCATTTCATGGTATGCAAAGCCCGCATTGCTCCGGCCCTTAGCCCTCGAATTGCACAGTTGTCGCAGGGGCGAAAAAGATGGCAGCTATGGGGCGGGACGGACTTTTTCGGTCTTTTGCAGGATTGTTACGCGATGCTGCGGCGCTGGGCCCACGGGCTCCTCGCATTTATCTTCTGCCTGACGCTGGTTGAGGGGCGATCCTCCTCCGCCCGTGCGGACGGCTGGGCATCCGCGGCAGCAACCCACGATACCGTCGTCATTTCGCTCGAAGACGGTCTGCCGAGTGCGTTCGAGAAGTTCCGCTCCGTCGATCCGCGGGCTCCGCGGGTCGAGACCGAGGTGAAGCGCGGGCGCGAGGGGGGGCCGGGTGACGGTCCCATCGGCGTGGCGCTGGTCGCCTTCTTCCTTTTCATCGCGGCCTTCTCCGCAGGCCCCTTCCGCGCGTCACGGCCGTCTCCGGTTGTCTGGCTCAGGCCCGCCAACCGGCCGCAGGCTGCCGGGCGCTGCCCGACGGGTCCGCCCGCCCTTCCGGCCTGAGGGCCACCGCCGCGCGGGAACCGTCTTCCGCCGGCCTGATCCCCGACCATCATCCTCGGACCCGGTACCCTGAGAGGGTGCTCCCGGACGGGCATGCGCTTGGTCGCCCCCTTTCGAACCGGCATTCCGTGCGCAACTGCCGTCCGTATCCGGCCCGTTTCGGGGCAGGGGGACGCGGCCGGCCTTGGACTGCCTCGCCGACCCAACTCAAGGCAAGCAGAGTCACCCCATGTCCCTTGACGTCTACAGGCCGCCCGAAGCGGACCCGCGCGGCCGGCTGATCGGCATCGGTTTCGTGATCGTCCTTCATATCCTGCTCGTCTACGCCCTGGTCACCGGCCTGGCCCGCAAGGCCGTGGAGATCGTGGCGGCGCCGATCAAGACGGAGATCATCGAGGAGCTGAAGCCGGAGCTGCCGGACGAGCCGCCGCCGCCCCCGCCGCCGCCGACCTTCGATACGCCGCCGCCGCCCTACATCCCGCCGCCGGAGATCCAGGTCGCTCAGCCGCCGCCGCAGACCCAGGCCATCGTCGCCACCACGACCGAGAAGCCCAAGGAGATGCCGCCGCCCCCGACCCGGTTCACCGAACCCAAGCGGGAGTCTGCGAAGCCGGATGCGCGTTCCTTCACCCGGCCCGAATACCCGGCCATGTCGGTCCGGCTGGAGGAAGAGGGCAGCACCGTGCTGCGCCTGTTCTGTGCCGAGAACGGCCGGATCACCGAGGCCGAGGTGCAGACCAGCAGCGGCCACCCGCGGCTGGACGACGCCACGCTGAAGGAGGCCAAGCGCGGCCGCTGGAAGTGCAAGCCCGGCACCGCGGACGGCAAGCCGGAAGGAAGCTGGTTCCTCTTCAAATACACCTGGCGGCTTGAGGACGCGCGCTGACGCGCCGACGCCGATACCCCCCATCCATGAGCACAGGATCTATCATGTCGAGCAAAGTCAGCCGCGCTGTGGCGGCAACCGCCCTGATCGCCGGAATCCTCGCCGGCACCACTGTCCCCGCTTTCGCCGCGAAGAAGGCCGCCGCCCCGGCGGAGACGGCCGCGCCGGCGCCGGCGCCGGCCGAAGCCGCTCCTCCGGCCGCTCCGGTCGAGGCGGCGGCTCCTGCCGTCGACACCGCGACCCCGGCCGCCGATGCCGCCGCCCCCGTTGACGGCGCCACGCCGCCTGAGGCCGGTGCGGACGCTGCCGTCCCGGGCGAGGCTGCCCCGCCGGTCGGCCTGCCGGGCCAGGTCACCGAGGTCGAGAACCCCTACGGCCTCTCGGCCCTGTGGGCCCAGGGCGACTTCGTCTCGAAGGGCACGCTCGTGGCCATGATCATCATGTCCATGGGCACCTGGTACATCATGCTGACCAAGCTGTTCGAGCAGTCCCGCCTGCTGCGCCAGGCCAAGGTCGCGCGCAAGGAGTTCTGGACCGCCGGCAGCATCACCGAGGGCGCCAAGCGTCTGGGCGACAAGAGCGTCTTCCGCAGCATCGTCGAGAGCGGCGTGCGTTCCGCCGAGCACCATGACGGCGCGCTGACCGATCAGATCGATCTGCACACCTGGGTGACCATGTCGCTGCAGCGGACGGTCGAGACCACCCAGAGCCGCCTCCAGGAGGGCCTGGCCTTCCTCGCCACCGTGGGGTCCACGGCTCCCTTCGTCGGTCTGTTCGGTACGGTGTGGGGCATCTACCACGCGCTGGTCGCCATCGGCCTCTCCGGTCAGGCCTCGATCGACAAGGTCGCCGGTCCGGTCGGTGAAGCGCTGATCATGACCGCCATCGGTCTGGCCGTCGCCGTGCCGGCGGTGCTCGGCTACAACTGGCTGGTCCGCCGCAACAAGGCCTGCACCGATGCGCTGCGGTCCTTCTCGGCCGACCTGCACGCTGTCCTGCTCGCCCAGACGCACCGCTCGCACATGGCCCGGAGCGCCTGACCATGGGGATGAGCGTCGGATCCCCGTCCGGCGACGATGATGAGGTGGTGTCGGCGATCAACACGACACCCCTCGTCGACGTGATGCTGGTGCTGCTGATCATCTTCCTGATCACGATCCCGGTGGCCATTCAGACGGTCCCCGTGGAGCTGCCGAAGGAGATGAACCAGCCCACCACCACGAAGCCGGAGAACATCACCATCGCCGTCGATGTGGATGGGAACATCTACTGGAACGCCCAGCTCGTCCCGGACTACAACGAGCTGTTCGAGCGGATGAAGGAGATCGCGGTCAAGAACCCGCAGCCCGAAATCCACATCCGCGGCGACCAGTCGGCCCGCTACGAGTATGTCGGCAAGGTCGTGCTCACCTGCCAGCGCGCCGGCATCTTCAAGATCGGCTTCATCACCGAGCCTCCGGCCGGCGCCATCATGGCCCGCTGACCCGTCGGAAAGGACCAACCCATGGGCATGAATGTTGGGGGGGGCGGAGCGCCCGAAGACGGCGAAGTCGCCCCCGAGATGAACACCACGCCGCTGATCGACGTGATGCTGGTCCTGCTGGTGATGCTGATCATCACCATCCCGATCCAGACCCACGCCGTGAAGCTGGACATGCCGGCGGGCAATCCGCCGCCGGTCACGGAACAGCCACAGGTCGTCACCATCGAAGTGGATTTCGACGGCACCGTGATCTGGTCCGGGGAGGTCCTGCCCGACCGTTCCACGCTGGAGGCCAAGCTCCAGGCCGTGGCGGCGATGCCGACCCAGCCCGAGGTGCATCTGCGCCCGAACAAGCTGGTGAAGTACCGCTACGTCGCCGCCGTGCTGGCGTCGGCGCAGCGCGTGGGCGTGTCGAAGATCGGCATCGTCGGTAACGAACAGTTCCTGGACTGACCCTCCGGTCGGGCCTGCCCGCCGGACCCATCGCCCTTCGGAAGACTGCAATGAAGCGACATCAGATCATCACCGCCGCCTTCCTGGGCAGCGCCATCGCCCTGGGCGGCCTGACCGTCGGTGCCGGCACTGCCCATGCCGCCGACCGGGCCGGCAAGGAGTCCGCGAAGAAGGAGGCCGGTCCCACCGTCCGGGCGGAGATCGGCAACCCCCTGAAGGCGGCGCAGGAACTGGTCAAGGCCAAGAAGTACAAGGAGGCCCTGGCCAAGGTGCGTGAGGCGGACGGCGTTGCCGACAAGACGCCTTACGAGACCTTCGTGATGGAGGAGACCCGGGGCTTCATCCTGATGAAGACCGGCGATCAGGGCGGCGCCGCCAAGGCCTTCGAGGCCGTGATCGGCACCGGCCAGCTCTCCGAGGAGGACCGCCTCAAGCGCGTGCAGGCGGTCGCTCAGCTCTACTACCAGGCCAAGGACTACGCCCGTTCGGCCTCGTGGACGCAGCGCTTCCTCAAGGAAGCCGGCCCCAATGAGGACATGCGGACCCTGCTGATCCAGGCGCTCTATCTCTCCGGCGACTTCGCCACCGCCGGCAAGGAGCTGACCGCCCTGGTCGCGGCCAAGGAGAAGGCCGGCCAGCCGATCGACGAGCAGAGCCTCCAGTTCCTGGCCAACATCGCCGTCAAGCAGAAGGACGAGGCCGGCTACGTGGCGGCGGTCGAGAAGCTGGTCCGCTACCATCCGAAGGCCGAGTACTGGCAGGATCTCATCCTGCGCATGCAGAAGAAGCCCGGCTTCAACCGGGACCGTCTCTCGCTGGACGTCTACCGGCTGATGCTCGCCGCCGGTGTGCTGACCCGGGGCGAGGATTATGTCGAGATGGCGCAGCTTGCCCTGGGCGACAACATTCCCGGTGAGGCCAAGGCCATTCTGAACAAGGGCTTCGCCGCCGGCCTGCTGGGCACCGGCGCGGATGCCGAGCGGCATAAGCGTCTGCTCGCCATGGCGGAGAAGCAGGCGGCGGAAGACCAGAAGACCCTCGCGGCCTCCGAGAAGGAGGTGGATGCCGCCGCCTCCGGCGGTCCGGCGGTCCGGCTGGGTGATGCCTATGCCGGTCATGGCCAGTACCAGAAGGCTGCGGCCTGGTTCGAGAAGGGTCTGAAGAAGGGCGGACTGAAGCAGCCGGAGGACGCCCGTCTGCATCTCGGCATCGCCTATCTGAAGGCTGGCGACGCTGCCCGCGCCAAGCAGACTCTGGGCGCCGTCAAGGGCGGGGACGGGCAGGCCGACCTCGCGCGTCTCTGGCAGCTCGTGAAGGCGGGCTGACCGGCGCGCCGGCTGCCGGCGCGACCATCTCCGTATCGTGATGCGGCCGGGTCCTTCTGAAGGGCCCGGCCGTTTTCTTTGGCCCATCACGAATGAGCCGACGTACCGGCGCGGGGGCGGTTCAGTCGTTGCCGGACATGCTCAGCCAGCCGGCGGCGATCGCCAGCAGCAGCAGGCCGAATCCGAACAGGCTGGTCGCCAGCGGCCCCTTGGGTGCCAGGGCGGGCGTCAGCCGGGCGACGCCGAACAGGTTATGGATGCCGGCGCCGAACAGCGCCCAGAAGCCGGCGGCCAGGGTGTAGAGACGCTCCTCCGGGCGGGCCCGCGGGCGCAGGCCGCGCAGGGCGACGGCCAGGATCAGCACGCCGGCCAGCAGCGCGGCGAGAGCGGGAATCAGGGGCATCGGTCCATGCCTCCCGTCGGTCCGGAAAGACCGGCAAGGCTGCATCCGACAGCAACGGGCCTCATTCGACCAGGGCCTGCCAGACACAGTAATAGAGGAAGCCGGCCAGCGGGGCGCCGCAGACCAGCACCAGGACCATCCAGACGACGTACATGCGGGATTCTCCGCTCGGTTCGGGATGCGGGGCAGCCTGCCCGTCCCGGCCCCACCGCCCTATGGCAGCACGATGAAATGCCTGTCAGATCCCGTGGCTTCCGTCGGCCCCCGCATGGCGTCGGTCCGGCATGAACGGAATTTCATCCGGGTGCCATCGGCGCGGCCGTCCCCTGGGGCTAGCTTCCGCCCGTGTGATCCGTCCGGATACCGCGACGGGCCACACTGCTCGGCTGCTGAAGCCGACTGCCCCACCACGACTCGCAACGACCGGGTACCGTCCCGGCACCCGGTCGTCCTTTCGCCACGGACTTTCTCGCTCCGCGGCCCTGGAGTAGCTTGCCGCCATGAAGATCCTGGTGATCGAAGACGACGCCGGCACGGCGGAGTACCTGACCAAGGGCCTGAAGGAGGCCGGCCACGTCGTCGATCATGCGGCGACGGGGAAGGACGGTCTGTTCCTGGCGGCGAGCGAGAGTTACGACGCGCTGGTGGTGGACAGGATGCTGCCCGGGCGCGACGGGCTGTCGGTGCTGGAGGTCTTGCGTGCCACCGGGAACGGCATTCCGGCTCTGGTCCTGAGTGCCCTGTCCAGCGTGGAGGACCGCGTGAAGGGCCTGCGTGCCGGCGCGGACGACTATCTTCCCAAGCCTTTCGCCTTCTCCGAACTGCTCGCGCGCCTGGACGCGCTGGAGCGGCGTGCCCGCGGCAGCGGGCCGGTGACGCGCCTGCAGGTGTCCGACCTGGAGATGGATCTGCTGGCGCGCAGCGTCTCGCGTGCCGGGCGGCCGGTCGATCTGCTGCCGCGGGAATTCCTGCTGCTGGAGTTCCTGATGCGCAACGCCGGCCATGTCGTGACCCGCACCATGCTGCTGGAGCGGGTCTGGGACTATCACTTCGACCCCCAGACGAACGTCATCGACGTCCATATCGCGCGGTTGCGCCAGAAGATCGACAAGGACCACCCGGCACCGCTGATTCATACGGTGCGCGGGGCGGGCTACGTGCTCCGTGCTCCGGGCTAACGTCCTGCGCACCACCGCCTTCAAGCTGGCGGGCTTCTATCTGGTGCTCTTCGTCTTTTCGACGGGGGCGGTGCTCGGTGTCGTCCACTGGTTCACCGCCGGCTTCATCCAGCGCCACACCGAGCAGACCATCCTGCTGGAACTGGGTGAACTGCGCGAGGCCGGGGCGTCGCGCGGGCGAGAGGCCCTGCTGGCGCTGCTGAAGGAGCGCGCCGATGTCCCCCGCACGGCGATGATCTACGCCGTGGCCGGCGCGGACGGCACCATCGCCGCGGGCAACCTTGCCGACTGGCCGGCCGGGGCGCGGCGGGGCTGGATCTCCTTCGAGATCCCGCAGACTTCCGATTCGGCGGCGCCGCATCCGGCCATCGCCTTCGCCGATCCGTTACCGGACGGGGGCACGCTGCTGGTCGGGCATGACATGACCGAGCGCTACCTGCTGCGCGACCAGCTTCTCTCGGCCTTCTTCCGGGCCGTGTTCCTGGCCGTGCTGGTCGGTGCCGCCGGGGCCGCCCTGGTCGGACGCCGGGCGGCGGACCGGGTCGAGGCGATCAACGCCGCCATCGACCGGATCGCCGAGGGCGCCTTCTCCGACCGCATGCCGCTGGCCGGCACCGACGACGAGATCGACCGGCTGGCCGGCAAGCTCAACCGCATGCTTGACGAGATCGCCCGGCTGATGCGCGAGCTGCGGGAGGTGACGGACAATGTCGCCCACGACCTGCGCACCCCGCTGGCCCGACTCCGGGCCCGGCTGGAGCTGGCAGCGGCGGAGCCCGGCCTGCCGGTCGGGCACCAGGCGCTGCTGGACCAGACCATGGCGGAGATCGACCGGCTGCTGGAAATCTTCGGCGCCATCCTCGCCATCGCGGCGGTGGAAGCCGGCGGGGCCCGGCGCGACTTCGCTCCGGTGGATCTGACCGCTCTCGTCCACGAGGTCGCGGACCTCTACGGTCCGGTGGCGGAGGCCGCGGGACTCGACCTCGCGGTGGAGAAGGTGGGGCGGCCCGTCGTCGCCGGCAGCCGCCAGCTCCTGGCCCAGGCTCTCAGCAACCTCGTGGACAATGCGGTGAAGTATACGCCGGCCGGCGGTCGCATCCGGATCACGGCCCGCGAGGGGCAGCAGGGGTGCGAACTGGTGGTCACCGATACCGGGCCAGGGATTCCTACCGACCAGCACGACCGGGTGCTGGAGCGATTCGTGCGCCTCGAATCGCACCGCGGCACGGCCGGGCACGGGCTCGGCCTCAGCCTCGTGGCTGCGGTCGTGCGTCTGCACGGCGCCACCCTGTCGCTGGAAGATGCGATGCCCGGACTGCGGGTCCGCCTGCGCCTCGGTCAACCGGGCTGGGGGAATGCGGACGCGACTCGGGAGGGGAAAGGGGCTGAACGCCCGGCGGCCGGAGGGATCGACCCGGCGCAGACCGGGCACCATGGTGCCGGCTGTCAGGATTGAACTGACGACCTACCGCTTACAAGGCGGTTGCTCTACCGCTGAGCTAAGCCGGCGCCGTGGCGGGGACCGGGGCGGCGTCTGGTCGCACGCCCCGGCCGGTGCCGGCAACACTAGCGTCGCCGCGCCACCTCGTAAAGCGCCACTGCCGCGGCGTTGGAGACGTTCAGGCTGCCGACGGGGCCGCCGGTGGGCAGCCGCGCGATCTCGTCGCAGCGCTCCCCCGTCAGCCGCCGCAGCCCCTCGCCCTCGGAGCCCAGCACCAGCGCCGTGCGTCCGGTCAGGTCAACCTCGTGCAGGGGGCGGGCGCCGCTCTCGTCCAGGCCGACGGTCCAGAACCCGGCCTGCTTCAGCGTGTCCAATGCGCGCGCCAGATTCGTCACCCGCACCAGCGGCACGGCGTCCACCGCACCGGAGGCGGTCTTCGCCAGCACGCCCGTGACCGGCGGGGCATGGCGGTCCTGCACGATCACGGCCCTGGCCCCGAAGGCGGCGGCCGAGCGCATGATGGCGCCGACATTGTGCGGGTCGGTCACCTGGTCCAGCACGATCACCAGCGCCTGCGGCTCCGATTCGGCGGCGATGCAGACATCCTCCACCGCGACCTCGGGCAACGGTGCGGTGTCCAGGGCCACGCCCTGATGCACGGCGCCGGGGGGCAGCAGCTTGTCCAGTTCCTCCTTCTCCAGGAAGGTCGGGTCCGGCCGCTCCAGTCCCAGCTCCGCCGCGCGCTGCACGGCGCCGTCCAGCGCGGCCAGGGCCGATTCGGTGACATAGAGGCCGCGGCAGCGCCGCTCCGGATTGATCCACGCCGCGGCGACGGGATGCAGCCCGTAGATCAGGTTGTGCCGGTTGACGCCCGGACGCACGCCAGCGCCGGCACCGGGGGCCGCGGGGGAATCGGCAGGCGTGCGGGGGGCGGGCTTGCCGGCCGGCCGCGCGCCGCGCTCGGGCGCGCCCGTGCGGGCCGGCTCCTTGGCGGGCCGAGGGGCGGCACCCGCGGGCTTGCCGGACCGGCGCACCGGCGTGCCGGCATCGGCGGATGATTCGGAACGGACGCCGGACGGGCGGCGGCCGGGCTGGCCGGGGGAGGGCGCGCGGCCCCCGGACCGACCGGAACGGGAGGGGGATCGGGTATTCTTCATGCGGCGCATCCTTGCCCAGCTTTAATGCTGTTGCCAGCCGTATCAGATGCTCGGGGGGCATGCGAGATTGCCGTTGACACGCCGAACTTTATTCGCATAGTGCGGCTTCTCCGTTTCCGGCCCCGGCCGGTTGCGCGGCCTTCGGAAGGGTGGCCGAGTGGTTAAAGGCAGCAGACTGTAAATCTGCCCGCGACAGCGTACGTAGGTTCGAATCCTACCCCTTCCACCAATTCCGGCGCGCCCCATCTCATCGGAGATCGATGGGATGGGCGCGCCGCTCCGCGCAGGCACCGGGTTCGGCGTGACTGTTCGGACGAGTTCTGGGTCGGAATCCTGTTGGGACGAGTTCAGGCGGGTGTAGCTCAATGGTAGAGCAGAAGCCTTCCAAGCTTACGACGGGGGTTCGATTCCCCTCACCCGCTCCAGAGTCGTGAACGTCATACGTCTCCGTCGGAACACACCTTAGGCAAGGGCGAACAAGGCTATGGCGAAGGCAAAATTCGAGCGGACGAAGCCGCACTGCAATGTCGGGACGATCGGTCACGTCGACCACGGCAAGACGTCGCTGACGGCGGCGATCACGAAGGTGCTGGCGAAGACGGGCGGAGCCACGTTCACGGCGTACGACCAGATCGACAAGGCGCCTGAAGAGAAGGCGCGCGGTATCACGATTTCGACGGCGCACGTTGAGTACGAGACGACGAACCGGCACTACGCGCACGTGGACTGCCCGGGCCACGCCGACTACGTGAAGAACATGATCACGGGCGCGGCGCAGATGGACGGTGCGATTCTGGTGGTTTCGGCGGCTGACGGCCCGATGCCGCAGACGCGCGAGCACATTCTTCTGGCGCGTCAGGTTGGTGTTCCGGCCCTGGTCGTGTTCCTGAACAAGATGGACATGGCGGATCCTGAGCTGGTCGAGCTTGTGGAGCTTGAGGTCCGTGAGCTTCTGTCGTCCTACGGTTTCCCGGGCGACGACATTCCGGTGGTGAAGGGCTCTGCGCTGTGCGCGCTGGAGGACCGGAACCCGGAGATCGGCGAGCAGGCGATCCTCGAGCTGATGCGCCATGTTGACGCCTACATTCCGCAGCCGGAGCGTCCGAAGGACCGTCCGTTCCTGATGCCGATCGAGGACGTTTTCTCGATCTCCGGCCGTGGCACGGTGGTGACGGGGCGCGTCGAGCGCGGGGTGATCAAGGTCGGTGAGGAAGTCGAGATCGTCGGCATGAAGCCGACGGTGAAGACGACGGTGACCGGCGTTGAGATGTTCCGCAAGCTGCTCGACCAGGGCGAGGCTGGCGACAACATCGGTGCGCTGCTGCGCGGCACGAAGCGCGAGGATGTGGAGCGCGGTCAGGTTCTGGCGAAGCCGGGCTCGATCACCCCGCACACGAAGTTCGAGGCCGAGACCTACATCCTGACCAAGGACGAGGGCGGGCGTCACACGCCGTTCTTCACGAACTACCGGCCGCAGTTCTACTTCCGCACCACCGACGTGACCGGCATGGTGACCCTGCCGGAGGGCACGGAGATGGTGATGCCGGGCGACAACGTCCGCATCCGGGTCGAGCTGATCGCCCCGATCGCCATGGACGAGGGCCTGCGCTTCGCCATCCGCGAGGGCGGCCGCACCGTCGGCGCCGGCGTCGTCTCCAAGATCATCGAGTAGTCCTGCGCGCCTCTGTGCGTCGGACAGCAAGGGCCGCCCATCGGGCGGCCCTTTGCTTTTTATAGAGAGTGTCGTTAAGATTTTCCGGGTTTGCGGCGATTCTGCCTGTTGCCTTCCGCGGCTACATGCGGTAGATACCCGCTCTCCCCGCAGCCTGACGGGGTGAGGGGCGTGTTGCCCGGCGGCTACCGCCGCGGGCGGGGCGCCACCGGACAGAGTTCCGTTTAGGAGTGTAGCTCAACTGGTAGAGCACCGGTCTCCAAAACCGGGGGTTGGGGGTTCGAGCCCCTCCACTCCTGCCACTCTTCGGCGACGCCCCTGCGGGTGGCGCCAGGGGCGGTAGGCTGATACGGATCGGCTGAAGCGGATCGAACGAAGCACGCAACCAGAGTGGTGGCTCAAGCCGACATGGCGAAGACCAGTCCCGCCGAATTCATGCGCGAGGTCCGCCGCGAGGTGGCCAAGGTCACGTGGCCGACGCGCAAGGAGACGACCGTGTCCACCGTGATGGTCTTCGTCATGGTGATCCTCGCGGCCGTCTTCTTCCTGCTGGCCGACCAGTTCATCTCGTTCGCCATCCGCCTCATCCTCGGGATCGGGGGCTGATCGATGGCGGCGCGTTGGTACGTGGTCCACGTCTACTCCGGCTTCGAGAAGAAGGTCGCCCAGGCGATCCGCGAGAAGGCCGGGCAGAAGGGGCTGGAAGAGAAGTTCGAGGAAATCCTCGTCCCGACGGAGGAGATCGTCGAGGTCCGTCGCGGCGCCAAGGTCAATGCCGAGCGCAAGTTCTTCCCCGGCTACGTGCTGGTGAAGATGGAGCTGCAGGACGAGACCTGGCACCTGGTCAAGAACACGCCGAAGGTCACGGGGTTCCTGGGTGGGGGCGGCAAGCCCCAGCCGATCTCCGAAGGCGAGGCGATGCGCATCCTGAACCAGGTCAAGGAAGGCATCGAGCGGCCGAAGCCGTCGATCCAGTTCGAGGTGGGCGAGCAGGTCCGTGTCACGGACGGTCCCTTCACCTCCTTCACCGGGTATGTCGAGGAAGTCGACGAGGACAAGGCGCGGGTCAAGGTCGCTGTGTCGATCTTCGGGCGCGCCACGCCGGTCGAACTCGAATATACGCAGGTCGAGAAAGTCTAGTTTCAAGTGTCGGCCCCGCTTCGGCGGGGCCGGCTTTTGCGCGTGGGAGGCAGGCCATAGCCGCACCACGCATCCCGGCGGCCCCGGAGCCCGGGGCCGGCAACTGAGGACGTATCATGGCGAAGAAAATCGTCGGTTACATCAAGCTCCAGGTTCCGGCCGGCAAGGCGAACCCGTCGCCGCCGATCGGTCCGGCGCTGGGTCAGCGCGGCCTGAACATCATGGAGTTCGTGAAGCAGTTCAACGCCAAGACGGCCGACCTGGAACAGGGGATGCCCATCCCCGTGGTCATTACGGCCTACGGCGACCGTACCTTCACCTTCGTCACCAAGACCCCGCCGATCACCTACTTCCTGAAGAAGGCGGCCGGCATCGACAAGGGCAGCGCGACCGTCGGCCGGTCCGGCCCGGTCGGTCGTGTGACCATGGAACAGGTCCGCGACATCGCGACCAAGAAGATGAAGGACCTGAACGCCAACGATGTGGAGGGCGCCGCCCGCATGATCGTCGGCTCCGCCCGTTCGATGGGCATCGAAGTGGTGGAGGGCTGATATCATGGCGAAGCTCGGCAAGCGCCTGAAGAAGGCCGTTTCGACCGTCGACCGCGACAAGTTCTACGCGCTGGACGAGGCCGTGAAGACGGTCAGGTCCAATGCCACCGCGAAGTTCGATGAGACCGTCGAGATTGCGATGAATCTCGGCATCGACCCGCGTCACGCCGACCAGATGGTCCGCGGCATGGTCCAGCTCCCGAACGGCACCGGCAAGACCGTGCGCGTCGCCGTGTTCGCCCGCGCCGGCAAGGCTGACGAAGCCCTGGCTGCAGGGGCCGACATCGTCGGCGCCGAGGATCTGGCGGACAAGATCCAGGCCGGTGAGTTCAACTTCGACCGCTGCATCGCCACCCCGGACATGATGGGCGTGGTCGGTCGGCTCGGTAAGATCCTCGGCCCGCGCGGCCTGATGCCGAACCCGAAGCTGGGCACCGTGACCCCGAACGTCGCCGAGGCCGTGAAGGCTGCCAAGGGCGGTGCGGTGGAGTTCCGGGCCGAGAAGACCGGCATCGTGCATGCCGGCGTCGGCAAGGCCAGCTTCTCCGAGCAGGCGCTCGAAGAGAACATCCGCGCCTTCGTCTCGGCCATCAACCGGGCGAAGCCGTCGGGTGCCAAGGGCACCTACATCGAGAAGGTCTCCCTCAGCTCCACCATGGGCCCGGGCATCAAGCTCGACATTCCGGCCCTGGTGGCGTCGCTGGGCGGCTGATCCGAATTTCCCGCGGGCGGGTGACCGTCCGCGGGACCGGGTGCTTGGGGGCGACCCCGGAGCACCCACCCTGTCCGAGATTGCGGGCGCCGCGGCGGGCGTCTTCCGGCAACGGAACCCCGCCAACGCTTAATCGCCCAGCCTGCATGAGACGGGAGCAGAGCACGGAGTTTCCGGGTCGGACGGGTTCCCCGCCTCGCCTGGGCATGATGGCTTGTCGCTTCTGGGACAGGTGAACCGGGACTCGATCCGGTCGCCAACCGGAAAAGGTCTCAAGCGTGAACCGGGACGGACGGCGTTCGCGCCGATCGTCCCAGTTTTGGAGGCGAACCGTGGACCGTACACAAAAGGAAGCGACGGTCGCGGCCCTTAATTCTTCCTTGCAGGAAGCCGGCCTTATCATCGTCACCAAGCAGAGCGGGATGACGGTGGCTGAGGTGACGGACCTGCGCCGGAAGATGCGGGCCGCGGGCTGCAGCTTCAAAGTGACCAAGAACCGGCTCGCCCGCATCGCCCTCAAGGGTACGCAGTTCGAGACGCTGGACGGCTTCTTCAAGGGCCCGACGGCGATCGCCTACTCGAAGGACCCGGTGGCGGCGGCCAAGGTGGCCGTCGACTATGCCAAGACCAACGACAAGTTCCAGATCGTCGGTGGCGGCCTGCCGGGGCTCAAGCTGGACAGCCAGGGCGTCGATGCCCTGTCCAAGCTGCCTTCGCTGAACGAACTGCGCGCCTCGCTGCTCGGCATGATCCAGACGCCCGCGACCCGTATCGCCGGCGTCCTTCAGGCCCCGGGCGGCCAGGTGGCCCGCGTTCTCGCGGCCTACGCCAAGAAGGACGAGGCGGCGTGAGCTGCCGATCCTGTACGACTCATACTGTGATTTCTGGAGACCATCATGTCCAAGCTTGAGAAGCTGGTTGAAGACCTGTCCGCCCTGACCGTCCTGGAGGCCGCCGAGCTCTCCAAGATGCTCGAGGAGAAGTGGGGCGTGTCCGCCGCTGCTCCGGTCGCCGTCGCCGCTGCTCCGGCCGCCGCTGCCGCCGCTGCCGCCCCGGTCGAGGAGCAGACCGAGTTCACCGTCATCCTCGTCGATGGCGGCGACAAGAAGATCAACGTGATCAAGGAAGTCCGCGCCATCACCAACCTCGGCCTGAAGGAAGCCAAGGATCTGGTCGAGGGTGCGCCGAAGACCGTCAAGGAAGGCGCGACCAAGGACGAAGCCGCCAAGATCAAGAAGCAGCTTGAAGAGGCGGGCGCCAAGGTCGACATTAAGTAAGTCCGATTTGAGCGACGTAGCGAACCACATTCCGACGCTGGACGGTGGCCGACCCGGAAGGGCGTGCCGCCGCCCGGCGTCGTCTGTCTTTTCCGGTGGGGGGCGCATCATCCCCGCCGGGCCCTTACCGCAGGCCGGGCCCGCGCCCAGCCCGCGGACCATAAGTCGCCGGAGCGGCCGCAGCCTGTGGCCATCGGGTGACCGATTGACGTACCCGGCGCGGGCGAGCGGCGGCCCTTCGAGGCCTGCCGCCCGCGCCGATTCGCGTTTCGACCGAAGCACCGGCCGGGCAGGGCAGTCCGGGCGGGGCTGCGGGCGCACTGAACCGGGCGAGTTCACGAGAGGCACTGATGGCCAAGTCGTTCACGGGACGTAAGCGAATCCGCAAGAGCTTCGGGCGCATCCCCGAAGTGACCCGCATGCCGAACCTCATCGAGGTGCAGCGGAGCTCGTACGACCACTTCCTCCAGATGGACGTGCCGCCCGAGAAGCGCGCCAACGTCGGGCTTCAGGAAGTCTTCCGGTCGGTCTTCCCGATCAAGGACTTCTCCGAACGTGCCGTGCTCGACTTCGTGCGCTACGAGCTGGAGCAGCCGAAGTACGACGTGGAAGAGTGCCAGCAGCGCGGGATGACCTTCGCCGCGCCGCTGAAGGTCACGCTGCGCCTGACCGTGTTCGACGTGGACGAGGATACCGGCCTCCGCTCCATCCGGGACATCAAGGAGCAGGACGTCTACATGGGCGACATGCCGCTCATGACGGCGAACGGCACCTTCATCATCAATGGAACCGAGCGGGTCATCGTTTCGCAGATGCACCGGTCTCCCGGTGTGTTCTTCGACCATGACAAGGGCAAAACCCACAGCTCGGGCAAGTACCTCTTTGCCGCACGGGTGATTCCGTACCGCGGCTCCTGGCTGGATTTCGAGTTCGACGCCAAGGACATCGTCTATGTCCGCATCGACCGGCGCCGCAAGCTGCCGGCGACGACGCTGCTGTACGCGCTCGATGGCGCCGACTCGGCCGAGCTGCGCGCCGAGCGCCGCGCGCTGGGCAAGGACCTGCTGCCCTACGAGGCGCAGGGCATGGCGAAGGAAGAGATCCTCGGCTACTTCTACGAGACCATCACCTACCAGCGTGCCGCCGACGGCTGGAAGACCGGTTTCGACGCCGAACGCATGAAGGGTCAGAAGCTTCTGACCGACCTCGTCGACGCCCGCACCGGCGAGGTGCTGGCCAGCCGCGACACGAAGCTGACCCCGCGCCTGATCCGCAAGCTCCAGGACCAGGGCCTGCAGGAGATCAAGGTCGCCATCGAGGACATCATCGGCCGCTATCTCGCCATCGACATCATCGACGAGAAGACCGGCGAGGTGATCTACGAGGCGGGCGACGAGCTGAGCGCCACCGCGCTGGAGCGGCTGGAGAAGATGGGCGTGGAGGAACTGCCCGTCCTCAACGTCGACCACCTGAACATCGGCGCCTACATCCGCAACACCATGGCGGCGGACCGCAACGCCAGCCGTGAGGATGCGCTTATCGACATCTACCGCGTCATGCGTCCGGGCGAGCCGCCCACGCTGGAGAGCGCGGAGGCCCTGTTCGCCGGCCTGTTCTTCGACCAGGAGCGCTACGACCTGTCCGCGGTCGGCCGCGTGAAGATGAACGCCCGTCTCGGCTTCGAGACGGACGATCAGATGCGCGTGCTCCGCAAGGAGGACATTCTCAAGATCCTCAAGATCCTGGTCGAGCTGAAGGACGGCCGCGGCGAGATCGACGACATCGACCATCTGGGCAACCGTCGCGTCCGCTCCGTCGGCGAGCTGATGGAGAACCAGTACCGCGTCGGTCTGCTGCGCATGGAGCGTGCGATCCGCGAGCGCATGAGCTCGGTCGAGATCGACACGGTGATGCCGCACGACCTGATCAACGCCAAGCCGGCCGCGGCGGCGGTGCGCGAGTTCTTCGGCTCGTCGCAGCTCTCGCAGTTCATGGACCAGACCAACCCGCTGTCCGAGATCACGCACAAGCGTCGTCTCTCGGCGCTCGGGCCGGGCGGTCTGACCCGTGAGCGCGCCGGCTTCGAGGTGCGCGACGTCCATCCCACCCACTACGGCCGCATCTGCCCGATCGAGACGCCGGAAGGCCCGAACATCGGTCTGATCAACAGCCTCGCCACCTATGCCCGGGTGAACCAGTACGGCTTCATCGAGAGCCCGTACCGCAAGGTGATCGACGGCCGCGTGACGGACGAGGTGGTCTACCTCTCCGCCATGGAGGAGGGGCGCTACACCGTTGCCGAGGCGAACGCCCCGCTGGACGCCGGCAACCGCTTCGCCGACCCGCTGGTGTCGTGCCGCAAGGGCGGCGAGTACCTGCTGGTCCGCCCCGACATGATCGACCTGATCGACGTGTCGCCGAAGCAGCTCGTCTCCGTCGCCGCGGCGCTGATCCCGTTCCTGGAGAACGACGACGCCAACCGCGCGCTGATGGGCTCGAACATGCAGCGGCAGGCCGTGCCGCTGATCAAGGCGGACAGCCCGCTGGTCGGCACCGGCATGGAAGCCACGGTGGCCCGCGACAGCGGCGTGACCATCGTGACCCGCCGCGCCGGCATCGTGGACCAGGTGGACGCGACCCGCATCGTCATCCGCGCGACCGAGGACACCGATCCCGCTGCGCCCGGCGTTGACATCTACAACCTGCTGAAGTTCCAGCGTTCCAACCAGAACACCTGCATCAACCAGAAGCCGCTGGTGAAGGTGGGCGACCGGGTCCAGAAGGGCGACATCATCGCCGACGGCCCCTCGACCGACCTGGGCGAGCTGGCCCTGGGCCGCAACGTGCTGGTCGCGTTCATGCCCTGGAACGGCTACAACTTCGAGGACTCCATCCTCATCTCCGAGCGGATCGTCCGCGACGACGTCTTCACCTCGATCCACATCGAGGAGTTCGAGGTCATGGCCCGCGACACCAAGCTGGGCCAGGAGGAGATCACCCGCGACATTCCGAACGTGGGTGAGGAGGCGCTGAAGAACCTCGACGAGGCCGGCATCGTCTATATCGGCGCCGAGGTCCGCCCGGGCGACATCCTGGTCGGCAAGGTCACGCCGAAGGGCGAAAGCCCGATGACCCCGGAAGAGAAGCTGCTGCGCGCCATCTTCGGCGAGAAGGCGTCCGACGTGCGCGACACCTCGTTGCGCCTGCCGCCCGGCGTCGCCGGCACGGTGGTGGAGGTGCGCGTCTTCAGCCGCCGCGGCGTGGACAAGGACGAGCGCGCCCTGGCCATCGAGCGTGCGGAGATCGAGAAGCTGGCCAAGGACCGCGACGACGAGAAGGCGATCCTGGAACGCTCCTTCTACACCCGCCTGAAGGAACTGCTGCTCGGCCAGACCAGCGTCAGCGGCCCCAAGGGCATGAAGGGCGGCGAGACGATCACCGACGAGACGCTGGCCGGCCTCACCCGCGGCCAGTGGCGGCATATCTCGGTCGAGAACGACCAGGTCATGGAGATCATCGAACAGACCGGCAAGGTCTTCGACGACTCCGTGCAGCGTCTGCAGGAGCGGTTCGAGAACAAGGTCGAGAAGCTGCAGCGCGGCGACGAGCTGCCGCCCGGCGTGATGAAGATGGTCAAGGTCTTCGTCGCGGTGAAGCGCAAGCTGCAGCCGGGCGACAAGATGGCCGGCCGTCACGGCAACAAGGGCGTCATCTCCCGCATCACCCCGATCGAGGACATGCCGTACCTGGAGGACGGGCGGAACGTCGACATCGTCCTGAACCCGCTGGGCGTGCCCTCGCGCATGAATGTCGGGCAGATCCTGGAAACGCATCTGGGCTGGGCCGCGGCCGGCATTGGCCGCCAGATCGGCGAGATGCTGGACCGGATGCGCGCCGCCACCGTGGAGGCGGCCGACAAGGCCAGGACCGCGGAGGATCTCAAGGAGCGTCTGCGCAGCATCTACGGTGAGGCCGTCTACGAGAGCGACATCGCCCCGATGTCCGAGGCCCAGCTGATGGAGCTGGCCGGCAACCTGCGGCGCGGCATCCCCTTCGCCACGCCCGTCTTCGACGGTGCGCGGGAGGATGACATCTGCCGCATGCTGGAGGCAGCCGGGCTCGACCGTTCCGGCCAGTCGACGCTGATCGACGGCCGCACGGGCGAGCCGTTCGACCGCAGGGTCACGGTCGGCTACATCTACATGCTGAAGCTGCACCACCTGGTCGACGACAAGATCCACGCCCGCTCCATCGGCCCTTACAGCCTGGTCACCCAGCAGCCGCTGGGCGGCAAGGCCCAGTTCGGCGGCCAGCGCTTCGGCGAAATGGAGGTGTGGGCCCTGGAGGCCTACGGTGCCGCGTACACGCTCCAGGAGATGCTGACGGTGAAGTCGGACGACGTGTCCGGCCGCACCAAGGTCTACGAAGCCATCGTCCGCGGGGACGACAACTTCGAGGCCGGCATCCCCGAGAGCTTCAACGTGCTGGTCAAGGAACTGCGGTCGCTCGGCCTGAACGTCGAGCTGAACCAGCGGACCTACTGATCGTCTGGATCGTCACGCGGGCGGGGTGGCTGACAGCGCCCCGCCCGACCCGAGTTTCGCCCCGATTTTTCGCCAGGGCGCTCAGCCCACCCCGAGGGGAGACGGCACATGAACGAATTGATGAACATCTTCGGCCAGCCGCAGGGGCCGCAGAGCTTCGATCAGATCCGCATTTCGATCGCCAGCCCGGAGCGCATCCGCTCCTGGTCCTTCGGTGAGATCAAGAAGCCCGAGACGATCAACTACCGGACCTTCAAGCCGGAGCGCGACGGCCTGTTCTGCGCCCGCATCTTCGGTCCGATCAAGGATTACGAGTGCTTGTGCGGCAAGTACAAGCGCATGAAGTACCGGGGCATCATCTGCGAGAAGTGCGGCGTCGAGGTCACCCTGTCCAAGGTGCGCCGCGAGCGCATGGGGCACATCGAGCTGGCCTCGCCCGTCGCGCACATCTGGTTCCTGAAGAGCCTGCCGTCGCGCATCGGCCTGCTGCTCGACATGACCCTGAAGGATCTGGAGCGGATCCTCTATTTCGAGAACTACGTCGTCATCGAGCCGGGTCTGACCGACCTGAAGCTCCATGAGCTCTTGTCCGAGGACCAGCTCCTGGACAAGCAGGACAAGTTCGGCGAGGACGCCTTCACCGCCAAGATCGGCGCGGAGGCCATGAAGGACCTCCTGGCCAACCTCGACCTGATCGAGGAGAAGGCCACCTGCCGCGAGGAGCTGAAGGAGACCGCCAGCGAGGCCAAGCGCAAGAAGCTGGTCAAGCGCCTGAAGCTGATCGAAGCGTTCCTCGGCCCGTCGCAGGAGGTCGAGGATGTCGCCGCCTATGAGCGCTTCGAGGGCTACAAGGAGCGGATCGAGCGGCCGGACGCCCGCCCGCTGTTCAAGATCTTCCCGGACGCGACCCGTCCGGAATGGATGATCCTGGAAGTCGTGCCGGTCATCCCGCCCGAGCTGCGCCCGCTGGTGCCGCTGGATGGCGGCCGCTTCGCCACGTCCGACCTGAACGACCTGTACCGGCGCGTCATCAACCGCAACAACCGTCTGAAGCGGCTGATCGAGCTGAAGGCGCCGGACATCATCGTGCGCAACGAGAAGCGCATGCTGCAGGAGGCCGTCGACGCGCTGTTCGACAACGGCCGCCGTGGCCGCGTCATCACCGGGGCGAACAAGCGTCCCCTGAAGTCCATCAGCGACATGCTGAAGGGCAAGCAGGGCCGCTTCCGTCAGAACCTGCTGGGCAAGCGCGTCGATTATTCCGGCCGTTCGGTCATCGTCGTCGGTCCGGAGCTGAAGCTGCACCAGTGCGGCCTGCCGAAGAAGATGGCGCTGGAGCTGTTCAAGCCCTTCATCTATGCCAAGCTGGAACTGTACGGCCTCGCCTCCACCATCAAGGCGGCCAAGCGCATGGTGGAGAAGGAGCGGCCGGAGGTCTGGGACATCCTGGAGGAGGTCATCCGCGAGCATCCGGTCATGCTGAACCGGGCGCCCACGCTGCACCGCCTCGGCATCCAGGCGTTCGAGCCGACCCTGATCGAGGGCAAGGCGATCCAGCTCCATCCGCTGGTCTGCACCGCCTTCAACGCGGATTTCGACGGCGACCAGATGGCCGTGCACGTCCCGCTGAGCCTTGAGGCCCAGTTGGAGGCGCGCGTCCTGATGATGTCCACGAACAACATCCTGTCGCCCGCCTCGGGCCGGCCGATCATCGTGCCCAGCCAGGACATCGTGCTGGGTCTCTACTACATCACGATGGAACTGCCGGGCATGGTCGGCGAGGGCATGGCCTTCGGCACCATCGGGGAGATCGAGCACGCGCTCGCCTCCAAGGCGGTCAGCCTGCACGCCAAGATCCAGTGCCGCTACAAGACGGTGGACGACGAAGGCAATCCGATCACCGTGCGCGTGACGACGACCCCGGGCCGCATGCTGCTGTCCGAGATCCTGCCGCGCCACAAGGCGATCAAGTTCGACCTGATCAACCGACTCCTCACCAAGAAGGAGATCGGCAACATCATCGACGTCGTCTACCGCCACTGCGGCCAGAAGGAGACGGTGATCTTCGCCGACCGGCTGATGAAGCTGGGCTTCTCCAACGCCTTCAAGGCCGGCATCTCCTTCGGCAAGGACGACATGGTCATCCCGGCCGAGAAGGAGATCCTGATCCGCGAGGCGCAGGACCGGGTGAAGGAGTACGAGCAGCAGTACCTCGACGGCCTGATCACCCAGGGCGAGAAGTACAACAAGGTGGTGGACGTCTGGTCGGAGACGACCGAGAAGGTCGCCTCGGCGATGATGAAGGTGATCGAGCAGCCGAAGCCCGGCTTCGGGGTGAACTCCGTCTACATGATGGCCCACTCCGGTGCGCGCGGTTCGGCGGCCCAGATCAAGCAGCTCGCCGGCATGCGCGGCCTGATGGCCAAGCCGTCGGGCGAGATCATCGAGACGCCGATCATCTCGAACTTCAAGGAAGGCCTGACCGTGCTGGAGTACTTCAACTCCACGCACGGCGCCCGTAAGGGTCTGGCCGACACGGCGCTGAAGACGGCGAACTCGGGCTACCTGACCCGCCGTCTCGTCGACGTGGCCCAGGACGCGATCATCGTCGAGAATGACTGCGGCACCACCCGCGGCATCACCATGAAGGCTGTCATCGACGGCGGCGAGATCGTGGTGCCGCTGGGCGAGCGCATCCTCGGCCGTACCGTGTCGGTGGACATCATCCACCCGCTGACGGGCGAGATGCTGGTCGCGGCCGGCGACATGATCACCGAGCGCGAGGTCGAGGTGATCGAGCGTGCCGGCATCGACAGCGTCCACATCCGTTCGGTGCTGACCTGCGAGACCCGCGACGGCGTCTGTGCCCAGTGCTACGGGCGTGACCTCGCCCGCGGTACCCGGGTCAACATGGGCGAGGCCGTGGGTGTCATCGCCGCGCAGTCGATCGGCGAGCCGGGCACGCAGCTCACCATGCGTACCTTCCACATCGGCGGCGCCGCCCAGCGCGGTGCGGAGCAGTCCTTCATCGAGGCGACCCTGGACGCCAAGGTGATGGTGAAGAACCGCAACCTCGTGATGAACTCCGAGGGCGTGCCGGTGGTCATGGGGCGCAACTGCGAACTGGCGCTGCTCGACGAGCAGGGCCGCGAGCGGGCGCGCCATCGTGTCCCCTACGGTGCCAAGCTGAACAAGGCGCTGGCGGCCGACGGGGCGATGATCAAGAAGGGCGACCGTCTGGCCGAGTGGGACCCGTACACCCTGCCGATCCTCACGGAGAGGGAGGGTATCGCCAACTACGTCGATCTGGTGGAGGGCGTGTCTGTCCGCGAGGTCGTCGACGAGGCGACGGGCATCAGCTCCAAGGTCGTGACCGACTGGCGCCAGCAGCCGCGCGGCGCGGACCTGCGTCCGCGCATCACCCTGCGCGACGAGACGGGCGAGGTGGTGAAGCTGCCGAACGGGCTGGAGGCACGCTACTACATGAGCGTGGACGCCATCCTGTCGGTGGAGAACGGGGCGAGGGTCCGGGCCGGCGACGTGCTGGCGCGTATCCCGCGCGAAAGCTCCAAGACCCGCGACATCACCGGCGGTCTGCCGCGTGTGGCCGAGCTGTTCGAGGCGCGCCGTCCGAAGGACTTCGCCATCATCTCGGACATCGACGGCCGGGTGGAGTTCGGCAAGGACTACAAGACCAAGCGCCGTATCGTCGTCCGCAACGACGAGACGGGCGAGGAGAAGGAGTACCTGATCCCGAAGGGCAAGCACATCTCCGTGCAGGAGGGTGACTATGTCCAGAAGGGCGACCTGCTGATGGACGGCAACCCGGTGCCGCACGACATCCTGGCCGTCATGGGGGTCGAGAGCCTGGCGAACTATCTCATCAACGAGATCCAGGACGTCTATCGACTGCAGGGCGTGAAGATCAACGACAAGCACATCGAAGTGATCGTCCGCCAGATGCTCCAGAAGGTCGAGATCACGGACCCGGGCGACACCACCCTGCTCGCCGGCGAGCAGGTGGACCGCACGGAGTTCGAGGAGGAGAACCGGCTGGTCCAGCAGCGGATGAACGAGGGCGAGCAGGATCTGCGCTTCGCCATCGCCAAGCCGGTGCTGCAGGGCATCACCAAGGCCTCGTTGCAGACCCGGTCGTTCATCTCGGCCGCGTCGTTCCAGGAGACCACCCGCGTCCTCACCGAAGCCGCGGTGCAGGGCAAGGTGGACAACCTGGAAGGCCTCAAGGAGAACGTCATCGTCGGCCGGCTCATCCCGGCGGGCACGGGCTCCGTGGTCAACCGGCTCAAGCAGATCGCGGCCGAGCGCGACAAGGCGCTCCAGCTTGCCGACGGGGTGGACGAAACGCCCGCCCTGGCGGATGGCGGCGAGGCCGCGGCCTGAGGCCGCCCCTGTCCACAGCATTGACGAAGGGCCGTCCCGCGAGGGGCGGCCCTTTTTCTTTCCGGTCTCTGGATCGACGACGATCGGCCGATCCCGGTTCGGCAGGGCGGGCGGTCCGCGCTGCTCTCTGAACAGGCCTATATAATTGCTCTTTAATGAGCTATTATGGCTCCGAGAGCGTATTAACTGTTCATGGTTGAGCAATGCTCTACACGGCGCCCGAGATCTGCCGCCGGGTCGGTGAGCGCGTCCGGACCCTCCGGCTCGCCCGAGGCTTGAGCCAGTCGGTTCTGGCCGAGCGCGCCGGCGTCAGCTTCTCCACCTACCGGCGGCTGGAGGCTACAGGCCAGGTCTCCTTCGCCGATATCGTCCGCACCGCCATCGCGCTACGGGCGGAGGACGCGCTGCTGGAGCTTTTCCCGGCCCCGGAGTACGCAACCCTGAACGAGGCCCTGAAGCAGACCGCGCCCGGACCCCGGCGCGCCCCACGGCGCCGCAAGGGGGCGGATGAATGCGCCTGAAGCCTGGAACCCCGCTGACCGTCTCCCTGCGCTGGTCCGCCGCGGAGAGCCTCGCCGTTGGCCGGTTGGCGGCTCTCCGCGGGACAGCGACCCTGGAGTTTGCGCCGGAGTTCGGAGCGACCGGCGTGCAGATCGACCCGCTACGCTATCCGGCAGGACCCGGCCTGCATCCCGCCCGCACGCGGCATTTCGGGGGGCTGCACGGTGTGTTCGCGGACAGTCTGCCCGATGGGTGGGGACGGCTGGTGCTCCACCGCCGGCTGGCCCGTGCCGGTATCCGGATCGACGATCTGGATCCTGTGGACCTGCTTGCCCTGGTGGGCGCTGGCGGTCGGGGGGCGCTGGTCTATGAACCCGCCATCGCTCCCGATGATGGGGGTGACGGCGGTTTCGACCTTGATCAGCTTGCCGCCGGGGCTGCGGCGGTCCTGGAGGGCAGCGAGAGCGACCTGATCGAGATTCTGGCCAGGCTGGGAGGCAGTTCTGGAGGCGCCCGGCCGAAGGTGCATGTGGGCTTCGATGGCACGGGCCGGATTGTCTGCGGGGAGGGCGATCTGCCCGGCGAGGCAGAGCCCTGGATCGTCAAATTCCGCGCGACCGAGGACCCGGAGGATATCGGCCCGATCGAAATGGTCTATGCGGAGATGGCGACCGCCGCGGGGCTGGAGATGGCCGAGTGCCGGCTGATCCCTGCGGAGAGGGGGGCGGGCTATTTCGCTACGCGGCGCTTCGATCGGGTGCCGGGCGGTGGACGGCTGCACATGCTGTCCCTGTGCGCTGCACTGGAGGCGCCCTATGGCGTGACCGCAGCCAGCTACGACACCTTTCTGCGCGCCACGCTCGCCCTCACGCGATCCGCAGCGGATGTGGCGATGGCATTCCGGCGCATGGTGTTCAATGTTCTGGCCCACAACCGCGACGACCATACCCGCCAGCACAGCTATCTGATGGACCGGCAGGGGCGCTGGCGGCTGGCCCCTGCCTACGACCTGACTTTCTCCCGCGGGCCCGGGGGGGAGCATTATCTGGACGTGGAGGGGGAAGCCCGGCAGCCGACGGTGGAGCACATGCTGGCCCTGGGGCGGCGGCATGGGCTGAAGGACCGTCAGATGGCCAGCATCCTGGACGAAGTGCGCGGAGGGGTGGCGCGCTGGTCCGGGCTTGCGGGGGTGTACGGGGTGGGAAGAGACATGCGGACCGAGATTCAGCGCGTCCTGTCACGCTGATGCGCCATCATCCGCCTTCCGCCCCGAAGCCCTTTCCGCCTGCGGTCGGGGCGGACGAGGGGAGAGGGATTGCAAATGATAATGGATCGCATTACAAGGGGGCCTGCGGGCCGCGGGACGGTCGCGGTGATCGGGGCCTGAAGGAGCCCAGGTCCTGAGGAGCCTCCGCGTGCCGGTCCGCCCGGGCTGTTCCGGAGTTCCGTGCCGCCGCGACGGCCGGCGGCGTCGAGGCCAGGAGACCGGGGGTGCGGCGGGCGGGCGCCACGCCGCAGCCCCACCGGGTCCGACGCTGCCGGCCGGGCGTCCGCGCCCGGCCACGGGGTCGTTGCGCCGCAGTGTCTCCGCCTGCGCGCGCTCGCTGCCGACCCCGCGGCCGGGCGCTTTTTTCTGCGAGCCCGTAACTCTGGGCGATCCCGTGACTCTGGCGGGTCAGTCGCGTTCGGCCCAGGCGTCGTAGGCGTCGGTGGCGAAGACGGTGGCCTTGACCAGATCGCCCTGCTTCAGGTCCGTCTCCCCGTTCAGGAAGACGTTGCCGTCGATCTCCGGCGCGTCGGCCCAGGACCGGCCGGTGGCGCCGTCCTCGTCCACTTCGTCGATCAGCACCTCGATGCTCCGCCCGATCCTGGCCTGCATGCGGGCGTCGCTGATCGCCTGCTGGTGCTGCATCAGCCGGTGCCAGCGCTCTTCCTTGACTTCATCGGGCACGGCTCCCGGAATCCCGTTGGCCTTGGCGCCGGTCACCGGCTCGTACTGGAAGCAGCCCAGCCGGTCGATCTGCGCCTCCGTCAGCCAGTCCAGCAGGAACTGGAAGTCCTCCTCCGTCTCGCCGGGGAAGCCGACGATGAAGGTGGAGCGCAGGGTCAGGTCGGGACAGCCGGCCCGCCAGCCCTTGATCCGCTCCAGGATGCGCTCGTGGTCGGCGGGGCGGCGCATGGCCTTCAGCACCCGCGGGGAGGCGTGCTGGAAGGGGATGTCCAGGTAGGGCAGGACCTTGCCCTCGGCCATCAGGGGGATGACCTCGTCCACATGCGGGTACGGGTAGACATAGTGCAGCCGCACCCAGGCGCCGAGCTGTCCCAGTTCCTGGCAGAGATCCAGGAAGCGGGCGCGGACAGGGCGGTTGCGGTGGCGCGACTCCGCGTATTTCAGGTCCACCCCGTAGGCCGAGGTGTCCTGCGACACCACCAGCAGTTCCTTGACGCCGGCCTTCACCAGCTTCTCCGCCTCGGCCAGCACCAGATTGGCCGGCCGGCTGACCAGGTCGCCGCGGATGGAGGGGATGATGCAGAAGGTGCAGCGGTTGTTGCAGCCCTCGGAAATCTTCAGATAGGCGTAGTGCCGCGGCGTCAGCCGCAGTCCCTGGGGCGGCACCAGATCCAGGTACGGGTCGTGCCGCGGCGGCACCACGTCATGCACGGCGGCTACGACCTGCTCGTACTGGTGCGGACCGGTGACGGCCAGCACCTGCGGGTGGGTCTCCCGGATCAGCTCGGCATCCTTGCCCAGGCAGCCGGTGACGATGACCCGGCCGTTCTCCTTGATCGCCTCGCCGATGGCGTCCAGGCTCTCGGTCTTGGCGCTGTCCAGGAAGCCGCAGGTGTTCACCAGGACGACGTCGGCCCCGTCGTAGGAGCCGGAGATCTCGTACCCCTCCGAGCGCAGCTTGGTGAGGATGCGCTCGCTGTCCACCAGCGCCTTCGGGCAGCCGAGGGAAACGATGCCCACCTTGGGGGCGGGGGCCAGGGTCTTGGCGGCCGGGGCGGCGGTCTCTGACATGGGGCGGTCACTCTGCTGGAAACCGGCGCTATATAATGCGGATCGCGCCCGCGTGCCATGCCGTGCCGTGCGGTCGTGATCATGCCTGACCCGCGGGCGGTGCCGGCGGACTCGGGACCCCGGGGCGTCCGCAGGACGGGCCGCCGGGTGGGGGAACGCCGTCGCGGACTGGACCCGGCATCCGCCATCGGGTAGGAGAAGGGCGGGGACATGGATTCTTGGCGTGCCGCCGACCTCCCTTCGGGTGTGGCGGACCCCGTTCCGGACAAGCCGGAACTGCCCGGGAAAACCGCGCCGCCGCTGGATCGGAACCCGGGCCGGAGCCCTGCGTCGCCGTGCGGCGACCCCTGCGGAAAACGGCGGCGTGCGGCCCCGGTTGCGCTTGACGCCCCCCTGTCACCCCAATATATTCCGCGGACCGTTTTCGGGGGGCAGGCTGTAGGCCGTCCCGGCCATCCGCAGACCGCGGTGGCTCGGGCGGGCTAGACGCTGCCCCAACGGACGTTCCGGTGCCCCGTGCCCGTGGAACGTATCCGCGCGGACCCCCCGAAAAAGTGAGATAGCCGACCCCGAGTCCTTGTTCGGACGGCGTTCGACAGATGCCCGCGCGAGGCTGGTTCGCTTCGCATGCGGGTGTTTTCGTCGTTCGGCAGGAATCGGGCCTGTGAATATGGGAAACACCCCCGTCTGGGGACAAAGTAAAGGGCGGTAGATGCCGACGATCAACCAGTTGATCCGCAAGCCCCGTGCGCCGCTTGTGGCTCGCGACAAGGTTCCGGCGCTCCAGGAGTGCCCGCAGAAGCGCGGCGTCTGCACGCGCGTCTACACCACTACGCCGAAGAAGCCGAACTCGGCGCTCCGCAAGGTCGCGCGCGTCCGGCTCACCAACGGCTACGAGGTGATCAGCTACATCCCCGGCGAGGGCCATAACCTCCAGGAGCACTCGGTCGTCATGATCCGTGGCGGCCGCGTGAAGGACCTTCCCGGCGTGCGTTACCACATCATCCGCGGCGTGCTCGACACGCAGGGCGTGAAGGACCGCAGGCAGCGCCGCTCGCTCTACGGCGCGAAGCGTCCGAAGTAAGGAGATTTTCAGATGTCTCGTCGTCGCAAGGCCGAGAAGCGCGAAGTTCTGCCCGACGCCAAGTTCGGCGATGTCGTGCTGACGAAGTTCATGAACTGCCTCATGTATGACGGCAAGAAGTCCGTCGCCGAGTCCATCGTCTACGGGGCGCTGGACCGGATCGAGGCGAAGGCGAAGCAGAACGCTCTGCAGCTCTTCCATGACGCGCTGAACAACGTCCGTCCGTACCTTGAGGTCCGCTCCCGCCGCGTCGGCGGTGCGACCTACCAGGTCCCGGTCGAGGTCCGCTCCGAGCGTGCCCAGGCCCTGGCGATCCGCTGGATCATCTCCGCCGCCCGCGGCCGGTCCGAGGACACCATGACCGAGCGCCTCTCCGCCGAGCTGCTGGACGCCGCCAACCAGCGCGGCACGGCGGTGAAGAAGCGCGAGGACACGCACCGCATGGCCGAGGCGAACAAGGCCTTCTCGCACTACCGCTGGTAACCGGCTGATCCCGCAATCCCGTCCGACCGGGTTGGTCGGCGCAGAGAACGCAATGTCCCGCTCCCATCCACTCGACTGCTATCGGAACATCGGCATTGCCGCGCACATCGATGCCGGCAAGACGACGACGACCGAGCGCATCCTGTACTACACAGGAAAGTCGTACAGGATCGGCGAGGTGCATGAAGGCACCGCGACGATGGACTGGATGGAGCAGGAGCAGGAGCGCGGGATCACCATTACCTCGGCGGCGACGACCTGCTTCTGGCGCGAACACCGCATCAACATCATCGACACCCCGGGCCACGTCGACTTCACCATCGAGGTGGAGCGCAGCCTGCGGGTGCTCGATGGTGCGATCGCGGTGTTCGACAGTGTCGCAGGTGTGGAACCGCAGTCGGAGACCGTGTGGCGGCAGGCGGACAAGTACCGCGTTCCGCGCATGTGCTTCGTCAACAAGATGGACCGGATCGGGGCGGATTTCTTCCGCACCGTCGAGATGATCCGCGAGCGGCTGGGGGCGAACGCTGCCGTGTTGCAGCTCCCGCTGGGCGTGGAGGCCGACTTCGCCGGCGTGATCGACCTGGTGAAGATGAAGGCCGTCATCTGGAAGGCCGAGACGCTCGGGGCCGAGTTCTACGAGACCGAGATCCCCGAGGGCATGCGCGCCCAGGCGGCCGAATACCGGGCGCGTCTGGTCGAGCAGGCGGTCGAACTGGACGATGCCGCGACCGAAGCCTTCCTGGAAGGCCGGGAACCGGACGAGGCGACCCTGCGGGCCCTGATCCGCAAGGGCACCATCGCCCTGCGGCTGGTTCCGGTGCTCTGCGGCTCCGCCTTCAAGAACAAGGGCGTGCAGCCGATGCTGGACGCGGTGGTGGATTATCTGCCGTCGCCGAAGGACATCGAGGCCGTGCGCGGCGTCACCCTGGACGGGGTGGCGGACGTGCGGCCGACCGACGATGCGGCGCCGTTCTCGGCGCTGGCGTTCAAGATCATGAACGACCCGTTCGTCGGCACGCTGACTTTCGTCCGGGTCTATTCGGGCGCGCTGCAGGGTGGGTCCTACGTACTGAACGCTGGCAAGGGTGAGCGCGAGCGCGTCGGCCGTATGCTGCTGATGCACGCCAACTCCCGGGAAGAGATCAAGGAGTGCTTCGCGGGCGACATCGTGGCGCTGGCGGCCCTCAAGGGGACGACCACCGGCGACACGCTGTGCGATCCTGCGCACCCGATCGTGCTGGAGCGGATGGAGTTCCCCGAGCCGGTGATCGAGGTGGCGGTCGAGCCGAAGACGAAGGCTGACCAGGAGAAGATGTCCACGGCGCTGCAACGGCTGGCCGCCGAGGACCCGTCCTTCCGTGTCGCCGTCGATCCCGAAAGCGGGCAGACGGTGATCAAGGGCATGGGCGAGCTGCACCTGGAGATCATCGTCGACCGCATGCGCCGTGAGTTCAAGGTGGACGCCAATGTCGGCGCGCCGCAGGTCGCCTACCGCGAGACGATCACGCAGCGCGCCGAGGTGGACTACACCCACAAGAAGCAGACCGGCGGGTCGGGCCAGTTCGCGCGGGTGAAGCTGGTGTTCGAGCCGCTGAAGCCCGGCGAGGGCTTCCGCTTCGAGAACAAGGTCGTCGGCGGAACGGTACCGAAGGAATTCGTCCCCGGTGTGCAGAAGGGTCTGGAGTCGTCCAAGGACAGCGGCGTCGTCGCCGGTTTCCCGGTGATCGACTTCCGGGTCGATCTGGTGGACGGTGCCTACCACGACGTGGACAGCTCGGTGCTGGCGTTCGAGATCGCCAGCCGTGCGGCGTTCCGGGAAGGCGTGCAGAAGGCCAGGCCGGCCCTGCTGGAGCCGATCATGCAGGTCGAGGTGGTGACGCCCGAGGATTACATGGGCGACATCATCGGCGATCTGAACAGTCGGCGCGGGCAGATCACCGGCATGGACCAGCGCGGCAACGCGCGCGTCATCGAGGCCATGGTCCCCCTGGCCAACATGTTCGGTTATGTCAACACCCTGCGCTCCATGAGCCAGGGGCGTGCGCAGTATACGATGCAGTTCGACCACTATGAGCAGGTGCCGCAGGCCGTCGCGGATACGATCCGCGCCAAGATGGCCTGAAGGGTCTTAACCGGATCACTGGGCGCCCACGGGATCAAAGAAGGACGAGAGAGCCATGGCGAAGGCAAAATTCGAGCGGACGAAGCCGCACTGCAATGTCGGGACGATCGGTCACGTCGACCACGGCAAGACGTCGCTGACGGCGGCGATCACGAAGGTGCTGGCGAAGACGGGCGGAGCCACGTTCACGGCGTACGACCAGATCGACAAGGCGCCTGAAGAGAAGGCGCGCGGTATCACGATTTCGACGGCGCACGTTGAGTACGAGACGACGAACCGGCACTACGCGCACGTGGACTGCCCGGGCCACGCCGACTACGTGAAGAACATGATCACGGGCGCGGCGCAGATGGACGGTGCGATTCTGGTGGTTTCGGCGGCTGACGGCCCGATGCCGCAGACGCGCGAGCACATTCTTCTGGCGCGTCAGGTTGGTGTTCCGGCCCTGGTCGTGTTCCTGAACAAGATGGACATGGCGGATCCTGAGCTGGTCGAGCTTGTGGAGCTTGAGGTCCGTGAGCTTCTGTCGTCCTACGGTTTTCCGGGCGACGACATTCCGGTGGTGAAGGGCTCTGCGCTGTGCGCGCTGGAGGACCGGAACCCGGAGATCGGCGAGCAGGCGATCCTCGAGCTGATGCGCCATGTTGACGCCTACATTCCGCAGCCGGAGCGTCCGAAGGACCGTCCGTTCCTGATGCCGATCGAGGACGTTTTCTCGATCTCCGGCCGTGGCACGGTGGTGACGGGGCGCGTCGAGCGCGGGGTGATCAAGGTCGGTGAGGAAGTCGAGATCGTCGGCATGAAGCCGACGGTGAAGACGACGGTGACCGGCGTTGAGATGTTCCGCAAGCTGCTCGACCAGGGCGAGGCTGGCGACAACATCGGTGCGCTGCTGCGCGGCACGAAGCGCGAGGATGTGGAGCGCGGTCAGGTTCTGGCGAAGCCGGGCTCGATCACCCCGCACACGAAGTTCGAGGCCGAGACCTACATCCTGACCAAGGACGAGGGCGGGCGTCACACGCCGTTCTTCACGAACTACCGGCCGCAGTTCTACTTCCGCACCACCGACGTGACCGGCATGGTGACCCTGCCGGAGGGCACGGAGATGGTGATGCCGGGCGACAACGTCCGCATCCGGGTCGAGCTGATCGCCCCGATCGCCATGGACGAGGGCCTGCGCTTCGCCATCCGCGAGGGCGGCCGCACCGTCGGCGCCGGCGTCGTCTCCAAGATCATCGAGTAACAGCCGGGAATGGTGGACGGCGCCGGGATCGCCCGGCGCCGCCCCGAAGAAGGGTATCGAAGATGGAAAGCCAGAACATCCGGATCCGCCTGAAGGCGTTCGATCACCGCGTGCTCGACCAGAGCACGAGCGAGATCGTCAACACCGCCAAGCGGACCGGTGCCCGGGTTCGCGGTCCGATCCCGCTTCCGACGCAGATCGAGAAGTTCACGGTCAACCGCAGCCCGCACATCGACAAGAAGTCGCGTGAGCAGTTCGAGATCCGCACCCACAAGCGTCTGCTGGACATCGTCGATCCGACGCCGCAGACCGTGGATGCGCTGATGAAGCTCGACCTCGCCGCCGGCGTCGACGTCGAGATCAAGATCTGAGTGAATGTGGCGTACGGGACCTCTCCCACAGAGGACGTCCCGCAGTAGGAGAAGAAAGACGATGCGATCCGGATTGATCGCGCAGAAACTGGGCATGACCCGCGTCTTCACGGACGAGGGCGAGCACGTTCCGGTGACTGTGCTGAAATTGGACCAGGTGCAGGTGGTCGCTCAGCGGACCGAGGACCGGGACGGCTATACCGCCCTGCAGCTCGGCGCCGGCAAGGCCAAGGTGAAGAACGTCGCCAAGGCCCAGCGTGAGCAGTTCGCCCGCGCCAAGGTCGAGCCGAAGAAGAAGCTCGTCGAGTTCCGGGTGACCCCCGACGCGCTGATCGAGGTGGGCGCCGAGATCACGGCCGACCACTTCGTCCCCGGTCAGTTCGTCGATGTGACGGGCACCACCATCGGCCGTGGCTTCACGGGTCCGATGCGGCGCTGGAACTTCGGCGGTCTGCGCGCGACCCACGGCGTGTCCGTGTCGCACCGCAGCCACGGTTCGACCGGCGGCCGTCAGGACCCCGGCAAGACCTTCAAGAACAAGAAGATGGCCGGTCACTACGGCGTCGAGAAGGTCACCGTGCAGAACCTGAAGGTCGTTCAGGTGGACGTCGAGCGTGGCCTGATCCTGGTCAAGGGCGCGATCCCCGGCCACGAGGGCGGCTGGGTCCTGATCCGGGACGCCGTGAAGAAGAAGCTGCCGGACGGCGCGCCGTTCCCGGGCGCGATCCGCGCGCCGGCGGCCGATACTCCTGCCGCGCAGGAGGGCTGAGCATCATGAAGACGACGGTCAAGAACCTGAACAACGAGACGGTCGGCGAGATCGAGCTGGCTGACGAGGTCTTCGGCCTGCCGACCCGGCAGGACATTCTGACCCGCATGGTGCTGTGGCAGCTCGCCAAGCGCCGGCAGGGCACGCACAAGACCAAGGGCATCAGCGAGATCGCCGGCACCACGAAGAAGCCGTGGCGCCAGAAGGGCACCGGCCGCGCCCGCCAGGGCTCGACCCGCTCGCCGCAGTTCCGCGGCGGCGCGCGCATCTTCGGGCCGGTCGTGCGCAGCCATGAGCACGATCTGACCAAGAAGGTCCGCAAGCTGGCCCTGAAGACCGCCCTGTCGACCAAGGCCGCCGAGGGCAAGCTCTTCGTGCTGGAGGCCGCCAAGGCCGACACGCACAAGACGAAGGCGCTGGCCGCCCAGCTCAAGACGCTGGGGCTGACCTCCGCCCTGATCATCGATGGCGCCAACCTGGACGAGACGTTCGTGCGGGCTGCCCGCAACATCCCGCACCTGGATGTGCTGCCGGAGCAGGGGGCCAACGTCTACGACATCCTGCGTCGCGATGTGCTGGTGCTCACCCGCAACGCGGTCGAGCAGCTGGAGGCCCGCCTGAAATGAGCAAGACCACGACGAAGCCGACGGTGAGCCAGGAGCGGATGTACGATCTGATCCTCGCTCCTGTCATCACCGAGAAGGCCACCATGGGCTCGGAGCACAACCAGGTCACCTTCAAGGTGCCCCTGGATGCCTCCAAGCCGGAGATCAAGGCGGCGGTCGAGGGCGTGTTCAAGGTCAAGGTCACGGCGGTCAACACCGTCGTGGTCAAGGGCAAGACCAAGCGCTTCCGCGGCACTGTCTACCGCCGGTCGGACTACAAGAAGGCCGTCGTCACCCTCGCCGAGGGACAGACGATCGACGTGACGACGGGCGTGTGAGGGTAGAGCGATGGCATTGAAGACGTTCCGTCCCATCACGCCGAGCCTGCGCCAGCTTGTGCTGGTCGACCGCTCGGAGCTGTGGAAGGGCAAGCCCGTCAAGGCTTTGACCGAGGGCCTCACCGGCTCCGGCGGCCGCAACAACACCGGCCGCATCACCGCGCGCCGCATGGGTGGTGGCCACAAGCGCCGCTACCGCCTGGTGGACTTCAAGCGCCGCATGAAGCCGGACATGCCGGCGACCGTGGAGCGGCTGGAGTACGATCCGAACCGGACGGCGTTCATCGCCCTGATCCGGTACACGGACGGCACCCTGGCCTACATCCTGGCGCCGCAGCGGCTGAAGGCCGGCGACACCGTCGTCTCCGGTGAGAAGGTCGACGTGAAGCCGGGCAACGCCATGCCGCTGCGGAACATCCCGGTCGGCACCATCGTGCACAATGTCGAGCTGAAGCCGGGCAAGGGCGGGCAGTTGGCGCGCGCCGCCGGTACCTACCTGCAGCTCGTCGGCCGCGACCAGGGCTACGCCCAGCTCAAGCTGCCCTCGGGCGAGCTGCGCGTCGTCCGCGGGGAATGCTTCGCCACCATCGGCGCGGTTTCGAACCCGGACCAGGCCAACGTCGTGATCGGCAAGGCCGGCCGCAACCGCTGGCTCGGGCGTCGCCCGTCCGTCCGCGGCGTGGTCATGAACCCGATCGACCACCCGCACGGCGGCGGCGAAGGCCGCACGTCCGGCGGCCGCCACCCGGTCACCCCGTGGGGCAAGCCGACCAAGGGTAAGAAGACGCGTCAAAACAAGGCGACGGACAAGTTCATCATCCGTCGTCGTGCGAAGTAAGGAGTGGAGCCGTGACCCGTTCCGTCTGGAAGGGGCCGTTCGTTGACGGCTACCTGTTGAAGAAGGCAGAGAAGGCGCGCGCGTCGGGCCGCAACGAGATCATCAAGATCTGGTCGCGCCGCTCCACCATCCTGCCGCAGTTCGTGGGCCTCACCTTCGGGGTGTACAACGGCCAGAAGTTCCTGCCGGTGCTGGTGACCGAGAACATGATCGGTCACAAGTTCGGAGAGTTCTCGCCGACGCGGACGTTCTACGGCCACGCGGCCGACAAGAAGGCGAAGAGGAAGTAACATGGGCAAGCCAGCGGCAGAGCGGCGCCTCTCCGAAAACGAGGCCCAGGCCTTCGCCCGGTTGATCCGGTCGAGCCCGCGTAAGCTGAACCTGGTCGCGCAGCTGATCCGGGGAAAGGCGGCCGGTGAGGCGCTGGCCCTGCTCACCTTCTCCAAGCGGCGTGTCGCCGGCGAGGTGAAGAAGGTGTTGCAGTCGGCCATCGCCAACGCCGAAAACAACCATCAGCTCGACGTCGACCGGCTGTACGTGTCCCACGCCACCGTGGGCCGTGCCCTGGTGATGAAGCGCTTCCACGCCCGGGCCCGCGGTCGCGGCGCCCGCGTCGAGAAGTGGTTCAGCAATCTCACCGTGGTGGTGCGTGAGCGCGCCGACGAGCCGGTCCAGGAGGCCGCCGAGTAATGGGTCAGAAAGTCAATCCCGTCGGGCTGCGGCTCGGCATCAACCGGACCTGGGACAGCCGCTGGTTCGCCGCGCGCGACTATGCGGTGCTGCTGCACCAGGATCTGAAGCTGCGCAAGTTCCTGCAGGGCAAGCTGCAGGCTGCCGGCGTGTCCCGCATCGTCATCGAGCGGCCGGCCAAGAAGGCCCGCGTCACCATCCACACGGCCCGTCCGGGTGTGGTGATCGGCAAGAAGGGCGCCGACATCGAGAAGCTGCGCGGTACGCTGGGCACCATGGCCGGCGGTGAGGTCAGCCTGAACATCGTCGAGATCCGCAAGCCGGAACTCGACGCCCGGCTGATCGCCGAGAACATCGCCAGCCAGCTCGAGCGCCGTGTCGCCTTCCGTCGCGCCATGAAGCGCGCCGTGCAGTCGGCCATGCGTCTGGGCGCCCAGGGCATCCGGATCAACTGCTCCGGCCGTCTGGGCGGGGCGGAGATCGCGCGTCTGGAGTGGTACCGCGAAGGCCGCGTGCCGCTGCACACCCTCCGCGCCGACATCGACTACGGGACGGCCACGGCCAAGACCACCTACGGCACCTGCGGCGTGAAGGTCTGGGTGTTCAAGGGTGAGATCCTGGCGCACGACCCCATGGCGCAGGACAAGCGCGCCATGGAGCAGGCGCCGGCCCGCTGACCGGTCGGATACTGGCAGGGATACGAAAGGCGATTGCCATGCTGAGTCCGAAGCGTACCAAGTACCGCAAGGCCCACAAGGGCCGTATCCACGGCACGGCCAAGGGCGGTACCTCCCTCAATTTCGGTGCCTACGGCCTGAAGGCCGTGGAGCCGATGCGCGTCACCGCGCGCCAGATCGAGAGCGCGCGCCGGGCCATCACCCGCCACCTGAAGCGTCAGGGGCGGGTCTGGATCCGGATTTTCCCCGACCTCCCGGTCTCGACCAAGCCGGCCGAAGTCCGAATGGGCTCCGGTAAGGGTTCGCCCGAATTCTGGGCGGCCCGGGTGCATCCGGGTCGTATCATGTTCGAGGTCGACGGCGTTCCGCTCGACCTCGCCAAGCGCGCCTTCGAGCTGGCGGCTGCCAAGCTGCCGATCAAGACGCGGTTCATCACCCGCCTGGGTGAGGGAGGTGAGGCATGACGAAGGCCACCGACATTCGCACCAAGAGCGCGGATGAGCTGAACGAGCAGCTCCTCCAGCTCAAGAAGGAGCAGTTCAACCTGCGCTTCCAGCGCGCCTCCGGGCAGTTGGAGAACACGGCGCGGGTCCGGGAGGTGCGTCGCGACATCGCGCGCATCAAGACCATCCTGGGCGAGCGGACCCGGTCCGCTCAGCCCGCGTCCTGAGTAGGGGGAGCCTGTTATGCCCCGGCGTATTTTGCAGGGCACGGTGGTGAGCGACAAGGGCGACAAGACGGTCATCGTCTTGGTAGAACGCCGCGTCATGCACCCCGTCTATAAGAAGTTCATCAAGCAGTCCAAGAAGTATGCCGCCCACGACGAGGCGAACGCGTTCAAGATCGGCGATGTCGTCCAGATCGAGGAATGCCGTCCGATCTCCAAGCGGAAGCGGTGGACCGTGGTTACCGGCGCGGCCGCCGAGGCCGGCGCTGCAAGCTGAGCATAAGGAAATCATCCCATGATCCAGATGCAAACCAACCTGGAGGTCGCGGACAACAGCGGCGCGCGCCGGGTGCAGTGCATCAAGGTGCTGGGCGGCGCGGGTCGCCGGTTCGCCTCCGTCGGCGACATCATCGTCGTCTCGGTGAAGGAGGCGATCCCGCGCGGCCGCGTGAAGAAGGGTGACGTGCATCGCGCCGTCATCGTCCGCACCGCCAAGGAGATCCGTCGTGAAGACGGCTCCTGCATCCGCTTCGACCGCAACGCGGCCGTGCTCATCAACAAGCAGGGCGAGCCGATCGGCACCCGCATCTTCGGGCCGGTGACGCGTGAGCTGCGCGCCAAGAAGTACATGAAGATCATTTCCCTGGCGCCGGAGGTGTTGTGATGGCCGCGAAGATCCGCAAGAACGACCGCGTGGTCGTCCTCACCGGCAAGGACAAGGGAAAGACGGGTGAGGTCATCGAGGTCCTGCCGAAGGAGAACCGGGTCAAGGTGCGGGGCGTCAATCTGGTGAAGAAGCACCAGCGCCCGACCCCGACCCAGCAGGGCGGCATTGTCGAGATCGAGGCGGCGCTGCACGTGTCCAACGTGGCGCACATCGACCCGAAGACCAGCAAGCCGACCCGCGTGGGGTTCAAGACGCTCGAAGACGGCCGCAAGGTGCGCGTCGCCAAGGCGTCCGGCGAAATCATCGACCTGTGAGGCGGACCATGGCTGCCCGACTGAAAGAGCGTTACGACACCGTGGTCCGGCCGAGTCTGAAGGCGGAGTTCAACTACGCCAACGACATGGAAGTGCCGCGCATCGAGAAGATCGTCATCAACATGGGCGTCGGCGAAGCGGCCGGCGACGGCAAGAAGATCCAGTCCGCCGTTGCCGATCTGACCGCGATCACCGGCCAGAAGCCCGTTGTGACGCGCGCCCGCAAGTCCATCGCCCAGTTCAAGCTGCGCGAGAACATGCCGATCGGCTGCAAGGTCACCCTGCGCCGCGACCGCATGTACGAGTTCCTCGACCGTCTGGTGACGATCGCCCTGCCGCGTGTCCGCGACTTCCGCGGCATCCCCGGCAACAGCTTCGATGGCCGTGGCAACTACGCCATGGGCCTGAAGGAGCAGTTGATCTTCCCGGAAATCGACTACGACAAGGTCGACGAGGTCCGGGGCATGGACATCATCATCGTGACGACGGCGAAGACCGACAAGGAGGCCAAGGCGCTCCTGAAGGGCTTCGACATGCCGTTCAGCAACTGAGCGGCGGGAGCGAGACCATGGCTAAGAAGAGCTCTGTCGAGAAGAACAAGCGCCGCCGCAAGATGGTGGCGCAGCAGGCGCCGAAGCGCGAAGCGCTGCGTGCCATCGCCCGCGACCGCACCCTCCCCCCGGAGGAGCGGTTCCAGGCGGTCCTGAAGCTGGCCGAGATGCCGCGCAACGGCAGCAAGGTCCGCATCCGGAACCGCTGCGAGCTGACGGGGCGCCCGCGCGCCTACTATCGCAAGTTCCGTCTCTCCCGCGTCACGCTGCGTGAGCTGGCCTCTACGGGCCAGATCCCCGGCATGACCAAGTCGAGCTGGTAAGGAGGGTCGGGTAATGAACCTGAGCGATCCCCTGGGCGATATGCTGACCCGTATCCGGAACGGTCAGAAGGCCCGTATGTCGGTCATCACGAGCCCGGCCTCGAAGCTGCGCACGAATGTCCTGGAAGTGCTGAAGCGTGAGGGCTACATCCGCGGCTACAATGTCGAGGACGTCCGTCCCGGTGTGCGCAATCTGCGCATCGAGCTGAAGTACCATGAAGGCGAGCCTGTGATTAAGGAGATCCACCGCGTCTCCAAGCCGGGCCGCCGCATCTACTCGAAGATCGCCGACCTGCCCCGTGTCTACAACGGGCTGGGTATTGCGATCCTGTCGACGCCGCGGGGCGTCATGTCCGATGCGGAGGCCCGCGCTGCCAATGTCGGCGGCGAGGTCCTCTGCAAGGTGTTCTAAGGAGAACGGACATGTCGCGTATCGGCAAGCATCCGGTTCCGGTGCCGGCCGGTGTGACCGTCACGGTCGCCGGCCAGAACCTCACCGCCAAGGGCAAGCTGGGTCAGCTCAGCCTGTCCCTCATCGACGACATCGCCGTCTCCATGGAGGATGGCAAGGTCGTCGTGCAGCCCCGCACCGAGACCAAGCGCGCCCGCCAGAACTGGGCCACCGCGCGGACCCTGGTGTTCAATCTGGTGAAGGGCGTCAATGACGGCTTCACCAAGAACCTCGAGATCAACGGCGTCGGCTACAAGGCTGCCGTCCAGGGCAAGGACCTGGTCCTGAACCTGGGCTACAGCCATGAGATCCGGTACCCCATCCCCGAGGGGATCACGATCAAGTGCGATAAGCCGACTTCGGTGTCGGTGAGTGGCACGGACAAGCAGCAGGTCGGCCAGGTGGCCGCGGAGATCCGCGCGTTCCGTGGGCCCGAGCCCTACAAGGGCAAGGGTGTGAAGTACGAGAACGAGGTGATCATCCGTAAGGAAGGCAAGAAGAAGTAGGGGCGCGGGACATGAGCAAGCAAAACGAACTCAACGCGCGGCGCAAGCAGCGCGTCCGGGCCCGGATCAAGAAGTACGGCAGCGGCCGTCCGCGTCTGTCCGTGTTCCGCTCCAGCAAGCACATCTATGCCCAGATCATCGACGACACGGCGGGCCATACGCTCGCCGCGGCGTCGAGCCTGGACAAGGATCTGCGCGAAGGCCTCAAGACGGGTGCCGATATCGACGCGGCCAAGGCGGTGGGCAAGCTCATCGCCGAGCGCGCCACGGCGAAGGGCGTCACCGCGGTCGTCTTCGACCGTGGCGCCTACCTGTTCCATGGCCGGGTGAAGGCTCTGGCCGACGCCGCGCGCGAAGCCGGCCTGCAGTTCTAAGGGGTATCGACCATGGCACGTAACGAGTCTGAAGCCGCGGGCGGCGAGCGGGAACGCCGGGGTCGTGACCGCGGCGAACGGCGCGAGCGCGGCGGCGACCGCGCCGAGCGGCGGGAGGATGGTGAGGAGCTTGTCGAAAAGCTCGTCGGCATCAACCGCGTGGCGAAGGTGGTGAAGGGCGGCCGGCGCTTCGGCTTCGCTGCCCTGGTGGTCGTGGGCGACGCGAAGGGCCGCGTTGGCGTCGGCGCCGGCAAGGCGCGCGAGGTTCCGGAGGCCATCCGCAAGGCCACCGATCAGGCCAAGCGCTCCATGATCCGCGTCCCCCTGCGGGAAGGCCGGACCCTGCATCATGACGTGTACGGCCACTTCGGTGCCGGCCGGGTCGTGCTGCGGGCCGCTCCTCCGGGCACCGGCATCATCGCCGGCGGTCCGATGCGCGCGATCCTCGAGGCGCTGGGCGTGGCCGACGTGGTGACCAAGTCGGTCGGCACGTCGAACCCGCACAACATGATCAAGGCGACGTTCGACGCGCTGAGCCGCTGCGTCAGCCCGCGGGCCGTCGCTGCCCGCCGCGGCCGCCGCGTCAGCGACATCCTCGGCAAGCGCGAGACGGGCGCTGGCGAGAGCAAGGAGGCCGCGGCATGAGCGAGAAGAACACCATCGTCGTCACACAGATCGGCAGCCCGATCGGTCGGAAGTCCGACCAGCGGGCCACTCTGGTCGGCCTCGGCCTGAACAAGCTGCACCGGACGCGCGAGCTGGAGGATACTCCGGCCGTGCGGGGCATGATCGCCAAGGTGCATCACCTCGTGCGCGTCGAGAAGGCCTCCTGAGGCCTTCCCGATACGGCTTGAAGGAACGCTCCCATGAAGTTGAATGAACTGAAGGACAACCCCGGCGCCCGCAAAGAGCGGATGCGCGTGGGGCGCGGTATCGGGTCCGGCAAGGGCAAGACCGGTGGCCGCGGCGTGAAGGGTCAGAAGTCCCGTACCGGCGTGTCGATCAAGGGGTTCGAGGGCGGTCAGATGCCCTTGCACCGCCGGCTGCCGAAGCGCGGCTTCCGCAACATCTTCGCCAAGGACTACGCGGTGGTGAACCTGGGCAAGATCCAGGCCGCCATCGAGGCGGGCCGTCTGGAGACGGGCGCCCCGGTCACGGTGGACGTGCTGCGCGCGGCCGGGCTGGTGAAGGCATCGCGTGACGGTGTCCGCCTGCTGGCGAAGGGCACCCTCACCGCTGCCGTCACCTTCGAGGTGGCGGGGGCTTCTGCCGCCGCCGTCGAGGCGGTCGAGAAGGCGGGTGGCAAGGTCGTCGTAATCGGCGCAGAGCCGGCGGCTGCGGCCGAGTGATCCGGAAGGCCGGCGCCTGTCGCCGGCCTTTCCGTTTCCAGGGTTCCCCCCGGCCTGAAGGGCTGGGCGGGAACCGACCGGCCCCGGACGCTCCGGCCCCGGACGCTCCGGACTGCCGGCCTCTCATCGGAACCGATCCGTCGGCCGCAGGGCCGGCATCCCGCGCCATCACGGCAACCCGGCGCGCCCGCTGCCGGAAGCCGGGGGGCGGCTTGATCCGCTGGACGCCACCGGCCATATCCGTCGGGTCACTGCGGCTCCGGGATCGCCGCATGCGCAGGACAACCGACGCTCACCGTTGATTCCTGTCGGCAGCATCCCTGTCGACACGACGCCGCGGTCGATGGATGTTGTCTGTCAACGTCGGGATCGCTACCTTTCCCGCGCGTCCGTCGGGCACTCTGAATTCAAGGGACTGAGAATGGCATCCGCCGCCGAGCAGCTTGCCGCCAACATCAATTTCGGTGCCTTCGCCAAGGCCACCGAGTTGAAGAAGCGCCTCTGGTTCACCCTGGGCGCCCTCCTCGTCTATCGGTTGGGCACCTACGTCCCGCTGCCCGGCATCAACGCCCAGGCCTTCGCCGACATCTTCAGCCAGGCGTCGGGCGGCATCCTGGGCATGTTCAACATGTTCGCGGGCGGCGCCATCGAGCGCATGAGCATCTTTGCCCTGAACATCATGCCGTACATCTCGGCGTCGATCATCATCCAGCTCATGACGGCCGTGTCGCCGTCGCTGGAGGCGCTGAAGAAGGAAGGCGAATCGGGCCGCAAGAAGCTGAACGAATACACCCGCTACCTGACCGTGGCGCTCGCCATCTTCCAGTCCTACGGCCTTGCGGCCGGTCTGGAAGGGCTCAGCACCAGCGCCGGCATCGGCGCGGTGCGGGACCCCGGCGTGTTCTTCCAGCTCAGCACCGTCATCACCATGGTGGGCGGTACCATGTTCCTGATGTGGCTGGGCGAGCAGATCACGGCGCGCGGCGTGGGCAACGGCATCTCGCTGATCATCTTCGCCGGCATCGTGGCGGCCCTGCCCGGTGCGCTGGCGCAGCTTCTGGAACTGGGCCGCACCGGGGCCATCGAGACCTGGTTCATCATCTTCATGATCGTGATGGCGGTTGCAGTCGTGACCTTCATCGTCTTCATGGAGCGGGCGCAGCGCCGCCTGATCGTCCAGTATCCGAAGCGTCAGGTCGGCAACAAGATGTTCGGCGGCGAGTCTTCGCACCTGCCGCTGAAGCTCAACACCTCGGGCGTCATCCCGCCGATCTTCGCGTCCTCGCTGCTGCTGCTGCCGCTGACGGCGGTGGGCTTCAGCGGTGGCCAGGGGCCGGAATGGCTGCGCACCCTGTCGGCCTATCTCGGCCATGGAACGCCCCTCTACATGTCGCTCTATGCGGCGCTGATCATCTTCTTCTGCTTCTTCTATACCGCCATCGTCTTCAACCCGACGGAGACGGCGGATAATCTGAAGAAGTATGGCGGGTTCATTCCGGGTATCCGTCCGGGCAAGAACACCGCCGACTATCTTGATTTCGTGCTGACGCGACTGACGGTGATCGGTGCGGCTTATCTCACCGTGGTCTGCCTGCTGCCGGAATTCCTGATCTCGCGGTATTCGATGCCCTTCTACTTCGGCGGCACCAGCCTGCTGATCGTCGTTACCGTCACCATGGACACCGTGGCGCAGATCCATTCCCACCTGTTGGCTCACCAGTACGAAGGCCTTATCAAGAAGGCCAAGCTTCGGGGGAGAAAGGGATGAATCTGATCCTGTTGGGGCCGCCGGGCGCCGGGAAGGGGACCCAGGCGCAGCGGCTCGAACGTACGCGGGGCATGGTCCAGCTTTCGACGGGCGACATGCTGCGGGCCCTGGTCCGCAGCGGCTCGCCTCTGGGCCAGCGGGCGGACGCGATCATGAAGGCGGGCCAGCTCGTGCCCGACGAGGTCATGATCGAGATGATCTCCGACCGTATCGAGCAGCCGGACTGTGCCAAAGGCTTTATCCTGGACGGCTTCCCCCGCACCGTGGTGCAGGCGGAGGCGCTGGACCGGATGCTGGCGGAGAAGGGCCTGCGCCTCGACCACGTGATCGAGATGGTGGTGGACGATGCCGCGCTGACCGAGCGCATCACCGGCCGCTTCACCTGCGCCAAGTGCGGCACGGGTTATCACGACACCTTCAAGCGTCCGGCCCAGGACGGGGTGTGCGATGTCTGTGGCTCGACGGAGTTCACCCGCCGGGCCGACGACAATGCCGAGACCGTGGGCAAGCGCCTGGAGGCCTATCACCGCCAGACCGCACCGATCCTGCCTTACTACGCCGACCGCGGCGTGCTGAAGAAGGTGGATGGCATGGCGGACATTGCGGAAGTCGCGCGCCAGATCGAGGCGATCATCGCCGGCTGATCCGGGGGAGTCTCCGTTCTGCTGCAAGCACCGGGGCCGGGGCGGAAACGCTGCCGGCCCCTTTCTTCGTCCGGGATCCGGGCAGGTGCGGCGGTGGGGTGCCGTGGGGGGAATGTGTTGACACGATGCACCCCGCGCGTATACTCGCGCGCCTTACGGATGCTGGCGGCGACGCCGCACCGTATGAGGTGGTGTCACCGGGCCGCAGCCGATCCAGCGCATCCTTTGATGGGGCGCGGGATGGCGTGCGGTCATCTTTGATTTGGGAATCCTGACACCCTCAGGGTTTCTTCGGATGAGATGCTCCGCCGCATCGCCCCGGTACGGGGTCGCGGCAGGCGGGGTGTGGACGAAGATCGCCCGACCTCTGCGGGAGGCGGGCAGGAGACGAGGAGAGAGCGCGTGGCGCGTATCGCTGGCGTCAATATTCCCACGCAGAAGCGCGTGGAGATCGCCCTTCAGTACATCCATGGTATCGGTGCGGCCAAGGCCAAGGAGATCTGCGGCAAGGTCGGCATCCCGGTCGAGCGCCGGGTGCACCAGCTCACCGATGACGAAGTGCTGCGCATCCGCGAAGTGATCGACAGCGACTACAAGGTCGAAGGCGATCTGCGGCGCGAAGTCGCGATGAACATCAAGCGCCTGATGGACATGGCCTGCTACCGCGGCCTGCGCCACCGCAAGGGCCTGCCGGTCCGCGGTCAGCGCACGCACACGAATGCGCGGACCCGCAAGGGGCCGGCCAAGCCGATCGCCGGCAAGAAGAAGTAATCGCGAGAGCAGGATCAGACCATGGCCAAGCCTTCAGCCTCCGCCGCGCGCCTGCGTCGCCGTGAGCGCAAGAACATCACCGCCGGTGTTGCGCATGTGAATGCGAGCTTCAACAACACCATGATCACGATCACCGATGCACAGGGCAACGCCATTGCCTGGTCGTCGGCCGGGACCATGGGGTTCAAGGGTTCGCGCAAGTCCACCCCGTATGCTGCCCAGGTGGCCGCCGAGGACGCCGGCCGCAAGGCGCAGGAGCACGGGATGAAGACCCTCGAGGTCGAGGTCAAGGGGCCGGGTTCGGGCCGCGAGTCCGCCCTGCGCGCGCTCCAGTCCATCGGCTTCCAGATCACGTCGATCCGCGACGTGACGCCGATCCCGCACAACGGCGTGCGTCCGCCGAAGAAGCGCCGCGTCTGACCGGCGCCCGCTGAAGCACTCCGGACACACCTCGCCCCGGGACAGACGGCCGCATGCCATCGCGGCCGTCCAAGCATTGGGGCGGGGTTCCGTGTCCGGGGATGCCCGTCCCCCGATGGCATGAGGTTATCCCGTGATCCAGAAGAACTGGCAGACCCTCGAAAAGCCCAGCAAGCTCGACATCACCCCGGGTTCCGATCCGAAGCGCGAGGCGACCATCGTCGCCGGTCCGCTGGAGCGGGGCTTCGGTCTGACGCTGGGCAACGCGATCCGTCGCGTGCTGCTGTCCTCGCTTCAGGGCGCCGCCGTCACCTCGATCCACATCGACGGTGTGCTGCACGAATTCTCCTCGATTCCCGGCGTGCGCGAGGACGTGACCGACATCGTCCTCAACATCAAGGCCATGGCGCTGAAGATGGGCGCCGAGGGCCCGCGCCGCATGCGCCTGCGGGCCGAGGGGCCGTGCGAGGTGACCGCCGGCATGATCGAGACCGGCGCGGATATCGAGGTGCTGGACCCCGGCCATGTCATCTGCACGCTGGATTCCGGCGCGCGGCTGAACATGGAACTGACGGTCGCCATGGGTAAGGGCTATGTCCCGGCCAGCCAGAACCGTCCGGAGGACGCGCCGATCGGGCTGATCCCGGTGGACGCGATCTTCTCTCCGGTCCGCAAGGTCGCCTACAAGGTGGAGAACACCCGCGTCGGCCAGACCACGGACTACGACAAGCTGCTGCTGAACGTGGAGACGAACGGGGCCGTCAGCCCGGAGGACGCGGTGGCCATCGCCGCCCGTATCCTCCAGGACCAGCTCCAGATGTTCATCAACTTCGAGGAGCCGCAGGCGGCCGTCGCCGAGACGAAGGCGGACGAGATCCCCTTCAACAAGAACCTGCTGCGCAAGGTGGACGAGCTGGAACTGTCGGTCCGCTCGGCCAACTGCCTCAAGAACGACAACATCGTCTATATCGGCGATCTGGTGCAGAAGACCGAGGCGGAGATGCTCCGGACCCCGAACTTCGGCCGCAAGTCGCTGAACGAGATCAAGGAAGTGCTGGCCCAGATGGGGCTGCACCTCGGTATGGAAATCCCGAACTGGCCGCCCGAGAACATCGAGGATCTGGCCAAGCGTCTGGAAGAGCCGTACTGAGCCATACTTTCCACCGGCCCCCGGGAGCTTCTCCCGGGGGCCGTTCCCTCCGGGCCGTCCGGGCCCGCCTCCGCCGTGCAGACCGTCAGGTCAGGGCGCGCGGGGATCACCATCGGGGACCTGCGGGGCCCCAAGCCATGAAGGAGAGCCGCCATGCGTCACGGTATCGCCGGGCGTAAGTTCAACCGCACCACCTCCCACCGCCTGGCCATGTTCTCCAACATGGCCAATGCGCTGATCAAGCACGAGCAGATCAAGACGACCCTGCCGAAGGCGAAGGACCTGCGTCCGATCGTCGAGCGTCTGATCACGCTGGGCAAGAAGGGCGGCCTCGCCAACAAGCGCCTCGCCTATGCCGAACTGCGCGACCACGACATGGTCGAGAAGCTGTTCACCACCCTGGCCGAGCGCTACAAGGGCCGCCCCGGCGGCTACACCCGCGTGCTGAAGGCCGGCTTTCGCTACGGCGACGCCGCCCCGATGGGCGTGATCGAGCTGGTGGACCGCGATCCGGAGGCCAAGGGCCAGGACAGCGGCCCGGTCGAGATCAAGGACGAGTCCGAGGAAGGCTGAGCCTTTCCGGTCACGAACGGTTCTGGAAGGGCGGCCCCGGCGGGCCGCCCTTTCTGCTTGAGGGACACGGTGGCCGTTTCCGCTCTGGGGTTGTTTCCGCCCGGCTCACTCCGGACGCGGAACGGGCGGCCGAAGCCGCCCGTCCTTCCTGCGTGCCGTCTTGGTCCGCAATGCGCGGATCACGGCTGCCCGTCGGGCTTGTCCGGCACGGTCCGGATGGCCTCGTCGGTCTGTTCCAGGGCCCCTTCGACCGGCTGGTCGGACGGCCCCGGTGTCGCCCCCGGCGGGGTCGGGGTGACCGGCTCCTCCTGCAATCCGACCTCCGGCTCCGTCTCGCCGCCCGCGGGCGGGGTGGTCGTCGTATCGGAGGCCGTGCCCGACGGAGGCACCGTGGTCGTGGTGCCCGGCTCCGCCGTCCCTGTGGTGGTCGGGGGCTGCTGCCCGGCCGGCTCCTGGGCGGACTGCTGGTCGTCGCCGCAGGCCGCCAGCAGGGGCAGGGCGACGGCGGTCACGGCAGCCAGCCGCAGCAGACGCGACGTTTCGTAGGTCATGCTCGGTCTCCCTCTGTTCGGTATGCCGGGGCCCACCGGAGGCACGCCGCCGCCGGGGGGCCTGATCGTTCGGCGGGAACGTGGCCGGGCTCTACTGCCCCTGGCCGGGCTGCTGTCCCTGAGCGGGCGGCTGCCCGGCGGAGGGCCGCTTCTCGCGTTCCTCGTCCGGGCCCAGCATCACCTGCCGCTGCCCGTCATAGCTGAAGTCGGGTGAGTCCCGAAGCGTCTCCGCGGACAGGGGCAGCCGCACCTGATCGCCGTCCGGACCGACGCGGACCGTGTTGAAGGGCACCGCCACCAGCCGTTCGTTCATGCCCAGGAAGCCCGTGCTGGTCTGCACGACCAGGCTTTCGATGCTGCCGCTTTTCGCCAGAACCAGGTCATGGACCTCGCCGACATCGTCGCCGCCCTGATCCACGACATCGAGACCGATCAGCTTCTGGCGGTCCAGCCCGGCGTCGTAGAGCGACGCCTCGTGCCGGTTCATGCGTTCGATCCGGACCTGCGGCTTCTCCTGGGCCTGTTCGACGACGACCTGGGGTTCCGCCGTCTCGACCTGGATGTTGGCCTCGGCCCGGCGGATCTGGATGTTCGCCTGTCCGCTCTGTGTCTCGGCCTTGACCGGCCCGCCGGGGGGCGGGGCGACCTGGACCTGCGGCTGCGGTTGCCGCACCTGGATCTCGGTTTCCTGCTGCGCCCGTGTCACGGTCTGGTTGCCCTGTCCCTGGTCCTGCGTGCGGTCCTGGGCGAAGGCCGCCGTGCCGGGCAGGGCCAGCAGCAGGGCGGCAGCGATGGGAAGTCTGGCCATGGTCATCTCGCTCCTCCTGTCCTGGCGCCCGCTCAGCGGGTCTGTCCGGCGGGTTCTGCCGTGGCTCGCTGCGTGCCGGTGAAGGCCGGGGCGTTCATCACCTCGTCCCGCGGCATCGGCAGGACGATCTCTTCCGCCTGGGGGTCGATCCGGGTGCCGGAGAAGGGGACCCGCACCAGGCGGCTGTCCTCCTCCAGCGCGATCACCAGTGCCTCGACGCCGCTGCCGTCCTGCGACAGCAGCACGTCGCGCACGGTGCCGACGCTCGTGCCCTGCGGGTCCACCGCCGCCCGTCCCACGATCCGGTGCATGGCACCGGTCATCGAGGTCGCGGCCATGCCGCCGGGCTGGTCGCCCTGCGCGACGGGCAGGGTCGAAGGCTCGCGCTGCGCCGAGCGCGGCACGGCCCCGACCTGGGCGCTGGGCGGGGGATCGATCCGGCGCGTCGGCGAGATCTGATCCGGCCCCGTGGCAGGGGCCTGGAGGGTTCCCTGCGGCTGCCCCTCCATTGCCGCCTTCTGCTGCGACTGGGGCTGCTGTCCGCCCGCCGCCTGCTGCCGGGGTTGCGCCTGCGGCTGTTCCTGCTGCGGCTGTTCCTGCTGCGTCTGTTGCCGGGCCTGCTGCTGTCCGCCCGCCGCCTGCTGCTGCGATCGCGTCTGCTGCGACTGATCCTGCCGGACCTGCTCGGGCTGCTCCTGCCGGGAGGTCCCGGTGGCTTCTGCCGACGGCGGCTGAGCCGACTGGGCCTGATCCGTCTGGGCCTGAGCCGACTGGACCTGATCCGTCTGGGCCTGAGCCGACTGGACCTGATCCGTCTGGGCCGGAGCTGGAGTCGGGGTCGGTGCCGGCAGCGTGGACGGAGCGCGCTGGGCCGACCGCGGCACGGTCCCGACCTGGGCGCTCGGCGGCGGTTCGTTCCGGGCCGGGGTGGCTTCCTGCGCGGGGGCCGGGCCGGCGGTTGCCTGCGACTGCGGTTGCGGGGTCTCCGGCGCCGTCGTGGCCTGTTCCGAGGGCTGTGTGGTCTGGACCCGCGGCTCCGGCTGGGCCACCTGGACCTGCGGTTCGGGCTGCCGCACGGTCACCTGCGGCGGGGCCTGCTGCACCTGGACCTCCGGCCGGGCCTGCTGCACCGCGACGCGGGGCTCGGCCTGCTGGATGGAGACCTCCGGATCGGGCTGCTCGATCGTCACCTCGGGGTCGCGCTGGCGGATGATGATTTCCGGCTCGAACTGGCGGACGGTGACCTCGGGCGGGAAGTAGCGGACAACGATGCGCGGCGGGTTCTGCGTCACCGTGACCTCCGGCGGCGCCTGCTCGACGACGACCTGCGGCGCCGGCTGCTGCACGCTGACCTCGGGCCTGACCTGCTGCACCTGAACTTCCGGCGCGCCCTGGTTCACGGCGACGGTGGCGGGTGGCTGCTCGGCCTGCACCTCCAGACCCGTGGCCTGCTGAATACCCCGGAAGGCGGCGAAGCTCTCCCTGTCGTCGTTCGCACCGGGACCCGAGAGGGCGAGCAGCGCCTCTTCGACCCGCTGGCCCGCTTCGGAGAAGGCGCGTCTGGCATCGGAGTCGCTCTGGATCGCCGGCAGTGCCTGGGCGCGGGCCAGGGACTGGCGCAACGCGGCCAGGGCGCGGTGGGTCTGGCGCCGGGCTTCGCCCAGTGCCCGCGGATCGTTCTGGCCACGGGCCTGCTGCAAGGAGCGGTAGGCCTCGCTCGCCGCCTGCTGGTGGCTGCGGAGTTCGGCCATCACCTGCTGCCGGGCGCCCTCGGGGCCTTTCGGCTGCTGCGCCTCCGTCTGCTCCTGCTGGAGCTGCTGGGCCACGGAATAACCGGGAACGGCCATGACCGTGAGCGCCACGGCCGCCGTCAACAGGTTCGCTCGCATCGACGATTCTCCCTCGTCTCGACGGGTGCCGGGATGCTGCCGATCGCCGGTCCCGTCCTTCCGGTCCGCCTCAGGGGGTTCGCTGTTCAAACCCGAGAAAGGGGGAGGCGTTCCGGGGGCGAATGGATATAACCGACGGGTCCTCCGGTGGACCGGCGCTGCCGGACCTGCTCCATCGGCCGGATACGCGGGCAGGAGGGCCGACACCAGGACGGGCTCCGCGCCGGCTCGCCAGACGCTCCGGTCGGGGTGGGGGCTCCTGCGGCGGGACCGGAATGGGGGCCGGCGGCTCCTCGATCGGGGGAGGGGCATCCGGGTCCGGGGGCGGTCGGTCGGGCTGCGGCTGGGGTGGCGTCGGATAGGGGCCGGCACGGCCCGGCCTGATGCCGGCCGGGGGCTCCCGGGCGGGGATCGCCGTGATCATGGTGTTCCTTCCGGTTACTGTCGGGCCGGTTACTGTCGGGCCGGTTGCCTTCGGGTCCGATGCCGTGACGCGCCGTCCCGAAGGGCAACGTCTGTCGCCCCGCCCGGTGTTCCGGACGCCGGGCGGGGCACGCTCAGCCTCTTCGCTGGCATGGTGGACCGGAAGCGTCGGGGGCAGGGCACCTGCCTGCCGGACGCTTCCGGTCGCCGGTGCGGGTATCAGCGACGCGTCAGAAGCGGTAGCCGAGCGTGGCGACCAGCTCGTGTGCGCTCAGGTCCTCGTCGAGGGCGCCGGTGGTGGAGGTGAGCTGCACCTTCCCCAGGTCCACGTAGCGGTAGCCCAGGTCGAAGAACAGGCCGTTGCCGGTCTCCACCTGCGCGCCGGCCATGAGCTGCCAGGAGAACTGGTCGTCGTCGCTGCCGAAGAACCGCTCCAGCCGGTTCTGGTCGGCGATGATCACGTCCACGTCGTCCACCTTGGTGGTGGACAGGCCGATTCCGGCCCCCAGATAGGGCCGCACCTGCTGGCGGTTGCCCATCAGATCGAAGGCACCGAAGTCGTAGTAGGCGTTGACCATCAGGGTCCGGTTATCGACCTCGCTGTTGATCGGCAGGCCACCTGCGGCGAAGCCGCGGCCGCCCTCGACAATGTAACGGTCGCGCCAGTCGGCGGTCAGATCGACGCGCAGGTTGGGATTGATCCGGTAGCCCGCGCCGATGCCCCAGAGCGGCGAATAGTCGATCTCGTCCTCCGAGGACCAGGAATAGCCCAGACTGCCGCGGATGTAGGGACCGCTGTCCCCGCTGCGGGTGCCCTGGGCGAGCGCCGGGACCGTGGCGACGAGAAGGACGAGTGCCGTAGCGCCGGCGAGACGATGCTTCATCGGATATCTCCGTGTTGTTGCGTGCCACGACGCCCCAACACTGCAGCGCAGCGAATCTGCATCCCCCGCCGGCCGGCCGGTCCCGGTTACCTATGTCTGTTGCCGATCTGCACCACTTCTATCGTTGCGACACAGAATGTCCCGACGCCTGCGACGGGCAGCGCGTCCGTCAGGCACGGAAAGTGCCGGGCGGCGGGCGCCGCGGCGGAGGGACGGGCTGCGGCTCCCCGGGCTGGGGCGGGATGTCCTGACCCGGCAGGTCGCGGCCCGGCACGTCCCGCCCCGGTCCGGGGATGCCCTGGCCGGGCAGGTCCTCGTTCGGCAGGGGCGGGTTGGTCGGGGGGATCGGTTGCGGCTGGTTCATGGGAGCGCTCCTGTGGGACCAGGGGGGGGCGGAAAGGAAGCCGGCCGTCACAGCCGGGCGATGCGCAGGTTGCGGAACTGGACCCGGGAGCCCGGGTGGTGGGCCTGCAGCCCGACATGGCCCTCCGGCCGGCGGTTGCCGCGGTCGAGCCGGCTGACCGGCGCACCGTTCAGCCAGACGCACAGGGTCGGGCCGCGGAAGGTGATGTCGAAGCGGTTCCATGCGCCCACGGGGCGGGACAGGCGCCCCTGGGCGGGGGCCTGCCGGTAGACCGCCCCCGTCAGGTGCAGCGGGCAGTCGGAGCGGTTCGCCTCCGGATCGATGCCGCGGTCGTCGATCTGCACCTCGTAGCCCAGCCGGAGGGCGGGGCCGAGATCGTGCGCCAGGGGCGGGAGGCGCAGGAAGACGCCGGAATTGTCCTCCGGCGTCCGGGTCCGCCAGTCTACCCGCAGCAGGAAGTCGGCATAGACCGAGTCGGCATACCAGAAGATGCCCGGCCCGCCCTCGCTCTCCAGGATGCCGTCAGCGGCCCAGAAGAAGCGGCCCTGGCCGGCCATCTGCCAGCCGTCCAGATCGGCCGCCAGCAGCGGCTCCAGATCGCTATCCGTGACCGGCGACGGGGCCGCGGCAGGTGAAATTTCCTCGGCCATGCGGACTCCTTCCGTTCCGACATGGCCGGACAACCGGAAAGGGACCGCAACGGTTCCTGACGGGGCGGCTTCCTGGCGTCAGTCGTAGTCGGGGATGTCGGGGAACTGGGCGGGGTCGCTGCGCCCGTCGCGGATCAGGCCGTTGCGCTGCTGCCGGTACAGCGACCGGCGGGCAGCGTAATAGTCGAAGCTGTTGGCCCGCAGATCGTCCACCACCTCAATGTAGCTGGCGCGGGCATCGATGGCGACCAGCCCGATACGGGTATAGTTGATCCATTCGCGGTCGGTGCCGTCGGCCAGACGCGCCACCGGATCAGCCCAGGACTCGGCGAACAGGGCCGGGCCGTCCCGCAGGGAGGACGGGCCCAGCAGCGGCAGCACGATGTAGGGTCCCTCCGGCAGGCCCCAGACGGCCAGCGTCTGGTCGAAACTCTCATACTCGTAGGGAAGCCCGTTCTTCGCCGCCACGTCGATCAGCCCGGCCAGCCCCACCGTGCTGTTGATGACGAACCGCTTGGTGACGGTGCCCGCCCCGTCCCAGTCGCCTTGCAGGATCTGGTTGGTCAGGTCCAGCGGGGCGCGCAGGTTCTGGAGCACGTTGCGCACGCCGACCTGCATCGGGTCCGGCACCACCGCCCGGTAGATCTCGGCCAGCGGCCGGAACAGAACCACGTCGAACGCCTCGTTGAACCAGAAGATGCCCCGGTTCAGCGGCTCCAGCGGATCGTTCACATCCTCCTCGGCCCCGACCGGCGCCATGCCGGCAGGAGGAACCGGCGCCGTCGGCACCGGCACGATCGGGGAGGTGCGAGGTGCCCACTGTTCGGCCTGCGCGGTGCCGTCGGGGCAGGGGGCCGCGGCCAGGAGAACCCCCAGGGCGGAGGCGAGGAGAGCGGAACGGAGCGCAGTGCGGAGGGAGGGCACGGAGGGAACCTCGGACATGTCTGGCGGACGCGGGCGGTCCGGCGGGAACGGCGCTGCCGACCGGAGCGCAGGCAGACCTTCTTCTCAGGATAGAAGTAGAATGCAGCAGAAACGCGAAAAGTGACATGGGTCACAAGGCGCGCTTCCGGCGGTCAGCCCTTCGTCCGGTGCAGGCCCGGGGCCGGGTCCGCGGTCCTCTGGCGGCGGTTGCGGCTTCCTGCTAGGTGATCCGCGATGACTACGCCCCCCGGTTCCGGTCCCTCCCCGTCCCATGGAAGCTGGCTGCGCGACACGCTGCTGCGCCGGTTGCTCGCCAACGCCTCAAAGCTGCTGGGCGGCAAGGCGCTGAACGCCGTCTTCGGGCTGGGCGCCCTGGCGGTGGCGGCGCGCGGGCTGGGGGTGGAACAGTTCGGGGTGCTGGTGCTGATCCACACCTTCACCCAGGCGGTGGGGGAGATCGCCAAATTCCAGTCCTGGCAGGCCGTGCTGCGCTACGGCACCCCGGCCCTGCGGGAGGAGAGGCGGGGCGACTTCCAGCGCCTGCTCCGCTTCACGGTGCTGCTGGACGGGATCAGCGCCGTGCTGGGCATGGCGCTGGCGGTGGCCGTGGCGGGGCTTGCGGGGCCGGCCTTCGGCTGGCCGGCCGAGACGGTGCCGGCGGCGATGCTGTACGTCACCTCCTGCCTGTTCATGGTGACGGCGACGCCGACGGGGGTGCTGCGCCTGGTCGACCGCTTCGACCTGCTGGCCTGGCAGAGCACGGTGGGCGCCGCCGTGCGCTGCCTGGCCGGAGCCCTGGTCTGGGCGGCGGGCGGGGGACTCGGCGCCTTCCTGGTGGCCTGGTATCTGGCGACCGCCGCGGCCGGCATCTTCCTGATTGCCGCAGGCTGGCGCGAGCTGTCCCGCGGCGGCCTGCTGGCGGGCTGGCGCTGGCGGGGCGGCGGGCTGACGGCGGGCTTCCCCGGCATCTGGGGCTTCGTCTGGACGACGAACCTGAACACGACGCTGGAGCTGGCCTTCACCCACATGGGCACGCTGGCGGCCGGCGCCTTCCTGGGCACGCGGGAGGCGGCGCTGTTCCGCATCGCGCGGCAGTTCGCCGACGCCCTGGCCAAGCCCGCAAAGCTGCTGGTGCCGGCCATCTACCCGGAACTGGCCCGGCTCTACGCCGCCGGCGACGTCGCCAGCATCCGGCGGCTGATGCAGCGGTCGGCCCTGCTGGCCGGGCTGGTGGCGACCGCCATGATGGCGGCGGTCTGGCTGCTGGGCGAATGGGTGCTGCGGGTCATCGTGGGGGCGGAGTTCGTGGCCGCGTTCCCGGTCATGCTCTGGCTGGTGGCGGGGGCGGTGGTCGGCATCTGGGCCTTCCCGCTGGAGCCGTTGCTGATCTCCACCGGCCATGCCGGCGCCGCCCTGCGGGTGCGGCTCTGGTCCACCGCGCTCTATGTGCCGCTGCTGCTGCTGCTGCTGGACACGGCGGGGCTGATCGGTGCCGGCTGGGCGGCGCTGGCGGCCTCCCTCTTCATCTTCGTCGCGCTGCTGCTGCCGGTCATCCGCTGGTTCGACCGCAGCGGCGGGCCGCCCGGGCAGCCGCGGTCCTGAGCGCGTCGCGGTAGGCGAGGGCGGCACCGGCGACGGAGAAGTCCCGCGCCCGCGCCATCAGCGCCCCCCGGTCCGCCGGGCGGTCCAGCAGCGTCTCGATCGCCTGGGCCAGCGCCAGATCGTCGCCCACCGGCACCAGCGGCCCGAGCCGCCCGTCCTCCAGGATCTCCCGGCTGCCGCCGGGGCAGTCCGTGCTGGCGACGGGGCAGCCGACGGCCATCGCTTCGATCAGGGCGCCGGGCATGCCCTCCCAGCGGGAGGACAGCACGAACCCCGCCGCTCCCGCCAGGGCGGGGAAGGGGTTCGGCACGAAGCCCGGCAGGGCCACGCTGCCGGCGATGCCGAGATCGTCCGCCAACCGGGTGAGCCAGCCGCGTTCCTCCCCTTCGCCCAGGATCAGCAGGCGCACCGGGCGCCGTGCCCAGACCCGGGCAACGGCGCGCAGCAGGGTGGGGAAGTCCTTCTGCCGGACCAGCCGGCCCAGCCCCAGGATCACCGGCGGGCCGCCGTCGGCCAGCCAGGGATGCGGCGGTGGCAGCGCCGCCCGCGCCGCCACGTCGTCCTCCACCACCGGGTTGGGGATCGCTGTCACGCGGTCCGCCAGCGCCGGCACCAGGGCCGCCGTCTCCCGCGCCAGATCGGCGGAGACGCAGAGGGCCGCGTCCACGGCGCCGTAGGTCCGGCGCACGGCCCAGCGCCGCAGCCGGTCGCGCAGGCGTTTGCGCCCGCCGACCATGGCGTTGCTGACCCGCACCGCCAGCGCCGTGCCGGGCACGCCGGCCAGCCGGTAGGCCAGCACGGTGGCCAGCGCCGAATGGTTGGCCGCGGCCATCAGCACGTCCGGCCGCTCCCGCCGGACCCAGGCGGCCAGGGCGGGAATCGCCGCGGCCATGCGCAGGGACCGGGCCGGCAGGCGGGCCGCCGGGCCGCCGATCACCGTCAGCCGGACTGTCGGCGGCAGCTCCGCCCGCAGGGGGCCGTCGGCGCGCACCACTAGCAGGTCGATGCGCGCGCCCAGCCCGGCCAGGGCGCCGGCCAGGGCGAGGGTGCGGCGTTGCGCCCCGCCGGCCTCGAATCCATGCAGGACCAGGGCGATCCGTTCCGCGTAGGGGCTGTCGGGTCCTGTGGAATCCATGATCATCGCTGGTCCGACGGTATGGCCCGGGCCGTTCCCCGGGTCGGCCGCGGGGACGACGATTGCCCGGCGCGGCGGTCGATGCTAACCAATCGCCTTCATCCTACGGGATCAACCCCTTTCCGCCTGCAAGGGCGGTGTGTTGCAGGCATGCAGAGTCCGACCCCGTCCGAGAGCGCCCTCCCCGCCCTGCGTCTGGCCGACTTCGACACCGTGACGGAGGCGTTGGACTACGCCGCGCGGGGGCGGAGCGGTCTCAACTTCTATTCGGGCAAGGGGGAGCTGACCGAGGTCCTGCCCTATGCGCTGCTGCGCGAGCAGGCGACCGACCTTGCCCGGCGGATGCTGAACGCGGGCCTGCGGCCGGGCGACACGGTCGCCATGATCGCGGAGACGGACGGCGACTTCCTGCGCGCCTTCTATGCCTGCCAGTATGCCGGGCTGGTGCCGGCGCCGATGCCGCTGCCGGCGGCCTTCGGCGGCAAGGACGCCTACATCGACCATATCCGGCGGATGATCCAGAGTGCCGGTGCCGCCGCGGCCCTGGCGCCCGCTTTCCTGCTGGATTGGCTCAACGCCGCCGCGACCGGGCTGGACCTGAAGGCCGTGGGCACGCTGGCGCAGTTCGCGGACGTGCCGGCCGGCGGCGTGGACCTGCCGCGGGTCGAGCCCGGCGCCCTCTGCTATCTCCAGTTCTCGTCCGGCAGCACCCGCTTTCCTCTGGGCGTCGCGGTGACGCAGCGGGCGCTGATGGCGAACGCGGCGGGCATCACCCGGCATGGCCTTCAGGTCCGCCCCGGCGACCGCTGCATCTCCTGGCTGCCGCTCTACCACGACATGGGGCTGGTCGGATTCCTGCTGGCGCCGCTGACCAGCCAGCTCAGCGTGGATTTCCTGGCGACGCGCGAGTTCGCCCGCCGGCCGCTGCTGTGGCTGCAACTGATGACGGACAACGGCGCCACCCTCTCCTACAGCCCCAGCTTCGGCTATGAACTGGCGGCCCGACGGGCGGAGACGGCCTCGACCGCGACGCTGGACCTGTCGCGCTGGCGGGTGGCCGGGATCGGCGGCGACATGGTGCGGCCGCGGGTGCTGTCCCGCTTCGCCGAGGCCTTCGCCCCGCGCGGCTTCCGGCGGGAGGCGTTCGTCGCCAGCTACGGCATGGCCGAGGCCACCCTGGCGCTCAGCTTCGCCCCCCTGGACCGCGGCATCGTCACCGACACGGCCGATCTCGACCGGCTGGAGAATGACGGCGTCGCCGTGCCCTCCGGCTCAGAGGCGGCGCGGGCACGGGAGTTCGTGCTCTGCGGCCCCGCCCTGCCGGCGCACGAGATCCAGGTGCGCGGCGAGGACGGGACGGTCCTGCCCGAACGCCGCGTCGGCCGCATCTTCGCCCGCGGCCCGTCGCTGATGCGGGAATACCGCGACCGGCCGGAGGAAACGGCGCAGGTCCTGTCCGCCGACGGCTGGCTGGACACGGGCGATCTCGGCTACGTGGCGGACGGTCAGATCGTCATCACCGGCCGCGCCAAGGACCTGATCCTCGTCAACGGCCGCAACATCTGGCCGCAGGACCTGGAATGGACCGCGGAGACGGGGGTGCCGTCGCTGCGCAGCGGCGACACGGCCGCCTTCTCCGTGGACAGCGATGCCGGCGAGGCGGTGACGGTGCTGGTCCAGTGCCGGGCCACCGACCCCGAGGCGCGCGAGGATCTGCGCCGGGCCGTGGCCGGGGTGCTGCGCGCCGCCCACGGGCTGGAGGTGGCGGTCGTGCTGGTGCCGCCGCATTCGCTGCCGCAGACATCCTCGGGCAAGCTCAGCCGGTCGCGCGCCCGGCAGATGTTCCTGGCCGGCGCCTTCGCTGCTTCTGCCGCCCCGGCCGGTCCGGCCGCCGCGTCGGCACCCGGCCCCGCCGCCTGATCCCGCCGGGCATGGACGGCCCGCTTCCTGTCGCCGCCGTTACCGGGGCCACCGGCTTCCTGGGCAGGTTCCTGGTCCGTGCGCTGCACCGCCAGGGCTTCCGGGTCCGCATCCTGGCGCGTCAGGACCCGGTGCATCCGCTGTTCCGTGACATCCCGCTGGAGGTGGTGCCGGGCGACCTCGCCTGTGCGCCGGCGCTGGCGCGGCTGGTCTCCGGGGCGACATCCGTGGTGCATGCGGCCGGGCTCATCAAGGCAGCCTCGGCCGGGGAGTTCTTCGCCGTCAACGAGGGCGGGGCCGCCCGGGTGGGGGCGGCGCTGGCCGGCCATGCCGCGGGCGCCCGCCTGGTGGTTGTCTCCAGCCTTGCTGCGCGGGAGCCGGAGCTTTCCCCCTATGCCGCCAGCAAGCGGGCGGGGGAGGGGGCTGCCGTCTCCGCGGCGGCGACGGCGGACTGGTGCATCGTCCGGCCGCCGGCGGTCTACGGCCCCTGGGACCGGGAGACGCTGGCCCTGTTCAAGGCCGCGGCGGGGCCTGTCGTGCCCGTCCTGGGCGGCCCGGCGGCGCGGCTGGCGCTGATCCAGGTGGAGGAGGCGGCGGCCGCCGTGGCGGCGTTGGCCCGCCCCGGCGGACCGGCCGGAACCACGTTCGAACTGGCCGATCCGCGGCCCGCCGGCTACGGCTGGGACGACCTGCTGGACGCGGCGGCGGCGGCGGTAGGTCGGCGCGCAAGGCGCATCCTCCTGCCGAAATCGGGCTTGCACGTCCTTGGCCGTATGGGCAGCCTCCGCGCCCGGGTCACCGGCCGGCCGGTCATGCTGACGGTGGGCAAGGTCCGGGAGATCCTGCACGAGGACTGGTCGGTCCAGCCGGACCGGATGCCCCCGCCGGGGCTGTGGTCCCCCCGACTCGGGCTGGTCGAAGGGTTCGCGGCGACCGCCGCGTGGTACCGCGAGAGGGGCTGGCTGGCCGTCATCTAGCGGGGTGTTGCTGATTTACAATCATTTTCCCGGCTCTCCGCGGGACGGGAAACGCCCTGGCAGGTTTCTGCTTGCATCAGCGGACGTTGCACTTACCTTACGGCGACGTGACCGATTTCTGATGCGGCGAGTTCACGGGTGGAGTGACCGCGGTCACATTGCAAACTTGACGGCATGACTAGATGAACTCCGATACCGACGCCATCATTGAAGAGATTGTCCGTGCCCTCGGGCCAAACCTGACTCCGGGCGTCGTCATAACCCCTGAAACGAACATCACCCGCGATCTGGGGCTGGATTCGCTCGCGGTGATGAACTTCGTCATGGTTCTTGAAGACAAGTTCGACGTCTCAATCCCTCTCGACAAGATCGCGGAAGTGGAAACCGTGGGCGATCTTGCGAGAACCATCAATGAACTCCGGGGCGGCAACTAGAACATGACCATACTCGCGAAATTCGCACCGCTGCGGGAGGCCTACGAGAAGCTCAGAGAGTTTGGTCACGATCCCTTCTCGGTCCAGTTCGACCGGATCGTTTCGCCGACTGAGGGCATTCTCGGGGGCCGCCGCACGATCCTGCTCGGGACCAACAACTATCTGGGGCTGACTTTCGACCAGAGCTGCATCGACAGGGCCGTGGAGGCCGTGGTCGAGCAGGGGACCGGCACGACCGGGTCCCGTATCGCGAATGGCAGCTATGCCGGCCACCGCGATCTGGAGGCCGCCCTCGCCCGCTTCTACGGGCGCCAGCACTGCATGGTCTTCACGACGGGCTATCAGGCGAACCTGGGCATCCTGTCCACGCTGGTGGGCAAGGACGACATCCTGGTGATCGACGCCGACAGCCACGCCAGCATCTATGACGCCTGCAAGATGGGGCAGGCGCAGGTCGTGCGCTTCCGCCACAACGACCCCGACGATCTCTACAAGCGGCTGAACCGTCTGTCCACGCATCCGGGCAACAAGCTCGTGGTGGTGGAGGGCATCTATTCGATGCTCGGCGACACCGCGCCCCTGAAGGAGATCGCCCAGGTCAAGCGCGAGACGGGCGCCTTCCTGCTGGTGGACGAGGCGCACTCGATGGGTGTGCTCGGCGCGCACGGGCGCGGTCTGGCCGAGGCCGCGGGCGTGGAAGAGGATGTCGATTTCATCGTCGGCACCTTCTCCAAGAGCCTGGGCGCCGTCGGCGGCTTCTGCGTCTCCGACCTGCCGGACTTCGACATCCTGCGCGTCGCCTGCCGGCCCTACATGTTCACGGCCTCGCTGCCGCCGTCGGTCATCGCCTCCACCATGCAGGCGCTGCACCGCATGCAGGAGGAACCGGCCCTGCGCCTGCGGCTGACGGCCAATGCCCGTCGCCTGTACGACGGGCTCAAGGGCCTGGGCTTCCGCGTCGGGCCGGAGGCGAACCCCATCGTCTCCATCGCCCTGCCCAGCCGGGAGATCGCCATCGCCTTCTGGAACATGCTGCTGGACAGCGGCCTGTACCTGAATCTGGCGCTGCCGCCGGCCACGCCGGACAATCTCCCCCTGCTGCGCTCCAGCGTCAGCGCGGCGCACACGCCCCAGCAGATCGACACGGCCATCGGCCTGTTCGCCCAGATCGGCCGCAGCCTCGGGCTGCTGCCGGCCACCAAGGTGCATGCCGCCGCCGAGTGACGGCGCGGGTATCTCGCAGGGTCCGGGAAGGGCGGGGGCGCAGGCTCCCGCCCTTTTCCGTTCAGGCTTTCCCGATCAGACTTTCCCGCTCAGGCTGCCCGGCGCCAGAGACCGGCCAGCCAGGTCTGCCGGCGGCGCGGCACGCCCGGCGGCCGGCGCCATTCCTCCACCGGGGCGAACCCCGCCCCGTGCAGCAGCCGGCGCGTCGTCTGCGGCCGCCGGAAGGACATCCAGCGGTCGCCGTCCCAGCCCTCCAGACCGTCGCCCGTGGGATCGCAGCAGTAGAGCACGCCGGCCGGGCGCAGCGCGCGGGCCAGCTCCGCCAGCAGCGGCTCCAGCAGCGGTGTCGGCACATGCATCAGCACGGCCTGGGCGAAGATGCCGTCGAAGCGCGCCGGCGGCAGGGTCAGGGCCAGCAGGTCCCGCTCCCAGACCTCGCAGCCGCTTTCCGCCCGGGCGCGTGCCGCCAGGGCCGGGCAGGCATCCAGCCCGACCGCCGCGTGGCCGGCTGCCGCGAAGGCCCGGAGATCGCGGCCCGGCCCGCAGCCGAGATCGAGGATCGCCGCCCGGGCGGGCAGCAGCGCCAGGAAGCGGGCGCGGCTGTCGCTGGTGTCGTGACTCAGCAGCGCCTCGGCATAGGCCTCGGCGTGCGCGACGTAGTGGCCGATGGAACCGGGTCCGGTCATGGCGGGGTCAGCGGATGGCGCCGCGGCGCCAGAGGAACCAGAGCACGCCGGGCGCGGCCAGCAGCGGCCAGCGCCGCTGCCAGGGGGCCAGCGCCAGCCGCACGCCGGAATGCCGCTCCACCTTCCAGGCGATGTAATCGACCCCGTTGCGGAAGGTGAAGGCGGCCTTCACCAGCCGCGCGACGTTCAGCAGCTTGCCGGCGACCTGCCGCCGCTGCCAGCGCCGCCGGGCCGCCTCCCGCTCGCCCGTGGCGAGGGCGGGGCGCAGGGTGCCGTCGCCGGACCCGGCGAAGCCGGTGCCGGCCAGGGCGAGGGCGGGGCGGAACAGGGCGGCGTAGCGGTCGGCGGCATGGCCGACGATGCCGCTGGCGCGGTCGGCCTTCTCCACCCGCAGCTCGGCGGCATAGGTGTGGCGGAACAGGGCGTCCCAGTATCCGGCCGGGGGGCCGCTCTCCGGCCCCAGCCGCGCCGCCCACCAGGCCGCGGTGGCGACGGCGGCCGCGACGGCCCCCGCCGCCCAGCGCCCGGCGTCGGCGTCGCGTGCATGGACAAGGCGGACCGGCTGGGCGAAGCGGGCCCAGATCGTCGTATCCAGGCTGTCCGGCCGCACCGCGCGCTCGAACTGGCGGCGGGACATCACCGCCACCTTGGCCCGCACTGTGCGGCCCTGCCAGTCGGATTCATGGAAGAAGACGTTGGGCGGCAGCAGCCGGTTCGCCAGCGCCTGCCAGGTCCCCCGGCCGTGCCAGCCGCTCAGGCTGTCCACGATCACGTAGAAGTCCAGCACCCCGTCCAGGTCGCCGGTGCGCAGCACGGAACCGTAGAAGAGGACGGCGGCGACGCTGTCGCCCCCATGCCGGACCAGATCCAGCGCCAGGGCGGTGGCGGCCGGCGCGACCGGCTCCGCCAGTTCCGCCGCGATCGCTCCGACCAGCGCCTCGGCAGCGCCGGCGGCCGGCGTGGCCGGGGCGGTCGGTGTCATGGGATCACGAAGTCCATGCTGCGGCCGGCGGACAGATGCACGGTGCCGCCGGGGCCGGGATCGAACATCTCGCCATCGACGACGAAGGGCGACCGGATGCCCAGCGTCAGCGTCTCCGCCACGCCGCTGCGGTAGCCGTCGGCCAGCATGAAGGGCTCGGGCCGGCCGCGCATCAGCGGCACCACCGCCCGGTGCAGCGATTCCGGGTGGGCGGAGATGTCCAGATAGCGGATCGGTTCCCGCCCCTCGCCCCAGAAGGGCCAGATCCCCAACACCAGCCGGTGCAGCGTCGTCGCCAGGAAGAGGAAGCGGTTCGCCTCCGGCCCGTTCGAGCCGTCCACGACGACGTTCATCGGCTCCCCGTCCAGCCAGCCGTCCTTGCCGCGCAGGGCCCGCGCCAGGGCGCCGGCGATGGTCAGCGCCACCGCCGGACCCTGGTACAGACCGCGGGAATGAACCTTCTCCTGCGCCAGGGCCGTGCCGCGGGTGAAGGCGGCGGTGCCCATGAACATGCCGCGCACCGGCGGCCGCGAGCCGTCGGCCCAGGTTGCCTCCAGGACCGGGCGGCGCTGGATATGGCTGCCCAGATAGCCGCGCCGGGCCTCCTCCACCAGCCGGCAGAAGGCGCGCGTGCCGTGGCCGGTGGTGCCGACATCGGCGGCGATCAGGTTGGTCTTGCCCGAGGCCAGGATGGACAGCATGGGCTGCTGGTCACCATAGGCTTCGGGCAGGGCGGTCAGGACCTCCCGCACCGTGCCGTCGCCGCCGTCCACGACGATGATGCCGACCTCGTTCCGGGCGAAGTCGGCCAGCACCTCCGTCAACTCGGCCGGGGTGGCGGGCTCGGCATAGAACAGGCCCAGCATCTCCGCCGCCCGCCCGGCCATGTCGCCGTGGCTGGAGCGGTTGCGCTGACTCCTCGGATTGCGGATCAGGCCCAGGCGGATCATGGGGCCAGCCAGGACCGTACCGGACCGTGCCGCTTCGCCTCGAAGGCCTGGAGGATCTGCGCCGTGTGGACCAGGAAGCTCGCCGCCGTCCAGACGGTCACGGCCAGCATGCCCAGGTCCGGGCGGCCGAAGAGGGTGAAGGCCGTCAGCAGCAGCAGGTTCGGGTTGCGCCGCGCCGTGACCAGCCGGAACTGGCTGTCGAAGCGGCGCCAGATGTGGATCTCGATCTTGAACAGGGCAAGGAACAGACCCTCCTGGAGGCGCTGCGCCACGTAGCCGCCGACGAGGATGGCCAGCACCAGCGGCTCGTTCCCCAGCGGCATGCCGGCGGCTCCCAGCCCGACGACCCAGGCCCACCACCAGAAGGGCGGATGCACGAGGTCGATGCCGTGGTCGAAGACGTTGCCCCACTTGGACGAGGTCAGCGTCACCCGCGCCAGCTTGCCGTCCACCGTGTCGAGGAAGGTCATCCCCCAGGCGAACAGCAGGCCGATCACGAACCAGCCCATCCAGAACGAGAGGAACGCCAGCACCACCAGCGCGGCCGACGCGGTCGTCACCTGGTTCGGCGTCACCGCGTTCAGGGCGCACCATTTGGTGGCGGCCTGGGCCGGGCGCGGCCAGACATACTTGGTCACCAGATCGGTGACGCCCTTGTAGGAGCCGTCGAAGGTCCGCCGCTCGATGGCGGGGACCGTCTCCGGCGTCAGCCGCAGCAGGAAGGGCGGCTCCTTCTTGCGCAGGGCATTGTTGTAGTCGGAGGACAGCTCCCCCGGCCGGACGGTGCGCAGGGCCGGGAACTGCCCTTCCGGCAAGGCCTGCCCGGAGAGAAGGACTAAAGCCACGGCCGGGGCGTTCTCGGCATCGACATGGGCGGCCACCGCCTCACCCGAGACCGGATCGAGCAGCAGCGTGCCCGGCGCGCGGACCAGATCGCGCACCAGCACCTCGTCGAAGACGAAGTCGGCGCGCAGCAGGATCTGCGGGGCCGTTCCCGGATCGGGGGCCTCCGACCAGGAGCGCACGGCGGTCACGCCGGCCCGCACGAGCTGGCGGCGGAGGCGCTCGACGGAGGACATGCCCCAGATGTCGGCCGGGCTGTCGCCGATGATCGCTGCCTGTGGCAGGGCCGGGACGGTCCGGTTCTCGATGGCCTGGCTCTCCCCAGGCGAGGCATCGGGGGTGTCCGCAGCGGAGGTCGCAGCGCCGCTCGTCACAGTGTCGGTCAGGGAATCAGTCATTGTCATCAATGCTTCTTAACGCAATGTTTCGGGTTAGATAGCTGTTCGGGCGGGCGCTGCCTACGCACCGACTGGCCGCAACGCCTGATTTGGCGGTGATGTGACGGATTTCTTCAGCGGGTGTTGCATGTTTGCCCTTCGTTTCGCGCATTTCACCGATCCGCACCTGCCACTGCCGCCGGCCGGCCCGGGCTGGACGGCACTGCTGTCCAAGCGGCTGTTCGGGTATCTGTCCTGGCGCCGCCGCCGGCACCGCATCCACCGGCCGGAGGTACTGGCCGCGCTGCTTGACGATATCCGCGCCCGGAAGCCGGACCACCTCGTCTGCACGGGGGACCTTGCGAACATCTCCCTGCCGGCGGAGTTCGAGCGTGCCCGGGTCTGGCTGGAGGCCACCGCGGCCCCGCGGGATCTGACGCTCGTCCCCGGCAATCACGATGCCCTGGTGCCCGTTCCCTGGGTGCGGGGCCTGGGGCTTTGGGAACCGTGGATGCGGGGCGATCCCGGCACGGGGCCGGACGGCACCGCCGGCGGGGAGGGGCTGTTCCCGTCGCTGCGGGTGCGCGGCGCCGTCGCCTTCATCGGCCTCAGCTCGGCCGTGCCGACCGCGCCCCTGCTGGCCACCGGCCGCGTCGGCCAGACCCAGCTCCGGCGGCTGGAGGCGCTGCTGCAAGAGCAGGGCGCCGCCGGGCGCTACAGGGTCGTGCTGCTGCACCACCCCCTGGCCGACGGGACCGTCCGTGCCCGCAAGGCGCTGACCGACCGGGCCGCCGTGCGCGCGGTGCTGGCCCGCGCCGGGGCCGAGCTGGTGCTGCACGGGCATGCCCACTGCGCCCGTTTCGCGGCGCTGCCGGGACCGCTCGGGCCGATTCCGTCGCTGACCGCCCCCAGCGCGTCCGCCGTCGCCCATGGCCGCTACGATGCGGCGCGCTGGTCCCTGGTCGAGGTCCGGCGCACGCCCGACGGCTGGCGCACCGCGGTCACGGTGCGCGGCTGGGAGGCGTCGGCGGGAGCCTTCGGGACCCTGGGCCATTACGACCTGCTGATGCCCGCGCAGACAGGCGCGGCGGGGGGAGGGGTGGCAGATCGCGCCGCCTGACAGGAAGCCGGAAGAACCGCCGGGGCGCGGGCCAGTGACGGTTTGCGCCCGCGGCCTTCCATCACTAGAGTACGCGCCCATCGCCGAGGCGCTGTGCCCGCCGTCACTCCGCCGTGCAGGGATTCCCAGATGTCCGCCGTTCCCACCGCGACCATGACGAAGTTCGGCTATCCGCGCACGCTGGTGGCGGAGACACCGCACTGGGCGGTGCTGGTGCGCCCGAAGCAGCCGACGCTGGGATCGCTGGTCGTGGCGGCCCGGCAGCCGGCGACCGCGTTCGGCCAGCTCGGCGTGGATGCCTTCGCCGGCCTGCAGCCGGTGGTGGCCCGGGTGGAGGCGGTGTTGCGCGAGGTCGTGGGCTATGAACGCATCAACCATCTGATGCTGATGATGGTGGACCCCGACGTGCATTTCCATGTCATCCCCCGCTATGAGGGCTCGCGGGCGTTCGAAGGGGTGACGTTCCCCGATGCCGGCTGGCCGGGGCCGCCCGCCCTGGGCGACGCCGTCGATCCCGATCCGGCCGTGCTGGACCGGCTGATCGCCCGGTTGCGCGCCGCCTGGGATGCCGAGGCGACGGGAACCGGCGCGTGACCGAGGTCGCCAACAGCGCCGCGGGAATGGACCGGACCCGGATTCCCTTCGGGACCCGGCTGATCGACCGCTACATCCTGACCGAGACGGCGAAGCCGCTGGCCCTGTCGCTGGTCGTCGTCATGCTGGCCCTGTTGCTGGAGCGCATCCTGCGCCTGTTCGACCTGCTGGCGAACCATGGCGGGCCGTTCCAGCTCGTGCTGCGCATGGCGGCCAATCTGGTGCCGCACTATCTCGGCCTCGCCCTGCCCGCCGCCTTCTTCATCAGCATGTTCGTCGTCGTCGCCAGGTTCGGGGACGAGAACGAGCTGGACGCGCTCCAGTCCAGCGGCCTGTCCGTGCCGCGGATCACCCGGCCCTTCCTCTGGCTGGGGACGGGGCTGATGGTGTTCAGCGTGCTTCTGTTCGGGTTCATCCAGCCCTACAGCCGCTACGCCTATCAGGCGATCCACTACGCCGTCGTCAACGCCGCCTGGGACGCGACCGTGCCCCAGTCAGCCTTCGTCGATGCGGGGCAGGGGGTGACGATCACGGCCGACATGGTCGATCCCACCGGCCGCAACCTGGAGCGGGTCTTCGTGCAGCAGCTCCGCGACGGGGAGGAATGGGTGACGACGGCCGAATCCGGCCGGCTGGGCGTCAGCGACGACCGCAAGCGCATTCTGCTGACGCTCGACAACGGCGTGCAGGTGCGGACCCGGCCGGACGCCACCGTGGAGGTGGTGCGCTTCGGCCGCCTGACGCTGGACCGCGAATTCACGCTGGAGGCGCCGCCCTTCCGCCCGCGCGGCGGCAGCGAGCGCGAGCTGACCCTGGTCGAGCTGTGGCAGGAGATGCACCAGCCCATCACCCTGGTCCCGCGCGGCACGCTGGAGGCCGAGTTCCATGCCCGGCTGGTGCGGGCGGTGTCGCTGCCGTTGATGCCGCTGCTGGCCCTGCCGATGGGCATGGCGGCCAAGCGGGCGCGGCGCGGGCTGGGCATCGCCCTGGCCGCGGCGATCCTCGTCCTCTACCACCATTCCATCCAGATGGGCGAAAGCCTGGCCGACATCGGGCGCGTGCCCGCCGCCCTGGGGATCTGGGTTCCGTTCGTCGTCTTCGCGCTGCTCTGCGGCTGGCTGTTCTACCGTACCCAGGACCGGCCGGGCGAGAACCCGTTCGCCCATGCCTTCGACCGCCTTGATGCCGTGCTGCACGGCGTCATCCGGCTGCTGCCCCGTCGCCGCAAGGAGCGGCCATGACCGGAACCCTCGCCCGCTATCTGTCGCGCCAGTTCCTGGTGCGCAGCCTTGCCGTGCTGGTGGCGCTGACGGCGCTGCTCCAGCTTCTGGACCTGCTGGATGCCGCCAGCCGCGTGCTGGAGCGGGGGGGCGCTCTGGGGGATCTCGGCACCTACGCGCTGCTGCGGCTGCCCTCCATCGTCGAGCGGCTGGTGCCGCTGGCGGTGCTGGTCGGCTCGCTGACGACGCTCTACGGGCTGGTCCAGAACAACGAGATCGTCGCCATGCGGTCGGCCGGGCTGACGCCCTACCAGTTGCTGGCGACATTGATGCCGGCGGCCGTCGCCATCGCCGTCTTCCATCTGATCCTCTCCGACCAGATCGCGCCACGGGCGGAACGCGCCTTCCTCACCTGGTGGGCGGAGACCGAGCCGCCGACGGACGACGACCTTCCCCTGGCGGAGAAGAAGCTCTGGCTGCGGGTCGGGAACACCATCGTCGCCGCCGAACGGGTGCTTGAGCGCGGCGCCCGGCTGGAGCAGGTCAGCCTCTATCCCCGCGACGACCAGGGCCGCGTGACGGAACGGACCCGGGCCGCGGCGGCCGTCTACGGTGACGGGAACTGGACCCTGCTGGACGGCACCCGGCTCGACCTGACCCGGGGCGATTTCAAGGCCGAGCCGTTCGCGCGGGCGCCCTGGCCGGTGCGGCTGCATCCCGCCAACGTGGTCGAGGTGTTGCAGCCGACGGAGAACATCCCGCTGCTGCGGCTGCGCAGCATCCTGCGCGGCGACTGGGCCGGCCGGCAGAGTCCTGCCTATTACGAGACGCGCCTGCACGAAACCTATGCCGGGCCGCTCGCCACGCTGATCATGGTGCTGCTGGCGGCGCCGGTGGCGCACGGCATGCGCCGCAGCGGAGCCGTGGGCGGCAGCATGGCCCTGGGGATCGGCATCGGGCTGACCTACCTGCTGGCGGACGGCATGCTGGCGGCGCTGGGGGAGGCGGGTGCCATGCCGGCCGTCATCGCCGCCTGGGCGCCGACGGTCTTCTTCGCCGCGGTGGGCGGTGCCATCCTGGTGCATGTGGAGGGGTAGGCACGCATCCGGGCAGGCAGGCGCCTTTCCACGGCCCTGGTGTGACGGCGGTCGCTTGATGCCGTCCGCCGGCGGTCCTACCTTCCCGGCGGCTCGGTGGAGGAACAGGAGATCGCGCATGTGGGGCGAAGCCTGGCGGGGGCGGAGCTACGATCTCGGGCGGATGACGCTGCGGGATCTCACGGTCGCCTACTGGACCTATCCGGCGATCCAGGTCTACACGGCCCTGGCGCTGCTCAGCGCCGGGCTGGCCCTCGCCTGGGCCGGCGACCCGGCCGCCCTTGTGCTGACCGTCCTGGTGGCGTCCGCCGTCTATCCGCTGGCGTGGTACGTGATCCACCGCTTCATCCTGCACGGTCGCTGGCTCTACCGGATGCCCTGGACGGCGGCGCTGTGGAAGCGCATCCATTTCGACCATCATCAGGACCCGCACCGGCTGGAGGTGCTGTTCGGCAGTCTCGCCAACACGCTGCCCACCATCGCCCTGGTGACGCTGCCGGTCGGCTGGGCCATCGACGGTCGGGCCGGGGCGGCGGCGGCGCTGGCGACGGGGCTGGTCACCACCTGCGTCTACGAGTTCTTCCACTGCATCCAGCATCTGAACTACAAACCCCGCTGGGCCTGGGTGGCGCGGATCAAGCAGCTCCATCTGGCCCACCATTTCCATGATGAAGACGGGAATTACGGCATCGTGAGCTTCCTGCCCGACAGGCTGTTCGGCACCTACTATGCGGAGGCGCGGCAGCGGCCACGCTCGCGGCACGTCTTCAACCTGGGCTACGACCTGGAGGAAGCGAGGCGCTATCCCTGGGTCATGGAGCTGACCGGCGCACCGCCGCGCGACCGGCCGGAGGGGGCGGGCCGGCGCGGTGGCGAGACGCCGGCCGGCGGGAGGGCTTGCCTGTGAGCGCGGCAGAACTGCTGGAGCCCGCCGGGGCCGGGGTGGAGATCGTGCCGGTGACGACGCCGGCCGAGATGGACCGCTTCATCCGCCTGCCGTACCGGCTGCACGCCGGCCACGCGCACTGGGTTCCGCCGCTGCTGCTGGAACGGCGGGAGACGCTGGACCCGAAGAAGAACCCGTTCTTCCAGTACGCCGAGGTCGCCTTCTTCCTGGCCGTGCGGAACGGGCGGGATGTCGGTCGCATCAGCGCACAGGTGGACCGCCAGCGCCTGTCGCTGCGGCCGGACGGGGTCGGCCATTTCGGCCTGATCGACGGGGAGGACGACCCGGCCATCTTCGCCGCGCTGACCGCCGCGGCCGAGGACTGGCTGCGCCGGCACGGCATGACCTATGTCATGGGACCGTTCGACCTGTCCATCAACGAGCAGATGGGCCTCTTGGTCGATGGCTTCGACACGCCGCCGATGCTGCTGATGGCGCACGACTTCCCTTATGTCGCCCCGCGGCTGGAAGCGCTGGGCTACGGCAAGGAGAAGGACGTCTACGCCTACTACTACGACATCCGTGACGAGTTTCCGAAGGCGGTCCGGCGCATGCTGGACCGGCCGCTGCCGCCCGGCACCGTGCTGCGCCCTGTGGACATGTCCCGCTTCCTGGAAGAGATCCGGTCGCTGACGGAGATCTTCAACGAGGCCTGGTTCGACAACTGGGGTTTCGCGCCGCTGACCCCCACGGACACCGATTATCTCGCCAGCTCGATCCGCCCGCTGATCGAGAAGGACCTCGTCTGGTTCATCGAGATCGGAGGGGAGCCCGCGGCCTTCATCGTCGTCCTGCCCAACCTGAACGAGGCCATCGCGGACCTGGACGGAAAGCTGCTGCCCTTCGGCTGGGCCAAGCTGCTGTGGCGGCTGAAGGTGCGCGGCCTGAAGACGGCCCGGGTGCCGCTGATGGGCGTCAAGCGCAAGTTCGCCAAGGGGCTCTCGGGTGGCCAGTTCTCCTGGCTGCTGATCGACGCCTGCCGCAGATCCTGCCTGAAGCGGGGTGTCCAGACCTTCGAGCTGGGCTGGATCCTGGAGGAGAACGGCCCCATGCGGCGGATGCTGGAGAACATCAACGCCCGTATCTACAAGACCTACCGCATCTATGGAAAGCCGCTGTGAGCGACACTGCGACACTGCCGGACCCCGGCCGGGTGACGGCCCTGGTGCTCGCCGGCTCCCGTGGGCCGGGCGATCCGGTGGCGCTGGCCGCCGGTGTCAGCCACAAGGCGATGGCCCCGGTGGCGGGAATTCCCATGCTGGTCCGCGTCGTCCGCACGCTGCTGGCGGTGCCCTTCGTCGGGCGCATCGCCGTGGCGATCGAGGATGCCGGCGTCGTGCGGGCGGAGCCGGAGCTGGCTGCCCTGGCCGACAGCGGACGGCTGGAGCTGCTGCCCACGGCACCGTCGCCCGCCCGCACGGTGGGGGAGGCGCTGGAACGCCTGGGCACCCCGCTGCTGGTGACGACGGGCGACCATCCGCTGCTGCGCCCGGACTGGGTTTCGCATTTCTGGACGCACCTGCCCCCCGATGCCGACGTGGCCGTCGGGCTCGCCCGCTCGGAGACGGTGCTGGCCGCCGTGCCGGAGACGCAGCGGACCTGGATCCGCTTCTCCGACGCGGCCTATTCGGGCTGCAACCTGTTCGCCTTCCGCACCCCGGCGTCGGCCCGCGTGGCCGAGCTGTGGCGGACGGTGGAGACGGAGCGCAAGAATCCGCTGAAGCTGATCGGCCTGCTCGGTCCCGTCGCCGTCGCCCGTTTCGCCCTGGGCCGGCTCTCCTCGACGGCGGCGCTGGCCCGGCTGGAGAGGATGTCCGGGGTGCGCGGCGCCTTCGTCGAGATGCCCTGGGGGGAGGCGGCGGTGGACGTGGACAAGGCCGCCGACCTTGTCCTGGCCGAGCGGCTGCTGCGCGCGGCCTAATCCGTCGGGATCGCCGTGCGCTTGGCGACCGTGCGCAGGGTGAAGCTGGAGCGCACCCGCGCCACACCGGGCAGGCGGGTCAGCATCTGGGTGTGCAGCCGCTCATAATCGGCGCCGTCCTGCACCAGCACGCGCAGCAGATAGTCGCTGTCGCCCGCCATCAGGTAGCACTCCATCACCTCGGGGCATTCCCGGACCTTCGCCTCGAACGCGGCGAGGTCCTGTTCCTGCTGCCGGTCCAGCGTGATCGAGACGAAGACGGACATGCCGCGGCCCAGCACGCCGCCGTTCAGCAGCGCGACATAGCCTTCCACCACGCCCTCCTCCTCCAGCCGGCGCAGACGCCGGTGGCAGGCCGAGGGCGAGAGGCCGACCCGGTCGGCGAGGTCGGCGTTGCTGATCCGTCCGTCCGCCTGGACGGTGTCCAGGATGCGGCGATCCATCGTGTCGAGGTCGATCTTGCGCATTGCAGCATCAGGGGCCGAAGGATCTGCGCGCCGGACAGCGTTGCGCGCACGATCCTGCGGATAGGAGCCACGCCGTTGCCCCCCTTTGCAAGGACATTCCGGCCCCGGCCCGACTATCATCCGCGACCGTTCCGGACAGGGAGGATGTCATGCTCGTCGGCGTGCCGAAGGAGATCAAGAATCACGAGTACCGGGTCGGCCTGACCCCGGGCAATGTGCGCCAGCTCGTGGCGCACGGCCATCAGGTCATCGTCCAGCGCGGCGCCGGCACCGCCATCGGCCTGACCGACGAGCTGTACACCGCGGCCGGGGCCACCCTGGTGGACGAGCCGCAGGAGATCTTCGCCCGCGCCGAGATGATCGTGAAGGTCAAGGAGCCGCAGCCGCACGAATGCTGCATGCTGCGCCCCGGCCAGATCCTGTTCACCTACCTGCATCTCGCCCCCGATCCGGAGCAGACCCGGCTGTTGCAGCAGTCCGGCGCCGTCTGCATCGCCTATGAGACGGTGACCGACCGCAACGGCGGCCTGCCGCTGCTGGCGCCGATGAGCGAGGTCGCCGGCCGCATGTCCATCCAGGCCGGTGCCCACTGCCTGGAGAAGAGCTACGGCGGCATCGGCATCCTGCTGGGTGGCGTGCCCGGCACCCCGCCGGCCAAGGTCGCCGTCATCGGCGGCGGCGTCGTCGGCACCAATGCCGCCCGCATGGCCATCGGGCTGGAAGCCTATGTCACGGTGCTGGACAAGTCGCTGGACCGGCTGCGCCAGCTCGACATGCAGTTCGGCCGCCGTCTGAACACCGTCTATTCCAACGACGAGACGGTGGAGCAGGCGGTGCTGGAGGCCGATCTCGTGATCGGTGCGGTGCTGGTGCCCGGCGCCTCGGCCCCCAAGGTCGTCAGCCGTGAGATGGTGCGGCGGATGAAGCCCGGCTCCGTGCTGGTGGACGTCGCCATCGATCAGGGCGGCTGCTTCGAGACCTCGCACGCCACCACCCACGACAACCCGACCTATGTGGTTGACGGCGTGATCCACTACTGCGTCGCCAACATGCCCGGTGCTGTCGCCCGCACCAGCACCTTCGCGCTGAACAACGCCACGGCGCCCTTCGTGCTGGCGCTGGCGGACAAGGGCTGGCGCACGGCGCTGACGGACGATGTCCACCTGCTGAACGGCCTCAACGTGTTCGAGGGCCGGCTGACCCATCCGGGTCTGGCGCATCTCGGCGACGTGGTGCCCGCCGGGACGGCGATCGGGGCCTGACGCCCGCACGGGCGGGGTCCGCAGGGGCAGGGGATCGGTCGGCCGTCACGAGCGGACGGCCGGTCGCACCTCCACCCGGTCGAAGTCCTTCGCCACCATGACCGGCTCGAAGCGGGCGCGGGCTTCCGCCTCCACTTCGGCCGGGTCGTAGCGGTCGGACTGGTGCGTCAGCACCAGCCGGCCGACACCGGCTGCCTGCGCCAGCCGGCAGGCATCCGCTACCGTCAGGTGGCTGCGGCTGCGCGCCGTCGCCTCGTCGGCGGTGCGGTAGGTCGCCTCGATCACCAGCAGGTCCACCCCGCGCACCGACTCCACCAGGGCGTCGGCGTCGCCACAGTCGCCCACCACGGCCAGACTGGTCCCCCGCTCGGCCGGGCCCAGCGCGTCCTCCCGCCGGACGGTCCGGCCATCCGCCAGCGTCACGGCGCCGGCATGGGCCAGCTCATGCCGTTCGCGCCCCTCCGGAACGCCCAGCGCGTCCAGCCGGGCGCCGTCCAGCGGCCGGTGCTCCGTCTCCTCGAAGCGGAAGCCGAAGCTCTGCGTCTCGTGATGGCACACCGGAAAGGCAGTGACGGCGACCCCGCCGGTCTCGCAGAAGCGGCCCGGCTTCAGGGTGGCGTAGATCACGTCCAGCCCGGGATGGTCGTCGGGCCAGACCACCTGATCCAGCAGGACCCGGGCGATGTGCAGCGCCTCCTCCGAGCCGTAGAGCGTCAGCCTGTCGGCCTGATCCCAGAGATCGAGTGTCCCGACCAGGGAGGCGAGGCCGAGGATGTGGTCCAGATGACCGTGGGTCAGCAGGATCCTGTCCAGCCGGCGGACGCCGACGCCGCCCTGGCGGATCTGCCGCAGGGTGCCCTCGCCGCAATCCACCAGGAAGCGGTCGGTCTCATGCTCCACCAGAAGGGCGGAGAGGCCGCGCCGGGCCGAGGGCACGGTCGCCCCGGTGCCGAGGAAGGTGAGCTGGAACATGCGCCGTCCGTGATCGGGTCATCCGGTCCGGTCTGCCGGGGACTCGGCCGGCGCTGCGGGCGCGGCGGTTCCGGCGGACCGTTCCAGCACCTTACGCACTTCCGCGAGTTCCGTCCCGATCCCCTCCAGGGCCGCGGCGATCCGGGCCAGGGTATCCTGGCCCGCCTCCTGCGGACCGCCGGGGGGATCGTCGCTGTAGAAGCCGCCGGGCGGCTCGACGACGCTGCCGTCGTCCCGCGTCGGCACGTCGGTTTCGACCTCGCGGCCCAGGATGGTGCGCTTGCTCATGGCCGGCGGCCCCCGTCATCGTTCTCCGGAAGGGCGAACAGGCGGGGGCAAGGGGCGTTCCGGGCCGGCGTGATGCGGCGGCCCTGATGCGGCCGAACGACCTTTCGCCGTCCCAACCTTTATTGATCAAGGTCAATGTCGCCGGGTCCTGCCCCATGCAGGATCGTTACAGGTCGTTTTCTCTCCTTCAGGTGAGTCACCCCATGCCGGACAGCCTGTTTCGCTTCAGGGCCGAGGACGCCGTCGCCCTGTGCCTCGTCGATGTCGCGAACGCCCTGTCGCGGCAGAGCGAGGCCATCCTGGAACAGGCCGGCCTTACCGCGCCGCAGTGGACCGTTCTCCTGAACGTCGCCGGCGACGCCAATTTCCATGACGAGACGAAGATGACCGGCAGCATCTTCTCGTCGGAGATCGCGGCCGCGCGCGGCCTGTCGCGCCCGCACATCAGCGCCACCGTGACCGAGCTGATCCGCAAGGGCCTGATCCGTCAGGACGACGATCCGCAGGACCGTCGCCGCAAGCTCTTGTCCGTCACCGGCCAGGGACTGGCCGTGCTGCGCCGCTTGCAGCCGCTGCGCCAGTCCGTGAACGACATGCTGCTGGCCGATCTCAGCCCGACCGAGTGTGAGCGTCTGCTGCACACGCTGCTGACCCTGCGCCAGCGCGCCCGGGCCGCCGACCATGTGGCCCCGGCCCTGAAGCAGGCCTCCTAGGAGGGCGGGGTCTCCCCGGCCGATCGGGTGACCGGCCGCCCCCTGGCGCGGGGCCGGGCTGTGGAGTAGCCTGGATGTCCGATCCGCAGTCCGGAGGCGACGCGATGGACCTCAAGGCCCGCCAGTTGGAAGACACCGTCTTCACCGCCCCGCAGATCAGCGAGGATGACATCGCCGAGGCTGCCCGGCAGGGCTTCAAGGCGATCATCAACAACCGTCCCGACGGTGAGGAGCCGGGCCAGCTCGACCATGAGCGGGCGGCCACGGCCGCGGCGCGGCACGGTCTCGCCTACGCCTATGTTCCGGTGGATGCCCGGACCATGGGACCGGCCGTGGTGGACGCCTTCGCGCGCGCCCTCGCCGCGGTGGAGGGACCCGTGCTGCTGCACTGCCGTACCGGCACCCGCTCCACCCATCTCTGGGCCATGGCGGCGACACGGGACGGTCGCTTCACGCCGGACGAGGTGACCGCCCGCGCGGCCCGCGCCGGCTACGATCTGGAGCCGCTGCGGCCCGTCCTCGCCGGCTACGCCAGCGGCGCCGGGCGCTGATCCCCGGACCTGCCGGTTTCATCCCGTTCCCCTGTGTGCCGATGCGGAACGCGGCAGCGCCGACGTGCGCCTGCTGTAGGGGCTGTGCCTGACCTGAACGGGAAGAGGTGATACGGGAACGGAGATGTCCCGGAACAGAGATGCCGTTGCATTCCACCCGGATGAATCTGGAATTCAAGATACGGGCTTGGTATTTTGCGAATGAATCTTCATCCTGCTCTTTGTTTTTCTGAAGTTTTTGAAAATTTTAAACGAAAATATCAATGATAATGGACGGGTTATTCCATGGGCGGGGTCATCGACCTGACCTGACCTGACCTGACCCGACCCGTTCCGCCGCACGGTCCGCAACCCCGGAGCCGATCGCCATGAGCAGAACCCCGACCGCCGAGACGCCCCGCCCGGGCACGCGCGCCCTGTCCGCCGGTGACGTCAGGAAGCTGCTGGCCGACCGCTCGGCCCAGGCGCGGATCGACACCATGTCCAAGGTCGTCGTGGAACTGTCCGAGGACCGGCTGGAACCGCGGGAGGCGGAACTGGCGCGCGAGGTGCTGCTGCGCTTCGCCCGCGATGCCGAGGTGGCCGTGCGCGAGGCCGTGGCCTGGCAGATCCACAACAGCCCGGTCCTGACCGACGATCTGGCGCGCACCCTGGCGGCGGATGTCGGCCGTGTGGCTTTTCCGGTGCTGCGCTTCGCCAGGCTGGCGGACGACTTCCTGCTGGAGGTGCTGAGCGGCCGGGATGCGGAGAAGCATGTCGCCATCGCCGGTCGCGCCCGGGTCTCCCCCGTCGTGGCCGACGCCATCGTGGAGACGGCGACCCTGCCCGCCATCGGGACGCTGCTGCGCAACGACGGGGCGGAAATCCCCACCCCGACCCTGGAACGGGTGGCGGACCGCTACGGCGATGTGGCGATGGTGGCGGACCCCCTGGCCGACCGGCCGGACCTGCCGCCGACGGTAGTGGAGAAGCTGATCCACCGTGTTTCGGAGGATCTGCGCCGGACCCTGGTCGAACGCTACCAGGTGCCCCCGTCGGTGGTGGCGGAACTGGTCGGGCGCGGGCGCGAGGCCGCGACCATGCTCCTGCTGGCGCCGCTGACGCGCGACGGCACGGATGTCGAGCTGCTGGCCCGGCACCTGCATGTCAACGGCCGCCTTACACCGACCCTGCTGTTCCGGGCGCTGTGCGCCGGCGATCTGGCGCTGTTCACGGCCGGCATGGCGGTGCGCGCCGGGATCGCCGTCGCCAATGCCGGCATCCTGCTGGCCGACGACGGGCCGCTGGGGCTCCGCTCGCTGTTCGAGCGGGCGCAGATCCACTCGCACCTGACGCCACCCTTCCGCTCCGCCCTGAAGGTCGTGCGGGAGACGGGCTACGAGGGTGGGGAAGCGGACCGGCGCGCCTTCCAGCTTGCCGTGCTGGCCCGCGTCCATGCCGAGTGCGGCCATATCGAGGAGCATGCGGTGGACGAACTGCTGATGCAGCTCTTCGACGGCAAGAGCGAGGAGGAGATCGACCGGGCCATGGAGATGGCGGGCCTGCCCTTCCTGCCGCTCCGGGCCAGCGACGACCGACGCTCCGGCGCCTGACCCCCCGTCCGGCCGCTGTGGCCGGCACTGCCCCGAACGAACGTAAGTGGGAACAAGCGGGGCCGGTGGTCGTTGAGCCCAGGGCAGGTGGGGCGCGGCCGGTCGCGCCCCTGCGGGACGGGGCGGAGCGGATCGTGGTGGCACGGGCGGTCAAGGCGGAACCCAGGGTCCGGATCGCGCTGGCGGGGGTGGGCAACTGCGCTTCGTCGCTGATCCAGGGCATCGCGTTCTACCGGGGCGCCGGGGACAACGACGCCGTGCCCGGCCTGATGAATGTCCGCCTGGGCGGCTATCATGTCGGGGATGTGGAGGTCGCGGCGGCCTTCGACGTCGCCCACGCCAAGGTCGGTCTCGACCTGTCGGAGGCGATGGTCGCCCCGCCGAACAACACCCGGCGTTTCGCCGAGGTGCCCCGGCTGGACGTGCCGGTCCGCCGCGGCCCGACGCTGGACGGGCTGGGCAGCTACCTGCGCGACCGCGTGCCGGAGTCCGAGGCGCCGCCCGTGGACGTCGCCGCGGTGCTGCGCGACACCGGCACGGACGTCCTGGTCTCCTACCTGCCGGTCGGATCGCAGCGGGCGACGGAATACTATGCCGAACAGGCGCTGAAGGCCGGCTGCGCCTTCGTCAACTGCATCCCGGTCTTCATCGCCAGCCGGCCGGAGTGGCGCCGCCGCTTCGAGGAGGCGGGGCTGCCCCTGATCGGCGACGACATCAAGTCCCAGGTCGGCGCCACCATCGTCCACCGCATGCTCGCCAACCTGTTCCGCGAGCGCGGCGTCCGGCTGGACCGGACCTACCAGCTCAATTTCGGGGGCAACGCCGATTTCCTGAACATGCTGGAGCGGGAGCGGCTGGAATCCAAGAAGCAGTCGAAGACCCAGTCGGTGGTCAGCCAGCTCGACCGTCCGTTGGCGAACGACGACGCCCATGTCGGGCCGAGCGACTTCGTGCCGTGGCTGACCGATCGGAAATGGTGCTACATCCGGATGGAGGGGACCGGCTTCGGCGACGTTCCCCTGAACCTGGAGCTGAAGCTGGAGGTCTGGGACAGCCCCAATTCCGCCGGCGTGGTGATCGATGCGGTGCGCTGCGCCAAGCTGGCGCTGGACCGCGGCATCGGCGGGGCGCTCGACGGACCCAGCAGCTATTTCATGAAGTCGCCGCCGCACCAGTGTACCGACGCGGAGGCGCGGCAGCGCACGCGCGACTTCATCGACGGCAGGGACCCCGGGACCGGCGGGGTGGCATGACCCGGTTCCTGCTGGTCCGGCACGCGCCGCACGCTCAACAGGGGCGGACGCTGGTCGGCCGCACCGATGTGCCCCTGTCCGACGAGGGGACACCGCTGGCCGCCGCGCTGGCCGAGCGGCTGGCGGGAGAGCCGCTGGCGGCGGTGCAGGCCAGCCCCCGCCTGCGCACCCGGTCCACCGCCGCGATGATCGCCGACCGCCACGGGCTGGCGGTGGAGACGGCGGCGGACCTCGACGAGATCGACTTCGGCGCCTGGACCGGCAAGGACTTTGACGCCCTTGAGCCCGATCCCGGCTGGCGCTCCTGGAACGCCTGGCGCACCGGCTCCCGGCCGCCCGGAGGTGAAACGATGCTGGAGGTCCAGGGGCGGATGCTGCGGCACCTGGAGGGGGTGCGCGCACGCCGGCCCGACGGCACCGTCGCGCTCGTCTCCCACGGCGATCCGATCCGCGCCGTGCTCGCCTTCTGGCTGGGCATTCCGCTGGACCTCGCGCACCGGCTGGAGGTCGATCCCGCCTCGGTCAGCCGGGTGGAACTGTCCCCCTGGGGACCGCGGGTCCTGTCGGTCAACGAGACGCTGCGGCCGGGGGCGGGCGTATGAGGCTGGTCGTCTTCGGGCTAACCATCTCATCCTCCTGGGGGAACGGGCACGCCACGCTCTGGCGTGGTCTCTGCGCCGCCCTGGCCCGGGCCGGCCACCGCGTCACCTTCTTCGAGCGTGACCAGGACTGGTACGCGGAGACCCGCGACTGCCACGACATCCCCGGCGGCGCGCTGGTGCTCTACCGCGACTGGGCCGAGGCGCTGCCGCAGGCCCGCGCGGCGCTGGAGGGGGCCGACGCCGCCATGGTCACCAGCTACTGCCCCGACGGCATCGCCGCCAACGACCTGGTGCTGGAGGAGGGACGGGGCGTGAGGGTGTTCTACGACCTGGACACCCCGGTGACGCTGGCCCGGCTGGAAGCCGGCGAACCGCTGGGTTACATCGGTCCGCACGGGCTGCGCGGCTTCGACCTGGTGCTGAGCTACACCGGCGGCCGTGCCCTGGACGCGCTGCGGACCCGGCTGGGCGCGGAACGGGTGGCGCCGCTCTACGGCCATGTCGATCCGGCCGTCCACCGGCCGGTGCCGCCGCAGCCGCAGTACCGCGCCGACCTCTCCTACCTGGGGACCTACGCCGCCGACCGGCAGCGGGCGCTGGAGATTCTGCTGGTCGAGCCGGCGCGCCGCCTGCCGCGGCGCCGTTTCGTGATCGGCGGGGCGCAGTACCCGGCGGACTTTCCCTGGACGGAGAACATCTGGTTCGTCCGCCACCTGCCGCCGCCGGAGCACCCGGCCTTCTTCAGCGCCTCCCGCCTGACGCTGAACGTGACGCGCGCCGCCATGGCCGCCATGGGCTGGTGCCCCTCGGGCCGGCTGTTCGAGGCGGCCGCCTGCGGCACGCCCATCCTCTCGGACCGCTGGGAGGGGCTGGACGCCTTCTTCACGCCGGGGCGGGAGATCCTGGTCGCCGGCACGACGGAGGAGGCGGTGGCGGCCATCGAGCGTGACAACGCCGACCTGGACCGCATCGCCGCTGCCGCGCGGGAGCGCGTGCTGGCCGAGCACACGGCCGACCGCCGGGCGGCCGACCTTCTGGCCCACCTGGAGCAGGCCCGCCGCCCGGCGCGGGCCGTTCTCTGACGGATCGAGAAGGGGGAGGCGCCGATGTGGGGCATCGTACCGGCCGCGGGAAACGGCACGCGCATCCAGCCGCTGGCCTTCTCCAAGGAGCTGCTGCCCGTCGGCAGCCGCCTGGACGGGGAGACGGAGCGGCCGCGGGCGGTCAGCGAGTATCTGCTGGAACGCATGGTGCTGGGCGGGGCGGACAAGCTCTGCATGGTGATCTCCCCCGGCAAGTCCGACATCCTGGAATATTACGGCGGCAGCTACGGCACCGCCGCCATCGCCTATGTCGTGCAGCCGCGTCCGGGCGGGCTCTGCGATGCCCTGTTCCGGGCGCTGCCGCTGGTCGGTCCGGACGAGCCGGTGATCGTCGGCCTGCCGGACACGGTCTGGTTCCCCGAACATGCCCTGCGCGCACTGCCGGAGGACGATCTCTCGTTCCTGCTGTTTCCGGTGGACAGGCCGGAGCTGTTCGATGCCGTGGTGCTGACCCCGGAGGGCGTGGTGCAGGAGATCCAGGTGAAGCGCGCCGACGCCGCCAGCCGCTGGATCTGGGGGGCGTTCAGGATGCCGGGCCGGGTCTTCCGGGAGCTGCACCAGCTCTGGCGGGAGCGCGACCGCCGCGACGAGTATGTCGGCACCCTGGTCAATGCCTGGATCGCCCGCGGCGGCCGCGCCCTGGGGGTCAGAGCCGGGGAGGCGTATGTCGATGTCGGCACCGTCCACGGTTACCGGGCCGCCATCGGCCTGCTGGCCGGGCAGGGCGACGGACGGGGCTCAGGTCTGCCACCGCGCGAACGGACGGAGGCGGAATGACGGATGTGACGGACCGGGCGGGGCCGGCGGATGCGGATGCTATCCGCCGCCACGCCGAGGCGCTGGGGCCCTGGTTCCACAACATGGACCTGCGCGGGGTGCGGACGGCGCCGGAGCACTTCCTGGGCGACTATCCGGCGGTCAAGTGGCGCTCCTTCGCGGACGCCCTGCCGGCCGACCTGCGCGGGCGCAGCGTGCTGGACATCGGCTGCAACGCCGGCTTCTACGCCATCGAGATGAAGCGCCGGGGCGCCGCGCATGTCCTGGGCATCGACAGCGATCCCCGTTACCTGGGGCAGGCCCGCTTCGCCGCCGAGGTTCTGGGTCTGCGCGACATCGAGTTCCGCGAGCTGTCCGTCTACGACGTGGCGCGGCTGGGCCGCCGCTTCGACCTCGTGCTGTTCATGGGGGTTCTCTACCACCTGCGCCACCCGCTGCTGGCGCTGGACCTGATCCATGAGCACGTCGCGGGCGACCTGCTGGTCTTCCAGTCCATGCAGCGCGGCAGCCCCGAGATCGAGCCGGTGGCGGAGAACTACCCCTTCGCGGAGACGGCAGCCTTCGACCGGCCGGGCTATCCGCGGCTGCACTTCATAGAGCGGCGCTACGCCGACGACCATACCAACTGGTGGGTTCCCAACAGGGCCTGCGCCGAGGCCATGCTGAGGAGTGCGGGCTTCGAGATCCTGGGCAACCCGGAACAGGAGGTCTTCGTCTGCCGCCGCGGCCCCCGGCCGCCGGGCGAGATGGCGGCCTATCCGGCCCGCGCCCCGGTTGACGTCGGCCGCACCGATTCACAGGGAGGGGAGGACGCATGCTCGACAGCGTCATGATCTGGAACGAGCCGAACAACAAGTCCCACTGGGACATCGAGCTCGACAGCGACTGGGCGCTGTTCGCCGGGATGGCGCGGCTGACCGGGCAGGCCCTGCGCGAGGCGTGCCCCGGCGTGCCGCGGGTCCTGGGCGGCATCTCCCCCATTGATCCCGGCTTCCTGCGCAACATGCAGGGCCGCGGCGTGCTGGACGAGGTGGACGCGGTCGCGGTCCACGGCTTTCCGCTGGACTGGAACCACTGGCAGATCCACGAGTGGCCGGACAAGCTGGAGGAGATCCGGCAGGTCACCTCCAAGGATCTCTGGGTGTCGGAGGTCGGCATCTCCACCTTCGGGGCGGAGGAGGTGCAGGAGTTCGGCCTGCACCGCACGGCCGACCTGCTGATCGGCCGCGTTCCCCGCATCCACTGGTACAGCCTGTTCGACCTGCCCAAGGCGTGGCCGGCCACGACCCGCCACCGCGAAGCGGAGGGGTCCAGCTACTACCGCCACTTCTACATGGGGCTGGTGCGCGAGGACGGAACGCCCAAGCGCGCCTTCCACGACTTCGCCCGCTACACCCCGGAGATGGGGTTCTGCCAGTGGTTCCATTTCCAGGACCACCGGCTGGACGATGCCGTGCGACTGATGAAGGACCTCGGCGTCACCTATCTGCGCACCGGCCTCTCCTGGGCCGACTACTACCGTCCCGGCGCGCTGGACTGGTTCGACCGGCAGATGGAGGCGTTGCGGGATTTCGACGTCACCGTCACCTACTGCTTCACACCCGAGCACAAGGGGGTCCAGCCGCACCACACGAGCCCGCCGCAGGCGGCGGAGGAGTTCGCGCAGTTCTGCGTGGAGATGACCCGCCGCTATTCCGGCCAGGCGGGAGCGGCGCGGGCCGACCAGCGGCTGGCGCCGGCCGGGGCGTGAGCCCCGGCGGACCCGGTCCGCTCGGTCGGGCGCTGCGGGGACCGGCGCGCGGCACGCCGTTCGTGGAGGCGTTCCTGCGGGAGCTGCGCCGGCCGGAGGTGACGGTCCTGGATGCCCGCCGTATCGCCCTGGTCGCCGCCCACCCCGACGACGAGACGGTGGGGCTGGGGGCGCAGCTTCCGCGGCTGGCCGGCCTGCGCATCGTCCATGTCACCGACGGCGCCCCCGCCGACATGCGCGACGCCCGCGAGCACGGTTTCGCCAGCCGCGAGGACTATGCCGCCGCCCGGCGGGAGGAGCTGGAGACGGCCATGGCCGTGGCCGGCATCCCTCCGGTGCGTCTGGTCGGCCTGGGCGTGGCCGATCAGGAGGCCAGCCATGTCATGACGGGGCTGGCGCGCCGGCTGGCCGACCTGTTCGACGCCCAGGGCGTGGCGCTCGCCATCACCCACCCCTACGAGGGCGGACACCCCGACCACGACGCCGCCTGCTTCGCCGTCCACGCGGCGGCGCGGCTGCTGGCGCGCCAGGGCCGGCCGGCCCCGGCCGTTCTGGAGATGGCAAGCTATCACGCCGGGCCGGACGGCAATCTGGTGACCAACCGCTTCCTATGGCGGCCGGACTGTCCGGAGGTGGAATTGCCTCTGGACGAACAGGCGCGCATCCTGAAGAGACGCCTTCTCGCATGCCACCACACCCAGCAGGCGGTCCTGGCGCAGTTCCACCTCGGCTGCGAACGGGTGCGTCCCGCACCCGCCTACGACTTCCTGAGCCCGCCCCACGAGGGGCCGCCCTGGTACGAGAACTTCCGCTGGGGCGGGCTGGACGGTGCGGGCTGGCGTGCCTTGGCGGCCGGGGCGATCGGCGCGCTGGAACTGGAGGCTCCGCCATGGCGCTGACCGTGTTGCAGGTCGCTTACCCGCTGGCCCCCGTGAGTGCAGACGCCGTGGGCGGGGCGGAACAGATCCTGGCCTGGCTCGACCACGGTCTGGTCGAACGCGGCCACCGCTCGCTGGTGATCGCCTGCGAGGGCTCGACCGTCGCCGGCGAGCTGCGGACGATCCCGGCCGAGACGGGCGTGCTGGACGAGGCGGCCCGACAGCGCGCCCAGGCGCGGATGCGCGAGGCGATCCGGGACGTGCTCGACCGCCATCCCGTCGATCTCGTCCACCTGCACGGCGTGGACGCCATGGCCTATCTGCCGCCGCCGGGCGTGCCTGCGCTGCTCACCCTTCACCTGCCGCCCAACTGGTATCCCGATCTGCTCTGGCGGCTGGAGCGGCCGGACACCTGGCTGGTGCCCGTCTCCGAGACACAGGCGCGCGCCTGCCCGGGCGGGACCGCGGCCCTGCTGCCCCCGGTGCTGAACGGCGTGCCGGTGGAGGCGTTCGGGCGCGTCACCCGCCGGCGCCCGGTCGCCGCCGCCCTGGGCCGAATCTGCCCGGAGAAGGGCTTCGAGCACGCGCTCGGGGCCGCGACCCTGGCCCGGATGCCGCTGCTGCTGGCCGGGCAGGTCTATGCCTATGAGGCGCACCGGCGCTACTTCGACGATGTGCTGCGGCCGCGTCTGGTGCGGCCGCACCGCTGGCTGGGTCCGCTGGGCTTCCGGGCCAAACGGCACCTTCTGTCGCTGGCCCAGTGCGTGGCCGTGCCCAGCCTGTGCGATGAGACGAGTTCGCTTGTCGCCATCGAGGCGATGGCCTGCGGCACGCCCGTGGTGGCCTTCCCGCGCGGCGCCCTCCCGGAGGTGGTGACGGAGGGGGTCACGGGATTCCTGGTGCCGGACGTGGACTGCATGGCGGAGGCGATGCAGGGCGCGCGCTTCATCGACCCCGACGCCTGCCGCGCCGCGGCCCGCGCCCGTTTCGGCCTGGACGCCATGGTGGAGGGCTATCTCGCCCGCTACCGGACGGCCTTGCGGTCCCGTCGGGACGGGGCGGACCGGTCCCGCGCCATGGCCGGCTGAACGGTGCGGGTGGCGGAGGAGGTCCGGGGCGCCGATGCCCTGGCGGCATTGGCCCTGGACTGGGAGCGCCTGTGGCGGGACGATCCCGCGGCCACGCCCTTCCACCACCCGGCCTGGCTGGTGCCCTGGGCGCAGACCTTCCAGCCGGACCGCTGCCGTGCCCTGACTCTACGCGACGGCGGGCGGCTGCTGGCGCTCTGGCCGCTGTTCCTTCTGGGGGACCGGCTGCTGCCGCTGGGCTGCGGCACGACGGACTGGCTCGGTCCCGTGGTCGCACCGGGCCTGACGGGCGCCGATCTGGCGCCGCTGTTCGCGCGGCTGGAGCGGGACCCGGACTGGCGCTCGTGCGAGGCCGACCGGCTGCCGCCGGACTCCCCGCTCGTCCTGGCCGCCGCACCCTGGCCGGGCGAGGACGGGGAGGGGGAACCCGCCCCGGCGCTGGACCTGCCCGCTCCCCTTTCCCGTGCCCGGCGCCAGAACCTGCGGACCGGCTGGAACCGGCTGCGGCGGCTCGGCCTGCCGGCCGTGCGGCGGGTCCGGGGCGGGGCGGTGGCGGCGGCGTTCGACGCGCTCTCTTCCCTGCACGCGGCGCGCTGGCGGGAGCGGGAGGAGGCGGGCGTGTTGGCCGCCCCGGAGGTGGAGGCGTTCCACCGGCTGGCCGTGCCGGCGCTGGAAGCGGCGGGGCTGCTGCGGCTGCTGTCGCTCGACCTCGACGGCCGTCCGGTGGCCGTGCTCTACGGGCTCCAGGCCAAAGGGTGCTTCCACTACTATCTCGGCGGCTTCGATCCGGCGCTGGCCGAGGCCGGTCCGGGCACGCTTCTGGTCGGGGAGGCGATCGGCGCGGCGGCGGCGGAGGGTTGCACCCTGTTCGACTTCCTGCGCGGCCGCGAACCCTACAAGTACCGCTGGGGCGCCGTGGACCGACCCTGCCGCACCCGCCGCTTCTTCCGTGACGGACACCGGGGAGACCGCCCATGACCCCTCTGCCCCCCCTGGGCCTGCGCTGGACCGTGGGCGATGTCAGCGCGCGCGGGTTCCGCGCCCTGCGCCTGTCGTTACTCGGCGCCCGGCGTGTCTTCGGCCCCGCGGCCGACCTCGCCGTGGTGGTCAATTCGCTTCCACCGGAAGAGGCGCGGCGGAGGACCGGCGCCGTGCCGGCGGAGGTGCGCTGGCTGCCGGCCGGCGATCTGCCGGAGGGGCTGCGGGCGCATCTCGACGCCGGCATGGCCGAGGGCGTGGCCTGGAAGCTGGCGCCCTTGCGCCTCTTCCCCGACCGCTGGGAACTGGCCTTCGACAACGACCTGATCCTCTGGTCCCTGCCGGACTCCCTGCGCGGCTGGTTGGCGTCGCGCGACGCTGGCCGCTGCGTTCTGGCGGCGGATGTGGAGCGGGCGCTGGGCGCCTTCGACACCCTCTGCGGTCCGCTCGCGCTCAACACCGGCATCCGCGGCTTCCCGCCGGGATACGACCTGGAGGCGGCGCTGCTGGCGGTGCTGGCCCGCAACCCGGTGCCGTTGCGCAGCGAACTGGACGAGCAAGGGCTCCAGGTCGCGGCGATGCAGGCGGCCGCCGATCCCGTCGTCGTCGGGGTGGAGGAGGTGTCGATCTGCTCCCCGTTCTGGCCGAAGCGGCCCGAACTGGGGACGGCCGGCGCCCATTTCGTCGGGCTGAACGCCCGCAACCTGCCCTGGGACTGGTACGGCCGCCCGGCCAGCGACTGCCAGAACGGGAATTTCGACCGCTGGGAGCCGGTGATGGCGGCCCGCGTCGGGGCGTGACCGTCGGGACGAGACGGGGCTCGCCTTTATGCCGTCCTCACCCGGCAGCGCAGCACCTCCGCCACGCTCCATGCCTGGGCGACGCAGCCGCGTTTCCATCGGGACGGGAACGGCGCGCCGGGCGTTCTTTACCGTCATGACTCCTTCCAAGCCGTTCCGCTGGCCTGCCTGCCTGTCGCTGGCGGTCTTCCACCTGCTTGCCGGTCTTCTGCTTGGAGGTTGCGCCGGGCCGCACCCGCAGGAAGCCCCGCTGCCGCAGACGGCCGTGGCCCGGGAGCCGGCGATCGGGACCGATCCGGTTACCGGCGAGCGCAGCGTCGAGCTGAGCGTGCTGATCTACAATGTTCACGGTCTGCCCTGGCCGTTCCGGCGGACTCCGGGGCAGGCGCTCGACCGTATCGGGCAGGAGCTGGCGGGGATGCGTGCGGCCGGGCGGGAGCCCGACATCGTGCTGCTGCAGGAGGCCTTCATCCCGAGGGCCGCACGGATCGGCGAGCGGGCCGGCTATCCCAACCGGGTGCGCGGCCCCCGCCGCCGCGACCCGTCGCCGCCGGCCTCCCCCGACATCGACCCGGAGTTCCTGGATTCCCGCCGTTTCCTGAAGGGCGAGCGGGCGGGCAAGGTCGTCTCCAGCGGCCTCTACGCGCTCAGCAACTATCCGATCCTGGAAAAGGCGCAGCGGCCGTTCAAACAGTACGAATGTGCCGGCTACGACTGTCTGGCGAACAAGGGCGTGCTGCTGGTGCGGGTGCAGGTCCCCGGCGTGCCGGTGCCGGTGGACCTCATGACGACGCACCTCAACGCGCAGCGCGCCTCGGGCGTCTCGCTGAAACGGGCCCTCTATGCCCACAACCGCCAGATCGACGAGATCGACGACTTCCTCGACAGCCACCGCGATCCCCGCAATCCGCTGATCTTCGGCGGCGACTTCAACATGCGGGGGGCGCGGGAACGTCTCGACTACGCCATGTCCAGGCGCCCCTATCCCTTCGTCCGCTACTACTGCACCGTCACCGCCAATGACTGCGACATCCGGATGTCCTGGGACGGGGACGAACCCTGGCTGGCGACGCAGGACCTTCAGGGCTTCGATGACGGTGCCTGCGTCGCGGTCCGTCCCGTCCGGGTCGCCGCCCTGTTCGACGCGCCGGTGCCCGATACCCCCGACGAACCCGCAGCCCTGCGTGGCCGGTTGCTCTCCGATCATGACGGATATCTGGTCGTCTACCGGCTGAGCTGGCCCGCGCCCGGAGTGATGCCGGCAGGCTGTCCGCCGGCCTGAGACGTCGCTCCGGCCCCGTCAGGTCCGGCGTGTCCTGCGGGGCGCCGGCGCGACGCGGCGGTCCTTGCGCCCGTTCCGGGGCTGGGCAACAAAGGCATCCCAGACCTGCGGCCCGGACCGGGCCCGATGCCGACGAGCCCGCCATGGATGCCGCTGCCCTGCCGACGCTTCCCACCGCCGCCGACGTGGAGGACGCCGCCCGCCGGCTGGCCGGTCAGGCGGTCGTCACGCCGCTCCTGCGCCATGCGGAACTGGACCGTCTGACCGGCGCCACCGTGCTGGTGAAGCCGGAGGTGTTGCAGGTCACCGGCTCCTTCAAGTTCCGGGGCGCCTTCAACCGGCTCTCGCGCATCCCGGCGGCGGAGCGGTCGCGCGGCGTCGTCGCCTGGTCGTCCGGCAACCATGCCCAGGGCGTGGCGGAGGCCGCGCGGCGGCTGGGCATGCCGGCCACCATCGTCATGCCGGCCGACGCGCCGGCGCGGAAGATCGCCAACACCCGCGCGCTCGGCGTTTCGGTCGTCCTCTACGACCGCGCGACGGAGAGCCGGGAGGCGATCGGCGGCCGCATCGCGGCGGAACGGGGCGCGACCATCGTGCCGCCCTTCGACGATGTCCACATCATCGCGGGGCAGGGCACGGTCGGGCTGGAGATCGGCCGGCAGGCACGCGAGCTGGGCGTCGCGGCGGTGGACCACTGTCTTGTCTGCTGCTCCGGTGGCGGGCTTGCCACCGGCACGGCGCTGGGCCTGCACCTGAGCCACCCCGGCGCCCGTGTCCATACGGTGGAGCCCGTGGGCTTCGACGATTTCGCCCGTTCCCTCGCCAGCGGCCGCAAGGAGCGCAACGACAGCAGTACCGGCTCGGCCTGCGACGCGCTGATGGTGCAGACGCCGGGCGACATCACCCTCGCCCTGGCCCGCCGCGAGCTGGCGGAGGGGCTGGCGGTCAGCGACGGGGAGGCGTTCGCCGCCATGCGCTTCGCCTTCGACCATCTGAAGCTGGTGGTGGAGCCGGGCGGGGCCGTGGCGCTGGCCGCCCTGCTGAGCGGCCGCCTGCCGGTCGCGGGCCGCACCGTGGCGGTCGTGCTGTCCGGCGGCAATGTGGACGCGGCGCTCTTCGCCCGGGTGCTGGCGGGCTGACCGCGGCAGCCCTGCCGGACCCGCACTCTCCGAAATAGACGGCGTCCTCTCCGGGCATATTCCCGAGCGGCAGTGTTCTCCCAGCGGGACCCGGCCGTCAGGCCGGTCGCGCGCCCCGAGCCAGGGAGCCCGCAGCCAGGGAGTAGGATGCATGAGGATTTGGCCGAAGCGCCGGACGGGCGTGCCGTTCGCGCTGGCGGCGCTGCTGTCCGGCGGCGCTCTGGCCCAGGAGCCCCTGGGCCAGCCCGTCGACTGGCAGATGTGGCATCAGGTGCCGGCGACGCCGGTCATGCAGCGGCTGGAGGATTTCCACTGGATGCTGCTGGGCATCATGGTGCTGATCTGCCTGCTGGTGGTCGCCCTGCTCGCCTATGTCGTCGTGCGCTTCAACGAGAAGCGCAACCCGACCCCCAGCCGGACCAGTCACAACACCGTGCTGGAAGTGGCCTGGACCGTCATCCCGGTCGTGATCCTGATCGCCATCGCCATCCCGTCGTTCCAGTCCCTCTACTACATGGACCGGGAGCCGGCGCAGGTGGACATGACGATCAAGATCACCGGCCGGCAATGGTACTGGGACTTCGAATACCCCGACCATGGCGGGGTCCAGTTCTCCAGTTTCATCGTCACCGATGACGACCTGCCGGAGGGCGGCCTCCGCCTGCTGGAGGTGGACAACCGCGCTGTCGTTCCCGTGGGCGCCAACATCCGCCTGCTGATCACGGCAGGCGACGTGCTGCATTCCGTGGCGATGCCCTCGCTCGCCATCAAGCGCGACGCCATTCCCGGCCGGCTGAACGAATCCTGGATGCGGATCGACCGGCCGGGCGTCTATCGCGGCCAGTGCTCGGAGATCTGCGGCACCAACCACGCCTTCATGCCCATGGTGATCGAGGCGGTGGAGCCGGAACGCTTCGCCGCCTGGGTCAACGAGCGCCGGGCAGAGGCCGGTCTGGAGCCGATGACGGTGCAGGTCGCCTTCGCGCCGCTGGCCGCCCCGTCGGAGGCCCCCCCTTCGGAAGACGCCCCTTCGGAGGACGCACCGCAGGAGAACGCGGGGACCGAGACCCCCGGCAGTATCGTCACCGGGATGGCGGCGGAGGACCCGCCCGTCATCCCGTCCGCCACCGCCGGCGGCACCGCCGCATCCGGCCAGGAGTGACACCATGGTCGAAGTGAACCGCACCGGGACGCCGGGGTCCGACGGGACCGGCAGCCACTCCGCCGAGGGGCACGGGGATCACCGGCCGGGCTTCGTCCGGCGCTGGCTGTTCTCCACCAACCACAAGGACATCGGAACGCTCTACCTGATCTTCGCCGCGGTCGCGGGGCTGATCGGGGCCGTCTTCTCCATCATCATGCGGCTTGAGCTGCACAGTCCCGGCCTGCAGGTGGTCGAGGACGGTCAGCTCTGGAACGTCATCGTCACGGCGCATGGCCTGATCATGGTGTTCTTCGCCATCATGCCGGCGCTGATCGGCGGCTTCGGCAACTGGTTCCTGCCGATCATGATCGGCGCCCCGGACATGGCGTTCCCGCGCCTGAACAACATCAGCTTCTGGCTGCTGGTGCCGGCCTTCCTGCTGCTGCTCGGCTCGGCCTTCGTCGATCTCGGCGCCGGCACCGGCTGGACGCTGTACCCGCCCCTGTCGAGCAATCTCGGCCATCCGGGGCCGGCGGTGGACATGGCGATCTTCGCCCTGCATCTGGCCGGGGCCAGTTCGATCCTGGGGGCGATCAACTTCATCACCACCATCTTCAACATGCGCGCGCCGGGCATGACGCTGCACAAGATGCCGCTGTTCGCCTGGGCGATGCTGGTGACGGCGTTCCTGCTGCTGCTGGCGGTGCCGGTGCTGGGCGGCGCCATCACCATGCTGCTGACCGACCGCAACTTCGGCACCCACTTCTTCGAGCCGGCCGGCGGCGGCGACCCGGTGTTGTTCCAGCACCTGTTCTGGTTCTTCGGGCACCCCGAAGTCTACATCATGATCCTGCCCGGCTTCGGGATCATCAGCCACGTCGTCTCCACCTTCAGCCGCAAGCCTATCTTCGGCTATCTGGGCATGGCCTATGCCATGGTGGCGATCGGCGTGGTCGGCTTCGTCGTCTGGGCCCACCATATGTTCGCCGTCGGCCTGGACGTGGACACCAAGGCCTATTTCACGGCGGCGACGATGATCATCGCCGTGCCGACGGGCATCAAGATCTTCTCCTGGATCGCCACCATGTGGGGCGGTTCCCTCAGCCTGAAGACGCCGATGCTGTTCGCGCTGGGCTTCATCTTCCTGTTCACGGTGGGCGGCGTGTCGGGGGTGGTGCTCGCCAACGGCTCCATCGACATCACGCTGCACGACACCTACTACGTGGTGGCGCACTTCCATTACGTGCTCAGCCTGGGGGCGCTGTTCTCGATCTATGCGGGGATCTACTACTGGATCGGCAAGATGAGCGGCCGCCAGTACCCGGAGATCCTGGGAAAGATTCATTTCTGGCTGGTCTTCATCGGGGCCAACCTGCTGTTCTTCCCCATGCATTTCCTGGGCACGGCGGGCATGCCGCGGCGCATCCCCGACTATCCGGACGCCTATGCCGGCTGGAACGCGCTGGCGTCCTGGGGTGGCTATCTCTCCTTCGCCGGGCACGCCGTCTTCATCGTCACGATCCTCTACACGATCGTCGCCGGCCGGCGCGTCGGCTCAGACTACTGGGAGACGGGGGGAACGACCCTGGAATGGACGCTCTCCAGCCCGCCGCCCTTCCACCAGTTCGAGACGCTGCCCCGGATCAGGTAGGCCGGGTCATCAGGACAGATCGGGCAAGGGAAAAGGCCGTCCGGGGTGACCCGGGCGGCCTTTCTCCGTCTGCCGGTGCCGCGCGGATGGTTGGCCCGGGCCGGCCGGGTGCGCTACATCAGGGGAGGCATCGCAGGGGAAGGTCATGAAGCTTGAGGACAGGCTGGCGGTGAAACTCCTCGCCCAGGCGCAGTCCGCCCTGGGCAAGGCGGTCAACGAGACCCTGTGCACCGAGCCCGACCGGCGCATCGTGCGCGCCATGGTCGCGGAGGCGGCGGAGCTGATCCGCGAGTTCAACGAGCAGTATTTCGATCTGTCCGCCGCGGAGACGGGCCGCGGCCCGGGAGGGCCTCCTGCGGGGGAGGCGGGGATGCGCCGGAAGCCCTGACGCCCCCGCCGACCCTGTACCTGTCCGCGCCGCGGGTTCCCTCAGGCCACCATGCCGCAGCAGGCGCCGAAGCTGCGGAACACCTGACCCCGGCTGTCCTGGCGGCGGCCACCGTTGCCGGCCAGCGACGCCTCGCGCTGCCGGGCGGCCCGTTCGGCCGCGGCGATGCTGGCGAAGCGGCGGCCTTCCAGCGTGCCGTAGCACGGGTGGGAGGCGAAGAAGCGGTACCCGTCGCCATCGGCAACGGCGATGCCGGCGGTGGTGTTCGCGGTTTCGATCACAAAGGCGGTAGCTGACATGAAAAATACCTCCCGCGGGCAGCGGCGCCGCCCGCGTATCAGACGTTCTATCGTTCGGGGGACCCGTCAATGCCGCGGTCGCGGCGTCCGGGTCGTGGACCTCAACAGGTCAGCAGGCCGGCATTCGGCTGCGACACATACACCTGCCGACGGCGGGCATGGCCCAGGCGGCGGTGTGCGGGACCCGGGTGCGTAAACGCACGGACCCTTGGTAAAAATCCAGGGAAAGGGGATGCGGGGAGGCGATGCCCATGGTGGCCATGGTGCCCTTCCTTTCTCTCCATCGAGAGCCACGAAGGGTCTTCGTGGCGCTTTAGCGTTTGGTGACGCGGCGCAAGCTGCTTCGATCAAATGCCCGCGGGCCCTGCTGCCGGGCCAGGCGTGAACCCCCCGTGGGGCTCGCTCACAGAGTTAGGCATGGCCGCGCGGATGTCAACCGTCGAAGAACAACAGGGCACGGCTATCGCATTTGCCCGAGGATGGTTCGGGCATAGTCGTCGGACCATCCGGCGCGTTTTCTGCGGAGGCGGATGGAATCCTGGTTGTTGGCGGAGCGGACGACGTTGAGTGCGAGTTTTCGGAGTGTGGCGAGGTTTTCCGGGCCATGGTCCTTGCGGTTACGGGCGCGGTCTTCGTCGAAGGAGGTGTCGAGCACCCAATGGACGGCGGCCTCGATGCTCCAGTGGGCGCGGACGGCGCGGGCGAGCGTCTTGGGCTCCAGCGCGGCGGAGGAGAGATAGAGGGTTCGGGTGGCGGTAGTGCGGCCGTCGGGGCTCGTGACCGTGCGTTCGACCAGGCCCAGGATCTTCAGGCCCGGCAGTACGGCCTCGTCGGGGAAACGTCGGTCGGAGGCGAGCCAGGCCACGTCGTGGCTTACCCAGTGGCGGCGCACCTCGATACGACCGTGGTCGGCATCGGTGGTGACATGGGGCACGGCCAGAACCGTTGCCGGGTCCGCGAAGTAGCGCTCAACCTCGGCCCGTAGCGCAGGGCGGTTGTCTTTCAGCGGAAAAAGCCAGTCGCCGCCCCGCTCCAGGATGGTCTGCGCCGTCCGCTCCTGCGCGTGCAGAGCGTCACCGGTTACCAGCACACCCTTGAGATCGAACAGTTCCAGCAACGCCCGCGCCGCCACGATCTCGTTCTCGCCCGCGGCCACCGCCCGCTGCCCCACGATCATCCGCGCGCCGGACGCAAACGCGCTCACCACATGTAGAGCCGAACGCCCCGCCGCCCGGTCGAAGGAGCGCCGTAGCGTCTTGCCGTCAATGGCCAGGACCCCGGCCCCATCCTCCCCCAGATGATCAAGGAACTGCTGGAAACAGCGGGAAAACGCCACCGGGTCCAGAAGCCGGAATACCCGTGAAAACGTGTCGTGGCTGGGCAGCCCGCCGGGAAGCTCGAGGAACTCCTCGAACAAGGCCCGCCGGTCCCGCGCGAAGGTCGCAAAGTCCACGCAGCTTTCCGCCCCGCAGATCGACGCCGTCAACGCAATCGTCAGAACATCCAGAAGAGCGTGACGCCGCGCATTCCCTGTCCGCGGATCGGGAAGACCTTGAAACGAAATCCGAAAAATTCCAGCCATCGACCCCTCCCATAGATCAGGGCCGACATACAGAATCCATTTCCCAACACCGCGCTACAAAACTTTCCCTAATGCGATTCCCGTGAACAACAGGGCGGGAAGGCGGTCCTCCGGCGCGTCATCCTTTCGCCATCAGCGCCTCTTTCAGACGGCGGACCGCCAACCAGACCGCAGCGACCACGGCGGGGGCGGCGATGGCCGCGAACAGCTCCTTGGAGACAGGGATGCCCAGCGCCGGCAACCCGTCCACCACGTATTTCAGGAGCCCCACCGCATAATAGCTGATGGCGAAGACGGACAGCCCCTCCACCGTCTGCTGGATGCGGAGCTGCGCCTTCGTCCGCCGGTCCATCGAGCGCAGCACGCCGGCATTCTGCTCCGCCAGCCGCACGTCCACCCGGGTGCGCAGCATGCCGCTGGCACGGGCAAGGCCTTTGCCCAGTTCGGCCTGCCGCCGGCCGACCGCCTCGCAGGTGCGCACGGCCGGGAAGAAACGGCGCGACAGGAAGGAGCCGATCCGCTGCAGGCCGCCGATCCGCTCCTCCCGCAGCTCTTCCAGCCGGCGGGAGATCAGCTCGGCATAGGCGGTGGTGGCGCTGAAGCGGTAGCGGGTGCGCGAGGCGAGCGCCTCCGCCTCGGCCGCCAGCAGGGTCAGCTCGTCCAGCAGCCCGTGCTCGGCATCGGGGGTCAGGGCCTTGGCGGTGCTGCTGACGATCTCGGACAGGCGGTGCTCCATGGCGGAGAGCTGGCCGCCCACCTCCTGCGCCAGCGGCAGGGAGAGCAGCGCCATCATGCGGTACGTCTCCAGCTCCACCAGCCGCTGCACCAGCCGGCCCGTCCTGTCCGGGGTCAGCAGCCGGACGTCGCGCAGCAGCATCCGGCTGAACCCGTCCGGGCGGATGCGGAAGTCCGTCCAGGCCAGCGCGTCGCCGGCATAGACGGAAGAGCCGACCGCCTCCCCGCTGGGAAACAGGATGGAGATGCGCTCCTGCCAGTGGGCCTGACCCGCCCCCGGTTCCACCCGCACATGGACGGCGACCAGCCGCTCCCCGGGCAGCCGGTCGGCCCAGGCCTCCAGCTCCGGGTCCAGGGCCGACCAGTCGTCGTCGCCCGCCAGCCCGTCCGCCGCGACGGTGATCGAGGTGAACTCCGTATGCCGTTCCCATTTGAGCTGGCGGGTGCCGATCCGCGCCAGCATGTGGCGGTCGCCCGGCCCCGGCGGGGGGGCGCCGTGCCGGCGGCACAGCTCCGCCACCATCTCCCGCTCCAGCGATGCAGGCTCTCCCGTCAGGATGGCGAGGTGGGTCACCCGCGACGGTGTGCGGACATAGAGGCTCGGCCGGGCATGTACCTCGTCGTTGAGGCGGCGGCGTTGGGGATGGTGCTGCGCCACGGGCTGGACCTGAACGTCCATGCGGGTCTCCTGGGGGTGGGGCGTCGATCGGAACAGGATGGCGGGGCTCTCAACGCTCCCCCCGGGGCTTCCCCGGGGCTCCCCCGGGCCGGTGCCCCTGCCGGCCGGGGGAAGGCGCATCTTTAGATAGGTCGGTTCAACACCTTAGAAAGGACCCTGACGCAGATCCGCGGCTGCCGTTCCGGCAGAGCCGGCATGTCGATCTGTCCGATTGGCAGCCGCGGCCCTGGCGGAGAGGATGGCACCGGTTTCGCCGAATGCGCCATCGACTTCCGCGGTCTGCCATCCAAGTCTGCCACCCAGGTCCGCCGCCCAGGTCTGCCATCTGCGATGCCGCCCGCCCCGCCGACGGGCCGGGCCGTTTCCGAGTCTTGCCACGAGGTGCCCCTTGGCCCCGCTTCCCGACGACCGCTCCGCTTCCGCCGGGCCGCTGCTGCCCGTTGCCGGGGCGGAGGAACTGCTGCGCGACCGGTTCACCCCCGTGGCGCCGATCGAGCGCGTGCCGCTGCCGGCTGCGCTCGACCGTGTGCTGGCGGAGGAGGTCGTCGCCGCCCTGGACGTTCCCCCGCAGGACAGCGCCGCCGTGGACGGCTATGCCGTCCGCCATGCCGACCTGGAAGCAGGCGCCGAGACCACGCTGCCGCTGGTCGCGCGGATTGCCGCCGGGCATCCGGCTGCGGCGGCCGGGGAGAAGGTGGCGGTGCGGATCTTCACCGGTGCCCGCCTGCCGGCGGGGTTCGATACCGTGGTGATGCAGGAGGACGCGCGGGCCGAGGGCGACAGCGTCGTCCTGCCCGCCGGGATCGAGCCGGGCGCCAACCGCCGCCGGGCCGGGGAGGATGTGGGCAAGGGAACGGCCATTCTGCGGCCTGGACGCCGGTTGCGCCCGCAGGACATCGGACTGGCGGCCTCCGTCGGGGCGACGCGGCTGGCCGTGCGCAGCCCGCTGCGCGTGGCGGTCCTGTCCACCGGGGACGAGATCGTGGACCCGGCCTCCCTTGCCGGCCGGCCGCCGCCGCCGGCCGCGGTCTTCGACAGCAACCGCTACACGGTCACGGCCCTGCTGCGCCGTCTGGGCTGCGACGTGACCGACCTGGGGATCGTGCCGGACTCCGCGCCCGCCATGCGCGAGGCGCTGACCGCCGCGGCCCGCCGCCACGACCTGGTGGTCAGCAGCGGCGGTGTCTCGGAGGGAGAGGAGGACCATCTCTGTGGTGCCCTCCAGGCCGCGGGCCGTCTGGATTTCCGGGGGCTGGCGATCAAGCCCGGCCGGCCGGTCGCCCTGGGCCGGATCGGGGAGACGCCGGTGGTCGGGCTGCCCGGCAGCCCGGTGGCGGCGATGATCGCCTTCCTGAAGCTGGTGCGCCCCCTGGTCCACCGGCTGCAGGGCTGCGACGCGGCGGACCCGCCGCCGTTCCCCGTGCGCGCCGCCTTCGCCTACGCCAAGAAGCCGGACCGCCGGGACTATCTGCGGGTGACGCTGGTCCGCGCGGCGGACGGGATGCTGGAGGCACGCCGGCTGTCGCGGGACGGATCGGCCGTCCTCTCCGCCATGGTCGAGGCCGACGGGCTGATCGAGCTGGGCGAGGCGGTGACGGCCGTGGCGGAGGGCGATCTGGTGCCCTGCCTGCCGCTCGGCAGCCTGTTCTGAGGGCGGGCCGGGTTCCGGTCAGGCGCGCACGGTCCCGCCGGGGCCGCCGCCGCGGCGGATGGTGATCCAGCCATGCGCGCCGGTCCGGAAGCCGAGGCTACCGGCATAGCCGAACAGCTCCAGGCTCTCCCGGAACAGGGCATTCAGGTCGCGGGTCATGGCGGCCGGCAGCAGGTCGCGCGTCCGGACCAGAAGGTCGAGCTGGCGCGGCCGCACCAGCCCGTCGAGCTGCATCGGTCCGAAGCGGCTGAACTCCACCTCCAGCAGGAAACGGGTGGCGCCGGGCCGGCCGCGGCCCCCCGGCGCCGCGGATCCGTCTTCCCCCTGGCGGAGATAGAGCTGGAGGCGGCCCGGCCGCTCCGCCTCCCCGAAGGGCACCGTCCAGGCACGCCAGCCGTCCGGCAGCGGCTCCTGCGCCTGCCGCGACAGGGTACGGAAATCCTCCGTCAGACGGTGCAGCAGCTCGCCCCGGCCGCTGCCCTCCAGAGCCGAGACGGCGGCGTCCCCCAGCCAGCCGGCGGCGTCACCGCCCCGGATGGCCGAGAGGAAGAACAGCAGGTTGGCCGCCAGCCGGCGGTTCGGCTGCGGCAGCACCGCCGCGGCCACGGCGCGGGCCAGGGTCGGGTCGCTGGCGGCCAGCGTCTCCATCACCTCACGCAGGGCGGGCCAGTCATTGCCGGCGGCCGGATCCAGGCGTGTCGGGGGCGCCGGGCGGGCGGCCGGCGCCTCCAGGGACAGCAGCAGCTCCGATCCCGCGGGCAGGCCCGCGCGCGCCTGCAACAGCAGCGTCCCGTGTGGCGTGGTGACGACCGCCAGCCCGCCGGAGGTGCTGCCGGTCAATGTCCCGACGATCCCGCCGGGCGGCCGGGCGCCCGGGTCTGCGTTCACGGGGGCGTTCACGGTGGCGGGCGCATCGGCGGGGAGCGGACCGGCGGGGGCTGGCGGAGCGATGGAGGCCGTGTCGGTCGCCAGGATGCGGACCAGCAGACTCTGCCCCGGCATCAGTTGCTGCGATGCCGCCTGTCGCGGCGGGGGGAGGAGCGGCGCCCCGGCCCCCTCCGCGGCTCCTTCCGCCTCGATCGGAACCGGCGGGTTGCCCGCCAGTGGGGGAGGGGCGGGCGGACGTGGCGGCCCGGCGGCCTCCGGAGCGGCCCCGTGCGGCCCGGCGGGTGCGGCGGTCAGGGGAGGACGGGCCGGTGCCGCGAGACCGGGTGTTCCGCCGTCCTCCGGTTCCGGCGGGCCGGTGAGACGGTCAAGGGGGGCTGCGGATGCTCCCGGATCTGGATCTGTCGGGCCAGGGGCTGCCTGACTGTGCGATGGCGCGGGCATCCCGGCGGGAGCGCCGGGTCCCCCCAGGGAAGTCGCCGCTGCCGGACCGGAGAGGGCCGGACCGGAGAGGGCCGGTCCGGCGGAGGGCGGGGCGGGGCGGGACAAGGCCACCCCGTCTCCCGGCGCTCCCTCTCCCGGCAGCCCGGTTCCTGCCAGCGGTCCTCCCCCTTGCGGCGATGCTCCGCCTGCCGGCGTCGGGAACGGCATCACTTCCGGGATGGGCGGAAGAACGGGGAGTGTCGGCAGGGGCGGGACCGGCGGCAGCGGTACGGTCGGAAGGGGGACGACAGGCAGCGGGGGCAGGGCTGTGAGTGCAGGAAACCCTGCCGCCATGCCGGCTGCCGTCATGCCCCCGGCCACAGGCAGTCCTGCCATCGGGAGCCCCGCCGTCGGGAGTCTCACCGTCGGGGTCAGCCCCGGCCCCCCTGCCTGAGGGGCGCCGGGGACGGTCGGCGCCTGGGGCTGCAGCGGCCCTGTCGGCCCGCCGGTCGGCCCCGTGACCAGGGAGGCGCCCGGTGTCCCCTGGGGAGGGGGGGCAGTCTGACCCGGTCCCGCCTGACCGGCCTGGGCCGGCGACGATCCGGCGGCGGCCGACAGGGCCGTCAGCGCCTCGGCCGGCAGCGGCAGGGCGGTCTGGCCGCCGGCGCTCCCTGGCAGGATCAGGCCCAGCCCCGGGGCGGCCGGCGCCGGCAGGGGAGCGGTGCCGCCGGTCGGCGTGGACGTTGCGGACGCGCCCTGGCCGGTTGCCGTCGATCGGAGGTCCTGGCCCGGCCGGACCGGGGAGGCGATGACGACCGCCGTCACCACCGCTCCGGGCTGGAGCAGCGGTGGTGTTCCCGTCGGCGGAGGCACGGGAGCGGCCGGGGGCCCGGTCCTGGCCGTCGCGGGGGGCTGTGCCGGCCCCGCGGCGGGGGGCGCAGCCGTCGGAGGAGTGGCCGGCGCGGGGACCCGCGGCGCCGGCGTGGCGGTCGGGCCAGCGGGGGCGAGGGCGATGGCGCGCAGCAGGGCCGCGGCCGTTCCGGCGACGGCCGGCGGCGGGGCGACGATCTGGAGGGAGACGGGCCGGTCCGTCGGCAGCGGCTGCGGCGTCCGCACCACGACATCGCCGGCGGAGGTGCGCAGCGTGGCGCTGCCGCCCTCCTGCGCCACGACCTGCCCGGTCAGCATTACCGAGCGGTTCAGTCCGGCCAGCCGCTCGGGCAGCCGCTCCACCGTCACCTCGCCCAACGGCAGCAGCATCTGTCCGGCCTGGGGAAGGCCGGTGCTGCCGGAGCCGGGCGGGACGGCGGTGGTCACGGCGGCCGTCCGGATGTCATGGCAGGGCGGCGAGGCGCTGGGCGATGGCCTCCACGTCCTGGGCCGCGTCGCTGCCCGGCGAGCGCATCAGCAGCGGCGTCTGCGAGCGGATCGCGTCGCGCACCTTCTGGTCGCGGCGGACGATGCCGGCCAGCGGCGGTTCCTTCTTCAGGAAGCGGCGGCAGGCCGACAGCAGCGTGTCGTAGGTCTTCTCGCCCTGGCCGCGCGTCTCCGCCATGTTCACGACGACCCGCAGATCCGCCCCCGGGTTCGACTGGTACCCCAGCTTCAGGAAGGCATAAGCGTCAGTGATGGAGGTCGGCTCGTCCGTCGTCACCACCAGCGTGGTGCGGGCCGGCCCGGCGAAGGTGCGGACATTGCGGTCCACGCCGGCACCCAGGTCGATCACCACGGTGTCGTAGCTGCGCGACAGATCCAGGAGGTCGGTGCGGAGCTGCTGCAGGCGCGGCGGCGGCAGGTTGGCGAGGCTGCCCGAGCCCGAGCGGCCGGCGATGATGTCGAATCCACCATCGCCGAAGCGGGTGACGGCGCCGGCCAGATTGACCTGCCCTTCGATCACCTGGCCGAGGTCGCGCTTGGGCATCAGCCCGAGCTGGATGTCCACGTTGGCGAGGCCCAGATCGCCGTCGAACAGCAGGGTGCGACGGCCGATCCCGGCCAGCGCATGGGCCAGGGTGATGGAGAAGAAGGTCTTGCCGACACCACCCTTGCCGCTGGCGATGGCGATGACGTTCCGGCGCGCGGCCGATGCTGCGGGAAAGGCGAGTTCGGTCATGAATGCGTCCCTGTCTGCTTGGCGCGGCGCTGGCCGGCCTCGGCTTCAGGCATCATCAGTCGGGCGAGCTGGGTGGGCGAAAGCGGGGTCAGCCCTTCCGCCACCTTCGGGGTGGTGCTGGCGTCGGTGAGGGCAAGCCCCCCCTCGTGCGCGGCGGCGAGCAGGCTGCCCAGCCGGCGGGCCAGATCCAGGCGGGTGGGCAGCAGGCGGGTGACCCCGACATCGGCGAAGGCGCGGGCCGTCTCCGCGGCTTCCACCGCGTCCAGCCCGGCGGGCATCACCAGCACCGGGTCCACGTCGGCGGCGGCCAGATACTCGCGCAGGTCGCGCATGTCGGCGGCGCTGTAGGGGTTGCGGCCGGCGCTGTCGATCACGACCTGTTCGATCCCGCGCTGCACCTCCAGGGCGCCTGCCAGGGCGGGCGGGTCCTCCACCGTGATCAGGCGCAGCTTCAGCACACGGGTGAAGGCCTGGAGCTGTTCGATGCCGCCTGCCCGCACCGTGTCGGTGGAGATGACGCCGACCGGACGGCCGCGCAGGGCGGAGCGGGCGCAGAGCTTGGCGATGGTCAGGGTCTTGCCGCAGCCGGGAGGGCCGACCAGCATGATCGGCCGCGGCGCCCGCGTCTCCGGCAGGGGGGAGAAGGCAAAGACGGCGTCCAGCGCGGCCGAGAGCGCGGTCAGCGGGTCGCGGGCGCTCAGGTCGGCGATGCTGTCCAGCATCTGTGCGCTCAGTTCCTGCGGCACCCCGTGGCGCAGCAGCACGTCGGACACCTGGTCCTGCACGTCCGGACCGAGCGGGGCGGCCAGCCGCAGGGGGGCGGCGCCCAGGCCGCCCAGCATCTCGTCCTCTTCGATCGCCGCCGTGACGCGGACGCCGACGCCCTCCTCCTCGCGCGTGGCGACGATGATGGCATCGTCGCCCAGCACCTCGCGGACCTGGCGCATGGCGTCGGCCATGGTCGGGGCGTGAAAGGACTTCAGCCGCATGGCAGGTCTCTTCGTTCAGCCATCCCCGTGTCCTCGTCGTCTCCCCGTTCCCCGCATCAGATCTGCCCCAGCGTCTTGATCTTGGCCTTGGGGTGGATCTCGTTCTGAGACATCACCACCGTCGCCGGACGGAACCGCTCGATGATGGAGCGGACATAGGGCCTGACGCCCGGACTGGTCAGCAGCACCGGCGCCTCACCCTGCATGGCGAAGCGCTCGAAGGTCTGGCGCACCACCGTGATGAACTGCTGCAGCCGTGACGGCGCCATGGCGAGCTGGCGGTCCTCGCCGTCGCCCACGATGGCCTCGGCGAACGACTGCTCCCAGTCCGGCGACAGGGTGACCAGGGGGATGTACCCCATATGGTTGGTGTTGGCATCCGAGATCTGCCGCGCCAGCCTGACGCGCACATGCTCGGTGATCTGGGTGATGGCACGGGTGTAGGCCGTGGCTTCGGCGATCCCCTCCAGGATGGTCGGAAGATCGCGGACCGAGACCCGCTCCGACAAGAGGTTCTGGAGCACCCGTTGCAGCCCGCCCACGCTGATCTGGCCGGGCACCACGTCGGCGACCAGCTTCTGGTGCTCCTTGCCCAGCTCGTCCAGCAGCTTCTGCGTCTCGGCGTAGGACAGCAGGTCGGCCATGTTGTCCTTCACCACCTCGGTCAGATGGGTGGTGATGACGGTGGGCGGATCGACCACCGTCAGCCCCTTGAACATGGCCTCCTCGCGGTAGGCCGGCTCGATCCACATGGCCGGCAGGCCGAAGGTGGGCTCTGTCGTCGTCTCGCCCGGCAGGCCGATGGGCTCGCCGCGCGGGTCCATGCACAGCAGCATGTTCGGGCGGATGTCGCCCTTGCCCGACTCGATCTCCTTGACCCGGATGACGTAGGTGTTGGGCGGGAGTTGCAGATTGTCCTGGATGCGGACCGACGGCAGGATGACGCCGATCTCCCCGGCGAGCTGCCGACGCAGGCCACGGATCTGGTCGGTCAGGCGCTGGCCGGCCGGGCTGTTGATCAACGCCAGCAGGCCATAGCCCAGCTCCAGCCGGATCAGGTCGATGGCAAGAGCGGAGGAGATCGGCTCCTCCGGCACCGGCGGCGGCGGGATCGCGGCGATCTCCTCGCGCGCCTTCTCCTCCGCCTCCTTCTCCCGCACCCGCGGCAGATAGTAGGCGGCGAAGCCCAGGGCCGCCGCGGCCGGCAGGAAGATGAACCAGGGCATCCCCGGCAGGAAGCCCAGCACGCCCACCAGCACCGAGGTCAGCCCCAGCGCCACCGGGTAGAAGGTGAGCTGGCCCACCACCGCCTTGTCGGTCGATCCCGGCGTTCCGGACTTCGACACCATGAGGCCGGCCGCCAGCGACACCAGCAGGGCGGGGATCTGGGAGACCAGCCCGTCGCCGATGGTCAGCTTGGTATAGGCGTCGGCGGCGGCGGCGAAGGCCATGTCCTCCTGGCCGATGCCGATGATCATGCCGACGATGACGTTGACGAAGGTGATGATCAGGCCGGCGATGGCGTCGCCGCGGACGAATTTCGAGGCACCGTCCATGGAGCCGAAGAACTGGCTCTCGTCCTCCAGCTCCTTGCGGCGGGCACGGGCCGACGCCTCGTCGATCAGGCCGGCCGACAGGTCGGCGTCGATCGCCATCTGCTTGCCGGGCATGGCATCCAGGGTGAAGCGCGCCGCCACCTCGGCGATGCGGCCCGCACCCTTGGTGATGACCATGAAGTTCACCAGCGTCAGGATGGCGAAGACCGTGATGCCGATGATGAAGTTGCCGCCCATGACGAAGGAGGCGAAGGTCTCGATGACGCTGCCGGCGGCATCGGCCCCCCGGTGACCGTCCGCCAGGATCAGGCGGGTGGACGCCATGTTCAGCGCCAGCCGCAGCATCGTCGAGATCAGCAGGATGGTGGGGAAGCTGCTGAAATCCAGGGGCTTCTGGATCGACAGCACCACCATCAGGATCAGGATCGAGAAGGTGAAGGAGATCGTCAGGCCGATGTCCAGCAACCAGGTGGGCATCGGCAGGATGAGCACGACGATGAGCGCGACGATGGCGAGGGCGAAGGCGACTTCGCTCCGCTTCATCGACTGCCAGATGGCCGGCAGGTTCAGCGCCTGCAACGGGCTGCGGCCGGTCTCGTCGGTCATCCGCGACCTCCCCGTCCGGGGTATGGTGTCCGCTCAGGCTGCATGACGCTCACGCCGTCGCCCGTTCGTCCGCGTCCGATCCCGCGGGCGGCGGTACGGCGATACCCTCCTCGGAGTACTGCTTGAGCTTGTTGCGCAGGGTCCGGATCGAGATGCCCAGGATGGTCGCCGCGTGCGTCCGGTTGCCCAGCGTGTGGGACAGCGTGTCCAGGATCAGGTCGCGCTCCACCTCCGCCACGGTGCGGCCGACCAGCGCCTGGGTCGGGCTGCCGGGCGGCTGTCCGCCATAGGCGGCCGCGGCCCCGGCGAAGCCGCCGGAGGACCCGCCATAGGCACTGGCCGCGGCGGCGGCGCGGGAGGCGAGCGGGGCCGCGGGCTCCGCCGGCTTCGGCGTTGCCGCCACCGGGTCCGCGCCCGTCAGCAGGATGGCCTCGGGTCCGATCTCCGCCGTGGAGGAGAGCAGCACCGCCCGGTGCAGGGTGTTCTCCAGCTCGCGCACGTTGCCGCGCCAGTGGTGCGCCTGGAGCATCGCCATCGCCTCCCGGCCGATGGTGCGGTCGGGCAGGCCGTTGGCCTCGGCGTACTTGCGGGCGAAGTGCTGCGCCAGCAGCGCCACGTCGGCCGGACGCTCGCGCAAGGGCGGCAGGGTCAGGTTGACGACGTTGAGGCGGAAATAGAGGTCCTCGCGGAAGCGTCCGGCCTTGGCCTCGGCCAGCATGTCGCGGTTGCTGGTGGCGAGGATGCGGATGTCCACCTTCACCGGCTGACTGCCGCCGACGCGGTCGATCACCCGCTCCTGGATGGCGCGCAGCAGCTTGGCCTGCAGGCGCAGGTCCATCTCCGAGATTTCGTCCAGCAGCAGGGTGCCGCCGTTCGCCTCCTCGAACTTGCCGATGCGGCGGGCCACGGCGCCGGTGAAAGCGCCCTTCTCGTGCCCGAACAGCTCGCTTTCCAGCAGGTTTTCCGGGATCGCCGCGCAGTTGACGGAGATGAAGGGGCCGTTCGCCCGCCGCGACTTGCGGTGGATGTGCCGGGCCATCAGCTCCTTGCCGGTGCCGGACTCGCCGGTGATCAGGACCGAGGCTTCGGACGGCGCGATCTGCTCGGCCAGCCGCAGCACGGCCGCCATCGCCGGGTCGCGGCTGACGATGGCGTGGCTTTCCTCCGCGATGGCCTCCAGCACGGCGCCGATGAGCTGGGCGTCGGGGGGCAGGGGGATGTATTCCTTCGCCCCGGCGCGGATCGCCTTCACCGCGGCCTGCGCGTCGGTGCCGACGCCGCAGGCGACGACGGGCACGGCGAAGCGCTCGGCCTTCAGCCCGTCGATCAGCAGGCCCACATCCAGCTTGACGTCGATCATCACCAGGTCGGCGCCCTGGCCGCTGCGCAGGGCCGTGAGCGCACCGTCGATGCTCTCCGTATGGGCGACCTTGGCGCCCCGCTGGAGGGCGATCTTGCCGGCCGCGGTGATATAGCCTTCCAGCGTTCCAACGATCAGCAGGCGCATCGGGGCAACCCTCTCCGGGTCATCGGGGGCATGGTCGGTTCGGTCGGTCGGGTCGGGCGCGGGCCGTGGTGCATGGCATCCGCCCTCAGTCGAAGGTGCTGAGCCGGAGTTCCGGCGGCAGCACGGTGTTGATCAGGATCTCCAGCCGGCGCGGATTCTCCTGCCGCGCAATGGAGCCGGCGCCCAGCATGTAGAGGCTGCTCACCAGCGCCTGCACCTCGGCGTTGCGATCCACCTTTCCGGCGAGCGGAGACAGCACCATGCTGCCCAGCACCGCGCCGTAGAAGGTGGTCAGCAGCGCCACCGCCATGGCCGGGCCGATGCTGGCCGGATCCTGCAGGTTGTCCAGCATCTGGACAAGGCCGACCAGGGTGCCGATCAGCCCCATGGCGGGGGCGACCTCGGCGGCCCGGCGCAGCACGGCGGCCCCGGCCCGGGCGCGGGCCTGATCGGCCTCGATCTCGGTGCGCAGGATGCGCTCCACGTCGTCGGCCGGCAGCCCGTCCACGATCATCTCGATGGAGCGTTGCAGCACCGGCTCCGCTGCCAGCGACGGTGCCAGCGGCTGCAGGGCCAGAGGACCGTTGCGCCGGGCGATGTCGGCAAGCTGGAGCACGTAGCGCGCCACGCCCTGCGGGTCGTGGACGGTACGGGTCACGGCGCCGAGCAACAGGCGGCCGGCGGCCGCCACGTCCCGCACGGAGAAGGAGACGGCGGTCACCGCCACGGTTCCGCCCAGCACGATGGCGACCGACGGCAGATTGAAGAAGGCGCCCAGGCTGCCACCCAGGGCCAGTGCCGCCCCGACCAGCCCGAAGCCGCCGACCAGACCGAGCACCGTCGCCAGATCGATGCCGCCCTTCGGCCGCAGCGGCCGTGGCAGCGGGCCGGCGCGCCCGGCCTCGGCCGCGGCGGGGGGCTGCTGCGCCAGGGCCTGCGTCCGGGCGCGGGCCTGGGCGAGAACGGAACCGGGCTGTCTGGTGTCGGTCATCGCCCTCAGCCCCTGTCGGACTTGATGATCTCGGTCATGGTCACGCCCAGCCGGTCTTCGACGACGACGACCTCCCCGCGGGCCACCAGCCGGTTGTTGACATAGATGTCGATCGCTTCGCCGACCTTGCGGTCAAGTTCCACCACGGCGCCGCGGCCCAGCTTCATCAGCGAACTGACCTGCATGGTGCATTTGCCCAGCACGGCGGAAATCTGGACCGGGATGTCGTAGACGGATTCCAGGTCCTTCACGACCATCACGGCGTCGGCGTCCATCTCGGACCGGCCGGCGCCGTCGAACTCGTTCAGGCCCATTTCATCCTTGGCGGCCATGCGTCAGGGCTCCATCAACGGATCAGGGACGGGCGGTCGCGGCAACCGCCGCGGGACCGCCCGGAATCTCGGCCGGCAGCCCGCCGGCGATGCGCTCGATTTCGCTCCAGAGGTGGGTGACGTCGCGCTCCGCCGCGCCGTCGCCCCAGTCGGCCCGCACGTCCAGCTCGCCCATCCGGGGATCGGACAGAAGCGACAGGGTGCCGCCGAACCCGGCCCGGACGGCCATCTCCTCCAGATGGGGGCGCAGCGCCTCCAGCCGGCTCTCATGCACGCGCAGCACCAGCTTCGGTTCCTCCGCCAGCTCCAGCAGGAAGGCGGCGATGGTCGTCTCCACCTCAGCCAGCCCGTGCTGGCGGGCAAGGGTCGGGAACAGCTTGCGCACGATGGCGAGCGCCAGTTCCCGCGCCTGTTCGGTCTGCCGGCGCCGCGCCTCCGGCTCCGCCGCCAGCAGCCGGCACAGCACGTCCTCGACCCGGACCAGCGCTTGGGTCAGGGCCTGCTGCGCGGCCGTCTCCGCCGCCTCCCGGCCGGCGGCCATGCCGGCCTCATGCCCTGCCGCCTGGCCCTGGTCGCGGGCGGCGGCGAGCTTCGCCGCCAGCGCCGCTTCCGTCAGCGTGACGGTCGGCTCCGGCGGGGGCGCGGGCTCGGCCTCCGGTTCGGGTTCGGGCTCCGGCATGATCTGCCGCCCGAACTCGTCGAAGGAGATGTCGAACTGGAACTTCTGGATCGTCGGCATGGCCGGGCGTCGTGTCCTGTGCGGGGGCCGCTCAGCTTTCCTGGTAGAGCCAGTTGCGGATGATGGAGACGGCCTCTTCCGGGTGCTTCTCCACGATCTCGCCCACCTTGCGCAGCGAGGAGGCGCGGACACGGCCGTCCACCCGGTTGATGTCGATCATCTGTTCCAGCTCCTCGTTGGCCTGGGCCGCCTCCAGCGCCAGCTCGCGGGCCAGCGCGCCGCCGCCGGGGCCGGCGAGCTGGGGCACGCCGTCGCCGCCGGCCAGCAGGTCGGGCTCGTCCTCAAGCTGCGGCGTGCGGTCCAGCGCCCGGGCGACCAGGGGCTTGATGACCAGCAGGATCACCAGGATCGCCACGATCGCCAGGACGATGGTCTGGGCGATGCGGAAGACGTCCTCCTTCGGCAGGCCGAAGATCGTCTCCTCGCCCAGCCCGGCCAGATCATCCGGCGTGGCGAAGCGCATGTTCACCACCTCCACCGTGTCGCCGCGGGCGGCATCGAAGCCGATGGCGGATTCCACCAGCCGGCGGAGCTGGTCCAGCTCCGCCTCCGGGCGGGGCTGGTAGGTGGAGGTGCCGTCCTCCGCCGCCGCATAGGTGCCGTCCACCAGCACCGCGACGGACAGCCGGCGGATCTGGCCCGTCTCCCGCTCATGCACCTTCACGGTGCGGTTGATCTCGTAGTTGATCGACTCCTCCGCCCGGCTGGTCTTGGAGGAGGAGAGGCCGGAGGCTGTGTTGGTGGCGTCCGCGGTCGGCAGGTTGTTCGCCACGGTCACCGGGTCGATGCCGTCGCGGTTCTGGTCCTCGGACTGCTCGTTCACCGTCTGCGTGCTGCGGACGACCTGGCTGTCGGGGTCGTAGATCTCGCTGTTCGTGGTGATCCGGTCGAAATCCAGCTCGGCCGACACCTGCGCCCGCACGCGGCCGAAGCCGACGGTACGGGACAGCAGGTCCTCCACCGTCTGGGTCAGCCGCTGTTCATAGGCGAGCTTCTTCTCTTCGGCGGTGGCGAGCATCGCCTCCTGGGAGTCCGACCCCATGCCGCGCGCCAGCACGTTGCCCTTGTCGTCCACGATGGCGACCATGTCGGGTTCAAGCTGCGGCACGGCGGCGGCGACCAGGGTCTGGATCGCCAGCACCTGTTCCTTGCCCAGGCTGGCACCAGGACGCAGGCGGACGAAGACGCTGGCGGTGGCGGTCTGGTTCTGGCGGGAGAACAGCTCCCGCTTGGGCAGCACCAGATGGATGCGTGCCGCCTGCACCGGTTGCAGGGTCTGCACCGTGCGCGACAGCTCGCCCTCCAGGGCGCGGAGCTGCTGGATGTTCTGCATGAAGCTGGTGGTGCCCAGCCCTTCGGGCTGGTTGAACAGCTCATACCCGACATTGCCGCCGCTGGGCAGGCCCTGCTGCGCCATCAGCATGCGGACACGGCCGACCTGATCGGACGGAACCTCGATGCGGGTGCCGTCGGGGCTCGCCTTGTAGGGGATCTGCTGCTGTTCGAGCTGCTGGACGATGGCGCCGCCGTCGGCCGGGGTGAGATCGCTGTAGAGCAGCGACATTCCTGGGGAGGACCATTGCGACATCATGTAGACGAACAGGCCGACGATCACCAGCGTGGCACCGCCGATGGCCGCAAGGCGCACGGCGCCGAGGTTCCGCAGGGTCTGGAGGAAGGAGTCCACGGGCACTGCTCCCACAAGGATCCGACGCGGCTGGCGAAGGCCGGTCTGTCCTGATTCTACACAGGGCCATCACCCATTTCGAGGCAGGATGCGAACATTCGGTGAATAGGGGATTAAGCCACTGGGCAAATTTTGCCCAATTTGGAAGAGGTGCGACGATCATGCAACAGGCAACATAGCCTTCAGCGTCGCTGAGGGCCTTGCATTCTGCATCGATGGGCGCATGGGGGAGGGGGGCACGAAGCCGTGGCGGCCGGCCGGTCCGGCTCTTATCCGGGCTTAGAGGCGCGCCGCCGGCGGCGGTTCAGCCAGCTCCAGTCGACCCGGTGCAGCAGGGTCTGCAACGGCCAGCGCGGCCGTTCCGGGTCCAGCAGTTCGTTCTCGACGAAGAAACCTTCGGCCACACCGACCTCGTCCGCCTCCAGCGGCACCAGGGTCCGGCCCGGCCGCCGGCGCAGCGCCTCGATGGCAGCCACCAGGGAGCCGCCCGCCGCGGCCATGGCACCGCGCAGGTCGGCGACGGTGCAGCCCAGATGCTCGGCGGCCAGCCCGTCGCGGAAGTCCAGCAGGGCGGCGCGCCGGGTGTCGCTGTCCGGCCGGTCGGGCGGCACCTCGACGGCGAGGTCGCACTCGGTATCGAAGCCCATGGAGCGGTTGTTGATGTTGGAGGAGCCGATGCGGAGCAGCCGGTCGTCCACCACCAGCACCTTGGAATGCACGAAGATGCCGCGGCCACGGGCGGTCACGGGCGTGTAGATGCCGAAACGGCCGCCGGGGTCCAGCCCGCGCAGGGCCGCCAGGATGTGGTCGCGGGCCATGCCCATGGCCCGCTCCTCCAGCCAGCCCGAGACCTCGCTCGGGTTGATGACGACGATTTCCGGCCCGTCCGGCTCGCTCAGGCGCTCGGCCAGGGCTTTGGCGATGCTCCGGCCCGCGAGATACTGCGCCTCGATGTAGAGGCAGCGGCGGGCACTGCGGATCGCCTCCAGCCAGAGGGTTTCCACTTCGTGCGCCGCGGGCTGGTCGCCATAGGCCGGCTGCGTGCGGGCGATGCCGACGGGCAGGTCGCGGAGAAGGGGGGTGAGATCCGCCGGCCAGGGATCGGAACCGGCGGGCGGGGGCGGCAGCCGGTCGCCCGTGGCGGACTCCCAGCGGTCGCGGGCAAGCCGGCCGAGCGCCCGGGCGGCATCGCCGTCCACGGCCATGGTGACATCGTGGAAGGGGCCGTAGCGGGCGCCGCCGGGCCTGCGCCGGAAATGCTCGGAATCATGGTGGGCGCGGGTGTCCCAGCGGTCCGTCGTCACGTCGATGCCGCCGCAGAAGGCCAGCGCGTCGTCGATGACGACGATCTTCTGATGATGGCAGGCCCCGACGGGATGGTCGGAGGCCAGCCGGTACTGCAAGCGGTCACCCGAGCGCAGATCGAGCAGGAACAGCGGCACCATTCCGCGCGCCGCAGCCTGAAAGACGCTCAGCCGCCATTTCAGCACATGCACCCGCAGGTCGGGGCGCGAGCGCACCAGCATGGACAGCAGGCTGCCCAGCTTCTGCGGCTGCCCGGCCTCGCGGCGGGCCGGTTCCAGACGGATCCGGGTATCGAAGTCCCAGGCGATCAGCAGGACCTGATGACGGGCCTTGAGCAGCGCCCGTTTCAGGACCGCGAAATAGTCGGCCGCGTCCACGATGGGCGCGATCCTGTCAGCCCGGGCGATGCGCCAGCAGGTATCGCCCGGGCGCAGCAGGCTGTCGGCCTGTGACGCCCGGGCGTCCGGTCGGAGACGCGGAGATGTTTCCGCCAGCGTCATGCCGGGAGGCGTGGCGTCTAGCGGGTGATGTCCTTGGCGGTCTGCTTGACGTCGCCCTTGACCTGCTGCGCACGGCCTTCGACGCGGTCAGCCTTGCCTTCCCGCTGGAGGTCCTTGTCGCCGAGGGCTTCGCCGGCCGTCTCCTTGACGTCGCCCTTGATCTCCCCGACCTTGCCGGAGACCTTGTCCTTGTTCGTCATGTCCGGTTTTCCCTTCGCTGGGCGCCATCGTGGCGCGAGCATGGGGTGAACAGCCGGATCGGGAAAACGTCACGCAGCCGGTCGCTCAGGCTTCGAAGGCCGTCCAGTGGTAGCCGTCGGGGGCGACGAAGGCGCAGGCCGGGCGGCCGAACTCATCTTCGACCACCGGCGTCACCTCGCCGGCTCCCGCCGCCGCGATCCGCTCCCGCAACGCGGCCAGCCCGTGGACCCGCAGGCAGTAGCCGGACAGGCCGAGCTGTCCGGGCCGGCTCTCCCGGCGGGCGTCGGGCAGGGCGCTGGCGCTGCGGAAGCGCAGAACGCGCAGACGCGCCGCCCGGACCGGGGCGGGATCGGTCGCGGCCACCGCCGCGTCGAAATCCACCAGCCCGTGCCACTCCCCCTCCCGCAGATCCAGCAGGCGGGGAGCGCCCCGGGACGGATCGTAGGGCAGGGACTGGTCGGTGGCGCGCTGCAGTCCGAGGGTCCGGTCGTAGAATTCCAGGATCTCCGGCCGGTCATCCTGGATCACCATGCCGAAATGCATGGCCGGTCCCGTCCGCATCAGGCAGGCCGGGTTGATCGTCGGCTGCGCCCGGCCGCTGCCGCTGAAGATCTGGACGCAGAGCAGCCGCCACAGCGGCTGCGTCAGGGTCATCTGGCGCGTGGCCGGCACCGGCTGGTCGAACGGGCGCAGCGCCGCCTCCGGACGCTGCGGCGGCACATGCACGGGGTCCACGAAGCCGATGGGACCGCCCTGGGCGCGCAGCACCTCGGCATGGTTGGCGATGTTCAGGATGTCGTCGGTCAGGCACGCCAGCCAGCGGTTCCCCTGCACCCGCCAGGGGCCGGTTCCCAGGCCGGGACCGGCCGGCCGGTCCCAGACCATCAGGCGCAGCAGGCCCTGGTCGGCATCCTGGTGCAGCAGGCGGACGGAGTGCAGGGGGCTGTCCACCCCGTAGAGGGTGCGGGCGGCATCCGCGGCGAGCTGGCCGGCCGGTCCGACCCGGTAGCCGAACCTCTCCCAGTGGCGGATGGCAGCAACCGGATCGCGCACACCGATGAAGGCTTCCTGCACGCCACCGACAACACCGCTCCTGCCCGCATAGCGCTCGGCCATGGATTCGTCTCCCTTCGCCGTTCCCGGTCTGGCTGCCCGGAATGCTCGCCCCCCGACTTCAGGACAGACTCTTTCACGCCGATGGCGCTCTTCCAAATTCCATGCTCAATTGACAGGGCGGAACGTGTCGGATATGCGTCTGACACATTCGCCCTCTACCCATTGTGCATGGCGATGCGGCGGACAGAAAGTGGCTGAAAAACGCCCTTGCGAAGGTTAAGCTGCCGAACCAGTCCGGCGGACGTGTCGAAGCGGGAGGAACCCGCGGACAGTCCGTCGGACCCTCAAGAAAATCAAGGCCGCATACCGGAGCAAGGCAGGAGGGCCAAGGGAACACGCCATGGTATATAGTAAATGATACGTTCAGTGAAATAATTCACCGGATATCAGCACAGATAATGTGCATCAAGGCGCCAAACTAGGCGCCCTAGGGCAGTTGGAGACTACATGACCCAGTCGAACCGCGCGCGGTGTGCGGCCGTCGTGGCCGTGACCGCATTCCTGCTGGCCGGCGCCGGAACCGCCCAGGCCCAGCAGATCGAGCAGCTCATCGACCTGGAGAAGCAGGTCGCCCAGGCCGGTGCGCAGAGCCAGGCCAACGTGGACAAGATCGCGGACGAAACCGACCGGCTCCTTCAGGAGTACCGGACGGTGATGACGCAGATCGACAACATCAAGGTCTACAACGCGCAGCTCCAGGACCTCGTGAAGGCCCAGGGGACCGAGCGGGACTCGCTGGCGACTCAGATCGAGAACGTCAGTGCCGTCGAGCGTGAGATCGTTCCGCTGATGCAGCGCATGATCGGCACGCTGGAGCAGTTCGTGAGCCTGGACGTGCCCTTCCTCAGCCAGGAGCGGCAGGACCGGGTTCAGAGCCTGCGCGCTCTGATGGCCCGCGCGGATGTCTCCACCTCGGAGAAGTACCGCCGCCTGATGGAAGCCTTCCAGATCGAGAACGAGTACGGCCGCACCATCGAGGCCTATGACGGCCCGCTGGAGCAGGACGGCCGCGTCCGCCAGGTGTCGTTCCTGCGCTTCGGTCGCGTGCTGCTGGCCTATCAGACCCTGGACGGCAAGGAACAGGGGATGTGGGACCAGCGTCAGCGCCAGTGGGTGGTGCTGCCCGAAAGCTACCGCGGCGCCATCCGTCAGGGTCTCGCCGTCGCGCGCAGGCAGGCCGCCCCTGACCTGATCGTTCTCCCCGTTCCGGCGCCGGAGGCCGCCCAATGATCCGCTTCACCCCGAAGATCCGCGGTCTTCTGATCGCCGGCGCCGTCGCCAGCCTGTTCACCGGCGTGCCGGCGGTGGCGCAGGACGCCTCTGCCCCCCAGACCCTGGATCAGCTCCTCCAGCAGGTCCGCCGCGGCAGCCAGGAAGCCGCCGAGCGCAACAAGCAGCGCGAGGCCGAGTTCCGCGCCGCCCGCAACGAGCAGGCGGCCATTCTGGACAAGGCCAAGGCGGCCCTGAACCAGGAGCTGTCGCGCTCGCAGCAGCTTGAGCAGGAGTTCGCCAAGGGCGAGCAGCAGCTCGGCGAGCTGACCGCGCAGCTCCAGGAGCGGATGGGCACCCTGGGCGAGCTGTTCGGCGTCGTCCGTCAGGTCGCCGGCGACACCCGCGGCGTGCTGGACGAGTCCCTGATCACCGGCCAGTTCCCGGGCCGCGCCAAGCCGCTGGAGCAGCTTTCCCAGAGCAAGGAGCTGCCGAGCATCCAGCAGCTTCAGGAACTCTGGTTCCTGCTTCAGCAGGAGATGACCGAGACCGGCCGCGTCGCCAAGTTCGACACCACCATCATCAACACCGACGGCGAGCAGCTCCAGGCCCCGGTCGTCCGCGTCGGCCCGTTCGTGGCCTTCACCGACGGCGCCTACCTGCGCTTCGAGCCGGGGCAGGCCAAGTTCGTCGAGCTGGGCCGCCAGCCCGCCGACCGTCTGGTCCGCCTGACCGGGCCGGCGCTTGAGGCGCAGAGCGGTCTGGTCGATGTCGGCATCGACCCGTCGCGCGGCCAGCTCCTCTCGCTGCTGATCCAGGAGCCGACCCTCAGCGAGCGCGTGGACCAGGGCGGCGTCGTCGGCTACGTCATCATCGGCATCGGTATCATCGGCGTCCTGCTGGCGCTGGAGCGGATGATCAACCTCTCCATCACCGGCGCCAAGGTCCGCGGCCAGATGAAGGCCAGCGAGATCCGCAAGAACAACCCGCTCGGCCGTGTCCTCGCCGTCTACGACGAGAACCAGCACGCCGACGTGGAGACTCTGGAGCTGAAGCTCGACGAGGCGATCCTGAAGGAGATCCCGAAGCTGGAGCGTGGCATCAGCACCATCAAGGTGTTCGCCGCCATCGCCCCGCTGCTGGGTCTGCTCGGCACCGTCACCGGCATGATCAAGACCTTCCAGGCGATCACGCTGTTCGGCACGGGCGATCCGAAGCTGATGGCCGGCGGCATCTCCGAAGCCCTGGTCACCACCGTTCTGGGTCTGGTCGTCGCCATTCCGATGGTGCTGCTCTACAGCCTCTGCGCCGGTCGCGCGAAGAGCGTGATCGAGGTGCTGGAGGAACAGAGCGCCGGCCTGATCGCGCAACGCGCAGACGAGGAGCATTTCCGTGACCGAGCTGCTTGAGGCACAGAGGGCGATCGGGATCTTCCTGGAGACCGGCGGTGACGTTCTCCTGCTGATCATGTTCGTCACCTTTGCCTTGTGGCTGCTGATCCTCGAGCGTTTCTACTTCAACCTGTTCCAGCATCGGAAACTGTTCAACGATACGGTCGCCAAGTGGGAGGCCCGCCAGGACAAGAAGTCCTGGTATGCCTCCCAGTACCGGACGATGCTGATCTCGCAGGCGAAGGCGAAGATCGAAGCGAATGTCTCGATGATCAAGACGCTGGTGGCGATGGCGCCGCTGCTCGGATTGCTGGGAACCGTGACGGGCATGGTCGAGGTTTTCGACGTGATGGCCGTTCTCGGTTCCGGCAACGCGCGGGCCATGGCTTCCGGCGTGTCCAAGGCAACGATCCCCACGATGTCGGGCATGGTGGTTGCGATCTCCGGCCTCTACTTCAGCTTCATGCTGAGGCGGCGGGCCGACCGCGAGGTCGAACGCCTCTCCGACACTTTGGTTCAGGAGTGAGTCCATGCGAGCAAAGCGCCATGCGGGTGGGGAGGAGCCGGAGATCGACCTGACCCCGATGCTCGACGTCGTCTTCATCATGCTGATCTTCTTCATCGTGACGGCGTCGTTCATCAAGGAAGCGGGTATCGACGTCTCCCGCCCGGACGCGGTGACCGCCGTGGTCCAGGAACGAGCCAACATCGTGGTCGCCGTCACCGAGAGCGGGGAGGTGTGGATCAACCGCCGTCAGATCGACCGGCGCGCGATCCGGGCCAACATCGAGCGTCTGCACGCCGAGAATCCCCAGGGTGCCGTCGTCATCACCGCCGACGAGAAGGCCGATGTCGGCCTGATGGTCGAGGTCATGGATCAGGCCCGTCAGGCGGGTGTCTACAACGTCTCGATCGCCGCGGACCAGAAGTGATCCCGGGTTCGCGGAGGAGGGCAAGGCCATGATAGCGCGCTACGCTACTGCGCTGCTTGCCGCGATCCTCGTTACCCTCGCCCTGTTCTGGCTGATGCAGTACCTGATCATCGGCCAGACGGCGAAGTTGGACGAGTCGGCACGCGTCAAGCTCATCGACTTCGTCCGTCTGCAACGCGACACGCAGACGGAGACGAAGGATCGCAAACCACCTGACCGGCCGCCGCCGCCGGAAACGCCGCCCGAGCCGCCGAAGATGACGGCGGACCCGACGGCGGCGCCCAGCGGCAACGCCGTGAACATCGACCCTGGTGCGCTCAACACCGGTCTCGACATCGCCGGCCCGGGGGCGATGGCCGTCGCGGACGCGGAAGCCATTCCGCTCTTCCGCATGGCCCCGCAGTATCCCGAGCGTGCCGCCTCCCGCGGTATCGAGGGTTACGTCGTGATGGAGTTCACCATCAACGAGACGGGCGGCGTGGATAACATCAAGGTCGTCGAGGCGAACCCGCCGGGCTATTTCGAGCGGGCCGCCGTGAAGGCCATGGAGAAGTGGAAGTACAAGCCGAAGATCGTCGACGGGAAGCCCGTGAAGCGCCACGGCGTCCAGAACAAGCTGACCTTCGAGCTGCAGAAGTAGGGAGAGGGGAAGCATGACGATGGATCACAGGCACGCTTCCTCCCGTCGCCGCCGCTGGCTGGCGGCTCTGCTGCTCGGCCTGCCGATGGCCGTTGCCGGTGTGTCCGGCACGGCCTACGCGCAGCGCGCGGCCGGCGACGATCAGAAGGCGGAGCAGGAAGACGCCGCGAAGAAGGGCCAGGTCCTGACCGAGCGGACGTTCAAGCAGGTGACGGAGGCCCAGAAGGCCATCGAGGAAAAGCGCTACGCTCAGGCGCAGCAGATCCTCGACGGCCTGCTGAAGGGCGAGCTTCAGCCGTATGAGCGGGCGATCGTCCTCCAGACCATGGGCTACGTGTTCACGGAGCAGGACAACTACCGCCGTGCCGCGGAGATTTTCGAGCAGGCTCTTGCCCTCAAGATCCTGCCCGATGCCCAGCAGCACAGCCTGCTCTACAACCTCGCCCAGCTCTACATGGCGACGGACCAGTTCCAGAAGTCGCTCCAGAAGTTCAAGGAGTGGTTCGCCGTCGCGCAGAACCCCCAGGCTGAAGCATACGTGGCCTACGCCAACGTCTACGCCCAGCTTGAGGACATGCGCAGTGCCATTCCCCTCATGGAAAAGGCGATCTCCATGTCGCCCAATCCGAAGAAGGAATGGTACGACTTCATCCTGGGGCTCTACTTCGAGACCAAGCAGTTCACCAAGGTGGCGGACACCCTGGAACTGCTGATCTCCAGGTATCCGAAGGAGAAGCGCTATTACATCCAGCTCGCCGGCATCTACTCCGAGATCAAGAAGGAGAAGGAGACGCTGGCCGTCATGGAGCTGGCCTACAAGGCCGGTCATCTGGACAAGAGCGAGGAGCTGGTGCAGCTCGCCCAGCTCTGGATGTATCACGACGTTCCCTACCGGGGCGCCCTGCTGCTCCAGGCGAACATGGAGAAGGGCCGGATCAAGGGGACGAAGGAGAACTGGGAGCTTCTCGCCAACGCCTGGATCGCGTCGCGGGAAATCCCGAAGTCCATCGACCCCCTGCGTCGTGCCGCCGAGCTGTCGAACGACGGCGAGGGCTTCATCCGTCTGGCCCAGGCCTACCTGGAACGGGAGGACTGGAAGAACGCGGTGGACGCGCTGGAGAAGGGCATCGCCAAGGGCGGGCTGAAGAACCAGGGCAGCGCCTTCCTGCTGGAGGGCGTCGCCAGCTTCAACCTGAAGGACCTCGACAAGGCCGAGCGCGCCTTCAACCGGGCGGCGGAGTTCTCCAGCACGGCCCGGACGGCCCGGCAGTGGCTCACCCATGTGCAGAAGGCCCAGCTTGCCGAGCAGGAAAAGGCCGAGCAGGCGGCGGCGGTGACGCCGGCGTCCGCGCCACAGCAGTAAGGTCGGGGGCACGGCGGTCCTCCGCCGCGCCAACGCACCCGTCATGTGCCGGTCCCGGTCTCCGGGGCCGGCACTTTCTTTTGGGGCGTCCCCAGAGGGTGCCCGTGCAGCGTCTCCCGCCCGGGACCGTGCAGGGCTGGGATCGCATCTTCACAGGGCAGCGCCGCGCAACGATCCGTCAGAATCGGAACGCCGTCCTGAAAGATCATCGCCGCTGCCCTTGTTCCGCCGGGATCGGCTGTCTAACCTCCACAGACAGGGTGCCATCCGGGACCCTGGTATCGGGAGCAGGGGATCATCATGTGCCGATGGCTCGCCTACGGGGGCGACCCGATCGCCATGGACACGTTGCTGTTCAGGCCGTGCAACTCCCTGATCCGGCAGAGCCTGTACGCCCAGCGGGCGCCGGCGCCCACGAACGGCGACGGATTCGGTCTGGGCTGGTACGGCGCCATCGAGAAGCCGGGCCTCTACCGCGACACCATGCCGGCCTGGAACGACGCCAACCTGCGCTCCCTGGCCGAGCAGATCCGCTCGCCCCTGTTCTTCGCCCATGTCCGGGCCTCCACCGGCCCGGCGACGGCGCGGCTGAACTGCCATCCGTTCCGCTATGGTCGCTACCTGTTCATGCACAACGGCCAGATCGGCGGCTGGGCCGAGGTGCGGCAGGAGATCGAGCGCAGCATCCGCAAGGAGCTGTACCGCTACCGCGAGGGTTCGACCGACAGCGAGGCGTTCTTCTACCTGCTGCTGGGCAACGGGCTGGCCGAGGACCCGGAACGCGCCTTCGCCCGCACGGTCCGGCAGGTGACGGACATCATGCGGGCGGAGGGCGTGGCGGACCCGTTCCGGATGACCGCCGCCGTGACGGACGGGCGCCGCATCCATGCCGTGCGCTGGTCCAGCGACGGGCGCAGTCCGACGCTGTTCCACGGCAATGGCGGCCGCATCGACTGCAAGGGGTCGATGGTGGAGTTCGGTGACGGCGGCGGCTGTACGATCGTGCTGTCCGAACCGCTGGACGAGGATGCGGCGCACTGGGCCGAGGTGCCGGAAGGGAGCTTCCTCACCGCCGAGGCCGGCCGGGTCACGGTCACTCCCTTTCACCCGCGTTGACCGCCCCCGGGCCGCCGGGATTCAGAACCGCACCTTGCCACTGAGGAAGATCTCCCGCGGCGGCTGCGGATAGGCGGCATAGGGTCCGTCATTGTCCGCCACCACCAGGTTGACCTCCCGGTCGAACAGGTTGCGCACGGTCAGCGTCAGGTCCAGTGCCGGCAGCGGCGTCCAGGTCAGGGCCGCGTTCCACAGGGCATGGCCGCCGGAGCGCACGCTGTTGGCGCCGTCATACGGATAGTCGCCGGACAGGTCCAGCCAGGCCCGCGCCTCCAGGCCCAGGCCTGCGATTGCCTGGGTCAGCGCCACCCGGCCGGCATGGCGCGGCACCCCGGCCACGTCCTTGCCGCTGAAGTCGAAGGGCCGGCCGGTGTCCGGCTCCAGATAGCGGTTCTCCGTCCACACCGCGTCCGTCAGGCCGTAGGCGAGGTCCAGACCCAGCCCCGGCACCGCATCGGAGAGATCGGCCTGCGCCTCGACCTCCAGCCCGCGGCTGCGCTGCCGGCCGGTGTTGACGGTGCGCGCCGTGCCGTTCACGGGCAGAAGCTGCAGCAGGTCCCGGCGCTTCAGCCGGTAGGCGGTCACGGTCGCCACCAGTCGCCCGTCCAGCAGGGCGCCCTTGATCCCGGCCTCGATGTTGTCCGCCAGTTCCGGCGCCAGGGCGGTGTCGCGCCCGCGGAAGGACCAGACCGGCCCGAAGCCGGGGGAGAAGCCGGCGCCGTAGGCGGCATAGACGCTGAGATCGGCGCCGACGGCCCAGGTGACGGACGCCTTGGGGCTGACCCGCTGGTCGGCGTCGCGCACCGTCTCCACCGGATCGGGGCCGTAGCCGCTGCCGCTGGGGCCGTACTGTACCCGGCGGGAGAAACGGTCGAAACGGCCGCCGCCGGCCAGGGTCACGGGACCCAGCGTCCATTCGCCCTGGAGATAGGCGCCGTAGGCGCGGCTGCGCGCGTCGGCGTTCAGCAGGATATCGCTGCGCCAGTCCTCCGGATCGACAGGCCGGCCGGTCAGGATCAGGCGGCGCTGGGCGTAGAACAGGTCGGCGAAGTCGAAGCTGCCGCTCCAGGTCTCCACCGGCCGGCTGTCCACCTGTTCGGCGCTTGCCCCGCCCAACAGCCGCAGCGGCCCGTGCTGCCAGTCGAAGGACTGTTCCGCGAAAGCTGTGCGGGTCGTGTTGTCCACCCGGAAGCCGGTGAAGGTCACGGCCGTGTCGCCGGGCTCGAAGCGGTTGAAGAAGCCCTGCAACGCGCTGGTCAGGCTGCGGCGCGCGTGCAGCCGGGTGGTCAGGGACAGGCCGGGCGCCGCCTCCGCCTCCAGGATCGCGGTGCCGGTCAGCATGCGCTTGTAGAAACCGGCGTCGTCCTCGTTCCAGTTGCCCTTCCGCCCGCCGGGCAGCGGCACCAGGGCGCCGTCCGCCGTCACCGGCAGTTCGCCGGCCAGCCGCTGCGCCTGATCCACCCAGGTGGCGGTCAGCGACAGCCGGCCCCACTCGGCCAGATCCAGCCGGTGCTTGGCGAACAGGCTGTCCTGACGGCGGTCGGTGCGGTCGCGCCAGCCGTCGCCGCGCTGCACCTCCCCGGTCAGCAGCAGCGCACCCCGGTCCAGGGTGGGCGTCTGCACCAGCGCCCCGACCTGCCGCCAGCCATGGCTGCCGAACCCGGCCTCGGTCTCGGCCAGCCGCTCCGTGCCGACCTCGCGGGTGATGTAGTTCAGCGTGCCCGCGATGGCGCCACGGCCGTACAGCGCCGACATCGGGCCGCGGACCAGATCGACGCGGCCGACGGCGGCGAAGGGAAGCTGCTCCAGGTCGCCCTCGTCATCGCCGGTGACGAAGGGCACGCCGTCCATCATCACGACCAGCGTGTCGTTGTGGACGCGGTTCGGCACGCCGCGGATCACGAGGTCGGTATAGGTGCCCTGGTCGTTCGTGCGCAGCACGACGCCCGGCAGTCCACGCAGTTCCTCCCCGATGAAACGGGTCTGCTGCCTCTCGAACGCGGCGCGGTCGAGGGTGGAGACGCTGGCCGGCACGTCCCGCAGCGCCGCCGGTCGCCGGGTCGCGGTGACGACGATCTCGTCCAGCGGCGACGGCTCGGCCGGCGCGGGACGGGGCGGGAAGAGCAGGGCAAGGGCGGCGAGGGCCGCGCCTGTGTGGCGGCGGGAACGGTTCTTCATGGCATCGGCACGGTCGCGGGATGCGCGGGTTTACGCCATCCGGGCCGCGAATCAAGGGGCAGGAAGGTCAGGTCTCAGAACGTGTGACCCTCGAAGGGATGCTCGCCCGTGCGGCTCTCCACCTCGACCACCCAGAGGTCCGGGTCGCGCCTGATCTGGCGGGCGACGTACTCGTCCGCCTCGTGCTCGTCCACCTCGGCACCGTTCAGCCCGGCCAGCCAGCCCAGCCGGCCGTCCAGGTCGCGGCTCTGGCTGAACACCTTGGCGCGCCGGCCCGGCAGGGCGAGCTTCAGCACGACCATCCCGCTTTCGGGTTCGCCCTTGCGGACCACGTAGGCCGGGATGCCCTCTGCACTGCACCGCCAGAGATGGGCCTGGACCCAGAGGGCGGTGTTCAGGCGTTCGCTCACGGATGCGCTCCCAAGCCTCGACTCCCGGTGCCGGATCGGCTTTCCTGGCACCCGTCCGCAGACAGCACGAGAGGCACCGTTGATGCAAGCCCGCTCCGCCCGCCGCTTCGCCCGCGTTCTCCTGACCAACGATGACGGCATCGATGCGCCGGGCATGGCGGCCCTGGCCCGTGTCGCCCAGGAGCTGGCGGAGGAGGTCTGGATCGTGGCGCCGGAGCACGACCAGAGCGGCATGTCCCGTGCCATCAGCCTGCACGACCCGCTGCGCCTGCTGGGGAAGGGGGAGCGCCGCTACGCCGTGACCGGAACGCCGGGCGACAGCGTGATCGTCGGCCTGCGCGAGGTGCTGGCGGCGACCCCGCCCGACATCGTGATCTCCGGCATCAACCGGGGCGCCAATCTGGGCCAGGAGGTCGCCTATTCCGGCACGGTCAGCGCGGCCCTGACCGCGAAGCTGCTGGGCGTGCCCGGCATCGCCTTCAGTCAGGCCTTCCGCGACCGCGAGCAGGTCCGCTGGCACACGGCCATGGCGATGATCCCGCGGGTCTTCGAGGTTCTGGACGGGCTCGGCGGGCTGCCGGAGGCGGTGCTGAACGTGAACTTCCCCGATGTCGAGCCGGAGGAGGTGACGGGATTCGCGTTCACCCGTCAGGCCCAGGGAAACATCGTCGCCATCGACACCGAGCGGCGGACGGACACCCGCGGCATCGACTACCGCTGGCTTTCCTTCCGCCGTGCCGCCAGCGAGCAGCCGGAGGACAGCGACATCGCCGCGCTGCGCCGCTGTGCCGTGTCGCTGACCCCGCTCGGCTTCGACTTCACAGACACCGCGGCACTGGAGGCACTGCGCGCCCGCGCCTGAGGGGGGGAGGGCGGGGGTGCAGCCCGCCCCCTCCGCCCGCCGCTCCCTTCCCCGCCGCCCCCTTCCCCGTCGTCAGTCGGCGGCCACGCCGGTCGGCAGCGGGCAGCTCACGCCCGTGCCGCCCAGGCCGCAATAGCCCCATGGCTTCTTGTGCAGGTACTGCTGGTGATAGTCCTCGGCATAGTAGAAGGCCGGGGCCTCGCGGATTTCCGTCGTCACCGCGCCGTATCCCTGCGCCTTCAGCCGGCTGGCGTAGCTGTCGCGGGACGCCTCCGCCAGCCGGAGCTGTTCCGGCGTCGTGGCGTAGATGGCGGAGCGGTACTGCGTGCCCACATCGTTGCCCTGGCGCATCCCCTGCGTCGGGTCGTGGTTCTCCCAGAACACCTTCAGCAGTTCGGCGTAGCTGACCGTCGCGGGATCGTAGACCACCAGCACCACCTCGGCATGGCCGGTGCGGCCGGTGCAGACCTCCTCATAGGTCGGGTTCGGCGTGGGGCCGCCGGCATAGCCCGCGGCCGTGCTGTAGACGCCCGGGACCTGCCAGAACTTCCGTTCCACGCCCCAGAAACAGCCCATGCCGAACACGGCCGTCTCCAGGCCGGCGGGGAAGGGCGGCTTCAGCGGGTGGCCGTTGACGGCGTGGATGTTGCCCACCGGCAGGGGCTCCGCCCGTCCGGGCAGCGCGTCGGCGGCGGTCGGCAGGTTCTGCCTGGGGGACCTGAACAGGCCCATGATGCTCATCCTCCATAGCGACAGGACCCCGTGGAGTCCGGCCCCAGCGATATGGGGGATGGCCGCTCCGGCTCAAGCGCAAAGCCGTCTCACGTCTCCACCGACGGCGCATAGAAGGCCGGCGCCAGCCCGAAGGTCCAGGCCACGCCCTCCCGCGGGTAGCGGGTGTGCGGCGGTACGCGCAGCCAGTAGACCTTGTGACTGCCGTCCGGTTCGGGCGTGCTGTTGATGACCCGGACCATGGTCAGGGGCTCGCCGTCGAACTGCTCCGCCCGCCACAGCTCTCCGTAGGAGTCGCGGCAGACCATGTGTCCGGCCTGCTCCATCACGCGCTCCGGCCCGTACTGCGCCAGCAGCGCCCGCCGCACACCCGGGTCCGGCTCGTCCCGGATCTGGGCCAGCGAGAGTGTCTCCGGGGCGAAAAGGATGGCCGTATCACTGGCGAAGCGCCCTTCAACAGCGAACAGACCGCAGCCGTCGCGCCAGACGACGGCCGGACCGTCCATCCGGTGAAAGCGCCCGCGCTCGTCCAGATGCACCTCGACCGGCGGTTCCAGCGCCACGGCAAGGTGTTCGAACGCCCAGACGCAGTCCACATGGCGGACCAGGGTGGAGAAGGCAGTCAGGCGGTCGCGGGGCCTGCCCGCTCCGCCCGCCTCTTCCTGTCCGGCCACATGGTTCCGCAGCAGCCGGTCCAGCGCATGATAGATGACCGGAGCAGCGAAGCTGGGCGGTGCCGCCATCGCCATCAGCCGCACATGGTCGGGCAGCCGTTCCCCCGCCTCGCCCAGGGGAAACCAGGAGCGCGGCCGGGCGCCCCCCTCGCTCAGTGCGTGCTGGAAGGCGCGGCCCAGTTTCGGGCGGACCGTCCGGCCGCTGCGGGTCGATACCGTTACCGACGGCCGCGGCGGTCGCATCGCCAGGGCGACGACCCCAGGCAGGGCGATGAAGCCCGCCAGGAACCAGGACAGCGGCACGCCATCGCCCTGGTTGTAGAAGGCCAGCGCCGCCAGGGCCACCACCAGGGCGACGACGGGCAGCGCACGCATCTTCCAGTCGGCGGCGGCGCGCGGGCCGGGCGTGCCCAGCAGCAGGATGGTATGGGCCCAGAGCGCACTGATGCTGAGCACCAGCACGACGGCCGGCACGCCCGACAGCAGAGCTTCCCTCTCCGCCGGCAGGGAGGGCAGTGTCGAGAGGGTGAGCGGCAGCAGCAGCGCCGCCGCCACCAGTCCCCAGGGCCACCACCGGCGCCACCCGATCCGGGCCAGGATCGCCTGGGCATCCCGCGGACCCTGGGCCCACACGATGCGCTCAGGCGGTCGCAGACCGGAAACGCAGTAGGCGTCGGCGATGGCCCTCTCTGCCGCATCGCGGTCAAGGGGGACCTGCCAGGTGAAGCGTCGCTTCCAGTCCGCGAGGGCTTCCTGGCGGTTCTGCGCGTCGGACATCGTGCCGGCCGCTGCGCCGGGTCAGTCCGCGATCGCGCGGGGCAGGGCCCTCGGCTGGTACTCGCGCTGGCGCACCACCTCGTAGGTGCCGGGGGGCACCGGGATGGCGTCATGCTCCTCGTGCGACAGGGCGACGGGATCGCCACCATGGACCTGGATGAAGCCCCGTCCCGATCCGTCCTCGCGGAAGTAATGGACCCGGCTGCCGGGCATCGCATGGGCGTGGCCGGTGACCTCGCCATAGGCCAGGACGACGCGGCCGTTGTCGAGGCCGGCCGGCTTCACGGATGTGGGCAGCGAATTGACCGCAACCAGGAGAACGTCGCCCTGGCGGTACTGGGCGGGCATGAACATGACGGGCCTCCCTGTCCATGAGGGGTGGTGGTCGCATGTCCTGCCGTGACGGTGCGGTCTTCCGTCCGGACCTGCACGGCCTGACGATCCTGCAACAGCGTGCGTCAGAGAGGATCGCGCCGGGGGGCTGCATCGTACAGGACCCGGGTGGGGGAGGGCTCCCGGAGTACTCACTCCGCGCCGGTTCCGCCGTCCCGGCCGACGCGGGACTTGCCAGGAAGGTCTGTCCGGTCCAATCTGCGCCCCCTGGTGACGGAATTACCGGAACGGCCGCGACATGAGGCTTCGGAACGGACTGGTACGGCTGCTGACAGGCGGGGGGCTTCTGGTCCTGGCCGCGCTGCTGCTGCTCGCGCCGATCCCCGCCCTTGCCCATATCGGCCATGCCCATACGGGAGCCGACGGTCATCTCCGGGTACAGGATCACCACCTCCATGGGGCTACCGCGTCCATGTCTGCGATGGATGCGGGGACGGTGGCCGGGCCGGCCGGTCACGACCAGCCGGCCGCAACCGCCGCGGTGCCGTGCGGGGAGGGGGCGGACCACGCCGCCGGGACTGAACCGGCGCCCGCGCCGTCCTGTCCGGACGGGCACGATCCGTCTGCACCCTGCTGCCTTGCGCACTGTATCGCCTCGCACATGACGGGCATGCCGGTGCTGGCCGTCCTTGCCGGCCCGAGCGTCCGGGCGACGCCGCTGCGTCCCGCGGCCGATCTCGGCCGTGACGGCATCGGCCATACCCCGCCCTGCCCGCCGCCGCTCCGCACAGCCTGAGCTGACGGCTGCCCCGGGACGCAACCTGGGGTTCTGCTGTCCGCCTCCGCGTCGGGACCCCTTTGCGCGTCCCGGCTGTCCCCGTGCTGCGGACGGAACGGTTTCCCCATGCTGCGATCCTTCCGGCGCGTCTTCCGCGCCCTCTTCCTGCTGTCCCTTCTCGCCCTGCCCACCGTCGTTGCGGCCCATGAGGGCCATGACGACGCCCCCCCGCCGACCGCCGGCCCTGCGCCGGTGCCGACCCTGGAGGCAACGGGCAGCGACGTCGAACTCGTCGCCGTGCTCAAGGCCGGCCACCTGATCCTCTATCTCGACCGCTACGCGACCAACGAGCCGGTCGTCGGTGCCGACGTGAGCGTCAGCATCGACGGCGGCGCCGAGGTCCGGCCCGAGGCGCTGCCCGACGGTTCCTACCTGCTGGAGGCCGAGGATCTGCGCGGCCCGGTCCACGAACTGGTGGTGACGGTTGCCACGGGCGATGTCTCCGACCTGCTGATCGGCTCCCTGGCCGTGCCGGCGGAAGCGGCCGATGCCGACGACGACCATGCCCCGGTCCTGCCGGGCTGGCCCCTGCTGCTGGCGGCCTTCGCCGCCGGGGCGGTCGCCGCCGCCCTGCTGGCGGCGCTGGCCGGCCGCCGCCGGTCCGCCGCCCTGACCGCTGTCCTGCTGCTGGGGGCCGTGCTGCTGGCATCCCTCCCGGCCGCCGCGCACGAGGGCCATGACCATGGCGACGAGGGGCCCGTCCAGGCGCTGCCCGACCAGCCGCGGCGGCAGCCCGACGGCAGCCTGTTCGTGCCCAAGCGCACGCAGCGCCTGCTGGGGGTCCGCACGGTGCCGGCGGAGATCGTCCAGGCCCGCCGCAGCCATTCCCTGGTCGGCCGGGTCATCGCCGATCCCAACGCCTCCGGCCGGGTCCAGGCCAGCGAGGTCGGCCGGGTGGAGGCGCCGGAGGGCGGCCTGCCCTATGTCGGCCAGCGCGTCGAGGCCGGGCAGGTCCTGGCCTACATCGTTCCGGCCATCGCGGCGAGGGAGCGCGGCACGCTGAGCGAGCAGATGGCCGCCATCGACAAGGAGATCGTCGTCGCCCGCCAGCAGCTCGACCGTCTCAGCCGCCTGAAGGGCACCGTCGCCCAGAAGGAGATCGACGACGCCAAGGCGGTGCTGGCCGGCCTCCAGCGCCAGAAGAAGGCGCTGTCGCCGGTGCTGGAGGTGCGCGAACCCTTGCGCGCACCCGTCTCCGGCATCATCGCCGCGGCGGACGCCGTGCCGGGTCAGGTCATCGACGACCGCGACCAGACGGTCCTGTTCGAGATCGTCGATCCCGCGCGCCTCCTGGTCGAAGCCATCGCCTTCGATCCCGTGTCGGCGCAGGACATCGTCGCCGCCACCGCCACGGGCGACGATGGTGCGGTGCTGAAGCTCGGGCTGCTCGGCACCGGCCCCGCCCGCCGCGGTCAGGCCGTGCCGCTGCTGTTCCGGGTGGAGGCGGGCGGGGAGGGCGAACATCCCGGCACCCCTGTGAGCGTCCAGGTCGCCAGCTCGACCCCGGTGGAGGGCATCGTGCTGCCGCGCGAGGCGGTGGTGCGCGGTCCGGCCGGTCTGCCCGTCGTCTGGGAGCATGTCTCGCCGCAGCGGTTCGAGCCGCGCACCGTCCGCTACCGTCCGCTGGACGGCGCCAGCGTGCTGATCGAGGCGGGGCTGGACCCCGGTGGCCGCATCGTCACGCAGGGCGCCACCCTGCTGACCCAGGTGCGGTGAGGGCCGGGCCATGTTCACGACCATCGTCGCCACCAGCCTGCGCAACCGTGTCTTCGTGCTGGCCGCCGCCGCCCTGCTGATCCTGTTCGGGGCGTTCACCCTGCGCACGCTCCCGGTGGACGTGCTGCCCGACGTCAATCCCCAGACCGTCACGCTGATGACGGAAGCCCCGGGCCTTGCCCCGGAGGAGGTGGAGCAGCTTGTCACCTTCCCGTTGGAGACCACGCTGAACGGCATGCCGGGGGTGACCCGGGTGCGGTCCGTCTCCAGCGTCGGCCTGTCCGTGGTCTATGTCGATTTCGACTGGGGCTCGGACGTCTTCCGCAACCGCCAGCAGGTGGCGGAGCGGCTGACCCTGGTCTCTTCCCAGCTTCCGGAGGGGGTGGTGCCGCAGATGGGGCCGATCAGCTCCATGATGGGCGAGATCATCCAGGTGGCGATGGTCTCCCCGGACGGCAGCGCCAGCCCGATGCAGGTGCGTGAGACGGCGGACTGGATCGTGCGGCCGCGCCTGCTGGCGATCCCCGGCGTCAGCCAGGTCATCCCCATCGGCGGGGAGGTGCGCGAGTACCGCGTCGCCCCCGATCCGGAGCGCATGGCGCTGCTGGGTATCGGCGCCGACCGGATCGTGGCGGCGCTGCGCCGCTTCGGCAGCAACGGCGGCGGCGGCTTCGTGGATCAGCGGCAGTCCGAGTACCTGATCCGTGGCATCGGCCGCAGCACCGATCTGGCGGATCTGCGTGCCCTGACCGTGGATGTCCGCGACGGGCTGCCGGTGCCGCTGTCCCAGGTCGCCGCGGTGGACTTCGCCCCGCGGCTCAAGCGCGGCGATGCCGGCATGAACGGCGCCCCGGCGGTGATCGTCTCGGTCATGAAGCAGCCGGGCGCCGACACGGTGTCGCTGTCGCGGGAGATCGAGGCGGCGCTGGCCGACCTGGCCCCGACCCTGCCGCCCGGCATCACGGCGGACACGATCCTGTTCCGCCAGGCCGACTTCATCGAGACCTCCATCGCCAATGTCGAGCGCGTGCTGGTCGAGGCGGCGGCGGTGGTCACCGTGGTGCTGTTCCTCTTCCTGCTGAACGTGCGGACCACGGTCATCAGCCTGTCCGCCATTCCCGTTTCCATCCTCATCACGGTGCTGGTGTTCGATGCCCTGGGCCTGACCATCAACACGATGACGCTGGGCGGCCTCGCCATCGCCATCGGCGAACTGGTGGACGATGCCGTGGTGGACGTGGAGAACATCTTCCGCCGGCTGCGGGAGAACCGCGCCGCCGGCAGTCCCCGGCCGCCGCTCCAGGTGGTGCTGGAGGCCAGTGCCGAGGTCCGCTCCGGCATCGTCTATGCCACCCTCATCATCATCCTGGTCTTCGTGCCCCTGTTCGCGCTGACGGGGATCGAGGGGCGCTTCTTCGCGCCACTGGGCATCGCCTACATCGTCTCCATCCTGGCCAGCCTGGTCACGGCCGTCACGCTGACCCCGGTGCTGTCCTACTACCTGCTGCCCCGGATGAAGCGGCTGGAGGCGCACGAGGGCTGGCTGGTGCGTCGGCTGAAGCGGGCCAATGCGGGGCTGCTGGGCTGGTCCTTCGGCCATCCGCGGCTGCTGGCCGGGGCGGCCCTGGTCGCCGTCGCCGCTGCCGCCGCCTCTGTGCCGCTGCTGCCCCGCACCTTCCTGCCGCCCCTCAACGAGGGGACGGTGACCATCGCCCTGACCCTGAACCCCGGCATCTCGCTTGCCGAGTCCAGCCGGCTGGGGGCGCTGGCCGAGAAACTGGTCCTGCAGGTGCCGGAGGTGCGCTCCGTCGGCCGGCGCACCGGGCGGGCCGAACTGGACGAGCACGCGCTGGGCGTGAACGTCACGGAACTGGACGCCGACCTGGACGATTCCGTGCGTCCGCGGGCGGAGATCCTGGCCGATATCCGGGCCCAGCTCGCCGCACTCCCGGTTTCGGTCAATGTCGGCCAGCCGATCTCGCACCGGCTGGAGCACATGCTCTCCGGCGTGCGGGCGCAGATCGCGCTCAAGGTCTATGGCGAGGACCTGGACACGCTGCGCAGCACCGCGGCCGATCTGGAGGCACGCCTCGCCGGCATCCCCGGTCTCGTCGATCTCCAGGTTGAACGGCAGGTCCGCATCCCGCAGGTGCGGGTGGAGGTGGACCATGAGCGCGCCGCCTTCTACGGCCTGACGCCCGGCGCCATCACCGACGCGGTGGAACTGCTGTCGGGTGGCAGCGTGCTGTCGGAGATCGTGGACGGCAGCCGCCGCTTCGCCCTGGTGCTGCGCCTGCCGGAGGAGCAGCGCACGGCCGAGGGGCTGCGCCGGCTGCTGCTGGATTCGCCCTCGGGTCCGGTGCCGCTGTCCGCCGTGGCGCGGGTGGAGGAGACGGACGGTCCCAACGAGATCCAGCGGGAGAACGGCAAGCGCCGCATCGCCGTGCTGGCGAACACGGACGGCGAGACGGACACCGCCGCCATCGTCGCCGCCATCCGGTCGGCGGTGGCGCAGGCGCCGCTGCCGCCCGGCACCTTCACCAGCCTGGAGGGCACCTTCCGCTCGCAGGAGGAGGCGACGCGGACCATCGCGGTCCTCTCCGTCGTCTCGCTCTCCCTGATCTTCCTCGTGCTCTACAGCCGCTACCGCTCGGCGGCCCTGGCCCTGATCATCATGGGCAACGTGCCGCTGGCGCTGGTGGGCAGCGTCGCCGCGCTCTGGCTGGCCGGGCAGCCGCTCTCGGTGGCCAGCATGGTCGGCTTCATCACCCTGACCGGCATCACCACCCGCAACGGCATCCTGAAGATCAGCCACTACATCAACCTGGTCCTGCACGAAGGCGAGGATTTCGGCCGCCGCATGATCCTGCGGGGCAGCCAGGAACGGCTGGTGCCGGTGCTGATGACGGCGCTGTCCGCCGGGCTGGCGCTGCTGCCGCTGCTGGTCGGGGCCGATGCACCGGGCAAGGAGATCCTGCACCCCGTCGCGGTCGCCATCTTCGGCGGCCTGATCAGCGCCACCCTGCTGGACGCGGCCCTGACCCCCGTCCTCTTCCACCGCTTCGGGCGCAAGGCCCTGGACCGCCTGCTGGCGGACCGGGATGCCACGCGCACGGCCGAAGCCTACTGACCCTTTCCGTTCTGTCCGTTCCCCCGCTTTCCCTGATCGAAGGAGACATGACCATGTCCATCCGTTCCCGGCGTTCTTCCCGGCCGCTGGCCGCTGCCGTCCTGCTGCTCGCGCTCTCGGCCCTGCCGCCCGAGGCCCTGGCGCACGGCTCGCCCGTCGGTCCGCAGGGCGGCCGGCAGGTGCATGCCGGCCCGATGCATGCCGAACTGCTGCTCCAGGGCCGCGAGGTGACGCTCAACATGTACACGATGCAGGACGAGCCGATCCCGACCGACGGCGGGGAGGTCGCGGTGACCCTGCTGGCCGGCGGCCGGACCGAGAAGGTCGTTCTGACGCCGGCCGGCGGCAACAGCTTCCGCGGCACCCTGGGCACCGAGCCGACCGCCGATGCGAAGCTGGTGGCCTCCATCCGGCTGGCCGGCAAGGGGGCCGTCCAGGCCCGCTACGACCTGTCCCATGAGCCCGAGGGGCAGGAGGAGCACGCCAAGGATACCGGCGGGGACCATGACGATCACCATGGGGAGCATGACGGGCACCGTTGAGGCCGCCTGCACACAGCCTGCCCGGGACGCTGCGGCCGGCACCGGAAACGGGCCGGCCGGCTGTCCGCTGTCCACGACGGGACAGCCGTCGTGCTGTCGCCCGCTCCGGGCCTGTGCCGCTTCCGCCTTGACCATCGCCAGCCAATGAGGCAATCGGGACCTCTCTTCTGCCCGGCCCCGCGGTCGGGCGTCTTTTCGGGATGAGTCAGATCGTGAAGCTGATCGTCACCGGAGGGGCCGGGTTCATCGGCTCCTGCGTGATCCGGACCTTGATCCGGACAACCGATGTATCGATTTGCAACGTGGACAAGCTGACCTATGCGGCCAGCCCTGAAGCCCTGGCCGAGGTGTCAGGCAGTCCGCGTTACCGTTTCGAGCGGTTGGACATCTGCGATGGTCCCGGACTGGCCGCGTTGTTCGAGCGGGAGCAGCCGGATGCGGTCATGCATCTCGCGGCCGAATCGCATGTGGATCGTTCGATCGACGATCCCGCAGCCTTCATCATGACCAATCTGGTCGGCACCTATACGCTTCTCGCAGCCTCGACCGCCTACTGGCGCGGGCTGCCTGAAGCGCGCCGCGCATCCTTCCGTTACCATCATGTCTCCACCGACGAGGTCTATGGGAGCCTGGGCGATGTCGGGGCCTTCACGGAGACCACGCCCTATGCGCCCAACTCTCCCTATTCTGCCAGCAAGGCGGGGTCGGACCATCTGGCAAGGGCGTGGTTCCACACCTACGGCCTGCCGGTGCTGGTCTCCAACTGCTCCAACAACTACGGCCCCTTCCAGTTTCCCGAGAAGCTGATCCCCCTGATGATCCTGAACGGGATCGCCGGTCGTCCGCTGCCGGTCTACGGCAGGGGGATGAACGTGCGGGACTGGCTGCATGTGGAGGATCACGCCCGGGCGCTCTGGCAGGTGCTGACCCGGGGGCAGCCCGGCGAGTCCTACAACATCGGCGGCAACGCCGAGCGGCGGAACATCGACGTGGTCCATGCCATCTGCGACCTGCTGGACGAGCTGGTGCCCGATCCGCAGGGGTCCAGACGGCGGCTGATCACCCATGTCTCCGACAGGCCCGGCCATGATCTGCGCTATGCCATAGATGCGTCCAGGATCCGTCGTGACCTGGGGTGGGTCCCGCAGGAGACCTTTGAAACCGGATTGCGCGCCACGGTGGAATGGTATCTGGCGAACGAAGCGTGGTGGCGGCCCATTCTGGAGCGCCGCTATGCCGGCCAGCGGCTCGGCCTCGCCGGAGCGGCCGCCCCCGCGGACAAGGTGCAGGAGAAAATGCCGTGAAGGGGATCATTCTGGCTGGCGGCTCCGGGACCCGGCTCTACCCGGTGACCCAGGTGGTGTCCAAGCAGCTCCTGCCCGTTTATGACAAGCCGCTGATCTACTATCCGCTTTCCGTGCTGCTGATGGCCGGGATCACGGAGATCCTGGTCATCACGACGCCGCAGGATGCCGGGTTGTTCAGGGCGTTGCTGCAAGACGGCAGCCAATGGGGCATCCGGATCAGCTATGCCGAGCAGCCAAGGCCGGAAGGGCTGGCTCAGGCGTTCGTCATCGGTCGGGATTTCGTCGGCCAGGACAGCGTCTGCCTTGTCCTTGGCGACAACATCTTCTTCGGCCAGGGGTTGGCGCCGATGCTGGAAAGGGCGGCGGCAACGACCGACGGTGCCGTTGTCTTCGCCTATCATGTCAGTGATCCCGAACGCTATGGCGTGGTCGATTTCGACGAGTCGGGCCGGGTTCTGGCGATCGAGGAGAAGCCGGCCGTCCCGAAATCCAACTACGCCGTCACCGGGCTTTATTTCTATGATAACCGGGTGCTCGATATCGCTGCCGGCATCCGGCCGTCGGCCCGGGGGGAGTTGGAGATCACCGACGTCAACCGTTGCTATCTTGAAATGGGGGCGTTGAAGGTCGAGCGGATGGGGACGGGGTTCGCCTGGCTGGACACGGGCACCCATGAGAGCCTTCTGGATGCGTCCCAGTTCGTGCAGACCTTGGAGAAGCGCCAGGGCGTGAAGGTCGCCTGTATCGAGCAGATCGCCTTCGAGCGCGGCCTGATCACGGCGGATCATCTGATCGAACTGGCCCGGCCGCTCCTCAAGAACGAGTATGGCCGGTTTCTCATGCGGGTGGCGGAGGGGATGCTGTAGGTCCGTCACCGCTCTGCCGGGCGAGCAGCGCGCCGACGAACTCCGACAGATCTCCGCCGGTGAACAGGTGGCCGCGGATGCCGGCCGCCTCCGCCGCTTGGAGGTCGCGCAGGTGGTCTCCGATCAGAAAGCTCCGCGTCCTGTCGACAGGCCAGCGGTCACACAGGTCGAGCAGCATTCCCGGTTCCGGTTTGCGGCAGCGGCATGCCATGCGGTAAGCGCCGACGGTTCCGTCCGGGTGGTGCGGGCAGTACCGGAAGTCGTCGATCCTCGCCCCCTGGCGCGCCAATTCGGTCTGCATCCAGTGGTGCAGACTCTTAACATCGGTTTCGCTGTAGAAACCCCGCGCCACCCCGGATTGATTGGTGACGACGAAAACGAAGTACCCATGGTCGTTGAGAAGTTTGACGGCCGTGATCGCCCCTTGGATCCATTCCACGTCTTCTCGTCGGTGAACATAGCCGTGGTCGATGTTGAGCACGCCATCCCGATCGAGAAAAGCTGCCCCCCGCCATGCGTCTCGCATCGGCTCCCTTGGCCCCATCGGTCCCGTCATTCCCCTGGATCTCCCCACGGCCGGCGATCATCTCCATCCGCCTTCTCCCCTGAATCGGTGCCCTGGCGCAACCGGGTCGCGCGGGGGCGGAGAACGGGCTTGAAGCGGTCGGAGTATTGCTCCATAACCCCGGGCGGATGAGGGGCTGGCATCGTTCCACGGGGCGTCGGAACGGACGGCGCCCGTTGGCAGGTCGGTCGGACCGGTATCCGGGCACGGCCCTCCAACGGCGCGTAACCGTAAAGCAGTAGCAGATGGTCATTGCCCTTCTTCGGAATCCGCAGACGCTTTCCCGTCTTCTGTCGAGCCACTCCAGCCTGTTCCTGTCCCTGCTCCGGCGCCGGATCGCGGAACGCTACCGCGAGACGTGGTTGGGCCTCGCCTGGGCCTGGATCGCGCCGTTGCTTCTGCTCGGCGCCTACGTGCTGGTCTTCGGCGTTCTGTTCTCCCCCCGGATTGCCAGCGGAGCGCATCCGGACCGGCTCGCGGACTTCGCGCTCATGCTGTACGCAGGGGTTCTGCTTCATGGCCTGTTGGCCGACAGCCTGACGCAGGCCCCGGCCTGCATCGTGAGCAATTCCAATTTCGTGAAGAAGGTGGTCTTCCCGCTCGGGCTGCTGCCCCTGGTTCAGGTGGGCAGTGCGACCGTTCATCTGGCGCTGGGGCTGATCATTCTGGTGCTCGCCGCCGGGCTGCTGGGGACAGGCGGGTTCCAGATGGCCATGCTCCTGTTGCCCCTGACCGTTGCGCCCCTTGTCCTCCTGTGTTGCGGTGTCTCCTGGGCGCTGGCTGCTCTTGCCGTCTACATCCGCGACATCGGGCAGTTGAGCAGCTTCCTGTCTACGCTCCTGATGTTCCTTTCGCCCGTCTTCTTCCCTCTTGCGGCGGCGCCCGAGGGGATGCGGAGCGTTGTCGCGCTGGGGCCACTGGCTGTACCGATCGAGGCGACCCGCGCCGTGCTTCTGCAGGGACAGGCGCCTGACTGGGGCGGGCTTGCGATCTACTCGGTTGCCGCGCTGCTGATCGCGCTGGGCGGACTGACGCTGTTCCAACGGTCGCGTCGGGGGTTCGCCGATGTCCTCTGAACCCGTCATTCGAGCGAGCGGTCTGTGCAAGCGGTATCCGCACTATGACCGGCCCTGGGATCGTCTGCGCGAACTGTTCGGCGGACGCGGACCGTCCAGTCATTTCGCAGCGTTGGATGATGTCTCCTTTGAAATCGGTCGGGGGGAGCAGCTCGCCATCATCGGGCGGAATGGCGCCGGCAAATCCACGCTCCTGCAACTTCTCTGCGGAACACTGACGCCGACAGCCGGTCTTCTGGAGGTCCGCGGACGGATCGCGGCACTGCTCGAACTGGGGGCCGGTTTCAACCCGGATTTCACAGGGCGCGAGAATGCCTTGTTGAATGCCCAGCTCCTGGGCCTGACGCGGCATCAGGCGCTGGATCGCTTCGAAGAGATCGCTGCCTTTGCCGAAATCGGCGATTTTCTCGATCGGCCCGTGAAGACCTATTCAAGCGGCATGTTCGTCCGCCTGGCGTTCGCGGTCGCGGTCCATACGGACCCGGACATCCTGATCGTCGACGAGGCGCTCTCCGTCGGGGACGCGTTCTTCCAGGCGAAGTGCATGGCCCGGATGCGTGACATGATCGACTCCGGCCTGACCGTGATCTTCGTCAGTCACGACCTGAGCGCGGTGAAGTCGGTCTGCAGCCGTGGACTTTACCTGGAAAGGGGGAGGGTCCGCGCCGCGGGGCCGATTGATGACGTGGTCGAATGCTACGTCAACGACCTCTTCACGGAGCGGCAGGCGGGGCTGGCGGGGCGCTCCGGCCCGGTGCGGGACGCACCCGCAGAGCCGTCTGGCGCGGCAGACGCCGTCTCGGACTCGTCCGGGGGGCCGCAGGCCAGTCCGCCTCCCGGCGTGCAGGCGGAATTCGAGAGGCTTGCCGCGTACAACCGCGTCAGCAACGGCCGGGCGGATTTCATCTGCATCGGTCTGTTCGACGAGGCGGACCGGCCCGTCGGCTTCACCGGATACGGTGGCCGGATCATCCTGCGCATGTGGCTGGTCGCCCGGGCGGAGATCCCTGAACTCCTGCTGGGCGCACATGTGCGGAACACGACCGGCCTTGACGTGCTCTACACCGACACGGTCGTCGAGGGAGTTCCGATCAGGAACCTGGTGCCCGGTCAGGAACTGGTGGTGGACTGGGAGTTTCCCGCCGATCTGGCGGAGGGGCGCTACACCATCACGGCCGTGGCCTCGGAACCTGTCGATCTGGAAAACTCCGTCGTCGATTTCTGTGACTATGTTCCGATCGCGGCTCAGATCGAGGTGGGGCGCCGTCCGGGGTCCCCGCTTTATGGCTGCGCACGTCTCCCGGCGGTGATCAGGGTGACCGGGGCTATGCCGACGGACGCCGCTGGGAAGGAAGAGGAGCCCTTGATCATAAGGTCAACGGGCTGATCTGTTTCCGACCCCTGGCGCGGCGGGGTTCCCATCCGGCAAAGTCGCGCATCTCCGCGATCCAGGCAGAGTCGTCATGGCGAGAACTCCTCAGCCTTTTCCAGACCCGATCTACGTGACCCGGCCCATGCTGCCGCCCCTGGCGGAGTACAGCGCCCTGCTGGAGAAGGTATGGGACTCGGGTTGGCTGACCAACGGCGGCCGGCAGCACCAGGAACTGGAGCGGGCGCTGTCCGCCCATCTCCAGGCCCCCCATCTGAGCCTGTTCAACAACGGGACGATCGCGCTGATCGTCGCCTGCCAGGCCCTTGGCGTCTCGGGGGAGGTGATCACCACGCCCTTCACCTTTCCGGCGACCCCCCATGTTCTGTCCTGGAACAACGTGACGCCGGTCTTCTGCGACGTCGATCCGGAAACCCTCTGCATCGACGCGTCTCGGATCGAGCGTCTGGTCACGGGGCGCACCAGTGCCATCCTGGCGGTCCATGTCTACGGAATTCCCTGCGCGGTCGAGGCCATCCAGCAGGTCGCGGACACCTATGGTCTGAAGGTGATCTATGACGGTGCGCATGCCTTCGGAACCGAAATCGACGGGCAGCCGATCACGGATTTTGGCGACGTCACGATGCTCTCGTTCCACGCCACCAAGCTGTTCCATACCGCTGAGGGCGGCGCCCTGGCGGTCAGAGATGAAAAGCTGAAAAAAAGAATCGATCTTCTTAAGAACTTTGGCATAAAGAATGAAGAAGAAGTCATTCTTCCTGGCATAAACGGCAAAATGAATGAGCTTCAGGCAGCCTTGGGATTGCTGACCCTGAAGATGGTGGCCGAGGAAAAGGACGCCCGGTCACGGATCGCGGACGTTTACCGTGAGAGGCTGCCAGACATCCCCGGTGTGCGTTGCGTCAATGTCCCGGCGAATGTCCGTGACAGCCATCAGTATTTCGTGATCCGGGTTGATGCGGCGGCTGCAAGATTGACGCGCGACGAGCTTTATGAGCGTATGCGTGATTTCAATGTCTTTCCGCGCAAATACTTCTATCCGCTTTGCTCCGAGTATAACTGTTACCGGGCCTTGCCGAGTGCCGCACCGGAGAATCTGCCCCACGCGCATCGCGCCGCCCGGGAGGTGCTGTCCCTCCCTCTGTTCAGCGCTCTGGGGACGGATGGTGCGGCACGGATCTGTGACATCCTCGAACATCTCCTCGCCGGCTGAACCATGGATACCCCGAAAGTCAGCGTCGTCATCGCCGCCTACAATCATGCCGACTTCGTTGTCGAGGCCGTCGAGAGCGTCCTGGGACAGGCTGCGTTTCCTGTGGAGGTCGTGGTCACCGACGACGGGTCCGCGGACGACACCGCGGAGCGGTTGAGGGCTGTCGCCAGGGACGAGCCGCGGCTCCGGCTGAACGTGTTCGACGGGAACCGGGGGGCCTGCATCGCCATGAACGATGCCCTCTCCCGGTCCCGCGGAGACTATGTGGCCGTTCTGAATTCGGATGATCGCAGTCTTCCGGGGCGTCTTGAGCGTCAGGCCGGCTTTCTCGATGACAACCCGGGCATCGCCGCCGTCTTCGGGTTGCCCCGGTTCATCACGGAATCCGGTGCGGCCTTCACCGATTCAAGCCACAAGGACTTCTCCGTCTTCCGGCAGGAGAACAGGCCCCGGGCCGACTGGCTCCGCCATTTCTTCTTCTGGGGCAACTGCCTCTGCCATCCGACGGCGATGGTTCGCCGGGCTGTCTATGCGGAGGTCGGGGGCTATGATCCGCGGCTTGCGCAACTGCCGGATCTGGACATGTGGGTGCGTATCTGCGCGCGTCACGGGATTCATGTCATGGCGGAGGAGATGGTCGAATTCCGCATCCTCTCCGGGCAGCGCAATGCCAGCGCCGCGCGGCCCGACGTGCTGGCCCGCGACGCCTGGGAGAGGACCCGGATTCTGGAACGCTTTCTCGACCTCGACGACGCGGTGTTCCAGGCCGCCTTCCGGCAGGACCTCCTGGAACTGGGGGTGCCGCCCGATGCGGCCCGCCCGGTCGCCCTGGCGCGTCTGGCGCTCAAGGGGTGCTGGCCGGCGCACCGCACCTTCGCCCTGGACCAGCTTTACAGGGCCCTGGGACCGACCGGCACGGCCGGTCCGGGGGGGCCGACCTGCGCGGAGTTCCACCGGCTGGTGGGGGGACAGGACGTGACCTTTGACGGCGGGCGCTGAGATGGCCGATCCTGCGGTCAGCGTCGTCATCCCGGCCTACAATCACGCCGCCTATGTCGGCGCCGCGATCGAGAGCGTTCTCGGTCAGAGCCTGACGGCGCTGGAACTCATCGTCATCGATGACGGGTCGCGCGATGCGACGGCAGAGCGGGTCGAAGCCTACCTCGGCGACCCGCGGGTCCGGCTGGAGCGGCAGGCGAATGCGGGATCGCACGCGGCGATCAACCGTGGCGTCGCCCTGGCCCGGGCGCCCTGGGTCGCCATCCTCAATTCCGACGACGTGTTCCATCCCGACCGGCTGGCGCGGATGCTGTCGTCCTGCCGGTCCAACGGGTGGGAGTTCGCCGTCAGCGGCTTCGACCTGATCGACGGCGAGGGGCAGCCCATCGACGCGCCCGACCACTGGCTGAGGCGCCGCACGGATCCGGTGTGGACCTACACCCGCGCCCATGGCGTCTGGCCGGGCATCCTTTTCGGAAACTTTACCGTTTCCACCTCCAACTTCTTCTTCAGCCGCGACCTCTGGCGCCGGATCGGGCCGTTCGCCCGTTACCGTTACGTGCTGGACTGGGACTGGGCGCTGCGGGCCATCGCCGCCGCCCCGGCGCGGGCAGGCTGGCTGCCGGACGAGGCGCTGTTCAGCTACCGACTGCACGGCAGCAACACGATCTCCGGGGCCGGCCTGCGCAGCAGTTTCGAGATCGAACTGCTGCTGCGCCGGGCCCTGCTCCGCCGGCTGCCGGAGTGGGCTCCGGGCATCGCCCGCATGCGGCAGTTCGGGCGCGATGCGCGCCGTACCGCCGCCGCCCAGGCGGTCGGCCGTACCGTCGCGGCGCACGAGGCCGAACTGGCCGAGGTCCACACCGGATACCGGGCCGAGCTGGACCGTGTCCACGCGGCTCACCGGGCCGAACTGGGCGAGGTCCATGCCGGTTACCGGACCCGGATCGCGGCCCTGGACGCCGAGCTGGTCCAGGTGCACCACGGTTACCGGACGGAGATCGACCGTCTGGCCGCCGAGCAGGCGCAGGAACGGGAGTGGTTCGCCCGAGTCCTGGAGACCGAGCGCGCCGCGGCTGCGCTGGAGGCCGACGGGCTCCGGCAGGCGCTGCAGGCCGAGCGCGAGAATGCCGAGGCCACCCGCGCCTACTACGAAGCCCGTCTGGCCGCGATCTATTCATCGACCTCCTGGGCGTTCAGCCGGCCGGTGCGTGCCGTGGGGCGCCTCTTCCACGCCCTTCGCGGCGTTGGCGGCGGTAGGGCCCGATGATAGATATGCCGCCGTTCCAGGACCCGGTCGGGCACTCCGGCGCGACCGCCCTTCTCCGCAACGAAACGCTGCCCCTGATGACCGTCCCCGCCGAACCGTTGTCCCCCAGTTCCGCTCCGACCCCTCCCGCACGGGGCGATGCGCCCCGGGGCGACCTGCTGGTCCGTCTCGATGCCTGTCTGCGGCTTCTTGAGGCGTCCCGGACGTCTGCCGACGAGGGCGGCGGGCGGATCGACGCCGGGGTTCTCCGGCGGGAGCTGGAGGCCGCGGGGCTTGCCGCGGCACGTCTGGAACAGCGGCTGCTGGCCTCGGACCAGGAGCTGGGCCGCCTCACGGCGGAGCTGACCGTCTCCCGTCAGGAGCTGGCGGACCGCGAGCTGAGGTTGCGCGAGATTCTCGCCTCCAGCTCCTGGCGGCTGAGCGCGCCGGTCCGGGTCCTGGGACGGCTGGTGCGCCGGCTGCGTGCGCTGCTGGGGCGCTGGGGGGGTGGGGGGGCGCCGGCCCTGCCCGCCACCACCGCTGCAACCGCGATCGCCGCCGCACCGGCCGGGCCGCCGGCCCTGTCCGCGCCCCGTCCCCAGCGGCCGCCGCCGCCGGACGCGCAGCGCCTGCGCATCGCCACCCTGGCCGCGGCCGCGCCCGAGGTGTCGGTCATCATCCCGGTGTTCAACCAGATCCCCTACACCCTGGCCTGCCTGGACAGCATCGCCCGCGCCCTGCCGCGGGTGCCGTTCGAGGTCATCGTCGTGGATGATGCGTCCAGCGACGCGACCGCGGCCGAACTGGCCGGGCGGGACGATATCCGCTACCTGCGCAACCCGGAGAATCTGGGGTTCGTCGGCGCCTGCAACCGCGGCGCGGCGGAGGCGAGGGGGCGGCTGCTGATGTTCCTCAACAACGACACCACCGTCGAGCCGGGCTGGCTCGACCGGCTGGTGGAGACGCTGGAGCGGCATCCGGATGCGGGCCTGGTCGGATCGAAGCTGATCTACCCCGACGGCCGGCTTCAGGAAGCGGGGGGGATCGTCTTCACCGACGCCTCCGGGTGGAACTGGGGGCGGCTGGGCAGCCCCGACGATCCTGCGGTGAACTATCTGCGCGACGTGGACTACTGCTCCGGTGCCGCCATCCTGGTGCGGGCGGATCTGTTCCGCCGGCTGGGCGGCTTCGATACCCGGTACGCGCCGGCCTATTACGAGGATACCGATCTGGCGTTCGGCATCCGGTCGCTGGGGTTCCGCGTGCTCTACCAGCCCCTGTCGCGGGTGGTGCATTACGAGGGCGTGACCTCGGGCACCGATCCGGGTGCCGGCATCAAGCGTCACCAGACCCTGAACCGGCCCCGCTTCCTGGAGAAGTGGCAGGCCGATCTGGCGCGGCACGGCAGCCCGGCGGACCTGCCGGCGGCGGCCGACCGGCGGCCGGTCTTCCGGATGCTGGTCGTGGATGCCACGACCCCGACACCCGACCAGGATTCCGGCTCGGTGGACATGGTCAACCTGCTGCGCATCGTGTCGGATCTCGGCGGCCGGGTGACCTTTGTCCCGGAAGACAACTTCGCCCATGCCGGGCGCTACACCGAGGAGCTTCAGGGGGCGGGGGTGGAGTGCATCCACGCGCCCTTCTTCCGCACCATGCGCGACTTCCTGCGGGCGCGCGGGGCGGAATTCGATGTCGTGCTGATGGCGCGCGGGCCGCATGCGGCGCGGCACATCGACGAGGTGCGGCGGCACTGCCCGCAGGCCCCGGTGATCTTCGACACCGTGGACCTGCACTTCCTGCGCGTCGAGCGGCGGGCGGAGCTGACCGGCGACCCGGCGCTGCGGGCGGAGGCGGCCCGGCTCCGGACGCTGGAACTGGACATGATCCGCCGCTGCGACGCCACCCTGGTCCGCAGCATCGAGGAGAAGCGCCTGCTGGATGCGCAGGGCGTGGGCGAGCGCGTCTCCATCCTGCCGCTGATCCGCGAGGTGCCCGACCGCATGCCCCCGCGGGAGGGGCGCTCGGGCGTCATCTTCGTCGGCGGGTTCCGGCACGATCCCAATGTCGATGCCGTGCGCTGGTTCGTGGCCGAGGTCTGGCCGCGGGTCCGGCGCGCGCTGCCCGAGGCGGTCTTCCGCATCGTCGGCAGCAACGTGCCGGCCGAGGTCGCGGCGCTGGCCGGCGACGGGGTGGAGGTGGTGGGCTTCGTCCCGGACATCGCGCCCCTGATGGAAGGGGCGCTCGTCTCCGTGGCGCCGCTGCGCTACGGCGCGGGCCTGAAGGGCAAGCTGGCCACCAGCTTCATGCACGGCCTGCCGGCGGTGGCGACCCCGGTGGCGGTGGAAGGCATGGTCCTGGACCCGGACGAAGCCGTCCTGGTCGCCGACGATCCCGCCGGTTTCGCCGATGCGGTGATCCGCCTGCACCGGGACGAGGCGCTGTGGCGCCGGCTGGCGGAGGAGGGGGCGGCCTTCTGCCGGCGCGAATTCGGCCTTCCGGTCAATGGCGGGCGGATCGCGCGCCTGCTCGCGGACCTGGGCGTTCCGGTGTCCGGTCCGGCGGACCGGGCCGCGGCGGAATAGGCCGCCGCCCTTTCCCCGCTTCCGTTCCTTGCCCCCCCTGCACGCCACGGCTCCGGCCCGTCCCTGCGGCCGGGGCGGAGCCGTGGCGTCCAGGGGGCACCCGTGGGTGACACCCGTGGGGGGACATCCGTGGGACAGTTCCGGGACATTCTCCGTTCGGCGAAACGCATCCCCGCTCGATAAGCGAATTGCTGTTGCGTGAATCACTGAACGGGCCTACAAAGGGGTGGTTTCCGGGCAGGGGCACCACCATGGCGCAGGCAGACGTAAAACTCGGCAAAACAGAAACCGACCGCCTCCGGCGCGCAGGCGGGGTTGAGCTGAAACGTCTGCGGGAGGATCGCGGCCTGACCCAGCGTGAGCTGGCGAACCGTGTCGGCTTCGATTATTACACCTTCATTGCGCAGATCGAAGGGGGGCGTGGCCGCCTTCCGCCCGATCGCTACCAGTCCTATGCCGATGCCCTGGGGGTCCCGCATCAGGACTTCGCCCGGCTGATGCTCCGTTACTACGAGCCGGTGACCTACCGGCTGCTGTTCGGAGAAAATCCGTGACAACTGCAGGCTTCCATGGTCACTGGAAGCGTGGGTTACCTCCTAATCCCATGCCCCGATGCTCCGGCCTGCCGCCCTCCGCTCCGGGTGCTCTGGAAAAATGTGTTCAGTAACAAGGGGTTAACCTCGGGTGTGGTAGTGAAGTCGATGACTGGTCCGGCGTCTGATCCCGGAACCGCTCTCCCGAATCGGGGGCGGCTCCGGCATCCGTCGCGGTACGCGGGCGCACCAGTCCCGCCTGGTCGGATGGTTTGATTGGCTGATCAGCAACCCTTGAGGGGGAAAGACATGTCGAATTTTCTGGCTTTCGACAGCACCGCTTACCTGAAGAACAATCCGGACGTTCTTCAGGCGGTGCTGAACGGTGGCTTTCCGAGCGCCCGCGCCCACTTCGAGCAGTTCGGTGTGAAGGAGCTGCGTAATCCGAACGCGGTGGTCAATCTGACCTACATCCTGACCGAGAACGCCGACACGGTGCTCGCGGCGATCCAGAGCGGCGCCGCCAAGGACGTGTTCGACTGGTACGTGAATACCGGCGTGAAGACGGGCGTCGCCCCGAACGCCGAGCTGGCCACCTTCGATTCCGCCAAGTACCTCGCCGACAATCTGGACGTGAAGGCGGCCGTCGATGCCGGCGTCTTCAAGTCTGCCCTCGAGCACTACCTGGCCTACGGCCGCGCCGAGTCCCGCCCGGCCTTCAGCACGGACGGCACCCAGGTCGATGAGCCGGTCGGCAACACGATCGCCCTGACCACGGGCACCGACACCCTCACCGGCACGGCCGCCAACGACACGTTCATCGGCGTTGCGGACGGCAAGACCCCGGGCGCCGTTGGCCAGATGGTCACCCAGACCTTCGGCGGTCTGGACGTGATCGACGGCGGTGCGGGCACCGACACGATGCGCCTGACCAACGAAGTCGGCGCGATGACCCTGGCCACCTCGGTCACGGTGAAGAGCATCGAGAAGCTCGATCTGATCAGCGCGCAGAACGCCATCACGGCTGACGTTTCGGGCTGGGAAGGCCTGCAGACCGTCACCGTCGATCAGAAGGACGCCGCCGAGGCTGTTGCCGTCACCACCAAGGGCAACGCCACGAGCGTGACCGTCACGGGCGGCACCACCGTGACCGTGACCGACAGCGGCGCGGCCAAGAAGGACGCGCTGGCGGCCGTCACCGTTCAGGACGCCACCGGCCTGACCACCGTCGCCTCCGACGTGCTGACCAAGCTGACCCTGGTCGAGTCCGACGGCGGCGCCACGGTCACCGCGGCGGCGGGCACCCGCACCCTTGACCTGACCGTCAACGGGCTCACCGCCGGCACCATCACCGACGCCGAGGCGACCGGCCTGAAGGTCACCGCCACCGGCGACGCCTCCGAAGGCATCACCCTCGCGGCGGCCAAGGCCAAGGCGATCGAGTTCGCCGGCAGCGAGAGCATCTCCGTCGATATCGGCAACGCGGCCGCTCAGGCTGCCAACCTCGTGATCACCTCCAGCAACACCGCTGGCGTGACCCTGGTCAACAACGCCCTCGACACGGACGTGACCTTCACCGGCGGCGCCGGCAAGGACACCCTGACCGTCGGCGCGACCACCAAGACGATCGACCTGGGCGCCGGCAACGACACGCTCACCGTGACGGCCGCGCTGGGTGAGGGCGGCAAGCTGGTCGGCGGCGAAGGCACCGACACGCTGGTCATGACCTCTGCCCTGGCTCAGACCCTGTCCGCCTCGGCCGCGTTCTCGAAGGCCATCGACGGCTTCGAGAAGGTGAGCCTGGGTGCCGTGGCTGCTGACACCACGAACACCGTCAACCTGACGAACCTGGGCAACATCAGCCACGTCGTTTCCGCCGGCACCGGCGCCGCCGGCACGGCTGAGACCTCGATCGTCACCTTCACGGATCTGGAAGTCGGCCGGACCATCACCGTCGGCGGCCGCACGATCACCAACACCGGCACCACCACGGCGACCGCTGCCAACGTCGCTGCCGTCGCCGCTGGTGGCACCGTTGTCGGCCTGACCGCCGGCGGCACGCTGACCGATTGGACGGCGGGCGCCGCTGTCGGCCCCTCGGTGACCTTCACCTCTTCCACCTCCGGCAACGTTGCTTCGATCACGGTTGGCACGACCGACATCGGCGCTGGTGTGGACCCGGCTACCAGCCGTACCCAGGGCGTCAATACCGTCAGCACGGAGACCGTCACCTTCAACTTCGGTGGCCTGACCTACGGTCAGAGCATCACGCTGACCGACGGCACCGTCACCCGCACCATCACGGCCACCACCGACGGTACCTACACCGGTGCTCAGGTCGCTACGGTTGCCGCTGGCGGTGTGGTTGCCGGCCTGACCTCCTCGGGTACGCTGACCGCCAACTGGAGCAACGGCGGCGCTACCGGCGCGTCCGTGACCTTCACCTCCGCGACCGCGATCACCAACGTCGCCGACCTGACCGCTACCGCCAACGCGGCGATCACCGCCGACGCGGCGTCGGTCACGGGTGGCGTGGACGGCACCCCGGGTTCGGTCCTGACTGTCAACAACATGGCCAATGGCGGCACGTTCGAGCTGACCGGCACGGTCTCCGGCACGGCCACCGTGAGCCTGAAGGACGCCACCGGCACCGCCGATGTGCTGAACATCACGCTGAACGGCGCCAGCAACATCGTGAACACCGGCAAGGTTGTCGTCGCCGGCGTCGAGACGATCAACATCGTCACGACCGACAGCACGGCGGCCAGCAACCCGGCCGCGGCCTCCACGATCAACCTGGATGCGGCGGCTGCCACCAATATCGTCCTCACGGGCAATCATGGTGTGAACTTCTCCGGCTCCACCCTGACGAAGCTCGTCGATCTGGATGCCTCCGGTGTCGTCGGCACCGGCGCCACGGCGGCGGCGGCTGCCACGGCCGGTACGGTGACCTTCACGTCTTCCGTCACGGACAAGGCCCTGACCGTCAAGACCGGCAACGGCAACGACGTCATCAGTGTCGCCACCAACACCAAGGGCGCCACGATCGACACCGGCACCGGCAACGATGGCATCACGGGCTCCGAGGGGAACGACGTGATCAACGCCGGGGGCGGCAATGACACGGTCAACTCCAGCGCCGGTGCGGACACCATCACGCTGGGCGATGGCAAGGACACCTACGACCTGCGCGACGCCGCCCACTCGGTTCTGGCGAAGTACGACACCATCCTCGACTTCAACGCCAACACCGTGCTGGCCGATGACGACAATGCCTCCGAGGGTGGCGCTGCCCTCGCCGACCGCGACGGCGACGTGATCGACGTGAGCGGCCGGTTCAGCAACGGCGTCGATGGGATCAAGGTCTTCGTCGCCAGCAACGCTGCCGACGCCCAGACCTTCATCCAGAACACGGGCAACGCGACCGGCGGCGACGAGGGCAACTACACCGGCTTCGCGCTGGATAGCAGCACCAGCCTGCTGTACATGGACTTCAACCAGGATGGCGTGGTCGACTCGGTCATCAAGCTGACCGGCGTCACCACCATCACCGAGGCCGCCTTCACCGGCATTGACGTCTGATCTCCCGTCCGGGAGACAGGTTCCGGCTCGCCGGGACCTGAGCTGACAGCCTTCGACCCCACCCCCGACAAGGGGGTGGGGTTTTTTTATTGGGCGTGAAAGATTTCATCGGGCGTGGAAGAATAGACCGCGTCGGCCCGGCGGCGACCGCAGAACCCGGCAGGGGTCCGGCAGGGGATGCACGGGGTCGGGGGCGGGCAGGCATGCGTGGGTCAGCAGAGGGCCGGAACGGCCCGGGGAAAAAGGGCAGGGGGCCGGAACGGCCCGGGAGAAAAGGGAATGAACGACTGGACCGCCGGTTACATGACCGATATCAATTATACCTACGGCTATTATTCGGAACTGAATCCGCAGCGCGTCGGGCTGGCCTTCCTGAACCGGGGGCTGGTCTTTCCGGAGGTGACGACGGCCTGCGAACTGGGCTTCGGCCAGGGCCTGTCCGTCGCCATCCATGCCGCCGGCTCCACCGCCGGCTGGCACGGCACCGACTTCAATCCCGCCCAGGCGGCCTTTGCCGGCGATCTGGTCGCGGCGTCGGGGGCCGATGCCCGGCTCCGGGATGACGCCTTCGCCGAGTTCTGCACCCGGCCCGACCTGCCCGATTTCGATTTCATCGGGCTGCACGGCATCTGGTCCTGGATCTCCGATGCCAACCGGGCGGTGATCGTGGATTTCGTCCGCCGCCGGCTGAAGGTGGGCGGGGTGCTCTACATCAGCTACAACACCCTGCCGGGCTGGGCCGCCTTCGCCCCGATGCGGCATCTGATGACCGGGCATGCCGATCTGCTGGGGGCGGAAGGGCGCGGCATCGTCAACCGCGTCGATGGCGCCATCGACTTCGCGGAAAAGCTGCTGGCCACCAATCCCCTGTTCAGCCGCGCCAACCCCCTGGTGGGCGAGCGGCTGAAGAAGATGAAGGAACAGAACCGCCACTATCTGGCGCATGAATACTTCAACCGCGACTGGCATCCCATGCACTTCGCCACGATGGCCGACTGGCTGGACGGGGCGAAGCTGGACTATGCCTGCTCCGCCCATTACCTGGACCATCTTGACGCGGTGAACCTGACCCCGGCGCAGCAGACCTTCCTGGCAGAGGTGCCGGACCCGATGTTCCGGGAAACGGTCCGCGACTTCATGGTCAACCAGCAGTTCCGCCGCGACTACTGGGTCAAGGGCGCGCGCCGGATGAGCCCGCTGGAACGGGTCGAGGCGCTGAAGACCCGCCGGGTCATGCTCGCCACCGCCCGCGATCAGGTTTCGATGAAGATCGCCGGCGCGCTGGGGGAAGCCAGCCTGAACGATGCCGTCTACGGCCCCGTTCTGGATCTGCTGGCCGATCTCCGGCCGCACTCGCTGGGGCAGATGGAGCAGTCCCTGCGGGGCAAGGGGCTCAGCTTCAACCAGATCGTCGAGGCCTGTCTGGTGCTCACCGGGGTCGGCCATCTCTACGCGGTGCACGACGACGCCGTCGCCGCCAAGGTTCGGCGCCAGACCGACAGGCTCAACGCCCATCTCTGCGGCAAGGCCCGCAGCGGGGGCGACATCGCCTATCTCGCCAGCCCGGTGACCGGCGGCGGCATCATCGTCGATCGCATCCAGCAGCTTTTCGTGGCCTCCATCGTCCAGGGCCGCAAGCAGCCCGCCGACTGGGCCGGCGATGTCTGGAAGACGCTCTCGTCCCAGGGGCAGAAGCTGGTCAAGGAGGGCAAGCCGCTGGAGACGGCGGAAGCCAATCTGGCCGAACTGACGGCCCAGGCGCGGACCTTCGCGGACCGGCGCCTGCCGGCCCTGCGGGCCCTGCAGATCGTCTGACCGCCCGCGACCTTGCCGGCCGGTCACCCCCGCACGGGCGCCTGCCCGTGCGGGACCGCCGCCGGGCGTCCTCGCTCAGAAGTCATCCTCGCTCAGAAGTCGCCCCCGCTCAGCTCGCCGTCCAGCAGGTCGCAGAGGGCGTGCCCGATGGCGATGTGCATCTCCTGGATGCGCGGAGTCGCCTCGGACGGGACACACAGGCAGAGGTCGCAGGCAGCGCGCAGGGCGCCGCCCCGTGCCCCGGTCATGCCGATGCTGACGATCCCCAGATGCCGGGCCGTGGCCACGGCGGCCAGGACGTTCGGGCTGTTGCCGCTGGTGCTGAACGCCACCAGCACATCGCCGGGCCGGCCCAACGCCTCCACCTGCCGGGCGAAGATGCGCTCGAAACCGTAATCGTTGCCGATCGCCGTCAGGGCCGAGGTGTCCACCGTCAGGGCCAGCCCGGGCAGGGCGCGCCGTTCCGCCAGGAAGCGGCCGCTCAGTTCGGCGGCGATGTGCTGGCTGTCCGCGGCGGACCCGCCGTTGCCGCAGAACATGACCTTGCCCCCGGCCCGGATGCTGTCGGCCATCACGGCTGCGGCGCGGGCGATCTCTTCCGCCTGGGCCGCCAGGGTCCGGAAGTTCGCCGCCGTCTCCTCCAGCGCCGCGCGGACACGCGGCGCCGCTCCTGCACGGTGGCTGCCGGCATCGCCCGTCGGTCCGGCGCCGCTCCCGGCCTCTGTCATCTCCGCTCCCGTCCTCTGTCCATGCCCTGGGGCCGGCCGTCACACCTGCCCGGCGCCGGAAGGCAGCCATGGCCCGGCGGGCAGGTCAAGCGCCTTCCGCAACGGCGCACGGCGCCAGATCGGGCGGACGGGGGCGGGCGGGCGTGCTATGCAGGGGGCGAATTCCGATGGGCTGGCAAGGTGCGTTTCCATGGTCCGGCGTCCCCTCGTCATTGTCGGTGCGGGTGGTCATGGCCGCGTTGCCCTTGATGCGGCCCGTCTGTCCGGCTGCACCGTTCTGGGCTTCCTCGACGACACCCTGGCTCCGGGCGGCATGATCGACGGCGCCCGGATCCTGGGCGGCACCGGGCTGACCGCCGCTCTTGCCGTCGAGGCGGACCTGTTCATCGCCCTGGGCGACCAGGCGGCCCGCCGTGCCTTCGCGCTGTCCGTGCTGGGGGCCGGCGGAACGCTTGCCACCCTTGTCCACCCTGCCGCCGTGGTGTCGCCCGCCGCGACGGTCGGCGACGGGTCCATCCTGGCGGCGGGGGCCATCCTGCAACCGGGGGCGCGTGTCGGGCGGTTCTGCATCCTGAACACCGCCTGTTCGGTGGACCATGACGGCGTGCTGCTGGACGGGGTGCAGGTCGGTCCCGGTGTCCGGCTGGCAGGGCGGGTCTGCTGCGGGGAGGATGCCTTCCTCGGCACCGGCGCCATCGTCCTGCCCGGGCTGAGCATCGGCCGCGGGGCCGTGGTCGGTGCCGGTGCCGTCGTCGTCGGCGACGTGCCGGCGGACATCACCGTCGTGGGCAATCCCGCGCGCCCGCTGCGGCGTTGAACGCGCGGGGACGGCCGGGGCGGCACGCCTCACGGAAAACCGAGCGGCGGTCCGGGACTTACCCGTCCGCGGGGTCCGCTGCCGGGAGGTCCCCCCTGCCGGCGGCCCCCGCGGCAGGCCCTCCCGCGGCAGGCCCTCCCGCGACAGGCCCTCCCGCGACATGGGCGTTCAGGGCCGCGACCAGGGCGCGGATGCTGTCGCGCAGGGTGTCCAGCCCGCCCGGGGCCGGGCCGAAGCCGGCCATCAGCGTGGCCGGCACATGCTCGGCCGCGGCGCGCAGGGCGCGGCCCGCGGGCGTCAGGTCGATCAGCACCCGCCGCTCGTCGGACGGGTCGCGGCTGCGGCTGATCAGGCCCGCCTGCTCCATCCGCTTCAGCAGCGGGGTCAGGGTGCCGCTGTCGAGATAGAGCTTCTCCCCCAGCGAGCCGACGCTGTGGGGCGTCTCCTCCCACAGCACCAGCATCACCAGATACTGGGGATAGGTCAGCCCCAGCCCGGACAGCACCGGCCGGTACAGCCGCGTCAGCAGGTTGGAGGCGGCGTAGAGCGGAAAACAGACCTGGCGGTCGAGGCGCAGGGGGTCCTTTTCCGGGTCGATCATCGCCACCTTCCGTAAGGGTCACATCATGCCGGCCGGGCTTACCGGGTTGTGACCGATAGTGCCACAGCGATGTTCCCCCTGACCGCATTGGAATAGGGGCAGATCCGGTGGGCGGCCGCGACCAGGGCCTCCGCCGCGCTCTGGTCGATGCCGGCCAGTGTGACGGCCAGCGCCACCGACAGGCCGAAACCGCCCGACGGGGTGGGCGACAGCCCGACCGTCGCCGCCACCTCGACATCGCTGTCCCGCAGACGCGGGCCGCCGCTGCGGCTGGCATGCAGGACGGCGTTGCCGAAACAGGCGGCATAGCCCGCGGCGAAGAGCTGTTCGGGGTTGGTCGCGTCGCCTTTGCCGCCCAGGCCGCCGGGCAGGGAGAGGCGGAGGTCGATCAGTCCGTCGTCGCTGCGGGCGCTGCCGTTGCGGCCGCCGATGGCGGTGACGGTCGTGGAATAGAGCGTGCTCATGGGGGACTCCGGAGAGGGAAGGGAACGGAGATAAAGTGGCGCACAAAATAATTTAGCGCAATATAACTCTCCGGGCCGTCCGTCCAGCGGACACCCCCGTCCGTCTTCTCCTCCCCGGACCGGGGGGGGGGCGCGAGGGGGGGCGTGACAGGCAGGCCTCCCGACTGTTCTTCCGGGTGCCCCGATGACAATGGGGCCGGAGACAACGGGAGACATACCCATGCCCACGCCTCAAGAGACCCTGATCGACTATCTGCGCGACGCCTATGCCATGGAGCAGCAGGCGCTCAGCGTCATCGACCGCCAGCTTGAGCGGGTGGCGAACTATCCGGCGGTGCAGCAGAAGTTGCAGCAGCACCGTATCGAGACGGAGAGTCAGGCCGAGCGGCTGGAGACCTGCCTGCAACGGCTGGGCAGCGACACCTCCGCCGTGAAGACGGGGGTGGCCAAGCTCGGTTCGAACCTCCAGGCGATGATGAACATGTTCGCCAGCGACGAGATCATGAAGGACATGATCTCCAACTACGCCTTCGAGAACTATGAGGCGGTCAACTACAAGATCCTGGCGACCACCGCCGAGGTCGCCGGCGAGCCCGAGGTCGCCCGCATCGCCAACGAGATCCTCAAGGAGGAGGAGGCGATGATCCGGTGGCTGGACGAGAACGTCCCGTCCGTCACCCGCGACTATCTTGCCCGTGACAGCGGCGCGGCTCCCCAGGCCGCAAGCCGCTGACGATCCCGTTCCGGAGCCCGCCGGGAAACCGGCGGGCGCATCCGCGCCTGTCCTGCCGATCCCCGATCTCCGCCTTGCCGTTCCGCACCCTCTCGGCCCGATAGAACGGAGGGAGAACATTCCGCTTGCTGTTCATGGTTCGTTCGTTCATGCTCAGGGCAGGTCTGAAGCGCCGGGACAGTCCTTGCCGGTCCGGACCCGCAACCGCCCCGGACGGGGCGTCCAATGACGGAGGCGACGCGTGAACCCGATCCTGATCGCCCGCAGCCCCTTTCCAGGCGTGTCCGACTCCGGATACGTCCTCTCCGGACGCTCCTGCGCCGGGGTGTTCCCGGCGTCCGGTCCGCTGCGGCCGGCGTTGACCGGCCGGCCGACGAGCTTCTCCCGCAACAAGGTCTTCGGATATCTCCGCGACTTCGTTGCGGTCACCTCGCTGTTCGGCATGCTCTACGGCTGGTTCGTCCTCGGGGCCGCCCTGTCGGCCTGAGCCGCCTGCCCGATCCGGGGACCCGGGACGCGGTGGGGCCGGGGCTTCCGGCCCTTGCCCGACGGACAGGGGCGAGAGGCCATTCTCCGGCGCTGCTGACAGGGGGCGCGGCAGCCCGACATCGGAGAAGCCGGACACCGGAAGCCCGACACCGAAAACCCGACATGGAAACGGCCCCGCCAGTGCCCGGCGGGGCCGTTTCTGTCCGTGTCTCCTCATCCGTCCCGGACAGGATCACCGGCATGTTTCCCTGGGGAAACGCCGGAGTTCCGGGCCGGAGGTCCCGTCAGCCGCGCGGCTGCTGCGGGGGCTGCTGGTTCGTGCGGTAGGACGGGATCGGGATCGGCCGCTGCTCCTCGCGGCGGCTGGCGGACATCTCGATCTCCATGCGGGCGATGACGCGGCGCAGCTCATGCAACGCATCGTCCAGGCCCTGGATGCCGGCGTCCGCCGGGTTCGCCTTCCAGGTCCGGTACAGTTCGGCGCAGGTCTGGGCGGCGGTCGCCATGCGCGTATCCGCCGGCTCGGACGGGGTCTCCTGAGCCTCGATCCGGGCGGCATTGCGCTGCTGCCGGTGGTAGGGGTAGGGACGCTCGCGGTCGATGAATTCCCCGATCTGCACATCCGGATCGAAGGTCTCGACCTGTCCCCGGTCGGCAAAGCCCCGCGGGGCCTGCGTCCGGTCGCCCTGGTTCCGCTCGCCCTGGTTCCGCTCGCCCTGGTTCCGCTCGGCCGAATTCCGGCCCTGCTGCCGGTCGCCACGCTCGGGACGTTCGCCCTGGTTGCGGCCCTGGTTCCGGTCACGGCCCTGGAGCTGCATGGTGCGGCGCTGGTCGCCGCCCTGGCGCTCACCGCCCTGGCGCTCACCTCCCTGACGCGGTCCCTGGAAGCGTGCCTCTCCCTGCTGGCGGTCACGGGGGCGGTCGCCCTGCTGGCGGTCGCCATAGGGACGCTCGCCGTTGACCCGCTCGGCCGGACGCTCCTGGCTCCGGTCCTGCCCCTCGGCCCGTTCGGCCGTCCGTTCAGCGGCCCGCTCGGCGCGCTGCGGGCGGTCGCCCTGCGGCCGCTCCGGGCGGGCTTCCTGGAGAGGCATCTCCAGCCGGGGCTGGTGCGGGGCCTCCTCCGCCGGTGCCGCGGTTTCGCGGGCCGGGGCAGGCTGGGCCGGAGCCTCGACCGTCGCGGCGGTCTCCGCCCCGGTCTCCTGGTCTTCCCGTGCGCCGGCGGCTTCCGCCTTGCGCACGATGTAGGAGATTGCGCTGGGCGTGCAGTCGAACTCCCGCGCGATGGCGGTCAGGGTGGCACCCGACCTGTACATCTCCAGGATTCGCGGCCACGCTGACTGCGGGATACGTCCACGGCGCTTCGGGGTATCGGCGTCGGTATCGGGTTCGGCTTTCAAGATGTCACTCGGTTGCCAGAGAGGCTCTTGCGTCATGAGGCGCGTTCACGATTTCAAGGCCGGTTGTTCGGAAGCCAAGCTCCGCACAGGCATCGTCCCCGCATGGGGTGGCGGCCATCTGGTGCCGGAGGATGACAGGAATAACAACCCTCATATTGGACATGCCGCAACGAATTGCCAGTGAAACAATGCGCCGGCCTTTGAAAAAGTGGCTGTCCACCGAATCCCGGTCCGGCAGCCGCGGCGTCGTGTCCTGACGGTCAGGCTTTCCGTCGCCGGTTTAGTGCGGGGCAGGACGACCGGCGGCATTTTCAAAATCCCGTTCACGGGAATCGGGCGACCTTCCCGTATCCGCCGGCCACGGTCCGCCGATTTTCAAAATCCGTGGGCGGGGCGCTTTCAAAAACGGCGACCGCCCGGCAAGGCCCGTTCAGACGTCACCGGGCTGCCACAGCCAGGCCGCCCCGCGCACGCCGCTCGAATCGCCGTGGCGGGCGGGGCGGATCGGCGTGTCCACGCCGTCGGAGAAACAGTAGTCGCCCAGCAGCCGCGGCAGCACCTCGTACAGCCGTGCCACGTTCGACATGCCGCCGCCCAGCACGATCACATCCGGGTCCAGCACGTTCACGATTCCGGCCAGCCCGCGGGCCAGCCGGTCGGCGTAGCGGTCCAGGCTGGCCGCGGCCGCGCTGTCGCCGGCTGCGGCCCGGGCCACGATCTCCGCCGTCGCCAGGGCCTCCCCCGTGTTCCGTTCGTGGTCCTGGGCGAAGGCCGGGCCGGATACCCAGCGCTCCAGGCAGCCCCGGCGCCCGCAGAAACAGTCCGGCCCCGGCCATTCCGCCGCCGTCGGCCAGGGCAGGGGATTGTGCCCCCACTCCCCGGCGATGGCGTGCCGGCCCGTCAGCGGCCGGCCGTGGACGACGATGCCGCCGCCCACGCCGGTGCCGATGATCACACCGAACACGGTGGCGGCCCCGGCCGCCGCGCCGTCGGTCGCCTCGGAGACGGCGAAGCAGTTGGCGTCGTTCTCCAGTCGCACCGGGCGTCCCAGGGCGCGCTCCAGGTCCTTGTCCAGGGGATGGCCGATCAGCCAGGTGGAGTTGGCGTTCTTCACCAGCCCTGTCCGCGGGGAGATCACGCCCGGAATGCCGACGCCCACGCTGCCGATTCCGCCCGCTTCCTGGTCCAGCGCGCCGACCAGGGCGGCGATGGCGGCCACGGTGCCATCATAGTCGCCGCGCGGTGTCGGCACGCGGCGGCGGGCGAGTTGCCGCCCGTCCTCCGCCAGGACGATGCCTTCGATCTTGGTGCCGCCGAGGTCGATGCCGATCCGGATCATGGGACAGAAAGGGGTGTGGAAAGGGAGCCACACTCTAGACTTCCCGCGTCCCGGCGTCAGCGGGCACTTGCCGGGCGGTCCCGGCTCCGGCACAATCCGGCCCCGGAATCGTCCGGATTCCAGCGGTTTCCGCCGATCCGGCCCGCATCCGCCGCCGCCGTTCGTCCTTCGTCCGGTACGCAACCAGGGAAGCCCCCCGATGCCGCGTCTCCGCCGTCTTGCCGCTCTGGCCACCGCCGTCGCCCTTGCTGGCGGGTCCGTCTTCGTGAGCGGGAGCGCCCACGCCAAGGCCCCCTGTTACACGCAGGCGGAGTTCGAGGCGGAGCAGGCCATCCGCCTGCATACCGAACTGATGGTCGTCGGCCTCACCTGCGGGGAGATGAGCCAGGCCGGCGGCCCCAGCCTGTTCGCCCAGTACAAGCAGTTCACGCTTCAGCACCGCAACGACATCGTGAGCTGGGAGAAGGCCCTGATCGGGCACTTCAAGCGGTCCCGCGGCGGTAACGCCACGCGCGAGTTCGACAGCTTCCGCACCCGCCTCGCCAACGAGACGTCGCAGCGCGCCATCGCCCTCTCCAACCCCGTGTTCTGTCAGGCCTATGTGCCGGCGGTGGTCAAGGCGCTGGCGATGTCGCGGCAGGATCTGATGGAGTCCCTCAAGGCCGACCGGCCGATGCGGCTGGCTGCGGTGCCGCGCTGCGACGCCCCGGCGAAGCCGTCGGCGGCCCGCGTCGCCGCTGCGGGCGGGGGCCGGCCGGAGGCCATCCAGGTCGCCGCGTCCGGGGCGGTGCCGTCCGCTGTAACCACGCGCTGATCCCGGCCCCGGTTCTCCATGACCGACGCGCCCGATGGCCGCGCCGGGCGGCGTGCCGTCGTCCGGTCCGCCCTGCTGGAGGCCTGCGGCGTTCCGGGTCTGGTGCTGGGGGCCAGTTTCCTCGGCTTCGGCTCGCTGGTGCGGGAAAGCGGCTACGGCCTCTGGATGGCGCTGGCGGCCACGGCCACGGGCTGGGCCCTGCCAGGGCAGATCGCCATGGTCGAACTGCTGGCCGTGGGCACGCCGCTCCTGCTTGTCTGCATGGCGGTGGCGTTGACCAATGCCCGGCTGATGCCGATGACGGTGGCGCTGATGCCGTGGCTGCGCCGGCCCGGCACGCCGGTCTGGCGCTATTACGCTGCTGCCCACCTGATCGCCGTGACGAGCTGGGCGAACGCCATGCGGGTCTGCCCGACCCTGCCGCAGGAGTACCGGCTGGCCTGGTTCGGCACCTTCGCCCTCAGCCTGTGGGCGGTGACGCTGATGGCCACGGCGGCCGGCTATTTCCTGGCCGGGGTGGTGCCGCAGGCGGTGACACTGGCCCTGGTCTTCCTGAATCCCGTCTATTTCATGCTGATCTTCGCGGCTGACCTGCGCCAGCGGGCAAAGGCGCTGGCGCTCGTCTTCGGGGCGGTGCTGGGGCCGCTGTTCCATCTGCTTCACCCGGACTGGGGCCTGCTGGCGACGGGTCTTGTCGCCGGCACCCTGGCCTTCCTGGCCGAACGCCATCTGAAGACGCGGGAAGCCGCCCATGACTGAGGCGGCGGGTTTTCTGGGCGACTCCTGGACGGTCTGGGCCGCCGTGCTGGGGGCTGCCCTGGTCACCTATGCCTCGCGCGGGCTGGGCGTGCTGTTCGCCGGGCGGATCGACCCGGCCAGCCCTCTCTTCGACTGGGTCGGCTGTGTCGCCTATGCACTCCTGGCCGGCTTGATCGCCCGGATGATCCTGCTGCCCATCGGTCCCCTGGCGGACGTACCGCTGGCGGTCCGGCTGTCCGCCACCGGCATCGCGCTGGCCATCTTCTTCCTGACCCGGCGGAGTCTTCTGCTCGGGCTGGCGGCCGGAGTCGGGGCGCTGCTGCTGATGGCGGGAGGCTGACTCAGCAGGCGGCCTTGAAGGCCGGTTCCGGCGTCGTGACCGGCTCCGGAGGGAGCGCCGGCGTCAGGGGGGCGGCCGCTTCCTCCCGCTCCTTCAGTTCGTGCTGGCACGCCTGCATCACGCCGCGCCAGAAGCGGGCGCCGCGCACATGGTTCGCGGCCGTGAGTTCGACCAGTTTCACCCGGCTCAGGGTGATGGCGTCGCCGCCCAGTTCCTGCACCAGACGACGGGCGAAGATCAGGATTTCCGGATCGTGTGTCATGGCGCGATAACGGCCGGCCGGCCGATCCGTTCCGGCGCCGTTCGCAGCGCAGCATGGGAACCGCCGGGCGCTCCGCGCGTTGGCGGGGACAGAAGCGGGTTTCCGGAACGGAAGGTGGGGCGGCATGCGGCGACGTCGGGCGCAGGTCGCGGAAGGGCAGCGGTATCGCAGGATCGGGGTCGGCCTGGGCATCTGGGAGGTGATCGCCCTCCAGACCGACGGTGTCGGCAAGATGCATGCGCGCCTGCGCCGGGAGGATGATCCCAGCTCGGTGAAGACGCTGGCCGTCTCCGTCCTGCTGGACCCCCGGCAGTTCGAACCGCTGCCGGAGTGACGCCGCCGGGCGGGTCAGCCGACCGTGCGGAAGCGCAGGATGCCAGCGCCGTCCCGCTCGCGCCGCAGCGTGCCCCGGACCAGCAGGTGGTTCAGGTGCGCCAGCGCCTCCCCCACGGCGAAGCTCAACTGATGGGTGTCCAGCGGCCGGCGGAACAGGATCGCCGTCAGCTCCATGACCGTGCGCGGAGTCTCGGCGCAGGCCGCGAGCGTCTCCTCGAACCGCTCCCGGTGGTGCTCCGCAAGCTGCCGGCAGCGGGAGCGGAGGCCGTGGAACGGCAGCCCGTGCGAGGGCAGCACCAGCGTCTCCTCCGGCAGGGTTTCCAGCCGCGCCAGGCTGTCCAGGAAGTCCACGATCGGGTCGGCGTCCGGTTCCGCCGGCCAGACACTGACATTCGGGCTGATCCGGGGCAGCACCTGGTCGCCGGAGATCAGGATGCGGGCGTCGGCGCACCACAGGCAGGCATGCTCGGGTGAATGGCCGCCGCCGACGACCACTTCCCAGGTGCGTCCGCCGATGGTCAGCCGTGTGCCGTGGCGCAGCCGGCGGTAGGTGGCCGGCACCTCCGGGACCCCGTGCGGATAGGGGTTGCCCCGTTGCGCCATGGCGGCCAGCTGCTCCGCGTCCAGCCCGGCCATGGCGTAGAAGGACCGCGACGACTCCGCCATCGAGGTGCTGCGGTCCTGGCTCAGCAGCCGGGCATACAGCCATTCCGTCTGCGTCATCAGCAGGTCCGCACCGAACCGCCCGCAGATCCAGGCAGCCAGCCCCATGTGGTCGGGGTGGAAGTGGGTGACGATCACCCGCGTCACCGGCCGCCCCTCCAGCACGGTGCCGAACACCGATTCCCAGGCGGCTCGGGTGCGGTTGCTGGCGACGCCACAGTCCACCACCACCCAGCCGTCGCCGTCGCGCAGCAGCCAGAGATTGATGTGGTCCAGGGCGAAGGGCAGGGGCATCCGCACCCAGGACACCCCGTCGGCCACGTCCAGAACGGACCCTTCCGAGGGGACCGCGGGGAACGGGCAGGACAGGCCGGGGGCGGTTCCTGCCGCTGCGGTCGCGGGAACGGTCGTCGCGGGAGCGGTCACTGTCGCATCTCCGTGGTCGTCGGATCCCCGCCGGCCCGGACCGGCGGGGCGGTCGCGGCATTCCGTCGCCGGAAGGGGGGAACCGACCTTAGCGGCTGGATGCCTGCGGCAAAGCGTCAAGATCGACCTGTCCGCCCGGCGGCTACTTCTTCCGCGGGAGAGAAGGCGGCCGGTTGGCCGAGGGCATTGTCACCGAAGCGAGATGGAAAGCCCGTCGGCTCCCCTGATATGACCGCACCACCTGCCAGCCCCGCTTTCACTCCGGGGCCGTCGGGCCCCGAGGTGTGACAGGGGTCACAGATGTCTGATCGCTTCAGCTATGTCATTGAGATCGAAGACGAGGCCGTCGGTCTCGTCATTCCGACGAACGACGACCGGCGGTCCGGCGTGATCTTCCATGCGGTCCATCCAAAGGCTCAGGCGCTGCACGGGCGCAGTTTCGATGATCCGCAGCAGGCGACACGCGCGGCCTCGGTGGCGATGGGGCGTGCCGCCTGACTGCCCGGGTCAGCCGCGGGCTGTCAGGGCTACCCATTCCGGAGGGGGCAGGTCCGCCACAGTCTCGCCGCCTTGAGGCGTCATCAAGGTTGCGGTACCTCTGCCGGGGCTCTGGCGCCTGGGTCCCTTTCACGGGACAAAGCACCGTGCACTTCGGTGGAGAACCGAAGGGAGAGGCCGTAAGGCCCATAAGGAGAAGGACAAACAGAATGAAACTTCGCCACATGCTCTTGGGCTCGGCCATCGCCTTGGTCGTGCCGGCCGCCGCGTCGGCCCAGCAGGCCACGGGCGAGGGCTTCTATGTCGGTGCCCAGACCGGTATCAACTGGCTCCAGGATACCGAGTTCGACGGTGCCATCCGCAACACGGCCACCTTCGACGGCGCCTGGACCGGCGTGATCGAGGGCGGTTACCGTCTCGGTAACGGCTTCCGCTTCGGCGCCGAGGTCGGCTACACCGACCATACCATTGACGAGATCAAGGGCGGTGCTGCCGGCCGCGCCGGCGGTGCGGGCGATATCAACGCCTGGACCTTCATGGCGACCGCCTACTACGACATCGACACCGGCACGGCCTTCCGGCCCTACATCGGCCTCGGCGGCGGCGTGATCCGCGCGAAGGTCGATGGCGCCGCCGATGTCTTCGCAGCCGGCAACCGGGTCTCCGACAGCGACAGCGCCCTGGCCTATCAGGTCGCGGCCGGCGTTGCCTATGCCGTGTCGCCGAACCTGGACCTGACCCTGGGCTACCGCTTCCTGGGCAGCGAGGATCTGGACATCCGCCCGACCGGCGGCACCCAGTTCGACACCGACTACCAGAGCCACTCCGTGCTGGTCGGCGTCCGCTGGACCTTCGGTGCGGCCCCGGCGCCGACCCCGGCGCCCGAGCCTGCGCCCGCTCCCGTGGCGCAGCCGGCCCCGCCGCCGCCCCCGCCGGCGCCGGCGATCACCCGCAACTTCACCGTCTTCTTCGACTGGGACAAGGCGACCCTGACCCCGGACGCGGAGAAGGTGTTGCAGTCGGTCGCCGCCGACGCCCGCACCGGCGGTATCGCCGCGCTGCAGGTCACCGGCCACGCCGACACGTCCGGCCCGGCCGACTACAACCAGCGCCTGTCCATGCGCCGGGCCGAGGCCGTGCGGGACTACCTGATCGCCCAGGGCATCCCGGCCGGCGAAATTGCGATCGAGGGCCGTGGCGAGACCGATCCGCTGGTTCCGACCGCGGACGGTGTGCGCGAGCCGTCCAACCGCCGCGGGGTCATCATCTTCCCCTGAGCGGAAAGTCCGTTTCACGACGGGAAAGGGGGCGTCCTTCGGGGCGCCCCTTTTTCGTTGCGGGATCCGGACGGGTGGACTGTGGCGGGACCTGTCCTGTCGGTATAGTTGCATGAAGGTCACGCCCGATCCAATTCGTTGCCGTCTGTGAAGTATTCTTTCGCTTGAGGCTCTTTTTGCGGTGGAGTTGCGTCTGCCTTCCCGCAGACGCCGTCCTCGGACGGCTGCCGGAGCGGCGAGCCGCAAAAGGAGGAAGAGGGATGAAACTTCGCAATGCGCTGCTCGGGGGCGTGGTGGTCCTGGTTCTGCCACAGGGGCTGGCTGCCCGGACCGTCGAGGGACCCTATCTCGGTGTCCAGGGGGGCTACACCTGGGCGAAGGACATCGAGGCGAGCCTGTCGACGGTCCGCAACGACATCGAGTTGAAGGACGGCTACACGCTGCTGGTCGAGGGGGGCTACCGTCTCGGAAACGGCATCCGGGCGGGTGTCGAGATCGGCCGGAGCGAGAGCACGATCGGCGACATCGCCGGCGGGCTGCCCGGCCGGGCCGGCGGCGCGGGGGATGTCAGCGCCTGGACCTTCATGGGCGTGCTCTACTACGAGTTCGCGGGGATGAGCCGCTTCCGGCCCTATCTCGGGGTCGGTGCCGGCATGGCTTCGGTCGGGCTGAACGATGCCGGTGAGCTGTTCGCGCCCGGCCTGATCGTTGACGAGGACGACCGCGCCGTCGCCTGGCAGCTCGCGGCCGGTGTGAGCTACGCGCTCTCTCCGACCCTGGATCTGACCCTGGGCTACCGCTTCCTGGACACCGGCACGGTGAAGATCCGGGCAGCCGGCGCGGGTCTCGGATCGGCCCCCGTTGATTTCGACTACCAGAGCCATACGGCACTCGTCGGCCTGCGCTGGACCTTCGGTGCCGCTCCGGCATCCGTCCCGGCACCCGAGCCCGCTCCGGCGCCCGTAGTGCCGCCGGCCCCGCCGCCGCCGGCGCCGGCGATCACCCGCAACTTCACGGTCTTCTTCGACTGGGACAGGTCCGATCTGACCGCCGATGCCCGGCAGGTGCTGCGCTCGGTCGCCGGGGATGCCCGCAGCGGCAACATCTTCGCCGTCCAGGTGACCGGCCACGCCGACACCTCCGGTCCGGCCGACTACAACCAGCGTCTGTCCATACGCCGGGCGGAGGCAGTGCGCGATTTCCTGATCACGCAGGGCATTCCGGCCGATCAGATCGCCATCGAGGGCCGCGGCGAAACCGATCCCCTGGTTCCGACCGCGGACGGTGTGCGTGAACCGTCCAACCGCCGCTCCGTCATCATCTTCCCGTAGCCGGCAGCCCGTATCGGGTGGGGAAGGGGGCATCCTCGGGTGCCCCCTTCTGTCTCGGGGGGCTCAGAGGCGCGGCTCGATCCCGTTGGACAGCGCCCACATCGCGGCCTGGGTGCGGTTCTGCACACGCAGTTTCCGCAGCAGCGCCTTGAAGTGCATCTTCACCGTGGATTCGGCCACGTTCAGGCGGCTGGCGATGTCCTTGTTTGAGCCGCCGCCCAGCAGACAGCTCAGGATTTCCCGCTCCCGCACCGTCAGCAGGTCGGGGCCACGGCCCGGTTCGTCCGCCGGTCCGGGACTCTCCGTGGCGGTGGTCGAGAGAGCTGCCGCCGGCAGCACGCGCTGCCCCAGCATGACCAGATGCAGGGTCCGCCGCACCGCTTCCAGGGGCATCGCCTTCGACAGGCAGGCGTCGGCCGCGCTCTCCTGACAGGCGCACAGGATGTCGCCGTCCAATGCCCCGGTCAGCACCACCAGCCCGGCCTCGGGCGCGGCTTTCCGCAGCCGGGCGATCTGGTCTGCCACGGGAAGCGGGTCGGAGATGCCGGCCGGGTCCAGGATGATGACGGCCGGCGTCGATCCGGCTTCCAGTTCGGTCAGGGCGGCGGCAAGGCTCGCCACCACCGGCGCCACCAGCAGTCCGGTTTCCGCGAGCAGGGCGCTGAGTCCCGCACCGAACAGAAGATCGTGGTCGATCAACATGATCGTCCGCATGCCGGCCTCCGCCTCAAGGTCGAGAATTCCCGGAAACAGATTCAATTTTAGGAAAAGTTTTCATTAAATGTTGTCGGCATCAAGAAATTAAATGGTTAATAAATCCGCATTTTTTGAATAGATACCGCAAGTGGTACAGACTAGACTAAGGCGCACGGCAATGCTAGCGTCTCATGGAAAGCTGTACTGGTACCACGATGCGCGCGCGATGCGCTGTCATCTTGTCTGCCGGTGTGCTGATCCGGGTGGGGAGGCGGCCATGTCTATCCTGTTCAGCGAAACGATGCCCGTTCAGGCTTTTCCGGCAGGGATGATGACGTCGGCCCGGGTGCCGGGAACCGTTCAACGGCCGGGTGTCCGCCGCATCGTCGTGGTCGGGGATCCGCCGTCCACGGACGGGGGGGCAGATGCCCTGGTGGCGCGGGCCGTGCCAGGCGCCGTCGCCGTGGAGGCGCTGTCGTCGGGCCATGCCCGCGACCTCTGCCGCGCCTTCGGCGCCGATCTGCTGCTGCTCGACCTGGATGCCGTCATGCCGTCCGATGCGTCGGTGCTCGCGGCGCTGGTCCGGGACGTCGCCCCCGTGCCCGTGCTGCTGCTGTCGGGCGATGCCGGCCCCGGCGCCGTGCGTGCGGCCGTCTCCGCCGGGGCCCGGGGCCTGCTGCCGAAATCGGCCGGGCCGGAGGCGCTGGAGCACGCGATCGCCCTGGTTCTGACGGGGGTCGATCTGATCCCCCTGCCGCGCTTTCCGCACGGTCGGGCGGACGGGATCGGGCTGTCCCCGACGGACCGGCTGAAGCGCCTCACCGCCCGCCAGCGGGAAATCTACGATCTGCTCCGGGAGGGCCGTTCCAACAAGGAGATGGCGCGGCGGCTCGGCATGCGGGAGGGCACCGTGAAGGTGCATGTCCGGACCATCCTCCAGAAGCTGGACGTTCACAACCGGACCCAGGCGGCACTGCTGGGGGCGCTGCTGCCGTAACGGCGGGCTTCCGGAGCGGGTCGGGGAACGCCCCGGGCCCGTGGCTGTTCCGGGGCGGAGGGCGAACCGTGCCCACGTAACCAGCGGAGCGGTCGATCGTGAACAGGTCCCAGACGTTCATCTCCAACACCCTGCCGTTCGGCCCCGTCAATGTCGGTCCCGCCGAGCGGATGGTGACGGCCGGTCTCGGGGGCACCCTGCTGCTGGCAGGGCTCGGCCGTGGAGGCCCGGGTGGCACCCTGGCGGTGCTGGCCGGCGGCCTGCTGCTGACCCGTGCCGTCACCGGCCACTGTCCCGCCTATCGGGCCATGGGCATCACCGGGACCGGGCAGACCGGCCAGTCGGGACAGGTCCCCCCGATGCATCGGCCCCAGGGCAGGGCCGGCGGCGGGCTGGCACCCGACCTGCCGCGTGCCGGCCGCGACAACCCGGCCTATCCCCGGACCCCGGACAACGGTGTGGCGGAGGTTCTGCGCCGTCCCGGCGGGAAGGCCCGTCCCACGCGCACTTGGCTGGAAGAGGAGGATCTGGTGGAGCAGGCATCGGAGATGTCCTTCCCCGCCAGCGATCCGCCCGCCTATACCGCGGAAAGCTCCGACGGCGCTCCCCGCCGCTGAGGCGAAATCCCCGGGCTGCGGTCCCGGGGGGGACGACCTTGGAGGTAATCCGGAGTAATGGTCGTGCGCGCAGCGGCAGAGGCCGTTTCCGCGCCACCTCCGGATGCGGATATGCTAATAATGCGGCGCAGCATGAACGGCGGCCTTCCCGCGCTCCCGGTGGGCGGGAAAGGGTCGGAACATGCCCGCGGCCGGATTCCAGGCCGGACAGACCACCGCATCAGACACAGATCACCGCATCAGACACTGCCCATTCTCTGGAGGAACCCATGGCGAACGAGAAGGATACGGCTTCCGGGCGCGAGACGGCCGCCCGCGAGACTGCTGGCAAGGACGCGGCGACCCGTGAAGCATCGGCCCGCGAGGCGACGTCCCGGCGGACCGGTGAGCGGGAAGCCGCCAAGGACACCACCGGCAAGGATACCGGCACCAAGGAGGAGACCGTGCGCGATACCGTCCGGGAGGCGGCGGGCACGGCCGGGGAGGCAGCCCACGGGACAGCCGCAGCGGTCGAGCGGACGGCGGGCGCTCTGCTCTCCGCCGGTGCCGATACGGCCGGGCGGACCGCAGTGGTCGCCCGCAACGCTGCCGATGCCGCCCGGGACCAGACCGCCCGCGCCGGGCGGGAAGCGGCGGACAGGACCGTCCGCAGTGTCGAGACCATGGTGCAGATGCAGAGCATCATGGCGGACGGTGTCCAGACCTTCTGGAAGGAGTGGATGGACTATACCCAGGGGTCGGTGCAGCGCTGGGCCGACCAGATGCAGAACCTGCTGCGGGCGCGCACGATGCAGGATGTCATCGCCACCCAGTCGGACATCGTCCGGGAGGAGATGGAGCACATGGTCCGGCGGTCGATCCGCCTGTCGGAACTGGCGTCGCAGTCCACCGATGCTGCCATGCGGCAGCTCCGCACCGGGAACCGTCCACAGGACGACGAGCGTCGGGCGGCCTGATCCTGCCCGATCGGTCAGAGGGCGCCCCGGCCGGGCCGTGGGCGCCCTTTTCCTGTCCGTTCCCTTACTCGCCCCTGATCCACTCCGTCCGGCCGCCGCCGGCGCGGAATCCCAGGGCCGAGTGCAGGGCCGGCAGGACGCGCTCCAGCGCCGCGTCCGTCTGCCAGGGCGGATTCACCAGGATCATGCCCGAACCGTTCAGCCGGTCGTGCCGGTCGTCGATGCCCCAGATCAGCTCGGCCGCCAGGACCCGGGGAATGCCGGTATCCTCCAGCGCCTGATGCAGGCGCCAGACGGCGGCCCGGTCCTTCACCGGATACCAGAGCGCATAGACGCCCGTGGACCAGCGCCGCCAGGCCAGCTTCAGCCCTTCGACCAGACGCACGATTTCGTCCTCCGCCTCGAAGGGCGGGTCGATCAGCACAAGGCCGCGCTTTTCCTTCGGCGGCAGATGGGCCTTCAGCGCCAGCCAGCCGTCCATGTGATGGACAGCCACCTGCCGGTCGCTGTGGAACTCCGCCTTCAGGGTGGCGACGTCCTCGGGGTGCAGTTCGGCCAGGATCAGCCGGTCGCCTTCACGCAGAAAGGACCGTGCCAGCCGGGGCGATCCGGGATACCAGCGAACGCCGGTTCCGTCGTTCAGGGCGCGCACGGCGTCGAGATAGGGCTCCAGCTCCGCCGGCGGGGGCAGGGGGCTCGCCAGCAGGCGGCGGATGCCCTCGTCGGCTTCGCGGGTGCGCCGCGCCTCCTCTCCGTCCAGATCGTAGCGGCCGATCCCGGCATGGCTGTCCAGCACGCAGAAGGGCGCCGGCTTGGCCCGCAGCCGCTCCAGCAGCAGGGCCAGGACGGCGTGCTTCATGACGTCGGCGGCATTGCCGGCATGGAAGGCGTGGCGGTAGTTCATCGGGGCTCGGGTCCTAGGGCAGCTCGCCACGCAGACGGACAGGCGGGGTCCTGCTGACGCCCAGCCGGATCTCGCGCAGGGTGATGTAGACGCCGCTGCCGATCACGATGGCCGCCCCGATCCAGACAGCGGTCTCCGGGACCTCGTCCCAGATCAGGTAGCCGTACAGCGTCGCCCACACCATCGCGGTATAGTCGAACGGCGCGACCACCGCCACCGGGGCGGAGCGGTAGGCCCGGGTCAGCAGGAGCTGCGCCACCCCGCCGAACAGGCCGATGGTCACCAGCAGCAGCAGTCCCTTCAGGTCCGGCATGACGAACTGGAAGGGCAGCAGGATGCCGCTCGCCACGCAGGCCGTGATCATGAACCAGAAGACGATGGTGGTGCTCGGCTCCGTCGCCGACAGGCGGCGGATGGAGATCATGGCCAGCGCGGCAGAGGCAGCCCCCGCCAGCGCCAGCACGCTGCCCAGCACCATGCCTTCCGTGGTGGCGCCGGCCGGCACATCGCCGCTCAGGCCCAGCTTCGGGCTCAGCATCACCAGCACGCCGCAGAAGCCCAGGATCAGGGCCAGGGTGCGGCGCCAGCGCACCCGCTCGCCCAGGATCAGCACGGCCAGCACGGTGGTGAACAGCGGTGCGGTGAAACCCAGGGCCGCCGCGTTCGCCAGGGGCAGCATCATGATGGCCGCGAAGCCGCAGGCCATGGCCGTGACGCCGGCAGCGCACCGCCAGGCGTGTCCCCAGGGGCGTTCGGTGCGCAGACTGCGCAGCCCGCCCGCCGCCCTTATCATCGGCCAGATCGAGATGAGCGCGAAGAAGGCACGGAAGAAGACGATCTGGCTCAGCGGATAGGTGTCGCCCAGCGCCTTCACCATCGCATTCATGCTGGCGAACAGAAAGATCGCCAGGGCCATGCTGCCGACGGCGGAGGCGATGGAAACGGTGGGGGAGTCGGCCTGCGCCGGTGGGAGCGGCATGGGGTCGCGGGGGCGGTGCGGGGGCGACCCGGAGGATGGGCCTCCCGGTGCGTCTGCGCCAAGCCTTCCCTGAGCATGGCAGGGTCCAGCCTGGGGACCGGGAGCCACTGTTCCGGAGCGGCAGGGGGACTGTGGTCGCCCCGTGCGGGCTGAAGGCTGCGCGGGCGTCAACCCGGGGGATATCAGCGTGGGAGGATATCAGCCCAGGGGGATATCCCGGTGCGGGGGATCAGCTCAGCGGATCCAGGGCGGCTTGCTGGAAGGCTCGGCGGGTCCGCGGGGCGATCGACGCTTCCTGCCGCTTGCCGCAGTTCGCGGCGTCCACCAGGGCCACCTCGGTCACGCCCAGGGCGGCAAGCTGGCGTTGAACCTTGCACTGGTAGGTGCGGGCCGTCTTGCCGGCACTGCCGTTGTAGCGGGCCACGGCCTTGGCCCAGCTTCCCGTCTCGTTCCGCAGCCGCACCAGATACCGGGCGGCATAGCCGACATTGTGCTGAGGATCGACGATCTTCTCGACCGGTCGGAAGGCGGCGCTGTGATGCGCCAGGGAGATCTGCATGCAGCCGGCAGTGACGGCGCCGCGGACCTGACCGCGCCCGTCACGCAGATAGCTTGCGGCCTCGGTCTCCGACCGGGCGTAGACGGCGCGGCCCTTCACATTCACGGCGAAGGGGGAGGGCAGGCCGTCCTGACCGCTTTCCACCAGCGCCACGGCCAGCATCAGGCCGCGCGGGATGCCGTGTTCCTTTTCCGCCTTCAGGATATGATCGACGCAACTGTCGGCGCGGGCGGTTCCGGCAGCGGCCAGAAGGCAGACGGCGGAGGCTGCGAGGAAGCGTGCCAGCCGCGGGCGCCGGACGGGGGAGATATCGGGATCGGCCACATCGGGAACGGACTCAGGGCGAGGAAGCTCGGTTCTCCGCCGGCGCATCCGCTCCATCATTGGCCGCTCCTTTGTTGCGGCCCCGCGCTCCGCGGGGCGTTACGGCCCGCTCCTGCGGGCATTCCGATCAGGCCACCGCTACCGAATGCAGTGACCGCTCCCTTGACTGTGTCCGGCGCACCATGCGTCGGCCGCATACCCATCCCAGAAGAATCGCAGCAGGTCAACAATTGATGTTCGCGACAGCCCGTCGCCCCCTCCCTCCGGGTTGACCTGGGTCAATGTCCTGGGCCTGATCGACCTGGATGATGACCGACCGTGGCGGCCTCGCTGGAAGAGACGCCGGGATCAGGAGACAGTCCATGAGCGACCGGCACGACCTTCTTCATGAATTTCCCGAGCATCGGGATCGTATTCATGAACTGAAAGCGACCAACAATCATTTTGCCCGTCTGTTCGACGAGTACCATGAGGTGGACCAGTCCATCCATCGCATGGTCGATAACATCGAGCCTGCCTGTGACGAGCGGATGGAGGCGATGAAGCGCCACCGGCTCCACCTCAAGGACGAACTGTACGCGATGATGAAGGCGGCGGAGGCCTGATCCTTTTCTGATCGCAGGGCGCGACATTGCGTCCCGCACCGGAAACGGGCATTCTTGGTGATCGGCGCTGTCCCCAGGACGGCGCCGATTCCCTTTCCGGACCCAGACCCGACCGTGGCCCTGCCGCTCTCCGAGTGTTCCGCCTGCCGGTGCGCCGACGCCACCGCTGTGCCTGCCGTTCCGCTTCCCGTCGCGGCCCTGTCCGCCGCAACTTTGGAAGAGGCCCTGGTTGCCGCCTATGCCGGGCTGGGGCGCGGCGATACCGCCGCGGCCGAAGTCTCGGCCCGGGCGGCCCTGGTCCTTGAGCCGGACTTGCCGGAAGCCAACGCCCTGATCGCGGAGATTCTGGCCGGCCGTTCCCAGTTCGACGCCGCGGCGGCCCACTATCGCGTGGCCCTGGCGGACGGGGGCGGCCCCCTCTCCTGGCAGCGCGACCTTGCGGCGGCCCTGGAGGCCGCGGGCCATGACGCCGAGGCGGTGACCGCGTATCGGGAGATCCTTGTCCGGCGGCCGGACGATGCCGCCACGCACCGCCGTCTGGCCCGCCTGCTGCTCCGCCTGGGGGAGTCGGAGACCGCCCTGGAGCATGCGCGGGAGGCGCGTTTCCTGGCGCCGGACAGACCGGCCGACCTCGCCGGCCTCAGCGATCTGGCAGAGGTCTTCGTCAGCGCCGGCGAACCGCTGACCGCGGCCGAGATGCTGGAGCCGGCCCTGCGCCGCGCCGATCCCGACGGTCCCGGCCTGCCGGCCGCGCGGCTGCTGTTGGGCCGGGCCTGGATCGCCCTGTCGGAGACGGAGAAGGCGCGCCGTCTCCTGGTGGAGGTGCTGGAGGCCGGGGGCGATGCCGGCGCCCACGCCGCCTCTCTGCTGGCGGGTCTGGACGGCGCCGCTGGACGCGACCTTGCTCCCGCTTATGTGCGGGCCCTGTTCGACCGCTATGCCGACCGTTTCGACACCGATCTGGTGGGCCGTCTGCATTATGTCGCACCGCAGGCGATCCGGGCCGCGCTGCTGCGCCTGGGGCTTGCGGACGGGGCCCCCCTGCGGGTTCTGGATGCCGGCTGCGGCACCGGGCTCGCCGGGGCTGAACTCCGCTCCCTGGCCGGCAGCCTTGCCGGCTTCGACCTGTCGCCGCGGATGGTGGAGAAGGCGCGGGCCCGCGGCCTCTATGACGAGCTGTGGGTGGCTGAACTGACCGCCGGCCTCGCCGCCCGGCCGGGAACCTGGGATCTGGTCGTGGCGGCCGACGTGCTGGTCTATCTGGGCGACCTGCATCCGGTAATGGCTGCGGCCGCGGCGGCGCTGGCGCCGGGCGGGCGGTTCGCCTTCACCGGGGAGGTGACCGACGGCGACGGCTTCCGGCTGCATGAAGGTCGCCGTTATGCGCATTCGTTGCCGCACCTGCACGCCGCCCTGGCAGCGGCCGGGTTGACCCTGGAGCTGCTGGAGGAGCATCAGCCGCGCTGGGAGAAGGGCCGGCCGGTCCCCGGCTTTCTCGGTGTCGTTGCGAAGCCGCTCTGACCGGCGACATCGTTCCGTCAGCGGAACAGGGACAGCAGCACCGGCACCAGCAGCGCCGTCAGCAGCCCGTTCAGGGCCATGGCGATGCCGGCGAAGGTGCCGGCCAGGGGGTGCGCCTGGAAGGCGGCGGCCGTGCCGATCCCGTGCGCGGCGGTGCCCATGGCCGTACCCACGGCCCGCGGGTCGCGCACCCGCAGCAGGCGCAGCACGCTGCCGCCCAGCACGGCCCCCAGGATGCCGGTGCAGATCACCAGGGCGGCCGTCAGCGACGGCAGGCCGCCGATCTTCTCCGCGATGCCCATGGCGATGGGGGTGGTGACGGACTTCGGCGCGATGGAGGCCGCCACCTGCGGCGTCGCCCCCAGCAGCCGTGCCGTCATCTCGGCGGAGAGCACGGCCGTCACCGATCCCGCCAGCAGTGCCGCCGCCAGCGGCAGGGCGCTGCGCCGCACCTCCGCCCGGTGCTGCCAGAGCGGTACGGCCAGCGCCACCGTGGCGGGTCCCAGCAGGAAATGCACGAACTGCGCCCCGTCGAAATAGGTCTGGTAGTCGGTCCCGGTCGTGACCAGCACGGCGATCAGCAACACCACGGCCAGCGCGACCGGGTTCATCCAGGGCCGCCGGCCGGCCCGCTCGAACAGCCTGACCCCGACCAGATAGGCCAGCACGGTGGCTGTGAGCCAGAGCAGGGGGCTGGCCTTCAGATAGACCCAGATGTCGGCCAGCCCGTTCATTCCCCGGCCCTCCCGCTGCCCGCCCCGCTGCCCCTGTCATCCGCCGCTGGCGCCGGGTCTTCCCCGCGCCCGGCCAGCAGGCGGAAGACGGCGCCGGTCACGGCCAGGGTCAGCACCGTGCTGACCAGCAGCGCCCCCAGGATGGCCGGCCATTCGGCCCCGATGCGGGAGGCGTGCAGCATGATCCCGACGCCGGCCGGGACGAACAGCAGCGACAGGTTGCCGAGCAGGCCCTTCGCCAGCCCCTCCAGGGCTGGGTCGGGTCCGTGCCGGCGCAGCAGCCAGGCGAACAGCAGCAGCGTGCCCAGCACCGGGCCCGGCACCGGCAGGCCGAGGGCATGGGCGGCCAGCTCTCCCGCCAACTGGCAGGTCAGCAGCACGGCGATGGCGGAAACCATGGCGGGCGATTCCTCCGGAATCCGGACGATGTGGCAGGTTCCCGGCATGCGCCCGCGCGCGTCCGGGGTCAAGCCGCCGGGTCCCTCAGAAGAGCGTGGGCAGGGTCAACCGCAGCGGGGCGGGCGCGCCTTCGGCATGCCATTCCGCCTCCAGCGCGCCGTCCGGCTGCCCGGTCAGGGAAAGCCAGTTGCGGGCCGGCAGCAGCCGGCGCCCGGTTTCGGCGAAGCCGGGGAACTCCAGCGTCAGCCCGTCGGCCAGGGGCTCGCGCCGGCCGGCCAGCCGCTCCAGCATGTCCACCGCGAAGCCGGCCGGCGGCGGATGCACGATGCCCGAACTGATGAGCTGCCAGATCTCCAGGTCCAGCCCGCGCAGGACCCCGACGCCGCCCAGATGCACCTCGCCCGACACCACCGTCACGCGGCAGCGCGTCTCCCGCACGAACCCGGCCAGAAGCCGGAGCAGGCGGATCCATTCCTCGCGGTGGGCGGGGCTGCGCCACTGGTCGCGCAGGTCGTCCTCCAGCCGCTGCCGCCCGGGGATCAGGTTCAGGATGCGCTCGGCCAGCCCCAGGCCGGGGAACAGCACCGGCACGCCCGACATCAGCAGCAGGTGGCGGGCGCCCCGGTAGCGGTCCAGCCAGCCGGGCAGCGCCTCCCAGGTCGTCTCCGACATCACCCGGTCCGGCCGTCGCTCGCTGCGCAGGTCCAGCGCCAGCACCCCGACCCCGTTCAGGGTCAGACCCTGGCTCAGCACGCCGGTGCCGGGATCGGCCAGCAGGGTTTCCGGCGGGTCGTCCGCCATGCCGAGCTGGAACAGCCGGAACGCCTTGCGTGCCGCGGCGAAGACGGCGCGGTAGGGGTCCGAGTCCAATACCGCGTCGGGATGGGAACCCCAACCGTCCAGGATGTCGTGATCGTCCCACATGCACAGCGCCGGGACCGACGCCAGCACGGCCGCCGTCTCCGGCTGCGACCAGCCATGCCGGTAGACCTCCAGATACCAGCGGTCCAGCCGTGCGGGCAGGTCGGGCGGCAGCGGGGTGGAACCGCGGCGGGCGGCGGTGGCAGCGGTCAGCCCCTCCACGCCCTGCCACAGCCCGTCGGCATAGACCTGGTCGCCGCCCAGCAGCAGAAGGTGGAACGGCTCCGCCCGGTGACGGCCCAGCAGATGGCCCCAGCGGGCGTTGCGCGACAGGCCGGCGGCGGCGATCGCCGCCTCGTCCTCGCAGCCGCCGCAGGAGGCGAAGGCGATCCGGGGCGGGACCAGCGTGCCGGGCAGGGCGAAGTGCCAGCGCCGGTCGTCACCGTCCAGCCCGTACCCGGCGCGACCGTCCTGGACGCCCCGCGGCACGGCGAAATCGTAGCGCCAGAGCCGCTCGACCACGCCGCCGTCCAGGCTCCACTCGGCCAGGAATCGTGGCGGCACGGGCAGCGAGACGCCCTCCACCCGGAGGTCGGCCGGTTCCGCGTCGCCGCGGAACAGCATGCAGCAGGACACGCGCCAGCGGCCGCCCTGCGTGCCGCGCGCCAGCAGGACGGGACCGAGTCTCAGCTCGGGCCTGGGCGGACGGCGCGGCTTCGACCGGGCGGGCCGGGCACCGTCCGGTCGGGGAACGGGGGGGCAGGGGATCATGGAAACGGACCCGGGGGCGTCGGCGGTCGTGGTGACTCCGGCGGACCGACGGCTGGGGAACGCACGGCTGCCACTGGACCGGAAAGCCGGCAGACAGGGGGCGTCACCCGTGCGCGGGACCACGACCACGCAGCAGCGCCAGCATGTTCGCCGGCACGGGCTCGTCCAGCACCGGATCGTACAGGCGGTGCAGTTCGTCCGCCTGCTGGCGATAGCGGTCCAGCAGACCGCGGGCGGTCGGATCATGTTCGATCGCCGCCTCGATCTCGCGCCGTTCATCCTCGCTGAGCGCGCCGTCGAGGTAGGCGTTGATGTCGGTCATGGTCAGTTTCTTCATCAACATCGTCCGGACCACCCTCTGCCGCTCTCCCGACGGATCAAGGCAGAAAATGTCGCCGCAGCGGCCAGACAGTCAACATCGGGATCAGGACCTTGTTCCCGGAACGGGGCGCTCCCGGCCCTGTTGAGGCGGAGACACGGTCAACGGAGAGGACCCATGCCCCCCGACCAGCAACGGGAAATGCCGCACGGTCAGCCGGCACAGCACCAGGAAAGGCAACCGGGGCGCGAGCACCGGATGACGCCCCGCCCGGTCTTCATCCGGGAGGAGTATCGCGGCAGCGGCAAGCTCACAGGCAAGGTCGCGCTCGTGACCGGCGGCGACAGCGGCATCGGCCGCGCCGTCGCCGTCCATTTCGCCCGCGAGGGGGCGGATGTCGCCATCGCCCATCTGGAGGAGGATCAGGACGCCGGGGAGACGAAGCGGCTGGTGGAGGCGGAAGGCAGGGAGTGCCTGACCTTCCGTGGCGATCTCGGAAACGAGAACACCTGCCGCGACCTCGCCGGGCAGGTCATGGACCGTTTCGGCCGGCTGGACGTGCTGGTCAACAACGCGGCCGAACAGCATGTCTGCGAAAGCCTGGCGGACATCTCCGCCGAACAGCTCGAACGCACCTTCCGCACCAACATCTTCGCCCAGTTCTATCTGACGAAGGCGTGCCTGCCGCACCTGCGCAAGGGGGCCGCGGTCATCTGCACCACCTCCGTCACCGCCTATCGCGGCAATCCCAAGTTGCTGGACTATTCCGCGACCAAGGGCGCCATCGTCACCTTCGTGCGCTCGCTGGCGGCCCAGCTCGCGCCCGAAGGCATCCGCGTCAACGGCGTCGCGCCGGGGCCGATCTGGACCCCGCTGATCCCGGCCACCTTCCCGGAGGAGAAGGTGGAGCAGTTCGGCGGCGATGAACCCCTGGGCCGGCCCGGGCAGCCGGCGGACGTGGCGCCGTCCTACGTCTTCCTGGCCTCGGCCGACAGCGCCTACATCAGCGGCCAGGTGCTGCATCCCAACGGGGGCGAGCCGGTGGAGAGCTGAACCGCCGGCGGGAGGCCCGTTCCGGGCCTCCCGCCGTCCCGACCGCGCTCCCGCCGTCAGGCCGCCATCATGGTGTTCAGCCGTTCGCGCGCCCGGCACAGGCGGGAGCGGATGGTGCCGATGGAGACGTTCAGCTTCTCCGCCGCCTCCTGATAGGGCCGGCCCTCGATGGCGACCAGCTTCACCACCTTGCGCTGGCACGGGGTCAGGGTCCGGAAGGCGCGGTCCACGTCGCGGCAGACCAGCCGCGAGAGCTGCGTCGCCTCCACCGAGGCGGCATGGTCCCACAGCTCCACCTTCGTCATGTGCTTTTCGCGCTGAAGATTGTTGAAGTGCAGGTTCTTGAGCATCGTCGTCAGCCAGGCCTGCATGTTCGTTCCGGGCTCGAACCGGTGTGACCGGGAGAGCGCCCGGGCGATGCAGTCCTGCGTCAGATCCTCCGCGGCATTGGCATCGCGCGTCAGCTTGCAGGCGTATCGATGCAGGGCCGGAATGCAGCTCACCAGCTCATCGGTGAAGGAGTATGCCATCGTTTGGCTCCGTCTTTTCGATCGTCGTGGTGGCGTCGCGGTCGAAGATCCGTTGCGCGTCCGGCACGGACCGCCGGTGGTCGCGGCTTCCCGGTCGCGGCCGCGCCTGCGGCCGTCGTCGGGAGGTGTCGCAATTTCCGGTGGTGTCGCCCGGGGGTGTCGGGCGTCAGGAAACCTCGCGGCCCGGACGGTCATGCCGTCGCGCTGCCGCCGGGGCGGTATGTGACAAGAAGGAAATCACAGGGGCTCTTCCGGCCTTGGGTGACATTGTTGCCTCCCGGTCACTTCGGTCCGCGCAGACGGAACCTCGCAGGTCTCAGAAGTGCTACGGCGCTTGGCGTCGTCGGCAGGGTAACGGGAGGCGGTCGGCGATGTTCCGTTCCCGTTACAAGAATCGGCGTCAGTGTCTTGAAATTCCGTAAGTTCCTTAGTTAATCCTCCGGAAGGCGAGCGGGGCGCCGGACTCCCCCGGGCGAACGGTCGGGGTTTATCGGAAGGAGCGGCAGGGCGGCGCTCCCAGGACCCGAATTCTGTTGCCAACGGACCGGGACCGGTGCGCAATGGGGTATCGGTGGCCTGCTGGCTGTTCGGTCAATGGAGCTTTAACCATATCGTCGCCAAGCATAGTTCTGCTGCTCCGCGCACCATGATGTCGCGGCCGGTGGTACAGACTGCTGACAAGGAAGAGTCGACGCCCATGGATGTTCGAACCAAGCCGCGCGAGATCGGTCGCAAATCTCTGGATGTCGAGGCGCTGAAGCGCTCCTTCGTTGAATGGCTTGTCTATTCGGTCGGAAAGGATCTGCGCTCCGCGACACGGAGGGACTGGTTCGCCACGGCCGCTCTGGCCGTGCGGGACCGCGTCGTCGATCGCTGGATGGACACCACCCGCGCCGTCTACGCCCAGGATGCCAAGCGGGTCTACTATCTGAGCATGGAGTTCCTGGTCGGCCGCCTGCTGACCAACAGCCTCGCCAACCTCGGCATCATGGATGCCTGCCGGGTGGCGGCCGACGGCATCGGCGTGCGTCTGGACGATGTGATCGAGGTGGAGCCGGACCCGGCCCTGGGCAACGGCGGCCTCGGCCGGCTCGCGGCCTGTTTCCTGGACAGCATGGCGACGCATCACCTGCCGGGCTTCGGGTACGGCATCCGCTATGAATACGGCCTGTTCGAGCAGCGCTTCGAGCATGGCTGGCAGGTCGAGTACCCGGACAACTGGCTGCGCTTCGGCAACCCCTGGGAGTTCCCGCGGCCGGAGGTGCTCTACCCGATCCAGTTCTACGGCCGGGTGGAGGAGGTGCGCGACGGCAGCGGCCGCAAATCCTATCGCTGGGCCGACACCGAAAAGGTCTTCGCCATGGCGTTCGACACGCCGGTGGTGGGCTTCGGCGGGCAGACCATCAACACGCTGCGCCTGTGGTCCGCCCGCGCGACCAGCGACTTCAACTTCGGCCACTTCAACGAGGGCGACTATCTGAAGGCGGTCGAGCAGAAGGTGCTGTCGGAGAACCTGTCGCGGGTGCTCTACCCCAACGACGCGACGGAGGTGGGGCGCGAGCTGCGCTTCAAGCAGGAGTACTTCTTCACCAGCGCCTCCATCCAGGACGTGCTGCGCCGCTACGGCCAGTATCACAGCAGCTTCGACCAGTTGCCGGAGAAGGCGGCGATCCAGCTCAACGACACGCATCCGGCCATCGGCATCGCCGAACTGATGCGCCTGCTGGTGGACCAGCACGGGCTGGAGTGGGAGCACGCCTGGGACATCACCACCCGCACCTTCAGCTACACCAACCACACCCTGCTGCCGGAGGCGCTGGAGGCGTGGCCCGTGCGGCTGGTGGAGCGGGTGCTGCCGCGGCACATGCAGATCATCTACGAGGTCAATGCCCGCTTCCTGCAACGGGCCAAGCGGTCCACGGGCGATCTGGCCCGCATCCAGCGCCTGTCCCTGATCGACGAGCACGGCGACCGCCGTGTGCGCATGGGCAACATGGCCTTCCTGGGCAGCCACAAGGTCAACGGCGTTTCGGCCCTGCACACGGACCTGATGAAGCAGACCGTGTTCGCAGACCTCCACCAGGAGTTCCCCGACCGCATCGTCAACAAGACCAACGGCATCACGCCCCGGCGCTGGCTGCATCAGGCGAATCCGCCCCTGGCCAGGCTGATCAGCAGCCGCATCGGGCAGAGCTGGATCACCGACCTGGAACTGCTGGCCGATCTCAAGCCCAAGGCAGACGACGAGACCTTCCAGGAGGAGTTCCGCCGGGCCAAGCGCCAGAACAAGAAGCGGCTGGCCGCCTACATCGCCCGCCATGTCCAGGTGGACGTGAACGTGGACAGCCTGTTCGACGTGCAGGTCAAGCGCATCCACGAATACAAGCGCCAGCTCCTCAACCTTCTCCAGACGGTGGCGCTCTACAACGACATCCGGGACAACCCGACGAAGGAATGGGTGCCCGTCACCAAGATCTTCGCCGGCAAGGCGGCGCCCAGCTACCAGATGGCGAAGCTGATCATCAAACTGATCAACGACGTCGCCACCGTCATCAACCAGGACCCCGTGGTGCGCGGCGCGCTCAAGGTGGTGATGCTGCCCAACTACAACGTCACCCAGGCGGAGGTGATCATGCCCGCCGCCGACCTGTCGGAGCAGATCTCCACGGCGGGGATGGAGGCGTCGGGCACCGGCAACATGAAGCTGGCGCTGAACGGTGCGCTGACCATCGGCACGCTGGACGGCGCCAATGTCGAGATCCGCGAGCATGTCGGGGCGGACAACATCTTCATCTTCGGCCTGACGGCGGACGAAGTGCGCGAACTGCGCCAGGGCGGGGCCTTCCACCCGCGCGAGGTGATCGCCACCAACCCGCGGCTGAAGCGGGCCCTGGACATGATCGCTTCCGGCGTCTTCTCGCCCGACGATCCGCAACGGTTCCGGCCGATCGTGGAGAGCCTCTACAACACCGACCACTTCCTGGTGACGGCGGACTTCGAGGAGTACTGCAACACCCACGCCGCCGCCGTGGAGCTGTACCGCGACCGTACCGGGTGGACTCGCCGGGCGATCCTGAACACCGCCTCGGTGGGCTGGTTCTCCGCCGACCGCACGGTCAAGGAGTATGCGAGCGAGATCTGGGGCGTGACGCCGGTGCTGCCCGGCAGCGCCGAGCCGGCGGAAGCTGCGCCCCCCCTTCCGGATGCTTCCCGGGAAGGCGGTTCCCGGGGGGACGCCCCCAAGGATGGCGGGGATCTGGAGGCAGCGGAGTAGGGCCTGCGGTCCGGCGCGCCTGCCGCCGCGGACAGGCGCGCCGTTTCCGCCCCGCTCAGCCCTTCGGTTCGAACGGGGTGCGGCGGCCTTCCATCTTGTGGATGGTGCCGCGGCGCATGACGAAGTCCACTGATTCCAGCACCGTCACGGCGTCCAGCGGGCTGCCGGACACGGCGATGATGTCGGCATCCTTGCCGGGCTCCAGGCTGCCGGCGCGGTCGGCGATGCCCAGCAGGTCCGCAGCGTTCACCGTTGCCGCCCGGATGGCGTCCATCGGGGACAGGCCGGCATCCACCATCAGCTTGAACTCCTGCGCATTGATGCCGTGGGCGCTGACGCCGCTGTCGGTGCCGAAGGCGATCTTCACCTCGGCCTTGGCGGCGCGGGCGAAGTTGCGCTGCATCATCGGCCCCACGGTCAGGGCCTTGCGCTTGACGGCCGGCGACATGGCGCCGGGCCGGTTCGCCATGTCCACCACCGTCTTGCCGGCCAGCAGGGTGGGCACCAGATAGGCGCCGGTCTGGCGGAACAGCTTGATCGATTCATCGTCCAGGTAGCTGCCGTGCTCCACGCTGTCCACGCCGGCGCGCAGGGCGGCGTTGATGCCGTCGGCCGCGTGGGCATGGGCGGCGACCTTGCGTCCCATCATGTGCGCCGTCTCCACGATGGAGCGCAGCTCGTCGTCGAACATCTGCTGGCCGGTGCCGGCGGCGATCTGGCTCAGCACGCCGCCGGTGGCGGACAGCTTGATCAGGTCGGCCCCGCGCCGCACCTGCTCGCGCACGGCCTGGCGGCAGGCATCGCCACCGTCGCAGACATTGAGACGGCTGTCGGACAGGGCCTCCGTGACCCTCTCGTTGAAGCCGTTGATGTCGCCGTGCCCGGCGGTGACGGCCAGCCCCTGGCCGGCGACCAGCAGGGTGGGGCCGCGCACCTTGCCGGCGGCGATGGCGTCGCGCAGGGCCACGCCCGTGCGGGCGCTGGAGCCGACATCGCGCACGGTGGTGAAGCCGGCCATCAGGGTACGCTCGGCGAACACCGTGCCGTCCAGGATCGACCGCTCCGGGTCGTCGGTGACGCTGCGGAGCTGGCTGTCCGGTCCCAGCTCGAAGATGATGTGGACATGGCTGTCGATCAGCCCGGGCAGGACGAAGGCATCGCGCAGGTCCACCACCTGCGCATCGGGCGCCTGGATGTCCGCCGGCTGCGCGAATCCGGCGCGGATCTCAGCCACCTTGCCGTCGCGCACGACGATGGTCTGCTGCGTCGCCGGCTTCTCCCCCGGCACGGCCAGCAGGGTGCCGGCATGGATCAGGGTCACCGGCCCCGGCGGGGCGGGGCTGGCCGGTGCGGTCTGCGCCGCGGCAGGGGCCGTGCCGGCGAGGGCGAACAGCCCGGCCAGCGCCGCACCGGCCAGCAGCCGGCGGGCGGACCGGCGCGGGCCGGTGGACGGGAAGGCGGCGGGTGAGGGAACGGCGGAAGGATCGGCGGACATGACAGTGGACATGGAAGCTCCCTGGTCGTTGCTGCCGCCCGGCAGCCCTCTTCGCGGGGGCCTGTCCTGCGTCCGGGCGGGGCGGGTATTCTGGCCGTCCCGTGGCGGGACGGGAAGGGCACCCGCGGACTCCCTAATACCGCTCCGCCAGATGGATACGGTCACCCGGCGGGCTGGCGGATTCGGCGAAGGTCTCCACGGCCTCCGCGATCAGGCCGTCGCGCAGCCGGTAGAAGCCGCTGCACAGCAGGACCGCCCGGCCCGTCGTGATGCGGACCCGGGCCGCCGCGCGGTCGCCGCTGGCGACCACCTCCCCGAGCTGGACCCGCCGCTCGCCCGCCTCGCGGCGGTTGAGCGCGACGAAGGCGTCGGCCCCCCGGATTCGCTCCCGCGTCTGCGGCCATTCCACCACCAGTTCCTCGGCCACCAGCCGGCGCACGGTGTCCCAGTGGCGGGCGGCCATGCCCTCCCACAGCGCCGTCACCACGGCGCCGGCATCGGCTCCCGGCGCGTCCCCCCTCGGCCTGGGCATCCCCGTTCTCCGCATGTCTCCGGTTTCAGGTGTCCGATTGTACCCGTTTTGTTCTCATCGGCAACCGCGTTGCGCGGGCTGCCTGCGCCCCGCGACATGCAGCCCTGCGCGGCCCGACCCTGCGCGGTATGCGGAAAACACTGGAATCCTCCGCCGGCTTGGTCCATATGAAGCCGTCACCGAGTGGCTGAGGGGCCCCGGCGCCGTTCCGTTTTCGCAACCGGCGCCACCGCATCGCCCCGTCGAGATTTTCGGGTCGTGCCTGTCCGCCGCCACCGTGCGGCGTGTCCCTCGCTCTCCGAACAAGCCGAGCCGCTCTTTGCGCAATCGCGGCGCACCTGTCCGGTAGGATCCGGCCGGGCGCCGTCCTGCGCCGTCGCATCCGGACCCTTGGTCCGGGTGGGGTGGCGCTTGTTCGAAAGGTATGGTTGACGTGACTGGTTCCGTTTCCTTTTCCGATCTCGGTCTGCTTCCCCATCTCCTGAAGGCCGTGGAGGAGCTTGGCTTCACCACGCCGACGCCGATCCAGCAGCAGGCGCTGCCGGCGGCACTGACCGGCCGCGACGTTGTCGCCTCCGCCAACACCGGCACCGGCAAGACCGCGGCCTTCGTGCTGCCGTCCCTGCAGCGCATCGCCACCACCGCCCGGGCCGAGGCGGCCTGGGGCCCGCGCGTCCTGGTCCTGACCCCGACCCGCGAACTGGCCTCGCAGGTGCTGGAGAGCGTGCGCAACCTCTCCAAGTTCGGCCGCATCCAGACCGGCACGATCCTGGGCGGCATGCCCTACCGGCAGCAGCTTGAGATGCTGCGCCGGCGCGTGGACCTGATCGTCGCCACCCCCGGCCGCCTGATGGACCACATGGAGCGCGGCCGGCTGGACCTGTCGGGCGTGGAGGTCCTGGTGCTGGACGAGGCCGACCGGATGCTCGACATGGGCTTCCGCGAGGCCGTGGAGTTCATCGCCGCCGCCTGCCCGGCGGAGCGGCAGACCCTGCTGTTCACCGCCACGCTGGACCGCACGGCGGAACGGCTGGCCCAGACCCTGACCCGCGACCCGGTGCGCATCGACGTGGCCGGCAAGGCTGTCGTCACCGCCCAGGTGGAGCAGCGCTGGCTGCGCGCCGACGGGCTGGAGCACAAGCACAGGCTGCTTGAGACCCTGCTGGGCGGGGAAGAGTTCGGCAAGGGCATCGTCTTCATCGCCACCAAGCTGGATGCCGACCGGCTGGCCGACACCCTGTCGGAGAAGGGCCACAAGGCGATGCCGCTGCACGGCGACATGCAGCAGCGCGACCGCAACCGCGTCGTCCAGTGGCTGCGCGACGGCCGCATCAACGTGATCGTGGCGACCGACGTGGCCGCCCGCGGCATCGACATCGCCGATCTGACCCATGTCATCAACTTCGACCTGCCGAAGCAGGCCGAGGATTATGTCCACCGCATCGGCCGCACCGGCCGGGCGGGGGCCAGCGGCGTCAGCTACAGCCTGTTCACCCGCATGGAGTGGCGGCAGGTCCGCGCCATCGAGGCCTACACCAACAAGGCGGCCGACATGCATGTCCTGCCGGGCCTGGAGCCGATGCCGGAGCCGGAGCGTCGGCCGGGCGGCTTCAACAAGGGCCGGCCGGGTGGTGGCAAGCCGGGCTTCAAGGGTCGCGGCTTCGGCGGCGGCAATGGCGGGGGGGGCGGCTACCGCGGCAACCGCCCCTGGGGCGAGCGCCGGGACGGCGAGCGGTCCTTCGGGGACCGTCCGTTCGGGGATCGCCCGCAGGGTGACCGTCCGCACGGTGACCGCCCGCATGCCGATCGGCCCCACGGCGAGCGCTCCTTCGGGGATCGTCCCCACGGCGACCGTCCCCAGGGCGAGCGGTTCCGCAACGACCGGCCGCGGGGCGACCGGCCGCATGGCGAGCACCGTCCCCACGGGGAGCGCGGCCACAGCGAGCGTCCGGCCCGGAGCTTCCGCCAGGATGCCGGCTCGGCTCCGATGAGCCGTCGCCGTCCGGCCTGACGCATGAGTCCGGGGGGCGGCCTGTACCGCCCCCTTGGCCGCCCTATCGCCGCCGGCCGGCGGTGCGGGTCCGGATTTCCGGCGTCCCGGCTTTCCGGGGCTTCGAATTTCCGGGCGCATCGGCTAGATCACTGCGCGGTATCCGCGCCATGAGAACCGACCCAGAGCGTCCCCATGCCCGCCAACATCCTTGAGGAAGAGGTCCGCAAGCGCCGCACGTTCGCGATCATCGCGCACCCGGACGCCGGCAAGACCACCCTGACCGAGAAGCTGCTGCTGTTCGGCGGCGCCATCCAGATGGCGGGCGCCGTGAAGGCGCGCGGCGAACAGCGGCGCGCGCGCTCGGACTGGATGAAGGTGGAGCGGGAGCGCGGCATCTCCGTCACCGCCTCGGTGATGAACTTCGACTATGCCGGCCGCACCTTCAACCTGGTGGACACGCCGGGCCACGAGGACTTCTCCGAGGACACCTACCGGACGCTGACGGCCGTGGACAGCGCGGTCATGGTGATCGACGCCGCCAAGGGCATCGAGAGCCAGACCCGCAAGCTGTTCGAGGTCTGCCGCCTGCGCGACGTGCCCATCGCCACCTTCGTCAACAAGATGGACCGGGAGGCGCGCGATCCGTTCGAACTGATGGACGAGATCGAGAGCGATCTCCAGCTTGAGGTGACGCCTGCCTCCTGGCCGATCGGCTCGGGTTCGGAGTTCAAGGGCTGCTACGACCTGATCCGCGACCGGCTGATCCTGATGGACCGGCGGCAGGGTGACGTCGCTTCCGAAGGCATCGTCTGCACGGGCGTGGACGATCCCCGGATCGACGAGCTGGTCCCCGCGGATCTGGCGGCGAAGCTGCGCGAGGACGTGGAGATGATCCGCGGCCTCTGCCCGCCCTTCGATCTGGAGACCTACCGCGCCGGGCATCAGACCCCGGTCTTCTTCGGCTCCGCCATCAACAATTTCGGTGTGCGCGAGCTGCTGCTGGGGCTGGCCGAGTACGCGCCGCCGCCGCGGCCGCAGAAGGCCGACGGCCGCGCCGTCGAGCCGGTGGAGGGGAAGGTCACCGGCTTCGTCTTCAAGGTCCAGGCCAACATGGACCCCAACCACCGCGACCGCATCGCCTTCTTCCGCCTCTGCTCGGGCCATTTCCGGCGCGGCACGAAGCTCAAGCACATGCGCTCGGGCAAGCTGCTGGCGGTGAACAACGCCGTGCTGTTCCTGGCCCGCGACCGCGAACTGGCCGAGGACGCCTTTCCCGGCGACATCATCGGCATTCCCAACCACGGCACGCTGCGCATCGGCGACACCCTGACCGAGGGGGAGGAGCTGCGCTACACCGGCGTGCCCAGCTTCGCGCCCGAACTGTTGCAGCGCGTGCGCCTGGACGATCCCATGAAGGTGAAGCACCTGCGCAAGGCGCTGGAGCATTTCGCGGAGGAGGGGGCGTCCCAGGTCTTCAAACCGCTGGTCGGGGCGGACTGGGTGGTCGGTGTCGTCGGTCCGCTCCAGTTCGAGGTGCTGGCTGCCCGGCTGGAGGCGGAATACGACCTGAAGGCCCGGTTCGAGACGGCCGGCTACGACAGCGCCCGCTGGGTCGAATGCGACGATCCGGTGAAGCTGAAGTCCTTCGTGGACAGCCGCCGCGCCGATCTGGCCGAGGATCATGACGGGGCGCTGGTCTATCTTGCCCGCAACGGCTGGCAGCTCAACCGGGCGCAGGAGGATTTCCCCGAGATCCGTTTCATGAAGACCCGGGAACAGAACCGTCTTGTTACCACCCAGGCGGCATGATCTTTCCCATCGCCGTTTCAAAGCGTACCCGCCCCCGGATCGGATGATCCGGGGGTTTTTATTAGGGAAATCTCAATAGAACCGGCAGACCATGCTCCTATCCATTCGGGTAGGCGTGGTGCCGCTTTCCTTTTGCAGGGGCGATGTCATTTCAGCCCGGATGCTCGAAACCAGCACCGGACTCCGGCCCCGCGATCGTGCGCACCTTCCTCCCCGCCCTGGCACTTCTTCTCTGCACCTGGCCCGCGGTCGCTCTCGTGTCGGCGGGACCTGCCCCCGGCGCGGCAGAGGTTGCGGTCGTCTTCAGCCCGTGGAGCACGGCCGCGAGCCGGTTCGCGGCGCTGGAGGCGGCGGACGCCGTGCCGGTCCGCGCCGGGGGCGCCTCCTTCATCTGGGTGGTGCGCTCCGACCGGCCCGGGCTGACCGTCCGGCTGCACGCGGCCGGCCTTCTTCTTCTGCTGGACCCGATCGCCGCCGGCGGATGCCGGGCGACGGAGCAATCTTGACCCGAGGGATGGGACGCCTGATGGCCACCGACAACGAGTTTCTCCGGCTCCGCCGGATCGGCAACCGCCTCTTCGCGGGCGCGCTCTGGGCGCATCTGCCGGTCCTGATGCTGGTCGGCTGGCTGAACGGCACCGGCGGCTGGGGGCATGAGGCGCTGGCCGCCCTGATCGCCGCCGCGGTGACCCTCAGCCTGTGGCTCGACCGCGACGGGGAGGCGACCAGCTTCATGGTTGCCGTCGGCATGGTGGGCATGGTGGCGCTTCTGGTGGCGAAGGCGGCCGGTCCCTGGCAGATCGACCTGCACATGTACTTCTTCGCCGTCTTCGCCATGCTGGCCGTCTACTGCGACTGGCGGGTGATCCTGGTGGCGGCGGCGGTCACGGCGGTCCACCACCTGACCCTGAACTTCGTGATGCCCTACGCCGTCTTCCCCGACGGTGCCCGGTTCTCCCGCGTTCTGCTGCATGCCCTGATCGTGGTGCTGGAATGCGGCATGCTGATCTGGGTGACCCGGACGTTGCGCCGGCTGCTGCATCAGTCCGACGAGGCCGTCGCCAAGGCCCAGGAGAACACCCGTCGCATGGCCGAACTGTCCAGCCGGCAGGCCGAGGCTGACGCCCGCGCCAGCCAGGAGCGGCGCACGGCTCTCGCCAGCGTCGGCAGCCGCTTCCAGACGGAGGTCGGCGGGCTGATCGACCAGGTGGCCGGGGCGGCCCAGGGCATGCGGGACAGCGCCACCGCCATGGGTGATCTCGTGCGCCGGACCGGCTCCCGCACGGAGGCCGTCTCGCAGTCGGCCGGTCAGGCTGCCGCCGGCGTGGAGAGCGTTGCCGCCGCGGCCGAGCAGCTCGCCGCCACCATCCGCGAGCTGACCGCCCGCGTCGCGGAGAGCAGCCGCATGGCGGAGGTCGCCACGGCCGATGCCCGCCGCACCAACCGGACCGTGGCCGGCCTGAACGATGCCGCCAGCCGCATCGGGGAGGTGGTGAACCTGATCGGCTCCATCGCCTCGCAGACGAACCTGCTGGCGCTGAACGCCACGATCGAGGCGGCCCGGGCCGGGGAGGCGGGCAAGGGCTTCGCGGTGGTGGCCGGCGAGGTCAAGAGCCTTGCCAACCAGACCTCCCGCGCGACGGAGGAGATCACCCAGCAGATCGCCGCCATCCAGGCCGTGGCGACGGAAGCCGCCACCGCCATCGGCCAGATCAGCGGCACCATGGACCGGCTGAACGAGATCGCGGCCGGCGTCGCCGCCGCGGTCGAGCAGCAGGACGCGGCAACGCGGGAGATCGCCCGCAACGTCACCGACGCCTCCAACGGCACCCGCGCCGTGTCCGCCACCATCTCCGAGGTGGCAGCCGCGGCGCGGGATACCGGCGGGCATGTCGGGCAGGTCGTCGGTGCCGCCGGCGAACTGGCCGACGAGGTGGCCCAGCTCCGCGCCGCCGTCGCCGCCTTCGTCGATCGCCTCAAGGCGGCGTGAGGCGGCGACCGCCTCAAGGCGGCGTAAGGCTGCGGCGTCGGACGCGGAGGCCCGTCAGTAGGTCAGTTCCAGCGTGCCGTTGTCGTTCTCCCCGCCATAGGTGCCGTCGGCCAGCGGGTAAATATCGGCCTGTGGCACGTTGAGCTGCTGGATCAGATAGGCATAGGCCGCGCTGACGCCGTTGGCTGGGTTCTCCCAGAAGGCGATCTGGCCGATCACCTTGATCTGCTGCCAGGCGCCGACCGCGGCCACCACCTGGTCGGCGGCGGCATTGTCGAAGAGCGACCTGTCCGGCGCCGAGATGGAGAGGTGGACGCCCGTCACCTGCCCGTTGCGCAGCGACAGCACCCCGATGCAGGAGCTGAAGCCGGTGAACATCACCTGTCGCGGATCGGAGGCGTACTCCCGTTCCGCGATGGCCTGGGCATTCGCCCCCGGTGCCAGAACATAGGGCATGCGTCGCTCCCTCGGTCGGTTGTGGGGTGGGTTTGTACCTTCCGGATAACACAACCGATAGATCGTATCAATCATATAGCTTTCCGGGACTGCGCAGACGGGCGCCTCTTCCCCGGCGGAGGCAGCACCTGCTACCTTTCCCGTCATGCTGCTCTTCGCCTTCGGGACCCTGATGGATGCGGACGTGCGTGCGCTCGTGCTCGGGCGCGCGAGCCCGGATGCGGAGGCACGTCCGGCCATCCTGCCGGACCACCGGCGCCTGCGCGTGGCGGGGGAGGTCTATCCGGCGGTCGTTCCCGATCCGGGCGGGGCGGTGGCGGGCCTGCTGCTGCCGCTGCGCTCCCCCCACGAGCGGGAGCGGGTGCAGTATTTCGAGGGGCTGCACCAGATCCTGCGCGGCCACACGGTGCGCTGCCGGCGCGACGGTCCGGTCACCGCCCTGGTCTGTGCCAGCGCCGACACGGTGCAGGTCGGGACGGAGCCGTGGTCGTTCGCGGCGTGGCGGGCGCGGCACAAGGCCGTCTATCTGTCGGCGACGGCGGCCTACATGGCGGGGTTCGGCAGGGTCGGGGTGCGCGAGGCGCTCGCCGGCTGGGCCGGGGCCTTCGCAGCGGTGCCGCCGGGCGGATCGGCGTCAGCCGGCGGCTGACAGCGGCTCCACCCGCACCTCCACCGTCAGCGTGTGCATCCCGCCGCCCAGGATGACGCCGCGCAGCGGGCAGACATCGTCGTAGTCGCGGCCCCAGCCCAGCGTGACATGGTCCAGCCCGGCGGTGACATCGTTCGTCGGGTCCAGGTCCAGCCAGCCGTCAGCGGTTCCGCACCAGGCCTGCACCCAGGCATGGCCCGCCGCCGCCCCGCGCCAGGAGGCTGCCCCCTGCGGCGGCTCGGTGCGCAGATAGCCGCTGACATAGCGGGCCGGCAGCCCAAGGGCGCGCAGGGCGCCGATCATCAGATGGGCGAAGTCCTGGCAGACGCCGCGGCGCTGCGCCAGCACCTCCCGTACCGGCGTGCTGACCGTCGTCGCCGTCGGGTCGAAGGCGAAGTCGGCGTTGATCCGGTGCATCAGGTCCAGGCAGGCCAGGGCCACGGGCCGGGCCTCCGGGAAGCTCGGCAGGGCGAAGCCGGCCAGCGCCTCGTCCGGGGCCGGCACGCGCGGGCTGGCGTAGAGGTACTCCGCCGTCTCCGGCAGGTCGGGGGCGGCGTCGCGCACCGCCTCCCAGGCCGGGGTCAGGGCCGGGTCGGACAGGGCGGGGGCGCGCACCTCCACCTCCAGCTCGGCGGTGACGGTCAGGTCCCGGTGCGGCGTCTGCACGGCGGCATAGGTCACCGGGTTGCCGAACCAGTCCAGCCGGTCCACGGCCACGGCCGGCTGTGGCGCCAGGACCAGGGCCGCGCCCTGCACCGTCTGCCGCGGATGCGGCCGTGGGGCCAGATGCGCCAGGAGCTGGGAGGAGGTCACCGGCTCGCCATAGGCGTAGCGGGTGACGTGCCGGCAGCGGTAGCGCACGGCAGCGGCAGGGACGGCGTCCGGGGCGGGAATGGCGGGCGCGTCAGGTGGCACGGGCGAAGGCATGGCTGAAATAGGCCTGGGAGATCAGGTCGGAGATCTGGGGCAGGACGGTGTCCAGCCGCTCCACCAGATGCAGCAGCACGGCCGGGTCGCGGCCGGTATCCTCGCGCATCGCCTGGAACAGCAGGTCGTGCAGCAGGCCCAGCGCCGTCTCCACCGGCGGCCGGGCCTCCTGCTCCGTCTCCGTGCGGGGCAGGGAGACGAGCTGTGCCGCCACGGCGTCGAGCTGGTAGAGCAGCGAGCGGGGGTGGTCGGACTCCGCCAGCAGCAGCGACAGGGCCGGCGCCGTCCGCAGTCCGGCGGGGAAGCGGGCACGGTACTCCCCGCCCGACGCGGCCAGCTCCAGCAGCACGGCCAGGGCCGGGTGCGGGGCCGTGCTTCCGCTCAGGAGCCCGGTGCCGCGCAGCCCCGCGGCGATGCCGATCGCCCGCTCCAGCCGGCGGCCCAGCACCAGGAAGCGCCAGCCGGGGCTGCGCACCATGCCGTCCTGCTCCAGCCCGGCCAGCGCCGCCATCGCCGTCGCCAGATCGTCCAGCCGCAGCATCGCGGCGGCCAGCCCGCCGCCGGGAGCGTCGGCCGTCAGCGCGTCGAGCTGCGCCAGCACCCGCGACAGTTCCGGCGGCAGCCGGTCGCGCACGCCGACGGCGGCCCGGCGCAGCCGGTCCAGGGCCGCGCGCAGCCCGCCGGGGTTGGCCGGGTCGAAGGCGATCTCGATGGACTGGCGGATGCCGCGGGCGCTGTCCGCCGGCGGCAGGGCGGCGATCGCCGTCGGCACCAGCCCGATCCAGCCCATCAGGCGCAGCAGCGGCAGCAGCTCCTCCGTGGCGCCGGGCCGGTCCTCCTCCACCAGCCGGGCCGCCGCGGCGCGCAGCACGCGCACCCGCGCGTCGGCCCGCTCGGCATAGCGGCCCAGCCAGAACAGATGGTCGGCGGCGCGGCTGGGCAGGCTGCCGGAGACGGGGACGGGTTCCCGCTGCCCGGCCTCCGGCACCTGGTTCCGGCGGCGGCCTCCCGTATCCGGACCGGAGCCGACGACCCAGGCGTCCTTGGCGCCGGCGCCCTCCTGCAAGGAGACGGACGGGTGCCGGGGATCGGCGGAGATGCGCACCAGCCCGCCGCGCATCACGGTCCAGCCCGATCCGGTGGCGCAGGCGAAGACGCGCAGCACCAGCGGCTGCGCCTCCACCGTGCCGTCGCGCCAGACCGGCGCGGTCGAAGGCGGGGCGATGGCCTGTCCGACCCAGCGGACGGGGCCGGCCTCGATACGGCCGGCCAGCGCCGCGCGCCGGGTCCGGTCCAGTTCGCTGCCCAGCACCGGCCGGCCGGGCAGGGCGGAGAAGGCGGGGCGGAGCGACAGCCGGTCCAGCGTCGCCAGCATCTCGCGGCGCTGCCCCGGCTCCCCGGCCCAGAGCGTCGGCACGTCCGGCAGGCAGAGGTCCTCGCCCAGCAGGTGCCGGCACAGAGCCGGCATCCAGGGGATCAGGGCGGGGCTGTCCGTCAGGCCCGATCCCAGGGCGTTGGCCACGGCCACGCTGCCGGCCCGCACCGCCTCCAGCAGTCCCGGCACGCCCAGCGCGCTGTCGGCCCGCAGTTCCAGCGGATCGCAGAAGCCGTCGTCCACCCGGCGCAGGATCACGTCCACCCGCTCCAGCCCGGACAGGGTCTTCAGGTAGACGGCCTGGTCGCGCACCGTCAGGTCCGCGCCTTCCGCCAGGGTCAGACCCAGATGGCGGGCCAGATAGGCATGCTCGAAATAGGCTTCGTTCAGGGGGCCGGGGGTCAGCAGCACGGCCCGCGGCGTCCCGTCGGGACCGGAGGCGCGCGGGGCGATCCGCACCAGCGTGTCGCGCAGCGCCTCGAAGAAGGGGGCCAGCCGGTCCACGTTGCAGGCGCGGAAGACATCCGGCAGCGTCTGGCTCAGGATGACCCGGTTCTCCAGCGCATAGCCGGCCCCGGTCGGGGACTGGGTGCGGCTGGCCAGCACGCGCCAGACGCCGTCGCCACCGCGCACCAGATCGGCGGCGTAGAGCACCAGCCGCACCCCGCCGGGCGGCTCCACCCCGTGGCAGGCGCGCAGGAAGCCGGGATCGGCGTGCAGCAGGGCGGCCGGGATGACGCCGCCGCGCACCAGCGACTGGCCGCCGTAGAGATCGGCCAGCACGGTCTCCAGCAGGCGGGCGCGCTGCATCACGCCGTCGGCGATGGCGCGCCACTCCTCCGCCGGCAGCAGCAGCGGGATCGGGTCCAGCGGCCAGGGCCGCTCGTGTCCCTGGGCGTCGCCACCGTCGCCGTACAGGTTGTAGGTCACCCCGTTCTGGAACAGCAGCCGCCGCGCTGCCTCCCAGCGTTGCGCCATCACCTCCGGCGCGAACGGGCCGTGCGCGGAGAAGAAGCCCTGCCAGTGCGGACGCAGCCGGCCCGTGCCGGTGACCATCTCGTCCCAGACGGTGCCGGCACCGTAGCCCGGCGCGTCCGCCTCCCCGAACAGGGAGGGCTGCGCCTCCGGGCGGGAGACGGCGACCTGGGGCAGCATCGCGGCGGGATCAGCCAAGGCGGAGATCCAGCGTCAGGGGGAAATCGGGATTGGGCGTCCCGGCAGGAACGCTCATCGGCCCCGGCGTGTGCCCGAACGGGAAGAATCTCGCCAGCCGACGGCCCTCCGCCTCGTTGGCGTTGACCGGGAAGGTGGTGAAGTTGCGTCCCCCCGGATGCGCCACATGGTAGGTGCAGCCGCCGATCGACCGGCCCGTCCAGGTGTCCAGGATATCGAAGACCAGGGGCGCATGCACCCCGATCGTCGGGTGCAGGCAGTTGGGCGGCTGCCAGGCGCGGAAGCGCACGCCGGCCACGGCCTCGCCCTCCGTGCCGGTGGGGCGCAGCGGCACCCGGCGGCCGTTGCAGGCGACGGCGTAGCGCTCGCCGGGGGCTCCGGTCAGGCGCACCTGCACCCGCTCCAGCGAGCTGTCCACATAGCGCACGGTGCCGCCACCACCCGGTTCCTCGCCCAGGACGTGCCAGGGTTCCAGCGCCGTGCGCAGTTCCAGCGTCAGGCCGCGGTGGCTGACCTGCCCGATCACCGGGAAGCGGAAGGTGGTGTGCGGCGCGAACCAGGACTCCTCGAAGCCGTAGCCTGCGGCGCGCAGGTCGGCCACCACGTCCTGCATGTCCTGGATCACGAAATGCGGCAGCATCCAGCGGTCGTTCAGCTCCGTGCCCCAGCGCACCAGCCGGGCCCGCCAGGGCTCGCGCCAGAACCAGCCGATCAACGCGCGCAGCAGCAACTGCTGCACGAGGCTCATCTGCGCGTGCGGCGGCATCTCGAAGCTGCGCAGCTCCAGCAGGCCCAGCCGGCCGGTCGCGCTGTCCGGCGAATAGAGCTTGTCGATGCAGAATTCGGTGCGATGGGTATTGCCCTGCACGTCCACCAGCAGGTGCCGCAGCGCCCGGTCCACCAGCCAGGGCGGGCAGTCCGGCCCGGCCCCGTCCAGCACGCCGAAGGCGATCTCCAGTTCATACAGGCTGTCGTGCCGGGCCTCGTCCACCCGCGGGTGCTGGCTGGTCGGCCCGATGAACAGGCCGGAGAACAGGTAGGACAGGGCGGGGTGGTTCTGCCAGTAGGTCAGCAGCGAGCGCAGCAGGTCCGGCCGGCGCAGGAACGGGCTGTCCGCCGGCGTCGCCCCGCCCACGACGATGTGGTTGCCGCCGCCGGTGCCGACATGCCGGCCGTCCAGCGCGAACTTCTCCGTGCCCAGCCGGCTCTGCCGCGCATCCTCGTAGAGCGCCGTCGTGGTCCGGGCCAGCTCGTCCCAGTCGTGGGCGGGATGGATGTTGACCTCGATCACGCCGGGGTCCGGCGTCACGGCGATGCCGTTCAGGCGCGGGTCCTTCGGCGGCGGATAGCCTTCCAGCACCACCGGCAGGTCCAGTGCCACCGCCGTCGCCTCGACGGCGGCCAGCAGCTCGACCCAGTCCTCCAGGACGCCGGTGGGCGGCAGGAAGACGTAGAGGCGCCCGTCGCGCGGCTCCACGCACAGGGCCGTCCGCACCACCCACCAGGCGCTCTCGCCCCGGTCCGGGATGCGGTCCTCCGAAGCGCGCGCGCCGTCGCGCACGTCGGCCATGCGGATGGGGCCGCCGCGGTGGACGGGCTCCGTCCGGCCCTTCAGCTCGGCGCGCTGAGCCAGATCGGCGTGCGCGGGCAGGGGGGCGCGGTCGTCGAACGGGTCCTGCTCCCAGGACCAGGGGCGGTCGTCGGGGGCCACCCAGGGCAGGCTGCCCAGCGGCAGCCGGTAGCCCACGGGGCTGTCGCCGGGCACCAGGAACAGCCGGTCGCTGCGCGTCGGCCACGGGCTGGACAGCCAGACCGGGCCGTGCGCCTCATGCCGGCGGTTCAGCGGCAGGGCGAAGCCGATGGGGGTGTCGAGGCCGCGCTCGAACACCCGCGCCAGCCGCGCCCGCTCCTCCGGGTCGTCCAGGCGGGAGTCGGTGGGATCGACATTCACCGGAAGTGCCCGCTCCTGGCGGAGATGGTGCCAGGGGTCCTCGTAGGTCGCCCGCGCGTAGTCCACCGGGACGCCCAGCCGTGCGGCCAGCGCCGCCATGAACCGCTCGGCCTCGGCAAGGCCGAAACCGTAGTCGCGGCGCTCGTCGGCCTGGTACTCGGCGTGGGTCCACAGCGCATCGCCGTCGCGCCGCCACCAGAGATGCAGGGCCCAGCGCGGCAGGCTTTCGCCCGGATACCACTTGCCCTGGCCGAAATGCAGCACGCCGCCGGGGCCGAAGCGGGTCTTCAGCCGGCGGATCAGGTCGCCGCCCAGCAGCCGCTTCGTCGGCCCCTGCGCCGCCACCGTCCATTCCGCCCCGTCCATGTCGTCGATGGCGACGAAGGTCGGTTCCCCGCCCATGGTCAGGCGCACGTCGCCATCGGCCAGGTCGCGGTCGATGCGGCGGCCCAGCGCGTCGATGGCGGCCCACTGCTCGGGTGCATAGGGTCTGGTGACCCGCGGCTGCTCGCGGATGCGGGTCACCTGCATGTGGTGCTCGAACGACACCTCGCAGGCGTCCAGCCCTCCGGCGACGGGTGCCGCGCTGGCCGGGTCGGGCGTCGCCGCCAGCGGGATGTGCCCTTCGCCCGCCAGCAGGCCGGAGGTCGGGTCCAGCCCGATCCAGCCGGCGCCGGGCAGGTAGACTTCGGTCCAGGCGTGCAGGTCGGTGAAGTCGGCCGACGGCCCCTCCGGCCCTTCCAGCGGCTTCACGTCGGGGGTGAGCTGGATCAGGTAGCCGGAGACGAAACGGGCGGCCAGCCCCAGGTGCCGCAGCACCTGCACCAGCAGCCAGGCGCTGTCGCGGCAGGAGCCCTTGCCCCGCGCAAGCGTCTCCTCACAGTTCTGCACCCCCGGTTCCAGCCGGATGACGTAGCGGATCGCCTCCTGCAGCCGCTGGTTCAGCCCGACCAGGAAGCCCACGGTCGGCTGGCTCGCCCGGTCGATGGTGGCGAGCAGCCGCGTCAGCAGCGGCCCCGGCTCTTCCGTCTCCAGGAAGGGGCGCAGCTCCCGGTGCAGCCACGGCTCGTAGACGAAGGGGAAGCGCTCGGCCTGCGGCTCCAGGAAGAAGTCGAACGGGTTGATGGCCGCCATGTCGGCCACGAGGTCCACCTCCAGCGTGAACTCGGTCGTCTTCTCCGGGAAGACGAAGCGCGCCAGCCAGTTCGACTGCGGGTCCTGCTGCCAGTTCAGGAAGTGCTGCTTCGGCGTGACCTTCAGCGAGTAGGAGAGGATCGGCGTGCGGCAGTGCGGCGCCGGGCGCAGCCGCACGATCTGCGGCCCCAGGGAAATCCGCCTGTCGTACCGGTAGACCGTCCGGTGGTTCAGCGCGACGTGGATTCCCATGCCCGTCCCCCTTGATGATCCAGCCCCTCGCGGGGACCCTGGGCCGGGAAAGCCTACCACCAACGGCGGGGGCGGTTAAGCTGCGATGCACAATGGCGGCGGAGTCGCCATGGCCGTCCCCGCACTGTAACGGTTCCGCTACCAATTCTCCTTATGCTGGTGCAGAGGGGGCCCGGGGGTGTCTGCGGGAAGGTGCCGGTGGCGCCCGGGGCGGACTCCCGCCTCATACTTCTTCGCAGCAGGGGCCTGGAAATTGTTGAAAGCCCTTGTTAACCACCCCATGATTAAAACGGATTACCGCGCGGGTGCGCGGTCTTTTGTGGTACGCGCTTTTACCCGGAGGCGGGGACGCGCGTATCGGGGCCAGGAGGGGACGAAGACGCCATGACGGCCATCGAAACGGATGGCGGCGGAACCGAACAGGAACTCCCGCGCAAGAAGCTCAGCGGCAAGAAGATCGTCCTTTTCATCGTGCTGCCGATCCTGGTGATCGGTGCCGCGGCTGCCGGCGTCGTCTTCTCCGGTATCCTGCACAAGGGGGACGAGGAACATGCCGAGGAGGAGGAGACGCATGCCGCTCCCCCCGCCGAGTGCAAGGGACCGCCGGCCTTCGTCGATTTCCCCGACGTCCTGGTCAACCTCAACACCAAGGAACGGCGCCCGCAGTTCCTGAAGCTCAACATCAAGCTGGAGTTGTGCTCGGCCCTGGACGTGCCGGCCGTGACCGCGGTGCTGCCGCGCATCACCGACACCTTCCAGGTCTATCTGCGTGAGTTGCGGGTGGACGACCTGAACGGGTCGGCCGGCGTCTACCGTCTGCGTGAAGAACTCCTGATGCGGGTCAATACCGCGGCCTACCCCACACGCGTGCAGGACGTGCTGATCCAGGAAATTCTGGTACAGTGATGCCGGGGGGCGAGGGGTAACCATGGCGGGTCCGGAGCTTAGCGAAGAAGAGCGTATGGCTGCCGAGTGGGCCGCCCTCGCGGACGAGGGCGGCGGGGGCGGTGGCGACGACAGCTTCGGCGAGATGGGCGGCGGGGGCGGGGCGACCCGCGTCCTGAACCAGGACGAGATCGACAGCCTGCTCGGCTTCGACCGGGACGGCGCCGGCGACGGCGACAATACCGGCGTCATGGCGCTGGTGAACTCGGCGCTCGTCAACTACGAACGCCTGCCCATGCTGGAGGTGGTGTTCGACCGCCTCGTGCGCATGATGTCCACCAGCCTGCGCAACTTCACCTCCGACAACGTGGAGGTGTCGCTGGACCAGATCAGCTCGGTGCGCTTCGGCGATTACCTGAACTCCATTCCGTTGCCCGCGATGCTGGCCGTGTTCAAGGCGGAGGAGTGGGACAATTACGGCCTGATGGTCATCGATTCGGCGCTGATCTACTCGATCGTGGACGTGCTGCTGGGCGGCCGGCGCGGCACCGCGGCGATGCGCATCGAGGGGCGGCCCTACACGACCATCGAGCGCAATCTGGTCGAGCGCATGGTCCATGTCGTGCTCTCCGACCTGTCGGCCGCCTTCGATCCGCTCTCGCCCGTCACCTTCCGCTTCGACCGGCTGGAGACCAATCCCCGCTTCGCCACCATCGCGCGCCAGGCCAACGCCGCCGTGCTGGTCAAGCTGCGCATCGACATGGAGGACCGCGGCGGCCGGCTGGAACTGCTGATCCCCTACGCGACGCTGGAGCCGGTGCGCGAGCTGCTGCTCCAGATGTTCATGGGCGAGAAATTCGGACGTGACAGCATCTGGGAGACGCACCTCGCCAGTGAGCTGTGGATGACCGACGTGCATCTTTCCGCCGTGCTCGACGAAATCACCCTGTCCCTCTACGACGTCCTGAACTGGCGCATCGGCAGCCGCGTGCTGCTGAACGTGGCCCCGGACGACACCATCGAACTGCGCTGCGGCGACGTTCCCATGTTCCTCGGCCGCATGGGCCGCAAGGGCGGCAACATCGCCGTGCGTATCGACCGCGAAGCCCCCAAGCCGGAGCAGCAGCCATGATGTCTGGCCTTCTTTCCCTGCTGCTGGACGTGGTCGTGATCGGGCTTCTGGTCGCCACCATCGTCTATGCCGTCCGCCTCAACCGCCAGCTCTCCGCCGTCAAGGACAGTCGGGCCGAGCTGGAGGGGCTGGTCAAGGGCTTTGCCGAGGCCACGGCCCAGGCCGACGCCAGCGTGCGCGGCATGCGCAAGGCCGCCGGCGAATCCGGCGAGCATCTCCAGTCCCTGCTGGACCGGGCCCAGACCCTGAAGGAGGAGCTGGAGATCATCGTGCAGGCGGCCGACGGGCTGGCCAACCGGCTGGAGGTGGCCTCGGGCCGCGCCCGTCAGGCCATCGCTCCCGCCACCATGCCGCCTGCCGCCGTCCGCCCCGCGCCGGCGCCGGCTCCTGTCGCCATGCCGCCGCGCCCGGCCCAGCCCCGGCCGCCGCAGGCCCGCCCGGTGCCGCCGCCGTCGGCTGCGGCGGATGAACCGATGCCCGCCCCGGCCATGCCGTCCGCCCCGGCCCCGGCCCCGGCTCCGGCCAGCGGCGCGGAACCGCGCTCCAAGGCGGAGCGTGAGCTGCTGCAGGCGCTGGAGAACATGCGGCAATGACCTCCGCCCCGCTCTCCCGCCGTTCCCCCCCTCCGCCGCCGGCGCGCGCCAAGGCCGCACCGCGCCGCGGGGGCAAGCCGGCCGCGGCGCCGAAGCCGCCGCCGCGCAGCCTGTTCGCGCGCTTCCGGCTGTTGCCGCTGACGATCTTTGCCGCGGTCCTGCTGCTGGGGGCGCGGGTCGTGGACATCTGGACCTCCGTCGCCTCCGGCACCGCCTTTCCGGAGATCGCGTCCTCCGTCGCCGATCCCGGCACGTCGGGCGGCCTGCCGCGGGAGACCCGCACCCAGGTGGCCGACGCCGGACAGGCGAAGCCGGCGGAGACGGCCGGGCAGGGCACGGCACAGCCGGCAGCCCCGGAGTCCGCCCCGCCGGCCGCCCCCGAGGCACCCTCTGCCCCGCCGGGCCAGACCTTCACGCCCTCGGAGCTGGAGATCCTCCAGCGCCTCCAGGACCGGCGCGAACAGCTCGACCAGCGTTCGCGCGACCTCGACCAGCGCGAGGCGCTGTTGCAGGTCGCGGAACGGCGCCTCGACCAGAAGATCGGCGAACTCCAGACCCTGCGCGGGGAGATCCAGGCCCTGCTGCGGACCGTGAACGAGGAGCAGCAGGCCCAGCTCGACAGCATCGTCAAGATCTACGAGACGATGAAGCCGAAGGAAGCCGCCGCCATCTTCGAGGCGCTGGACGATACCGTGCTGCTGAACGTGCTCAGCCGCATGAAGGAGACCAAGGCCGCACCGATCCTCGCCTCGATGGACCCCAAGCGGGCGCAGGAGGTGACGATCATGCTGGCCGACCGCAAGAAACTGCCGAGCCTGCCGGAGTGACCGCAAAATGCGTGCGCAGGTTCCCGTCCAGTATCCGCATGGCCGCGCGGGCCGTTACCGCGCTTGGGTGAGGTGATCCATGATCCGTGCTTCCGACCCCGTTCTCCAGGAGCGCCTGGACTCCGCCCGTACCCAGGCCGGCCAGCCGTTGACCCGTGAGGAGGTCGCCGAGATCGTCTCCTCCGTCGTCGCCTCGATGGGCGGTGACATCAGCCAGACGGAGGTGAAGCTCTATTCGGAGCTGGAGGCGCTGGCGCGCTACATCAACAACGCCAAGAAGGAAATCGCGGCCATCCGGCCGACCGACATCCACGAGGAGCACATCCCCCGCGCCACGGACGAGCTTGATGCCGTCGTCGGCCACACGGAGGAGGCGACCAACCGAATCATGGACGCCTGCGACCAGATCATGGCCATGTCGGGCGAGGTGCCGGGCGAGGTTTCGAACCGGCTGATGACGATCACCACCGGCATCTACGAGGCGTGCAACTTCCAGGACATCACGGGCCAGCGCATCTCCAAGGTGGTGCGCGCGCTCAAGCACATCGAGGCGAAGGTCGAGGCGCTGCTGCTGGCCTTCGGGGAGGAGGTGCAGCGCCGCCATCCCAACGTGGTCGAGGAAGTGAAGAAGGACGACGAGGACAAGTTCCTGCTGCACGGGCCGCAGCTTTCCGGCCAGGGCGTGGACCAGTCCTTCATCGACAGCCTGTTCGACTGACCGGGGCGGCGCTCATGCTGTCCGGGGGCGACAACGCCGCGGATCAGGACGACGGGGGCGGCGGCATGCTGCTCTACCTGGCCCTGTTCATCCTTCTGCTCGCCTTCTTCATCCTGCTGACCTCGCTGGCCAGTTTCGACGAGCGGCGGGCCGGACAGGTGCTGGAGAGCGTGGACCGTGCCTTCTCGCTGCGGACCAGTCTCAGCGGCCGTCAGGGTGACCATGACCGGGAGGCGGCGCTGGCGGACGCCTCGCGCGCCCTGCGTGATCTGGGCGATCTGTTCCAGGCGGAGATCCCGCTCGCCAAGCTGGAGGCTCCGGCCGACGGAAGCACCCTGCTGGTGACGCTGGGCGCGGACGATCTCTTCACCCCCGGTACGCTGTCCTTCCGGCCGGAGCGGGCGGGGCTGGTCCACCGCATCGCCGACGTGCTGGCGCCGCGGCCCGCGGGTGTGCAGGTCCGCACGGATGCCCTGGTCGCGCCCGGCAATCCGGCGGGGCGCGGTCCGGTGGGCGAGGTCGCCCGCGTCGGTGCTCTGGCCCGCGGGCTGGTCGGCCAGGGCGCGCCCGCGGCGGCGCTCTCCATCGGGATCGAGCCGGGGCGCCCGGCGGGCGAGCTGCGATTCCTCTTCCGCATCCACGATCCTGCGGCGCCGGCCGTGCGCCTGACCGCCGGTGCGGATGGTGCGCCATGAACGGCGCGATGCGTCTGCTCGCCCTGCTGCCGTCGCGCCGGACCGCGTCGGGGCGGGCCTGGCTGGTGAGCTTCACGGATCTGGTCTGCCTGATGCTGACCTTCTTCGTCATGCTCTACGCCATGTCGGACCCGGCGGACCCGCGTTACCGCGCCCTTGCCGGCGGGCTGCATGGCGACCTTGCCGTGCGGGCCGAGGGGGAGGCGGCCCCGGAGGCGGCCTTCAACGTGGACAGGCTGAACCGGGAGCAGGCCATCGACCTCGGCTATCTCGGCCGGGTCTTCGAGACGCAGATGGCCGGGCATCCAGAACTGGCGCAGGTCCTCATCACCCGGCGCGACGGCCGGCTGGTGCTGGCGCTGCCGGCCGACCTGCTGTTCGCCCCCGGCGATGCCGCCCTGTCGCCCGCGGGGCTCAGGGCGCTGTTCGTGCTGGGGGGCGTGGCGGGCAACATCGGCAATGCGCTGGAGGTGGTGGGGCATACCGATCCGCGGCCCGCGGGCAGCCGTTGGCCGTCGAACTGGGAACTGTCGCTGGCCCGCGCCCAGGCGGTTGCGGATGCCCTGCACGGCGCGGGCTATCTCCGCGCCATCACCGTGCGCGGACAGGCCGACGCCCAGTTCCCGGAGACGGCGCCGTTCCTGCCGGTGGCGGAGCGGATGCGCCTCGCCCGCCGGGTTGACGTGATCGTCGCCGAGCATGGGGGGATGCGCTGATGCGGCGGCCTCCGTTGCAGACCCGGCTGACCACCCTGGCGTCCGTGCTCGCGCTGCTGGCCGGAACGGAGGCGTTCGCCCAGCCGGCACAGCCGGGTTCCGCGGCGCCGGCCGCCCAGCCTCCGGCACAACAGGCGCCCGCCACGGCTCCGGCCCCCCTGCCGCGCGTGGCTGTCCGGGCCGGCATCCATCCCGGTTATACCCGGCTGGTGTTCGACTGGCCGTCCGATGTCGGCTACCGTGTGGAACGCGACGGCACGCAGGTGACGCTGCGCTTCGACCGGGCCGCGCGGGCCGACTTCGCCCAGGCCCGCCGGATCAATCCTCCGCGGGTGCAGGGGCTGGCCCAGGTTTCCGATACGCCCGGCCTTGCCGTCCGTTTCACCGTCGCTGCCGACGCCACGCTGAAGGACTTCCGCAGCGGTGCCCGTGTCGTGGTGGACATCGCCGGTCCGTCGCCCGCGGCGGCGGCCCCGGCTGTCGCGGAAGCGCCGCCCGCGGCTCCGCCGTCCCCCCGGCCGGCCAGGGAGGCCCCGACGCCGGCCCCCGGCGCACAGACCGCCAGTCCGTCCCCTGCACCCGCCCCGTCTTCTGCACCGGCGCCGGCTGCCGGGCCGGCCGGCCAGCCTGCTCCCCTCCCGCCCTCTGCCCTTCCGCCCTCTGCCCTTTCGCCCTCTGCCCGCTCCCCCTCCGCCCGTCCGCCGCGGACGGAGGAGGAGCGCCGGCAGGCCGAGGGTGCGCCGCTCTGGCAGCTCAGCCAGCAGCGGGCCGCGGCCCAGGGCGGCACCCCCGCCGCAACCCCGCCGGCAGGGGGGCCGCCTGCACCCGCCCAGCCTGCGCCGGCCCAACCCGAATCGCCCCAGCCTGCGCCGGCCCCGCTTCCGGCCGGGGCGCCGCCCGCAGCCCCCCCGGCACCTGCCGAGCCCGTGGCGGCGGTCGAGGCGGCCCCCGTCATCGTCGCCTTCGATCCGCAGGCCCCGACGGCGGCGGCCGTGTTCGAGCGGGCCGGCTGGCTCTACATCCTGTTCGACCGTCCGGTGCCGCCCGGCACCGCGCCTGCGGCGGTGCAGGGCCTGACCGGCGCCATCGAGCCCGTCAGCCATGCCGAGGGTGGCGGTTTCCGCCTCACCCATCCCGTCATCCTGACCCCGCGGGTGGAGAAGGAGGGCACGGTCTGGCGCGTCGTCCTGGCCCGTCCGGAGGCGCAGCCCGCCCCCGGCGACGGGATTCCCGCCGATGCGGAGCCGGATTTCGCGCTGGGACCGCGGCTGGTGCTGAAGGTCCCGGACGCCGCCCGGGTGATCGACTTCAACGATCCCGTCGTCGGGGACACCCTCAAGGTCGTGCCGCTTCCGGTGGCCGGGCAGAACATGCCGGTGCCGCTGCGTCTGGCCGACGCGCAGATCCTGCCTTCGGCTCAGGGCATCGTCGTGCGCCCGGTCAACGACCAGCTTCTGGTGCAGCCGGTGCGGGAGGGGGTGGAGATCACCGTGCCCGGCGGTCTGCGCCTCTCCCCGCCGGAGGATATCGCCGCCGCCCTGCCGCCCCCCCCGGCGGAGCCGGAGCGGCTCTACGACTATGCGGCCTGGGGGCAGGTGCCGCCGCAGAACTACATCCGGCGCCGTCAGGATCTCTGGCAGGAGCTGGTGGCGGCCCCGCCCGGCAACCGCGGCCGCGAGCGCCTGAAGCTGGCCCGCTTCTACCTCGCCAACGGCTGGGGGGCGGAGGCGCTCGGCCTGCTGGACCTGATCCTGGAGGAACAGCCCGATCTGGACCGCCGCGCCGAGTTCCTGGCGGTGCGCGGTGCCGCCCGGGCGCTGGCGGGCGACCCGGACGGGGCCATCGCCGACCTTTCCTCCCGCAGTCTGGTGGGCGAGCCCGATGCCGACCTCTGGCAAGCCGCCGCGCATGCGGAGAAGGGGGAGTGGGACCGGGCGGCGACGCTCTTCGCCCGGCAGGCGCGCCTGCTGCGCGACTATCCGGAGCCCTTCTTCTCCCGGCTTGCCCTGCTGGCCGTGGATGCGGCGCTGCGCCAGGGCGATCTCGATACGGCGGGACGGCTGATCGACCGGCTGGACCGCCGCGGCGCCGACGACGGCCCGCGCGCCGCCGCCTTCCACTATTTCGCGGGCGAGCTGGCGCACAAGCAGGGCGATGACAAGAAGGCAGAGGATGCCTGGGAGAAGGCGGCCGCCTCCAACGACCGGCTGTACCGGACCCGCGCCACCAAGGACCTGATCGACCTGCGCCTCGCCACCGGCAAGCTGCCTCCGGAGAAGGCGGCGGAGGAGATGGAGAAGCTGCGCTTCGCCTGGCGCGGCGACGACCTGGAGCTGGAGATCCAGCGCCGGCTGGGCGAGGTTCACGCCCTGGCGAAGCAGTACCCGGCCGCCTTCGACACGCTCAAGCGCGCCATCACCCTCTATCCCGACAGCCCGCAGGCGGCGGAGATCGCCAAGCGGATGTCGGACATCTTCGCCAACCTGTTCGTCCAGGACGGGGCGGCGTCGATGCCGCCGCTGGAGGCGCTGGCGCTCTACGAACAGTACCGCGAGCTGACCCCGCCCGGCCCCGACGGCGACCTCGTCATCCGCCGGCTGGCGGAACGTCTGGTCGAGATCGACCTGCTGGACCGCGCGGCGGAGCTGCTGGAACATCAGGTGCAGTACCGGCTGGCCGGAACGGAGAAGGCGCAGGTCGGCACCCGCGCGGCCGGCATCCGGCTGCTGGACGGCAAGCCGGACAAGGCGCTGGCGACTCTGGACGCCAGTGAGATGCCGGACCTGCCCGCCGCACTGGCGGAGGAGCGCCGGCTGCTGCGCGCCCGTGCCCTGGCCGACCTGGGCCGTGGGTCCGAGGCGGTGGGCCTGCTCGCCGCCGACGGCTCGCGCCCGGCCAAGCTGCTGCGCATCGACGTCGCCTGGCGCGACAAGCAGTGGCCGGCCGCCGCCGCGGCCCTGGCCGATCTGATCGGCCCGCCCCCCGCGGCGGGCGCGGAACTGCCGGCCGAGCAGTCGCGGCTGGTCATCAACCGGGCCGTGGCCCTGGCGCTGGCACAGGACGATGCCGGCCTGCGCCAGATCCGCGACCAGTTCGGCCCGGCGATGGAAAAGACGGCCGACGCCACGGCCTTCCGCGTGCTGACCCGTCCGGACGAGGCGGCGGGGCTGGTCGATGCAGCGACGATCCGGTCCCGCATCGCGGAGATCGACATGTTCCGCAGCTTCCTGGACGTCTACCGCACCCGCCAGCAGGCCGCGACCCCGCCCGCCGCCGATACGCCCCCGGCTCCCGCCGGGCTGAACTGACCCGGCCCGGCTGCCGCGGACCCTGGGGCCGGACGGCGCCAGGGCCGGGTCAGGTCGTGCCGAAGCTCTGCACCAGACTGCCGACGATCAGATACCAGCCGTCCACCAGGACGAAGAAGATCACCTTGAACGGCAGGGCGATCAGGGTCGGGGGCAGCATCATCATGCCCATCGACATCAGCACCGACGCCACCACCATGTCGATGACCAGGAACGGCACGAAGACCAGGAAGCCGATCTCGAAGGCCCGCTTCAGCTCCGACAGCATGAAGGCCGGGATCACCACCTGGAGCGGCACGTCCTTGGGGTCGGCCACCGGCCCCGTCTTGGCGATGTCGAGGAAGAGCTGCAGGTCGCGCTCGCGCACATGCTTCATCATGAAGCCGTGGAACGGCTCCACCGCGCGGTTGAACGCCGTCAGCTCGTCGATGTCCTCATTGATCAGGGGCCGGATGCCGTTGGCGTAGGACTCCTGCATCACCGGCGCCATGATGAAGAAGGTCAGGAACAGGGCGAGACTGACCAGCACTTGGTTCGGCGGCACCTGCTGCGTGCCCATGGCCGAGCGCAGGAACGACAGCACGATCACGATGCGCACGAAGCAGGTCATCATGATCAGGATGCTGGGCGCCAGCGACAGCACCGTCAGCAGCGCGACGAGCTGGATGATCCGGCCGGTCGCGGTGCCGCTCTGCTCGCCCAGGTCGAGCTGGAAGTTCTGCGCCGCGGCGGGTCCCGTCAGCAGCAGGAGAAGGCCGCCCAGGGCGACCGGCAGCAGCAGCCAGAGCAGCGTCTTCGGCGGGGGCAGGATGCGCATGCTCAGGCCCCGTTCCCGTCGGCTGGTCCGCCTGCTGTTCCGCCGGTCCGGGCCGGTTCGCCCCGGACCCGTGCCAGCGCCTCGCGGAACGCCAGGGACGGCGGTTTCGGCTGCGTCGCCGGTTGCGGCGGCGGCGGGGCGGCGGGCAGTCCGCCCTCCACCACCAGGTCCGTGGCGGCCCCCAGCAGCAGCAGATGCTCCACCCCGTCGCGGCGCACCAGCACCAGCCGGCGCTTGGCGTCCAGCGGCAGCACCTCGACGACGGCCAGCCGCCGGTCGCCCCGGGCCCGCGCCACCAGCCCGGCCCCCGGGCCGAACCGGCGCAGCAGCAGGCCGAAGACGCCGATCAGGGCCAGCACGAAGACCAGGGCCACGATGAAGCGCAGATAGCTCGTCGCGTCCATGCTCAGGCTCCGGGGACGCCCGCGGGCGGGCGGGAAGGGGGACGCGGCATCAGGCTTCTTCCGGCTTGCGGTAGGCGGCGACGGCACGCATGCGGCGGCTGGCCGGCTCGGCCCCGCCCAGCGTCTCGCCGTGGGTCTCGGTCAGCGCCGCCTGCACGCCCTCCAGGGCCGCCAGCACCTCCTCAAGGAAGGGCAGCAGCAGGCGGGCGTGCGCCGGCGGCAGGGCCACGGCGGCATCCAGGAGCTGGCGCGCCTCCGTCTCCAGCCCGGCCAGATCGACCAGATCGCGCTGGCGCACCAGCCCGGCGCTGCGCTCCAGCACGGTGCGCAGCTCGGAAAGTGCCGCGGCGATCTCCTCAGGCGAGGCAGGGGGCGGGGCGGGGGGCGGGGTCCCGGTCATGGCGCGGCCTTTCCGGTCGGGGCCGGCGCGCCCGGCGTCGTGCCGTTCGCCCGGTAGACGTAGGCAAGGATTTCCGCCACGGCGGCAATCGCTTCCAGGGGGATTTCGCTGTCCAGGTCCAGGGCGGACAGGATTTCCGCCAGATCGGCGTCCTCGCGCACCTTGACCCCGGCGGCGAAGGCCATCTCCAGGATCTGTTCGGCCACGGCCCCGTGTCCGCTGGCGACGATGCGCGGCAGCGACTCGCCGCCCGGCTGGTGCCTCAGGGCGACGGCGACGGGACGGCGCGGCGGTGTCTCCGGCTGGCTCAAGGCGACAGGCTCACGGATGCGGGCTCACGGCGACGGTTTCATGCAGGGCGCGCGCCGTGGCGGGCCGATCCTGCGCGGCGCAGCTTAACAAATCCTTCCCCCCGGTAAACCCTGCGGGTTGCCCCGGCCGGGTCACGGTTTTCCAACTCTTAACCCTATGGGTGGAGTATGATAGGAAAAGATAGATTCAATTTTATGCATTCCGCGTCATGCCGCCGGCCGGACCGGGCACCGGGATGCATGAAGGTGACCGGCAGGGTCGGTATCCAGGCACGGTTCTTGCTTGCCAGTGAGGCGGGAACCAAGTCCGGTGCAAGCCAAGTCGGGCAGGGAAGGGTGTCATGGACCTGAACAAGATCGGCCTGTTCAAGCTCATTTCGGAGAAGATGGCCTGGCACAGCCAGCGCCAGGGCGTTCTGGCGCAGAACGTCGCCAACTCCGACACGCCCGACTACAAACCCCAGGACCTTGTGGCCTTCGATTTCCGCAAGGAGCTGCGCGAGAGCGGCCGGATGGAGATCGCGCAGACGAACCCGATGCACATGGCCGGCACCCTGCCCCGGGACCGGCCCTTCAAGGACGGCCGCCAGCGCGCCACCTACGAGACGGCGCCCGACGGCAACGCCGTGGTGCTGGAGGAGCAGATGACGAAGCTGGGCCAGAACGCGATCGAGTTCCAGGGCGTCACGAACATCTACCGCAAGCAGATCGCCATGCTGAAGACGGCGCTCGGCCGTGGCGGGCAGTAACGGGCACGACGGGAGACTGACCCATGGACCTGATGAACACCCTGTCGCTCTCCGCCGCCGGCCTGAAGGTGCAGGGCACCCGCCTGCGCGTGATCGCGGAGAACCTCGCCAACGCCAACTCCACGGCGCCGACGCCGGGCGATCTGCCCTACCGGCGCAAGGTGGTGCTGTTCCAGAACGTGCTGAACCGCGAGCTGGGCATGCCCACCGTGAAGGTGAAGAAGATCGACGTGGACCGCAGCGACTTCCAGCGCCGCTACGATCCCGGCCACCCCAGCGCCGACGCCGAGGGCTACGTGCTCACGCCCAACGTCAATTCGCTGGTCGAATCCATGGACATGCGCGAAGCACAGCGGTCCTATGAGGCCAACCTCAACGTGATCGACACGACGCGCCAGATGCTGACCCGTACCATCGAGCTTCTGCGCAGCTAGGCGCGCAGGCTTTCCCGCAGGAGTGACCGAGCATGGCCGTTCCCTTCACCAGCGCCGCCGCCGCCTACGCGAACGCCGCCGTCCAGGGCCTCAAGCCCGGCATGAAGACCCCCGCCGAGGAGGGCGAGTCCTTCGGCGACCTGCTGCGCCACGCGGCGGAGGAGTCGATCGACACGATGAAACTCGGCGAGCAGAAGAGCATCGAGGGCATCGTCGGCAAGGCGGATCTGGCCGATGTCGTGACCGCGGTGAGCAATGCCGAGGTCACGCTCCAGGCGGTGGTGAACGTCCGCGACCGGGTCATCACCGCGTACCAGGAAATCCTCCGGATGCCGATCTGACGGACGGGGCAGGGCCGTGACGGATGCGGATGTCATCGCCATCGGGCGCGAGGCGCTTCTCGTCGTCGTCATCGTCGGCGGCCCGCTGATGCTGATCGGCCTCGTCGTCGGTCTCGTGATCTCGCTGTTCCAGGCGCTGACCCAGATCCAGGAGCAGACCATCACCTTCGTGCCGAAGATCGTCATCATGTTCGCGGCGATGGTGTTCCTGATGCCGTTCATGCTGGGGCACCTGCGCTCCTTCATGGAAGGGATCGCGGACAAGATCGTCGCCATCGGCTCCGGCGGCTGAGGCGGGGTGGGGGATGGACCTCGCGGCGTTCGTCGGCGGTTCGGTCTTCGCCTTCCTGCTGGTGTTCGTGCGGCTGGCCGCCGCCTTCATGATCATCCCCGCGATCGGGGAGCAGGCCATCTCCGCCCGCATCCGGCTGCTGTTCGCGCTCGTCGTGGCGGCGGTGGTGACGCCGGTGGTGCGCCAGTACCTGCCGCCCGAGCCGTCGGCCCCGGCCGAGCTGGCGGCGCTCGTGGTGAGCGAGATCCTGGTCGGCCTCTTCATCGGCACCCTCGCGCGGGTGCTGCTGACCGCACTGGAGACGGGCGGCTTCCTCATCGCCAACCAGCTCGGCCTCGCCGCGGCGCAGGCGTTCAACCCGGCGCTGGCGGCGCCGGGCAATCCGATCGGTGCGCTGCTGGGCATCGGTGCGGTGGTCGTCATCTTCGCCACGGATCTGCATCACATGCTGATCCTGGCGGTGGTGGACAGCTACACCCTGTTCAGCCCGGCGGACGGGCTGCCGCTGGGGGACGCGACGGAGCATCTGGCCCAGACGGTGAACACCAGCTTCGCCATCGGGGTGCAGCTCGCCGTGCCCTTCTTCGTCATCGGCTTCCTCTTCTATCTCGGGCTCGGTCTGGTGGCGCGGCTGGTGCCGCAGGTGCAGGTCTTCTTCGTCGGCCTGCCGATCCAGATCGCCATCGGTTCGCTGATGCTGAGCCTCAGCCTCTCCGCCCTCATGCTGTTCTGGCTGACCCATTTCGAGGATCAGCTCGTCGGCCTGTTGCGGCCCTGACCGGGGGGAGCGGCGATGGCCGAGGACCAGGACCAGGACTCCAAAACAGAAGAACCGACAGACAAGAAACTCAGCGACGCCCGGGAGAAGGGGCAGGTCGCCAAGTCGATGGAGGTCGGGAACCTGTTCATTCTCGCCTCCGGCCTCGTGATGGTGCTGCTGCTGCTTCCCTGGTCGGGCCGGATTCTCTGGGACGCGATGATGCCGTTCGTGGAGCGGCCCCATGCCATCCTGATGGCCCCGGCAGCCCTGGGCGACGTGCTGACGGACCTCACGCTGGACATCGCGTTCGCGCTGGCGCCGACGCTCGTGCTGCTGCTGCTGGCGGCGCTGGCGGCGCCGATCATCCAGGTCGGGCTGATGTTCTCCGCCGAGAACGTCTTCAAGTTCGATCTCAACAAGGTGAATCCGCTCACCGGCCTGAAGAACAAGGTCTCGCTCAAGAACCTCGTCGAGTTCCTGAAGTCGCTGGGCAAGCTGGTGCTGGTCGGCATTGTCGTCAGCGTTCTGCTGCTGCCGCTGTGGACCTCCATCGAGCATTTCCTGGCCCTGCCGCTGCCCTCCGTCATCGTCGAGACACGCCATGAGGCGGCGAAGCTCATCGCCGCCGTCGTGATCGTCCTGGGAGCCATCGCCGGGGCCGACTACGCTTTTCAGCGTTACCAGTTCATGCAGCAGATGCGCATGACCAAGCAGGAGGTGAAGGACGAGTACAAGCAGACCGAGGGCGATCCGCTGATCAAGAGCAAGATCCGGCAGCTCCGTATGCAGCGCTCCCGCAACCGGATGATGGCGGCCGTGCCCTCGGCCGACGTGGTGGTCACCAACCCGACCCATTTCGCCGTGGCACTGAAGTACGACGCCTCGGCCATGTCGGCCCCCCGGGTGGTCGCCAAGGGGGCCGATCTGATCGCCAAGCGCATCCGTGAACTGGCGGAGGAGGCCGGGGTGCCCGTCATCTCCAACCCGCCGCTGGCCCGCGCCCTGTTCGCCACGGCCGAGATCGACGAGGAGATCCCGGCTGAACACTACAAGGCCGTCGCCCAGGTCATCTCCTATGTCTTCAAACTGAAGCGCAAACCGATTCCCACCTGAGGGGCCTCTGGTCTCCGGCCCCCGGACTGCTATGGTGCCGCACCCGTTTTCCGCAAGGGAGAGCCGCCCCGTGCCGCCTGAGCCACCGTCTCCAGCGTCGCCGGACCGCCTGTCCGGCAACCCCGTGCGCGTGGCGGCGCTGGGGGCGGCGCTGCTGGCCCTGATCGGCGTCGGCGGCGTGCTGGAGGCGGTGTCCGGTTCCATCGTCGATGGCACCGTGCTGGTCTGGCTCGTGGGCAGTCTTCTGGGATTCGGTGCGCTGGGTCTGGTCTGGCTGGTCCAGCGTGCCGCTGCCGGCCGGCAGCAGGACCAGGGCCTGCTCGGCGCCGTTCTGGATACGGTGCCGGACGCGCTGGCGGTGCTGGCCCCCGACGGCCATCTGCTGCTGGCCAACCGTTCCTTCGCGGAACTGCTGCCCCAGGATGGCGGCGGGAGAACCGGCGGCGGGGGAAGCGTCAGGACGGCCCTGGCCGCCGCGTTCCCCGACCTGGGCATGGCCACGCTGACGCGGATGGAGGCCGCGGCGCGGCAGGGCCGGGAGACCGTTCTGGACGCGTCTTCGCCGTCCCTCCGCTCGGCCCGCTGGCGGGTGTCGGCGGTTCCGCTGCCCGGCCGGCCGGGCCATGTGCTGTGGCGGGCGGCATCCCTGCCGGCGCCGGCCTACGCCTTTCCCGATGCGCTCGACGGGGCTCCCGTGGGGGTGCTCGTCGCCGACCTGGACGGGATGCTGCTGGCGGTCAATGCCCGCGCCGCCGGCTGGCTGGACATCCCGGCCGGTGACGTGGCGGCACGCGGCCTGCGGCTTGACCAGGTGGTGGCCGGTCTGCCCGTGGCCGAGGCCCGGCCGGCCGATCTTCCGTCCGAGGTGGCGCTGCTGCGGCCCGATGGCAGCGCCATGCCGGCCAACGGCTACCGCATCGCGGAGGACGGCCCCGACGGCCGGCGCGACGTGCTGCTGCTCTGCGATCTTTCTCCGGACCTGCCGCGCCGGCAGGCGATGGAGCGGGCGGAACGGCGGTTCCAGCGGTTCTTCGAGTATGCGCCGATCGGTGTGGCGCTGGTTGATCCGGAACTGCGGCTGGCCGAATGCAACGCCACCTTCCTGTCGCTGGCCGGATCGGCACTGGAGGAGGTCCAGGGCCGGCCCATCGGCATGGCCTTCCAACGGGAGAAACGGGCGGATCTGGTCGGGCGGCTGCTCGATGTCCTGAACGGGCGGGAGGTATCGGCCGGGAGCGCACCCATCGAGATCAGCATGCGTGGCGCGGGCGGTCCCATGGTCCACCTGTTCGCCCGCCGCATCGACCTGGACGGGGAGGGCGGCCTTGTCCTCCATGTCGTGGACATGACCGAGCAGAAAAGCCTGGAGAGCCAGATCGTCCAGTCGCAGAAGATGCAGGCGATCGGTCAGCTCGCCGGCGGTGTGGCGCACGACTTCAACAATCTGCTGACGGCGATGATCGGCTTCTGCGATCTGCTGCTGCTGCGCCACAAGCCGGGCGACCAGTCCTTTTCCGACATCATGCAGATCAAGCAGAACGCCAACCGGGCGGCCAATCTGGTCCGTCAGCTTCTCGCCTTCTCGCGGCAGCAGACCCTGCAGCCGCGGGTGCTCAGCGTCACCGACGTGCTGGCGGAACTGTCCAACCTGCTGCGCCGGCTGATCGGCGAGAACATTGAACTGCGCATGCTGCACGGCCGCGATCTGGGGCTGGTCAAGGTGGACCAGGGGCAGCTCGAACAGGTCATCATCAATCTTGCCGTCAATGCCCGTGACGCCATGCCGGGCGGCGGTCGGCTCAGCATCGTGACCAGCAATTTCTCAGCCACGGGTCCGGTCCGGCGCGAGACGGAGGAGATGCCCCCGGGCGACTATGTCGTGATCGAGGTGGCGGATACCGGCGTCGGCATCCCGAGGGAGAATCTCCAGCGCATTTTCGATCCCTTCTTCTCGACGAAGGAGGTCGGCTCGGGCACCGGGCTCGGACTTTCCACCGTCTACGGCATCGTGCGCCAGACGGGCGGTTTCATCTTTGTCGAATCCGCGCCCGACCAAGGGGCGAAGTTCTCCATCTTCCTGCCGCGGCACAGCGAGCCGGTGGCCACCGCCCCGCCCCCCGAGCCGAAGGAACGGGCGGTGGCTGACCTCACCGGCATGGGCACCATCCTGCTGGTGGAGGACGAGGACGCGGTGCGCGTGTTCGGCGCCCGCGCCCTGCGCAACAAGGGCTATCTGGTCCTGGAGGCGAGGAGCGGGGAAGCGGCGCTGGACCAGCTCCGGCGTGAGGGCGGCCCGAAGGTGGATCTCATCATCACCGACGTGGTGATGCCGCAGATGGACGGCCCGACCCTGATCCGGGAGGTGCGCCGGTTGCGGCCGGAGATCAAGGTCATCTTCATCTCCGGCTACACCGAGGACAGGTTCCGCGACGCGGTGGATGCAGGCACCCGTATCGAGTTCCTGCCCAAACCGTTCAGCCTGAAGCAGCTCGCCTCCAAGGTGAAGGAGGTCATGGCCCAGGGCTGATCCCCTCCGGCGGTTACCGGCGGGGGCACCGCCGCGCCGGGCCGCCCCCGCCCTGATGCCCCTGCCGCGCTGCCCCTTCGGAGTGCCCGGTCAGCGCTTGTCCCGGCCGGAGAGCTGCCCATATGCGGGTTCTCCCGTCGGCCGTCCGGTTCCGGTTCCGTTCGTCCCCCTCGTGGGCCGGGACGGGCGGTCCGGCGGGGGACTGCCTCAGCCCCGCCGGACCGTCTCCAGGAACGTCTGCACCTGGCTGCGCAGGTTGGCGGCCTCCTTCGACAGGTTGGCCGCGGCGGACTGCATCTGCGATGCGGCGGCTCCCGTTTCGCCGGCGGCCTGGGTGACACCGGCGATGTTGCTGGAGACCTCCTGGGTTCCGGCGGCGGCCTGCTGCACGTTGCCGGCGATCTCGCGGGTGGCGGCGCTCTGCTCCTCCACGGCGGCGGCGACGGTGGTGGTGATGCCGTTGATGCGGGTCACGGTCTCCGCGACCTGCCGGATGGCGGCGACGGCATCGCCGGTGGCGTTGCGGATTTCCGCGACCTTGAGCTGGATCTCGTCGGTGGCCTTGGCGGTCTGGGTTGCCAGGGCCTTGACCTCGCTGGCGACGACGGCGAAGCCCTTGCCGGCTTCCCCGGCCCGGGCGGCCTCGATGGTGGCGTTCAGCGCCAGCAGGTTGGTCTGCCCGGCGATGGTGTTGATCAGCTCGACGACGGCGCCGATCTGCTGGGCCGCCGCCTGAAGGGTGGTCATGATCGTGCTGGTCCGCTCCACGTCCGAGACGGCCTGCCCGGCGATCTTGGTCGAGCTGTCCACCTGCCGGCTGATCTCCTGGATGGAGGCGGACAGTTCCTCGGTGGCGCCGGCCACCATGTTGACGTTGGTCGAGGCCTGGTCGGCGGCGGCGGCGACGGCGGCGGCCTGCCGGGTGGACTGCTCGGCGGAACTGCTCATGGCGACGGCGGCGGTTTCCGTCTCGGTGGCGGAACTGGAGACGGCGTTGACGATCTCGCCGACGCTGGCCTCGAACTCGTTGGCGAGACGCATCAGCGACGCACGCCGTTCGGTTTCGGCACGGGCCTTGGCTTCGACCTGCTCCCGCTCCAGGCGCTGGCGGTCGAGCGCGTTGGTCTTGAAGACCGCCACGGCCTTGACCATGCGGCCGATCTCGTCCAGCCGCCTGGCCGTCGGGATCTCGGCCGTCAGGTCGCCGCTTGCCAGCCGGCCCATGCAGCTCTCCAGGGTGGAGAGCGGGCCGGAGATGCTGCGGGCGACCAGCCAGACGACGAACAGGGCGCCGACGATGATGACGGCGATGGTCATGCCGAAGCTGGCCAGCTTGCGCTGGAAGGCGGCATCGATGTCGTCGGTGTAGACCCCGGTGCCGATCAGGATGTTCCACGGCTCGTAGGCGCGGATGAAGGCGATCTTCGGGAGAGGTTCGGTGGAGCCGGCCCGCGGATACCAGTACTCCACGACACCGCCGCCACTCGCCGCGGCCCGGACGAAGTCACGGACGAAGTAATTCCCGACCGCGTCCTGGCGATCGATCCGGTCCTCGCCTTCCTGTTTCGGGTCCGGCAGCACCAGGCTGACGCCGTTCATGTCATAAACGAAGATGTAGTCGCTGCCGTCGTTGTAGCGCAGCGCGCGGGCCTGCTCCCGGAAACGGGCCAGGGCCTCCTCCCGGCTGATCTGGCCGGCCTGCACCGGCTTGTCGATGTCGGCCGCCAGACTGTGGACCATGTCCACGAGATCTTCCAACGCCTCGACACGGCTCGCCATCAGGTCCCGGCGGATTTCGATCAGGGCCTGACCGCCGACCACGGCGATCAGGACCAGCAATGCAGAGGCGATGGCGTAGAGCTTGGCCGTGACGGCCCGCGACGCGAGGGCGGTAACGGTGGATCTGAGAAAGCCGGTCATGGGCAAAGATCTCCCTTCGCCGCCACCCTGGGGTGGCGGCCTGTCATGAAACGGGGCGGTCTTGGCGAAAGCGGCGAAAACTCGGGATGCTGAATAAAGATCGTCAATACAGTCGTCTTTGAACCGTTTTCGCTTGAACAGCCGTTGCAGAGCCGGACAAGGCCCGGAACCCCGGGCGTCTGTCCGGCCATCGCCTTGCATCCTGCGCCGCTATCAGCGGCTCTGCTTCGGATGCCAGACGGAAACCCGGTTCAGATGCCCGGGACAGCCGGTCGGGCGGTGACGGGTCAGCCCCGCCGGACCGTCTCCAGGAATGTCTGCACCTGACTGCGCAGGTTGGCGGCCTCCTTCGACAGGTTGGCTGCGGCGGACAGCATCTGCGATGCGGCGGCCCCCGTTTCGCCGGCGGCCTGGGTGACACCGGCGATGTTGCTGGAGACCTCCTGGGTTCCGGCGGCGGCCTGCTGCACGTTGCCGGCGATCTCGCGGGTGGCGGCGCTCTGCTCCTCCACGGCGGCGGCGACGGTGGTGGTGATGCCGTTGATGCGGGTCACGGTTTCCGCGACCTCCCGGATGGCGGCGACGGCATCGCCGGTGGCGTTGCGGATTTCCGCGACCTTGAGCTGGATCTCGTCGGTGGCCTTGGCGGTCTGGTTGGCCAGGGCCTTGACCTCGCTGGCAACGACGGCGAAGCCCTTGCCGGCTTCGCCGGCCCGGGCGGCCTCGATGGTGGCGTTCAGCGCCAGCAGGTTGGTCTGCCCGGCGATGGTGTTGATCAGCTCGACGACGGCACCGATCTGCTGGGCCGCCGCCTGAAGGGCGGCCATGATGGAGTTGGTCCGCTCCACGTCCGAGACGGCCTGTCCGGCGATCTTGGTCGAGCTGTCCACCTGCCGGCTGATCTCCTGGATGGAGGCGGACAGTTCCTCGGTGGCGCCGGCCACCATGTTGACGTTGGTCGAGGCCTGGTCGGCGGCGGCGGCGACGGCGGCAGCCTGCCGGGTGGACTGCTCGGCGGAACTGCTCATGGCGACGGCGGCGGTTTCCGTTTCGGTGGCGGAACTGGAGACGGCGTTGACGATCTCGCCGATGCTGGCCTCGAACTCGTTGGCGAGACGCATCAGGGAGGCGCGCCGTTCGGTTTCGGCACGGGCCTTGGCTTCGACCTGCTCCCGCTCCAGGCGCTGGCGGTCGAGCGCGTTGGTCTTGAAGACCGCCACGGCCTTGACCATGCGGCCGATCTCGTCCAGCCGCCTGGCCGTCGGGATCTCGGTCGTCAGGTCGCCGCTTGCCAGCCGGCCCATGCAGCTCTCCAGGGTGGAGAGCGGGCCGGAGATGCTGCGGGCGACCAGCCAGACGACGAACAGGGCGCCGGCGATGATGACGGCGATGGTCATGCCGAAGCTGGCCAGCTTGCGCTGGAAGGCGGTGTCGATGTCGTCGATGTAGACCCCGGTGCCGATCACGATGTTCCAGGGGGCGAAGACACTGACGTAGGTGATCTTCGGGGAAGGCTCGGTGCTGCCCGGGCGGGGATAATGGTACTCGACCGTGCCGGTGCCGGCGGTGGAGGCGACCCGGATGAACTCCCGCACGATGTAGACGCCATTGGAATCCTGGACGTCCAGCCGGTTGGTGCCCTCCTGCCTAGGGTCGGCGCCGACAAGCTGGGTGCCGTTCATGTCGTAGGCGACCATGTAGTCGCTGCCGCCGTTGTAGCGCATCGCCCGGGTCCGGTCGCGGAAACGGGTTATCGCCTCCTCCCGGCTGATCTGGCCGGCCTGCACTTCCTGATTGAGTTCCGCTGCGATACTCTGTGCCGTCTCGACCAGATCCCCCAGCGCCTCGATGCGGCTATGAAGCAGATCCTTCCGCATCTCGATCAGAGCCTGACCGCCGACAAAGGCAATCAGAAGCAGCAGCCCGGCGGCGATGGCGTAGAGCTTGGCGGTAACGGCCCGCGAGGCGAGAGCCTCGGCAACAGACTTCAGGATGCTGGACATCGGCGTAAGGCTCCCCCGCCGCCAGCCCGCATCGGTGGCAGCATCTCAAGAAAAATGCACGTTCTTATGCATACTATACGATTCAGTTGGTGATAAGTGCATTTCTCGTCGGTCTTCTGTTAATGAAACGTAGACCGCGAGTTGCAGGACCACTTGTGCATATTCATTTAGTCCCGCCCTGCGCTGCACCCCTTGCATTTCTGCGGCTCCTTGATATTTCAATGGTTTGCTGGCTAAAATGTCATATGTGATATTCGAAAAGTGAATGACAGAAAATTCTAATACACTTAATGCGAGAAAAATACCGTCTTCTTCTGAAAGTTCCAGGTCTCCCCGCCGGCGGGCGGCGGGTGCGAACATAGAGAGAACATTTTCGCTTGGCGGGAGGGAACGGAACGGGTACATTTTCCCGCGGTTGAACGCGCTTCCCCGCCGTGCGAGAAGGAAAGGGACCGCCAATGTCGGCAGCTTCACTCCGTCTGGTAGACACCCCCATGGATAAGCAGAAAGCGCTGGACGCCGCCCTCGGCCAGATCGAACGCGCGTTCGGCAAGGGCTCCATCATGAAGCTCGGCGCGCGGGAGGCGATGGCGGAGACGGAGGCGATCTCCACCGGCTCCCTCGGGCTCGACATCGCGCTCGGCATCGGCGGGCTTCCGCGCGGCCGCATCGTCGAGATCTACGGGCCGGAAAGCTCGGGCAAGACGACGCTCGCGCTCCATGCCATCGCGGAAGCGCAGAAGGCCGGCGGCACCTGTGCCTTCGTGGATGCCGAGCATGCGCTCGACCCGGCCTATGCCCGCAAGCTGGGCGTGGACGTGGACGAACTGCTGATCTCCCAGCCCGATGCGGGTGAGCAGGCGCTGGAGATCGCGGACACGCTGGTCCGCTCCGGTGCCATCGACGTGCTGGTGGTGGATTCCGTGGCCGCGCTGGTGCCGCGGGCCGAACTGGAAGGGGAGATGGGCGACAGCCATGTCGGCCTGCATGCCCGGCTGATGAGCCAGGCCTTGCGTAAGCTGACCGGCTCCATCTCCAAGTCGCGCTGCCTCGTCATCTTCATCAACCAGATCCGGCTGAAGATCGGCGTCATGTTCGGCAACCCGGAGACGACGACGGGCGGCAATGCGCTGAAGTTCTACGCCTCCATCCGTCTCGACATCCGCCGCATCGGTGCGATCAAGGACCGTGACAACGTGGTCGGCAACCAGACCCGCGTGAAGGTGGTCAAGAACAAGATGGCGCCGCCGTTCCGGGTGGTCGAATTCGACATCATGTACGGCGAGGGCGTGTCCAAGGTGGGCGAACTGCTCGACCTCGGCATCCAGGCCGGCGTGGTGGAGAAGTCGGGCGCCTGGTTCTCCTACGACGGCCAGCGCATCGGCCAGGGGCGGGAGAACGCCAAGACCTTCCTGCGCAACAACGCCGCCGTGGCGGAGGCGATCGAGGCCAAGGTCCGCGCCAATGCCGGTCTCGTCGCCAGTGCCATGATGGGGGCGCCCGAGTCCGACGGCGACGCCGCCAGCCCGGACTGAGGTCGTCCAGCCACCGGTCATTGGCTGCCGGCCCCTTCGACGGGGCGGCAGCAGCGCGTCGCAGCGGCGCCCGCGCCCTTTCCCCGTCCAGGCGGCGTTTCCGTCCGGAAAACGCATCCTGGACGGGGCCACCGGGTCGCTGCCGGACCCGGTGGCTCGCCGCGCGCTGACCTGCGCCCCGCTCGGCCGCGCCGGATGCCCCGTCCGGGGGCCGTGCCCTGTGCCTTGCCGTGGACATTCCCCATCTGCCCACGGTAAAACCCCCGTTCCGCGCCATCCGGCACGTTTGACGAGCAGCAGGGCCGTACCCGTCATGAGCAAGAAGACCGCGAACGAGATCCGCGCCACCTTCCTGGATTTCTTCAAGAAGAACGGCCACGCCGTCGTGGACAGCTCGCCGCTCGTGCCGCGCAACGACCCGACGCTGATGTTCACGAACGCCGGGATGGTGCAGTTCAAGAACGTCTTCACCGGCAACGAGACGCGCCCCTACAGCCGGGCCGTGACCGCGCAGAAGTGCGTCCGTGCCGGCGGCAAGCACAATGACCTGGAGAATGTCGGCTACACGGCCCGGCACCACACCTTCTTCGAGATGCTGGGCAACTTCAGCTTCGGGGACTACTTCAAGGCCGATGCCATCGAGCTGGCCTGGACCCTGATCACGAAGGAGTACGGGCTGCCGAAGGACCGGCTCTGCGTCACCGTCTTCCACACCGACGACGAGGCGGCGGACCTCTGGAAGAAGGTCGCCGGCATCGGCGACGACAGGATCATCCGCATCCCCACCTCCGATAATTTCTGGATGATGGGCGACACCGGCCCCTGCGGTCCGTGCTCGGAGATCTTCTTCGACCACGGCCCGCACATCGCCGGCGGTCCGCCGGGCAGCGCCGAACAGGACGGCGACCGCTTCATCGAGATCTGGAACCTCGTCTTCATGCAGTACGAGCAGTTCCCGAAGGACGGCGGTCACGAGCGGGTGCCGCTGCCGAAGCCGTCGATCGACACCGGCATGGGGCTGGAGCGGCTGGCGGCCGTGCTCCAGGGCGTGCACGACAACTACGACACCGACCTGATGCGGGCGCTGATCCTGGCCTCGGCCGATGCCACCGGGGCCCCGCCCGAGGGGGCGCACGCGGTCAGCCACCGTGTCATCGCCGACCATCTGCGCGCCTGCTCCTTCCTCATCGCGGACGGCGTGATGCCGTCGAACGAGGGGCGCGGCTACGTGCTGCGCCGGATCATGCGCCGGGCCATGCGCCATGCCCACATGCTCGGCGCGAAGGACCCGGTGATGTACCGCCTCGTCCCGGCGCTGGTGCGCGAGATGGGCGGCCACTACACCGAGTTGCAGCGCGCCCAGCCGCTGATCACCGAGACGTTGCGGCTGGAGGAGACGAAGTTCAAGCAGACCCTCGATCGCGGCCTGCGGCTGCTGGACGAGGAGGAGGGCCGGCTCGCGCCCGGTCAGGCGCTGTCCGGCCAGGTCGCCTTCACGCTTTACGACACCTACGGCTTCCCCCTCGACCTGACGCAGGACGTGCTGCGCGGCCGTCAGCGCGGCGTGGACGTGGACGGCTTCAATGCCGCCATGGAGGAGCAGCGGCGCAAGGCCCGCGCCGCCTGGGCCGGGTCGGGCGAGGCGGCGACCGAGCGCGTCTGGTTCGAGTTGAAGGACGAGGTCGGCGCCACCGAATTCCTCGGCTACGACACCGAGATGGCGGAGGCCAAGGTGACGGCCCTGCTCGATCCCGCCGGCACCCGGCTGGACCGGGCCGCGGCCGGGCAGGAGGTCATCGTCGTCGTCAACCAGACGCCGTTCTACGGTGAATCCGGCGGTCAGGTCGGCGACAGCGGCGTGCTGTTCTCGGCCGGCGGGGCCGAGGTCGCGGTGCGCGACACGCAGAAGAAGCTGGGCGCCGTCTGGGCCCACATCGGCGCCGTGACCCGCGGCACGATCGCGGTCGGCGACGTGGTGGAACTGCGGGTGGACGGGGCGCGCCGCGCCGACATCCGCGCCAACCACTCCGCCACCCACCTGCTGCACGAGGCGCTGCGCCGCCGCCTGGGCGAGCATGTCACGCAGAAGGGCTCGCTGGTGGCGCCGGAGCGCCTGCGCTTCGACATCAGCCAGCCGACGCCGCTCTCGGCCGAGGATGTGCAGGTCGTGGAGGCGGAGGTGAACCGCCGTATCCTCGGCAATTCCGAGGTCACGACCCGGCTGATGAGCCCGGACGCCGCCATCGAACTGGGCGCCATGGCGCTGTTCGGGGAGAAGTACGGCGAGGAGGTGCGCGTCGTCTCCATGGGCGGGGTCGATGCCGGCGGCAACAAGGAATTCTCCGTCGAGCTGTGCGGCGGCACCCATGTCCGCCGCACCGGCGACATCGGCCTGTTCAAGATCGTCTCCGAAGGGGCCGTGGCCGCCGGCGTCCGCCGCATCGAGGCGATGACCGGCCGTGGCGCGCTCTCCTACCTCGATGAGCAGGAAGGGCGGCTGATCCAGGCGGCCTCCGCGCTCAAGGTCCCGCCGGCCGAGGTGCCGGCCAAGGTCGCGGCCCTGGTGGAGGAGCGCCGCCGGCTGGAGAAGGAACTGGCCGACCTGCGCCGTCAGGTGGCGCTGGGCGGCGGCGGGGCCGGGCCGGCGGCCGCCGCCGCGGTGAAGGAGGTCGGCGGCGTGAAGCTGCTGGCCCGCGTGCTGCCCGATCTGCCGGCGAAGGACCTGAAGCCCCTGGCCGACGACCTGAAGAAGCAGGTCGGCTCCGGCGTCGTCGTCGCCATCTCCCAGGCGGACGGCAAGGGCTCCATCGTCGTCGGCGTCACCGAGGATCTGGCCGGCCGGCTGTCGGCCGTCGATCTGGTCCGGGCCGGGTCGGCGGCGATGGGCGGCAAGGGCGGCGGCGGCCGTCCCGACATGGCGCAGGCCGGCGGTCCCGACGCCGGCAAGGCCGAGGCCGCCGTCGCCGCCATCGAGGCGGTGCTGGCCGGCACCGCCGCGGCGGCGGAGTAACCGGTACGGGCCGGCGGGGGCGCCGGGCGGGCGTGCCGCCGTCCGGGCGCCCCGGCGTTCCGCCGTCCGGGCGCTCCCCGGCGTTCCGCCTGACGGACGCCCGCGGCGGCGGCCGGGATTGCCGCTTTGCAGCCGGCCGGCGGGGTGGTTATCTGCCCGCTCCCGCCGCCGACGGTCCTGAAAGGGCGCCGGTTCCGCAAGGGCGGCGGCTCCTGAACGGGCGAAGGAAGGGCAGGGCATGACCCGGTTCGAAGGCACCTCCAGCTACGTCGCCACCGACGATCTGCGCGTCGCCGTCAACGCCGCGATCACCCTGCAACGGCCGCTGCTGGTGAAGGGCGAGCCCGGCACCGGCAAGACCGTGCTGGCGCAGGAGGTGGCCGCGGCGCTCGGCCGGCCGCTGCTGTCCTGGCACATCAAGTCCACGACCAAGGCGCAGCAGGGCCTCTACGAGTACGACGCCGTCAGCCGCCTGCGCGACAGCCAGCTCGGCGATCCGCGGGTCCACGACATCCGCAACTACATCCGCAAGGGCCGGCTGTGGCAGGCGTTCGAGACCGAGCCCGCCCCCGTCCTGCTGATCGACGAGGTGGACAAGGCGGACATCGAGTTCCCCAACGACCTGCTGCTGGAACTCGACCGCATGGAGTTCCACGTCTACGAGACGGGGGAGACGGTGAAGGCGCGGCAGCGGCCCGTCGTCATCATCACCTCGAACAACGAGAAGGAACTGCCGGACGCCTTCCTGCGCCGCTGCTTCTTCCACTACATCCGCTTCCCCGATCCCGACACGATGCGCCGCATCGTGGATGTCCACTTCCCGGAGCTGAAGCAGGAGCTGCTGCGCGACGCGCTGGCCCTGTTCTACGAGGTGCGGGAGGTGCCGGGCCTGAAGAAGAAGCCCAGCACGTCGGAGCTGCTGGACTGGCTGCGCCTGCTGCTGGTGGAGGACATCCCGGCCGAGACGCTGCGCCAGCGCGATCCCAGGAAGCTGATCCCGCCGCTGCACGGCGCCCTGCTGAAGAACGAGCAGGACGTCCATCTGTTCGAACGCCTCGCCTTCATGGCCCGGCGGGAGCGGGGGACGGAGTAGCCCTGGCGACCTGCCCCTGACGGATGGACGGGCGGTTCCCGGCCCATCGGCCTAGGGCGGAATCGCCGTACCTGACGGGAGTTGCCGGCCGGTGCCGCGGCGGATGCCCCTATCCTGGGGGCGAGTGATCCCCGCCGCCGGAGCCGCCGATGCCCGATGCCTGTCCCGACCGGGCCGCTCTGCTGGCCGCCCGCCTTGCCGCCACCCGTGCCCGCAGCGTCACCCTGACCGACGGCCTGTCGGCCGAGGACATGGTGGTGCAGTCCATGCCGGATGCCAGCCCGGTGAAGTGGCATCTGGCGCACACGACCTGGTTCTTCGAGACCTTCGTGCTGGGGCCGCATGCCGGCCAGCCGCCGCACGATCCCGCCTGGGCCTATCTCTTCAACTCCTATTACGTCGCCGCGGGCGACCGGCATCCACGGCCCCGGCGCGGGCTCGTCACCCGGCCCGGCGTGGCCGAGGTGCTGGACTGGCGGGCGCAGGTGGACCGCCGGCTGGCCGCCTTCCTGGAAAGCGGCCCCGCGGCCGAGGCCCTGGACCTGATCGACCTGGGCATCGCCCACGAGCAGCAGCACCAGGAACTGCTGCTGACGGATCTGAAGCACCTGCTGGCCCAGAACCCCCTGCGGTATCTCCTGCGGCCCGCCGGCCCTGGGACGGACGACAGGGTGCCGGGGGGGCTGCCGCCGCTCGGCTGGGTCGAGCATCCCGGCGGTCTGGTCGAGGTCGGCCATGCGGGTCCCGGCTTCGCCTACGACAACGAAGGCCCACGCCACCGCGTCTGGCTGGAGCCCTTCGCGCTCGCCGACCGGCCGGTCACCTGCGGCGAGTGGCTGGCCTTCATGGCCGATGGCGGTTACGCCACGCCGTCGCTCTGGCTCTCCGACGGCTGGGCCGCGGTGCAGGCGGAAGGCTGGCGGGCGCCGCTCTACTGGCGCGACGCCGGGGACGGCGACTGGCGGGTCTTCACCCTGTCCGGCGAGCGCCGCCCGGATCCGGCGGAGCCGGTCGCCCATGTCAGCCAGTACGAGGCCGACGCCTTCGCCCGCTGGGCCGCCGGGGTCCATGCCGGTTCCAGCAGCCCGGCGGGCCTCGGCACCCGGCTGCCGACGGAAGCGGAATGGGAGACGGTGGCCGCCCTGCGCGCGCCCTCGGGCACCTTTGCCGATGCCGGGCGTTATCACCCCGCTCCGCTGTCGGGCCCGTCCTGGTACGGGGAGGTCTGGGACTGGACCGCGTCCGCCTATCTCCCCTATCCGGGCTTCCGCACGGCGGCCGGGGCGGTGGGCGAGTACAACGGAAAGTTCATGAGCGGGCAGATGGTCCTGCGCGGCGGCTCCTGCGCCACCCCCACGGGCCATGTCCGGCCCACCTACCGCAACTTCTTCCCGCCGGCCGCGCGCTGGCAGTTCAGCGGCCTCCGGCTGGCCCGCTGACGGGAAGCCAGAAGAGGGGGGGCCGATGTCCCGCGACGCGACCACAGCACCCGGGCCGGGCCACGGCCCGGTGCGTGCCAGCTTCCTCGACCTCGCCCCGCGCGAGGAGGGATTCCGCGAGGCCGTCCTGCGCGGCCTGTCGGCCAAGCCCCGGACCCTGCCCGCGACGTTCTTCTACGATGCCGAGGGCTCGCGGCTGTTCGATCTCATCACCGCCCAGCCGGAATATTATCCGACGCGGACGGAGATCGGCATCCTGGCGGAGTCCGGGGCGGAGATGGCGGACCTGCTGGGGCCGGGCTGCCAGGTGATCGAGCTGGGCAGCGGCTCCTCCGTCAAGGTGCGGCTGCTGCTCGACCGGCTGGAGGACCCGGCCGGTTATGTCGGCATCGACATCAGCCGGGCGCATCTGCGCGCCGCCTGTGACCGGCTGGCGGCGGACTATCCGGAGCTGGACGTGCTGGCCCTCTGCGCCGACTGCCTGCACCCGGAGTTCCTGGCCGGAATCGCCGTGCCGCCGCCGGCATCGCGGCTGCCGGGGCGGCGGGTGGTGTTCTTCCCGGGCTCCACCATCGGCAACCTGGACCCGGTCGAGGCGCTGGCCTTCCTCTCCCTCTGGGGGCGCTGGCTGCGCCGGGCCGGGCCGCGCGCGGCCGACGAACGGCCCGGCGGCCTGCTGGTCGGCGTGGATCTGCGCAAGGATCCGGCCCGGCTGCACGCCGCCTACAACGACGCGGCCGGGGTGACGGCGGCCTTCAACCTGAACCTGCTGGCCCGCATCAACCGCGAGCTGGGCGGCAGCTTCGACCCGGATGCCTTCGCCCACCGCGCCTTCTACGACCCCGAGCGCGGCCGGGTGGAGATGCATCTGGTCAGCCGCCGCGACCAGATCGTGCGGGCGGCGGGGCGGAGCTTCGCCTTCCAGGCGGGGGAGACGATCCACACCGAGAACTCCTACAAGTACACCCTGCCCGGAGTCGCCGCGCTGGCGGCCCGTGCGGGCCTGCGCACGGAACGGACCTGGACCGATCCGGACGGACTGTTCGCCCTGTTCTGGCTCGTGGCCTGAGCGGAGATCGCGCTTTGCTGCCCCGATCGGACGGGGCAGGATCGTGCCGTCCGGATGCCTTGTTTCCGCCGGGATTGCCGGGCAGGGAACAGGCGTGAGCGGGCGTGTTGGGGGACGGTGCCATGGCGGACTCTCTGGTCGAGCGGCAGGTCGCGCGCCTGGATGCGGCCTTCCTGCGCGAACAGCGCCGCGGCGTGCGCCTGCTGGCGATCGCGCGGCTGATCACCATGGTGGTGATCCTGGGCTGGGTCCTCTCCATCGACGTGGCGATGGAGAATCTGCGGCCTTACGTTCTCATCGTGCTTCTGTCCGCCCTGTCGCTCGTCTCCGTCTGGCTGACCCGGACGGACTGGTACCGACCCTGGATGCTCTATCCCCTGGTGGCGCTGGACAATCTGCTGATCGGCTACGGCCTGCTGGGCATGGCCACCATCGGCGGAGAGGTGCTGCCGCCGCCGGTGATGCTGCGTACCGTCTGGTTCTCGCTGTTCTTCCTCTTCATCGCCGGCACGGCGCTGGCGCAGTCGCCCGGCCTCGTCGTCTGGGCCGGGCTGTCCGCCGCGCTCGTCTGGACCGTGGGGGCCCTCTGGGTGATGGCCCAGCCCGGCAGCTATCATTCCGATCTCGCCTATGGCGGTGCCGGCACGTTGGGGGACTTCCTCGCGGTCTATCTCGACCCGATGTTCGTGGATGTCGTCAACTGGGGCAGCCAGGTGCTGCTCCTGCTGCTGGTCGCCTTCGTCCTGGCCGTGGTGGTCGGACGTTCCCGCCGGCTGGTGGCCGACACGGTGGCGGTGGAGCGGGAGCGGGCGAACCTCGCCCGCTATTTCTCGCCGGACATGGTGGACCGCCTCGCCGCCAAGGACAGCCCCTTCGCCCAGCCGCAGACCCGCCCGGTGGCGGTCCTGTTCGCGGACCTGATGGGCTTCACCCGCATCTGCGAGACGACGCCGCCGCCCGAGGTGATCGAGCTGCTGCGCGGTTTCCGCCAGCGCATGGAGCGCTGCGTCTTCGCCCATGGCGGCACCATCGACAAGTATGTCGGGGACTGCGTGATGGCCACCTTCGGCACGGTGGCGGCGACGGACACCGATCCGGCCGAGGCGCTGGCCTGTGCCCGCGCCATGACGGAGGCGCTGCGGGACTGGAACCGGGAACGCCGGCAGCGGGGGCAGCCGGCGTTGCGGCTCTGCATCGGGCTGCACTACGGCCCCGTGATCCTGGGCGACATCGGCGGCGACCGGCAGGTGGAGTTCACGGTGATCGGCGACACGGTGAACGTGGCCAGCCGGCTGGAGAAGATCACCCGCGATCTCGATGCCGACATCGTCGCCAGCGACGATCTCGTGCAGGCCGCCGTCGCCGTCCGGGGAACCGCGGTGCTGGATGGCTTCCAGTCGGCGGAGAGCGTCTCCCTGCGCGGCCGGCGCGAGACGCTGGGCGTCTGGTATCACCGCCGTGCGGAGGCCCTGGCCGCGGAATAGGCCCCGCCCTTCATCCGCGGCCGGCGGCTCTGCTACAGTCCGGGTCCCGGAACGCCGCAGGGCCGCGCCGATGTTCACCACCTTCTTCTACGAACTGCGCAAGGCGCAGGTGCCCGTCAGCCTGAAGGAATATCTGGCGCTGATGGAGGCGATGCAGGCCCACGTCGCCGCCTACAGCATCGACGACTTCTACTATCTCTGCCGCGCCGTGCTGGTGAAGGACGAGCGCAACCTGGACCGTTTCGACCAGGTCTTCGGCCAGGTCTTCAAGGGGCTGGAGGCGTCCGGCGCGACGCCGCAGGAGATCTTCGCGCAGATCCCAGAGGAATGGCTGCGCAAGCTGGCCGAAAAGCTGCTGACGGAAGAGGAGAAGGCCCAGATCCAGGCCCTGGGGGGCTGGGACCGGTTGATGGAGACGCTGGCGCAGCGCCTTGCCGAGCAGGAGGGGCGGCACCAGGGCGGCTCGAAATGGATCGGCACCGCCGGCACCTCGCCCTTCGGGGCCTACGGCTACAATCCGGAGGGCGTGCGCATCGGCCAGCAGGAGAGCCGCCACCGCCGCGCCGTGAAGGTCTGGGACCGGCGGGACTTCCGCAACCTGGACGACCGGGTGGAGCTGGGCACCCGCAACATCAAGGTGGCGCTGCGCCGGCTGCGCCGGTTCGCCCGTCAGGGCGCGGCCGAGGTGCTGGACCTGCCCGACACCATCCGCTCCACCGCGCGCAACGCCGGCTGGCTCGACCTGCGGATGGTGCCGGAACGGCACAATGCCGTGAAGGTGCTGCTGTTCCTGGATGTCGGCGGCAGCATGGACGACCATGTGCGCGTCTGCGAGGAGCTGTTCTCCGCCGCCCGGACGGAGTTCAAGCATCTTGAATACTTCTACTTCCACAACTGCGTCTATGAAGGCGTCTGGAAGGACAACCGCCGCCGCCATGTCGAGCGGATGTCCACCTGGGACGTGATCCATACCTACGGGCCGGACTACAAGCTGGTCTTCGTCGGCGACGCCGCCATGAGCCCCTACGAGATCGTGCAGCCCGGCGGCAGCGTGGAGCACTGGAACGCCGAGGCCGGGCAGGTCTGGTTGCAACGGCTGCTGCACACCTGGCGCCATGCCATCTGGCTGAACCCGACGCCGGAGAAGTACTGGGGCTACACCCAGTCCATCGCCATGATCCGCCAGCTCATGGACGGCCGCATGTACCCCCTGACGCTGGAGGGGCTGGACCGCGGCATGCGCGAGCTGAACCACTGATCCCGCCGTCCTTCCTGACCGTCCGCGTCCGCGCATCGGGCTAGATTGAAACGGTTCCGGCCCGCGCATAGTCTGCCCGGCGCCCGGATACCCCCGATGGATGGGGAGTGGCAGAAAAGGACGGACAGCATGAGTGACGTGACGAAGGTCACCATCGCGCGCGGCGACGGGATCGGTCCCGAGATCATGGATGCGACCCTGGAGATCCTGGAGGCGGCGGGCGCCGCGCTGGAGTACGAGGAGATCCAGATCGGCGAGAGCGTCTACCGGCGCGGCATCCTGAACGGCATGGAACCGGCGGCCTGGGACAGCCTGCGTCGCACCCGCGTCTTCCTGAAGGCACCGATCACCACGCCGCAGGGCGGCGGCTACAAGTCCCTGAACGTGACGATCCGCGGCGCGCTGGGGCTTTACGCCAACATCCGCCCCTGCGTCAGCTACCACCCGTTCGTCAACACGAAGCACCCGCAGATGGACGTGGTGATCGTGCGCGAGAACGAGGAGGACCTCTATGCCGGCATCGAGTACCGGCAGACCCAGGACGTCACCCAGGCGGTCAAGCTGATCTCCCGGCCGGGGTCGGAGAAGATCATCCGCTACGCCTTCGAGTATGCCCGCGCCAACCACCGGCGCAAGGTGACGGCCTTCGTCAAGGACAACATCATGAAGATCAGCGATGGCCTGTTCCATCGCGTCTTCGACGAGATCGCCGCCGAGTATCCGGAGATCGAGCACGAGACGATGATCATCGACATCGGCGCCGCCCGGCTGGCGGATACGCCCGAGCAGTTCGACGTCATCGTCACCCTGAACCTCTACGGCGACATCATCTCCGACATCGCGGCCCAGATCACGGGCTCGGTCGGGCTCGCCGGCTCGTCCAACATCGGCGACCAGTGCGCCATGTTCGAGGCCATCCACGGCTCGGCGCCGAACATCGCCGGCAAGGGCATCGCCAACCCCTCGGGCCTGATCCTGGCCTCGGTGATGATGCTCGTGCATGTCGGGCAGGCCGAGGCGGCGGAGCGCATCCACAATGCCTGGCTGCGCATGATCGAGGACGGCATCCACACGGTGGACATCTTCAAGCGCGGCATCTCCAAGGCCCGCGTCGGCACCCGCGACTTCGCGGCGAACCTGATCGACCGGCTGGGCGAACGGCCGGTGACGCTGACCCCGGCAAGCTACGAGGTCGGCGCCAAGGCCACCTTCGCCGGCATCCAGCTCAAGACGCGCAACGACGCGAAGAAGCGGCTGGTCGGCTGCGACATCTTCATCGACCACACCGGCGGCGACGGCGGTGCCATGGCCGCCCGCGTGCTGCCGCTGGTGCAGGACGGGCTGAAGCTGTCCGTCATCTCCAACCGCGGCCAGAAGGTCTGGCCGGACGGTGCGCCGGAAACCTTCTGCATCGACCACTGGCGCCTGCGGGTGATGGGGGAGGGCAATGCCGAGGTCAGCCAGAACGCCATCGCTGCGCTGATCGTGCGCATGGCCGATGCAGGATTCGACATTGTGCAGACGGCGCGTCTCTATACCTTCGACGGCGCGCCCGGCTTCTCCCTGGCCCAGGGCCAGTAGACCCGGTCGCCGCGGCGGCCGGCCATCATGCCCCTGCAGGGGGTGTCTGCGGAGTTTCCCACAGAAAAATCGCAGCCGCCCCCTACCCATCCGGAAGCAAATTTGGTACGGTTGGGCACTGCACGGCACAAGATATAGGTTCTTGTGTTGACAGGTTACCTATGGCAGGCAGCCGGACCTGCGGTCGCGGTCATGCCCCGGGGCGGCCGGTCCCGGGTGCCGATGCCGCGCGGGAGCTTGGGGGAGAAACCTTCATGAGTTGGACGGAAGAGCGGATCGGGAAGCTGCGCGAACTCTGGGGGCAGGGGATGAGCGCCAGTGAGATCGCCGAGCTTCTGGGCAACGTCACCCGGAACGCGGTGATCGGCAAGGCCCACCGCCTTGGCCTGTCCGGTCGTCCCTCCCCGATCAAGAAGAAGCCGACCCGCGGTGCCACCATCCTGTCGCTGACCGAGCGCATGTGCAAATGGCCGGTCGGCGACCCCAAGCACCCGGACTTCCATTTCTGCGGCAAGCCCGCCCTGCCGGGCATGCCCTACTGCGCCGAACACGCCGCCCTGGCCTATCAGCCGGCCAAGAAGCGGGAAGAGGAACGGAAGTTCTCCGTCGCCTGACGGGCGGCACCCGGCCGGTCCCGGTCCGACGGGCTGCCTCCGGGTCCTACCTCGCGCTGCCGGCGCGGCGGTGACAGCGCCCGGAACCGTGCGCGCCCGTCCTCCCCCTATGCCGTTCGTCTCAGTTTGGTCCGCCGGCATCCTCGTATAGGACTAGGGGACTTTCTGGGCGCGGACGGCAGGCGGGTTCCTTGTCCTTTGGTAAGAGCAGACGGACGCTTCCGCCGCTTCCGGCGGACAGGCCGGCCTTTCCGGCCGGGATGGACCAGGCCGTGTCCGCGGCGGGCGACGATCCTGTCGCCGCGGCGCAGGTGCGGCTCGCGCAGGCCTGCGGCGGGCTCCAGGCGTGGCAGATCGATCCCGCCACCTGGACGGCCACGGGCCATCCAGGGGTGCTGGATCTGTTCGGCCTGCCCGCTACCGCCAGCGTCCGTGACCTCCTTGAGGCCATCCATCCGCGCGACCGTCCCCGGGTACGACGGTCCTTCACCGAGGCGTGCCGCCCCGGCGGCGTCTGCCTGTGCGATTTCCGGGTGATGTTGCCGGACGGCGGGGTGCGCTGGCTGCGTCATGCGGGAGAGGGGGTGGCCCGGCCCGACGGGTCATTGCGGGTTGTCGGCTTCACGGTGGACATCACCGGCACCCGGACGGCTGCCCGGGATCTGGTGGAGAGCGAGGCGCGCTTCCGCAGCTTCATCGACCATTCCACCAGCCTGATCTTCGCCAAGGACCTCCAGGGTCGCTACATCCTGGCGAACAGCGCCTATCTCGACCTGTTCGGCTTCGCCTCGCTGGAGGCGCTGCTGGGCCTCACGGACCGGGACCGTTACGGCCACGAGGTGGACTGGACCCTGAACGACCGCCGGGTGGCGGCGACGGGCGAACCGCTGGAGGCGGAGGAGGAGGCCGACTTCGCGGACGGTCGCCGAACCTACATCTCGGCCAAGTTCCCTCTGCGCGACGCCGCTGGCCGGATCGTCGCGGTCGGCGGCATCTCCACCGACATCACCGCCCGCAAGGCGGCGGAACAGGCGCTGGCGGAGAGCGAGGCGCGCTTCCGCGTGCTCGCGGACAGCGCCCCGGTCACCATCTGGATGACCGCCCCGGACGGGTCCTGCACCTACATGAGCCGCGGCTGGCGGGAAGCGACGGGGCAGGACGAGCGCGCCGCCGCCGGCTCCGGCTGGCTTGCCGCCCTGCATCCCGACGACGCCCCGGCGGCGCGGCAGGCGCTGGCGGAAGCCATCGCCGGACAGCGGGCCTTCCGCCAGGAATACCGCCTCCGCCACCGCGACGGCCGCTACCGCTGGGCCATGAACGTGGCCGTGCCGCGGCTGTCCGGCGGGGGCGACTTCCTGGGCCTGATCGGCTCGATCATGGACATCACCGAGCGCCGCCAGCTTGAGGAGGCGCGGGCGCTGCTGATGCGCGAGGTGGACCACCGCGCCAAGAACGCGCTCGCCGTGGTGCAGGCCCTGGTCGGGCTGACCTCGGCCGACAGCGTGGCGGCGTTCAAGCAGGCGGTCACGGGGCGCGTCTCCGCCATGGCGCGGGCGCACTCGCTGTTGGCGGCCAACCGCTGGCTGGGCGGCGACCTTGCCGGGCTGGCGGGGGAGGAGCTGGAACCCTATGCGGGCCGCGTCCACATGGCCGGCCCCGCGGTCGATCTGCCGGCCGACTACGTCCAGGCGGTATCGCTGTCATTGCACGAGCTGGCGACCAATGCGGCCAAACACGGTGCCCTGTCCAGTCCGGACGGCCGGGTCGATCTGCGCTGGGAACTGGTGGGCGATGGCCGCGCCCTCCGCCTCGTCTGGGAGGAGAGCGGCGGTCCCCCGGTCGCCGGCGCCCCCCGGCACAGCGGCTTCGGCTCTTCCCTGCTGGTCCGCAGCATCCGCGGCCAGCTCGGCGGCACTCTGCGCCAGGACTGGCGCCCAGAGGGCCTCCTCTGCGAGATCGTCCTGCCGCTCACCCATGACGAGGGTGGGGAGCGGGGGTAGTCCCACCAGATGATGAAGCGAAACTCATCATCTGGTGATATGATGGTGTCCGCGGATGATAACGGAGGGCACGGATGCCGCCGCTTGCGCAGACATCGGGCGACCGCCTGCCGACCTCGCGCCCCCGGCAGCAGACCTTTGCCGATCCCTCGGACCGCGCCCGCCTGACCCCGGCCTCGCTGGCGGCCATGCGGCGTCTGGCGGAGACCTGGACCCTGTCCCGACCGGAGGCGGCCGCCCTCCTCGGGGTTTCGGAAAGCACCTGGGACAGGATCAGGACAGGTGCCTGGACCCAGACCCTCAGTCAGGACCAGCTCTACAGGGTTTCGGCCCTCGTCGGCCTCTACAAGGGCCTGCATCTTCTCTTCGCGGACGCCATGGCCGACCGCTGGCCGCGGCTGCGGAACCGGGGGCCGTTGTTCGACGGACAGACCCCCATCGACGCCATGGTCGAGGGAGGCATCCCGCTGATGCTGGAGGTGCGCCGCCATGTCGATGCCCTGCGCGGCGGGCTCTGATGGCGCTGCCCGTGCGTCGCCTCGCGCTGGAGCGGACGGTACGGCTGGTGACCAGCGCCCGGCTCCGCGATCCGGTGCTGCGGGGCCTCGTGCCCGCGGACATGGTGGACGATCTGGCCGAGATCGAAGGCGCGACCAGCGGTCGGATCATGGCGCAGGCCCGTGGGGCGGACGGTATCGGCAGCGCGGAGTTCGTCGCCGGGCTTCCCCAGGCCCTTTTCATCAACGCTGCCTTCTCCTACTGGCGTCCGCGCGACCTGAACCGCTTCAACGGGCCGGGCCGTGGGGCGTGGTACGCGGCCTTCGCGGTCGAGACCTGCCTGGCCGAGGTCATCTTCCATCTGACGCGCGAGCTGGAGCGGGTCGGGGACTTCCGTGCGGTGGTGGAGTATGCGGAACTGTTCGCCTCCTTCGCCGGGGAGTTCTGCGATCTCCGCGGCGTCGTCCCGGTCCCGGCCTGCCTCGATCCCGACCCCGCCGTGGGATACCCCGCGGGCAATGCCCTGGCGGAGACTCTGCGGACGGAGGGGCGCAACGGCATCGTCTACCCCTCCGTGCGGCATCCGGGCGGCACCTGCCTCGTCGCCCTGTTCCCCCACGCCGTCCAGTCGGTGGCCCCGGGCCGGGTGCTGCGGGTCACCTGGGCCGGCGGGCGGGCGCCCACCTGGGACGCGGTGACGGACTGAGCGGAGAACGCCCGGCGCCTCTCCGGGCGGCGCGGCCATGGAAAACCCCCGGAGGCCGGGCCTCCGGGGGGGCGGGTGATGCTCGACGGGTCGGTGGGGGCAGCGGCGCCCGCCGGGGTCAGTAGCCCATCGCCAGCTTCAGATTGTCGTCCAGCTTCGCCAGGAAGTCCTGGGTGGTCATCCAGGGCTGCTCCGGGCCGATCAGCAGGGCCAGATCCTTGGTCATGAAGCCGGCCTCCACCGTCTCCACGCAGACCCGCTCCAGCGTCTTGGCGAACAGGGTGACCTCCGGCGTCTGGTCGAACTTGCCGCGGTAGGACAGGCCCTGGGTCCAGGCGAAGATGCTGGCGATGGGGTTGGTGCTGGTCGGCTTGCCCTTCTGGTGGTCGCGGAAGTGGCGGGTGACGGTGCCGTGCGCGGCCTCCGCCTCGATGGTGCGGCCGTCCGGCGTCATCAGCACCGAGGTCATCAGGCCCAGGCTGCCGAAGCCCTGCGCCACGAGATCGGACTGCACGTCGCCGTCGTAGTTCTTCGCGGCCCAGAGGAAGTTGCCCGACCATTTCAGCGCCGACGCCACCATGTCGTCGATCAGCCGGTGCTCGTAGGTCAGGCCCTTGGCCTTGAACGCCTCGGCGAACTCGGCGTCGAACACCTCCTGGAACAGGTCCTTGAAGCGCCCGTCATACGCCTTGAGGATCGTGTTCTTGGTCGAGAGATAGACCGGGTAGTTGCGCAGCAGGCCGTAGTTGAAACAGGCGCGTGCAAAGCCACGGATCGACTCGTCCACATTGTACATGCCCATGGCGATGCCGGGGCCGTCGAAGTCGAAGACGGTGTGGCGGATGTTGCTGGTACCGTCGCGGCTGGTGAAGGTGATGGACAGCCGCCCGGCCGCCGGGATGATGAAGTCGGTGGCGCGGTACTGGTCGCCGAAGGCATGCCGGCCGATCACGATCGGCTGGGTCCAGCCCGGCACCAGCCGCGGCACGTTCCTGCAGATGATCGGCTCGCGGAAGACGGTGCCGCCCAGGATGTTGCGGATGGTCCCGTTGGGGGACTTCCACATCTCCTTCAGGTTGAATTCCTTGACCCGCGCCTCGTCCGGCGTGATGGTCGCGCACTTCACGCCCACGCCGTACTGCTTGATCGCCTCGGCCGCCTCGACCGTCACCCGGTCGTCCGTCGCGTCCCGGTTCTCGATGCCGAGATCGTAGTATTTCAGGTCCACGTCGAGATAGGGCAGGATCGCAGGCGGTCCTTGATGAACTGCCAGATGACGCGCGTCATCTCGTCGCCGTCGAGTTCGACGATCGGATTGGCGACCTTGATCTTCGGCATGGTGCGGGCCTCTCCCGGCTTCCGTTATCCAGACGCCGGATCGTTGCCGGCGTTGCGACATAAGAGCCTAACAGGACCCCCGGCGCAACCGAACCCGGCCCCGCCGCACCCTGTCCAAAGGTGCAGTTCCGCGGGGCCGTCCGGGGCGCTCCGCCTCCGCTCAGAGGCGGGCGACGCGCGCCTCCACCGTCGGGACGGGCGCCACCTCCAGGGCCGGCAGCACGTCCTCCACCCGGTCCACGAACGTGTAGAGCCGCTCGATCTCCATCCGGCCGAAGCCGGTCTCGCGGATATGCGTCAGCAGCGCGCGCAGCGGCGCCCAGTAGCCGTCCACGTCCACGATGATGATCGGCTTGTCGTGCAGGCGGAGCTGGCGCCAGGTGATGATCTCGAACGCCTCGTCCAGGGTGCCGAGTCCCCCCGGCAGAATCACGAAGGCATCGGACCGAGAAACCATCATGGCCTTGCGGGTATGCATGCTGTCCACCACATGCAGTTCCGTGAGGCCGGTGTGGTCCACCTCCAGGGCCTGGATATGCTCGGGAATGATCCCCACCACCTCGCCGCCTTCGGCAAGGGCGGCATCGGCCGTGATCCCCATCAGGCCGACGCGTCCGCCGCCGTAGACGAGGCGCAGTCCCGCTGCGCCGATGCGCCGCCCCAGATCGTGTGCCGCCTGCTTGTAGGTGTCCGCGACCTGGCCTGAAGACCCGCAGTAGACGCAGACGGACCGGATGGTGGACATTCGCCTTCCCTTGTCGATGCGGACGCCGATGCCGTCATCGGCGCGGTTGCGTCCATCGGCGGTTCTCCGGCGCGCCCGTCGCTGCAGGCCTGCCCACCCGAACGAACGGGCGGGGTCGGCTTGCGTCGCAGCGGGGGCGCGGGCACTCTTGGGCCGTCCGATGGGCCGGTCCAAGCCCGTTACACCATCGCCGACCCCTTCCACAAGGCGGAACGGCTGGCTTCCCTGACAGGATCGAGAGGAAATGAAGAAATGAAGCGTCCGATCTCCAAGCTTTTCCAGAGTGCTCTGCTGTCCGCCGGGCTGGTCGCCGTGGCGGCCGTCGGCACGGCCATGGCCCAGGACCCCGCGGACGCGGTCAAGCAGCGCCAGTCGCAGATGAAGGAGATCGGCGGGGCGATGAAGTCGATCCAGGCCTTCGTCAAGGACGGCAAGGGCACCGCGGCGGAGGTGAAGACGGCGGCCGAGACGGTCGTCACCACGGGGCCGAAGTTCGAGGGCCTGTGGCCGGAGGGCACCGCCGTCGGCTTCGGCAAGAGCGAGGCCAAGGCCGCGATCTGGACGGAGATGGAGAAGTTCGCCAAGGGCTTCCAGGCGATGGGTCAGCAGGCCGAACTGCTGGTCAAGGTCGCGGACACCGGCGACCGCGCGGCGATCGGCAAGCAGTTCGGGGCTCTCTACGAGACCTGCAAGTCCTGCCACGAAGCCTACCACGAGGACTGAGGGGCCGGTGATGGCGGAAACGGAGAAGGCGTCGCGGATGGTCACCGTCTGGGACGGAGCCACGCGGCTTTTCCACTGGGGGCTGCTCACCTGCCTGATCGGGGCCTGGTGGACGGCTGAGACCGAGGAGTTCGAACAGCATCTGCTGTTCGGCTACGGGGCGCTGGGCCTGATCCTGTTCCGCCTCGCCTGGGGGCTGGTCGGTAGCGAGACGTCGCGGTTCAGCAGCTTCATCCGCAACCCGATGGTGGCGGTGGAGCATGTCCGCAGCCTGCTGCGGCCCGGCCCGGCGGAGGTCCATGTCGGACACAACCCGCTGGGCGCCTGGGCCGTGGTGGCGCTGCTGCTGCTGGTCACGGTGCAGGTCACCACCGGCCTGTTCCTCAGCGGCGGCGACATCTTCGTGGTGGAGGCGCCGCTGAACCATCTGGTCAGCTCCCGCACCGCGGACCTGCTGGAGACCATCCACGAGGTCAACTTCACCCTGTTGCAGATCACGGTGGTCGTGCATGTCTCGGCCATCGTCTTCTATGCCGTGGTGAAGCGGCGCGACCTGATCGAGCCGATGCTCACCGGCTGGGTGGACCTGCCGGGCGACGTGCCGGCCCCGCGCATCGCCTCGCCCTGGCGGGCGCTGCTGGTCGCGGCGGCGGCGGCGGCTCTGGTCTGGGTCCTCGCCGGACTCGCCTGAGGCGGGTGCCGCAAACGCCGACGGGGGACGGCACGCCGTCCCCCGTTTCTTTTTCCGTCGTCCTCAGCGCCGGCCCTGTCGCCGGGCGGAACCGCGTATCAGAAATGCCGGGATCAGAGATACTGGCCGAACACCCGCAGATAGGGGCGTGCCTCCTGCAGGAACTGGACCGCCTCGTACATCAGGTCCGTGAGTGTCATGTGGCCGGGCAGTTCGCGCTGGCCCAGCACCAGGATCTTCTGCTTCTCGTCCACCACGAACCGCGCCTTGCGCAGGTGGCTGGTGGCGCGCAGCAGGGTGAACAGGGTCTGCCGCTTCTCCGGCGCCTCGATGGAATAGGGCAGGTAGCCGATCTCGGCCCAGATCTGGAACAGAGTCCGGTCCGCGTCCGGCGTCACGGAGACATGGAACAGCAGCCCGTCCAGATGGAAATGGTGACGCGAGGCCGGCGGCGGACGCCGGATCTCGACGATGCCGTCCGCGTTGACGCTGAGCGCCCCCGGTCCGAGCGGCAGCCCGCCCCGGGTCACCTCCAGCGCCAGCTTGGCGACCGATTCCAGCGACTGCGTCACGCCCATGGCCACGCCCATGCTCCACTCAGGGGGTCATCCGTACCTAGCCGGAGCGGCCGGCCCGGTCCAGTTCTTTCGCCGTCCGGTCAGGCCGTTCCCGGACCCGGCGGACCGTCCGGAAACGTGCGCTTAACATCAGCCGGCCTGACCCTGCCCGGCCTGACGCCACCCGGCCCATCGTCCTGTCCGCCCGCCCGCCGCGGAATGCCGTCGGGAACGGGCAGGGTCGGGGCCGTCCGATGCCTTTGGACAGAGGCATGATCCCCTATCCCGACCTCACCGATCTGCCGGCATCCCTTGCCAGGGCGGTGGTCCGCATGGTCCGGCTGGTGAACGAGATGCACCGCCGGCATCCGGACCTCGACTGTTTCGCCATTGATGCCGACGATCCGCTCGACCGTCAGGCACTCGCCATCGTGGCGCAGCATGTGGACGGACTCAACCTGTCCTTCCGGTTGTTGCCGGCCCCGCCCGGTCTTCTGGATCAGACCCGCCGCGACCCCGGCGACGGCGGCGGCTGAACCGCCGTGCGCCAGGGGGGGGCGGTCTTGCCTCAGGCCTGCTTGCCTCAGGCCTGCTCCTCCTGCGCCATCTCTTCGGCCAGTTCGCCGGCAAGGTCTGCGAACAGCCAGCCGTCCGCCGTCAGGCCCTGATTCTCGCAGATGCGCACGAAGACCCGGTAGGCATGCAGGATCGCCACGTCCAGCACGGCTTCGTCGCCCTCCTCGCTGTGGCGGTCGCGGATCTCCCGCTCCTCCAGGCTGCCCAGCACATCCATCTCGGCTGCCTGCAACACCGCTTCCATGGCACGTTTATGGAGGTTCGACATCGAGGTCTTCCTTCTTCTACTGATCGCCCGGTCTCGCCCGCGCGCCAGGCTTCCGTCCGGACAGGGACGGAGCGCCGACGCACGGGGGCAGCCCTGATATCAGGCTGCCGCCCTGCCGTGGACTGCCGATTTCCAGAGGCTGCCCTGCCGGCGCGCAGAAAAGACGTGCAGGCACCCGCCGGTCATCGCCGACCGCCGCCCGGATCAGTGTGCCGCAGAATGCGGTCTCTCGGATGGGAAAAGGAAGGGTCAGGCTTCCCTGGGGGGCGGGGACGGGGACAGCATCTCCAGGACCTGCTGCCAGTACTGGATGCGGTCGGCCTTGCGGGTCTTCTCCGCTTCCGCCAGATAGCGCCGGGCGGTGTCCGCCGCGCCCACCCCCCACAGCCGGAGCAGGGCATCGGCCTGACGCTGGACGGGATCGTGGGTGGTCTTCGGGGGCATGGGCATTCTCTGTGCCGGCGGGGCAAGTTGCCGGCGGGGTGCCGGACCGGCCCCGCAAGCAATGACGGTCGTCTACAGATGGTCATTCTCCGGGGGCTCAACAAGCAGAGCGGACCCCGCCCCTGACCTTACCCTTTTGCATTCCTGGGCAATAAAGACGGATTGCTTCGGAGGAGCGTCCCTCCTTTCCGGTGGCAGGGCCGGTCCGCAGGGCGGATGTCCCGGCGGCCGGGACGGCCGGCGCGGCGGCGCGCGGCTACACTGGCACCCGTCCATCCCGATCCGGAGACCAGCCCGCGTGACCGACAGCCCTCCCGAGAACCTTCCTGGCAGGCCCGCCCCCGACGACTCCGCCGCGCCGGAGCGTCCCTGGTTCGGCGACATCCTGGCCGCGCTGGCGCCGGGGCCGTCCGGCTGGCGGGTGCCGGTCCCGCCGAACTGGAGCCAGGGCCGCGCCGGCTTCGGCGGTCTCGTCACGGCCCTCTGCGTCGAGGCGATCCGGCGGGAGACGGGGGAGGCGGCGCCGTTGCGCTCCCTCACCATGGCCTTCATCGGCCCGGCACTGGGGGAGATCGACATCCAGATCCGGCCCCTGCGCCGGGGCCGCACGGCCAGTTTCATCGAGGCGACCGTCGTCACCGGCGGCGGGCAGGAGGTGGCGGCCAGCCTGACCGCCTGTTTCGGGCCGGAGCGCGAGTCCCGCCTGACCCTGGAGTCGCCGCCGCGCGCCCCCATGCCCGACCCCGCCGCCGGCATCCGCCTGCCGCCGCTGCGCGGCATGGGGCCGGTCTTCATCGGGCAGTTCGACGTGCGGGTGGTGCGCGGCGTGCCCTTCGGCGGCGGTGCCGAGGCGGAGATCGAGTGGTGGACCCGGCACCACGACCCCGCGGCGCGGACCAGCGAGGCCGGTCTGATCGCCGCGCTGGACGTGCTGCCGCCGGCCGCCACGGCCCGGCTGCGCGGGCTGATGCCGGTGGCGAGCCTGACCTGGTTCATCGACTTCCCCGGCGGCCTGCCGGCGGCGGGACCGGCCCCGGCCGTGCTGACCGTGGCGGACGGGACCGATCCGGCCGGCGCGGATGCCGGCCCCGGCTGGGTCCTGACCCGCAGCAGCGCCGACCATGGCGGCGGCGGCTTCAGCGGTCAGGCCATGACAAGCTGGTCCGCCGACGGCCGCCTGCTGGCGCTGCACCGGCAGTCGGTGGGGATCTTCGGGTAGGCCGGGGCCGGACCCGTCCGGTCTCCGGCGCGGGGCCGTCGGGCAGGGCAGCCTGGTTCGCCCGCTTCCACCGCATCGCTGTCCACTACGAACGACGCGCCGATATTTTCACGGCCTTCCGTCACATCGCCGCAAGCCTCTGACGTGCACCCCTGAACTGTATCCGGGCTGAGGTAGAGTCCTCCCTGAGGAGGACGGATCATGAGGATGCGTAGTGTTGCGCAGCCTGTGGATAATCCGCTTCCCTCCGGGCAGAAGAAACCCCGGGCGCGGCGGTCAGGCCGCGCCCGGGGGGAAGGCAGGACGCTCCGGCTGGCGCGGGGCTCAGCTACAGCCGGTCGTCGAGCCGCAGGTATCGCACTTGAGGCAGGTGCCGTTGCGCACCAGGGTCATGTTCCCGCACTCGGGGCAGGGATCGCCCTCGTAGCCTTTGGCACGGGCCTCCTTGACCTTCTCCAGCCGGGCGTCGCTGCTGCTTTCCCGGTGGTAGTGGACGGTCGTGGTGGTCGTCGTCGTCGTGCCGCCGCCGGCGAAGGCGGTGGCCGGACGGGCCGTCTCCGTGCCGGTGGCGGCATAGGCGACGGGGGCGGCGACGCTCTCGAACGCCTGCACCGCCTTGCCGGCGGCCCCGCCGGGCAGCACCCGCAGATTGGAGCGGACATAGCCCGTGCTGGCGACGCGCGCCACCACGTCCAGCGTCTCCTTCGTCACCCGGGCGGCGGCCTCCGGCAGCTCGGCCTGCCGCTCGCCGCGGCCCATCGTGTCGGGCAGCAGGTCCTCCGGCGTGGCGTGCGCCAGATCGTTGCGGCCGAGGTAGGAGATCGCCAGTTCGCGGAACACGTAGTCCAGGATGGAGGTCGCCATCTTGATGGCGTCGTTGCCCTGGACCATGCCCGACGGTTCGAAGCGGGTGAAGGTGAACGCCTCCACATACTCCTCCAGCGGCACGCCGTACTGGAGACCCAGCGACACGGCGATGGCGAAGTTGTTCATCATCGACCGGAAGGCGGCGCCCTCCTTGTGCATGTCGATGAAGATCTCGCCCAGCCGGCCGTCCTGGTACTCGCCGGTGCGCAGATAGACCTTGTGCCCGCCGACCATGGCCTTCTGGGTATAGCCCTTGCGCCGGTGCGGCAGCTTCTCCCGCTCGGTCTGGCGGATCACCTTCTCCACCACCCGCTCGACGATGCGCTCGGCGATCAGGGGCGCGCGCGCCGCGGCCGGGGCCTCGACGATGCGCTCGACCAGCGACTCCTCGTCGGCCGTCTCCTCCTCGTCCTCCTCCAGCACCTGTGCGTTCAGCGGCTGGCTCAGCTTCGAGCCGTCGCGGTAGAGCGCGTTCGCCTTCAGGCCCAGGCGCCAGGACAGCAGATAGGCGTCCTTGCACTCCTCCACGCCGGCGTGGTTGGGCATGTTGATGGTCTTGGAGATGGCGCCCGAGATGAAGGGCTGTGCCGCCGCCATCATGCGGATGTGGCTCTGGGCGGAGAGGTAGCGCCTGCCGACCTTGCCGCACGGGCTGGCGCAGTCGAACACCGGCAGGTGCTCGTCCTTCAGGCCCGGCGCGCCCTCCAGTGTCATCGCCCCGCAGCAGTAGACGTTGGCGGCCTCGATCTCGGCCTTGCCGAAGCCCAGGAAGGCCAGCATGTCGAAGCCGAAATCGTCCAGCGCCGCCGGCGGGATGCCCAGCGTCTCGGTGCAGAACGCCTCGCCGAAGGTCCAGCGGTTGAAGGCGAACTTGATGTCGAAGGCGGAGCCCAGCGCCGCCTCCAGCTTCTCCAGTTCGGCGTCGCCGAAGCCCTTGGCCCGCAGCTTGGCATGGTCGATGCCGGGCGCGCCCTGCAGCGTGCCGTGGCCGACCGCGTAGCGCTCGATCCGGGTGATCTCCTCGGGCGTGTAGCCCAGCCGGGACAGGGCCTCCGGCACGGCGCGGTTGATGATCTTGAAGTAGCCGCCGCCGGCCAGCTTCTTGAACTTCACCAGCGCGAAGTCGGGCTCGATGCCGGTGGTGTCGCAGTCCATCACCAGCCCGATGGTGCCGGTCGGGGCCAGCACCGTGGCCTGGGCGTTGCGGAAGCCGTGCGCCTCGCCCAGCGCCAGCGCCTTGTCCCAGGCCGCCTTGGCAGCGTCCATCAGGGCGGCGTCGGGGCAGTCGTCGGCGCGCAGCGCCACCGGCAGCACCGACAGATCCTCATAGCCCGAGCGTGCGCCGTGCGCGGCGCGGCGGTGGTTGCGGATGACCCGCAGCATCGCCTCGCGGTTCTGCGCATAGCCGGGGAAGGGGCCCAGCTCCTGTGCCATCTCGGCGGAGGTGGCATAGGCGATGCCGGTCATGATCGCCGTGATGGCGCCGCAGATGGCGCGCCCCTCGGTCGAGTCGTAGGGGATTCCCGACGCCATCAGCAGGCCGCCGATGTTGGCGAAGCCCAGGCCCAGCGTGCGGTACTCATAGGACAGCCGGGCGATCTCCCGCGAGGGGAACTGCGCCATCAGGACGCTGATCTCCAGCACCACGGTCCACAGACGGCAGGCATGCTCGAAGGCCGGGATGTCGAAGCTCCCGTCCGTCCGGCGGAACTCCATCAGGTTGATGGAGGCCAGATTGCAGGCCGTGTCGTCCAGGAACATGTACTCGGAGCAGGGGTTCGAGGCGTTGATCCGCCCCGAGGCCGGGCAGGTGTGCCACTCGTTGATGGTGGTGTCGAACTGCACCCCCGGATCGGCCGACTGCCACGCGGCATAGGCGATCTTGTCCCACAGCGCGCGGGCCTTCAGCGTCCGCGCCGGCTTGCCGTCGGTGCGGCGGATCAGCGTCCAGTCGGCATCCGTCTCGACCGCCTCCAGGAAGGCGTTCGGGATGCGCACGGAGTTGTTGGAGTTCTGGCCGGAGACGGTCAGGTAGGCTTCCGAATCCCAGTCGGTGTCGAACACCCGGACGTCGAAGTCCGTGTAGCCCTGGCCGGCGAGCTGGACGGCGCGCTGGATGTAGTTCTCCGGCACCAGCGCCTTGCGCGCGGCGATGATGGCGCGCTTCAGCGCCTTGTTCTTCTGCGGGTCCAGGCGATCCGCATCGGGGCCGAAACCCTCGGTGCAGGCGGCCATGACCATGGTCAGGTGCTTGCGCACGGTCTTGGAGCCGGTGACCAGCGCGGCCACCTTCTGCTCCTCCGCGACCTTCCAGTCGATGTAGGCCTCGATGTCCGGGTGGTCGAGGTCCACCGTCACCATCTTGGCGGCGCGGCGGGTGGTGCCGCCCGACTTGATGGCGCCCGCGGCGCGGTCGCCGATCTTCAGGAAGGACATCAGGCCGGACGACTTGCCGCCGCCGGACAGCTTCTCGCCCTCGCCGCGCAGGCGGGAGAAGTTGGTGCCGGTGCCGGAGCCGTACTTGAACAGGCGCGCCTCGCGGACCCACAGGTCCATGATGCCGCCCTCGTTCACCAGATCGTCGTCGACGGACTGGATGAAGCAGGCGTGCGGCTGCGGATGCTCATAGGCGGTCTCGGACTTCACCAGCTCGCCGGTGCGGAAGTCCACGTAGAAGTGGCCCTGGCTGGGGCCGTCGATGCCGTAGGCCCAGTGGATGCCGGTGTTGAACCACTGCGGCGAGTTCGGCGCCGCCATCTGGCGCGCCAGCATGAAGCGCATCTCGTCGTAGAAGACGCGGGCGTCCGCTTCGCCGTCGAAATAGCCGCCCTTCCAGCCCCAGTAGGCCCAGGTGCCGGCCAGCCGGTCGAACACCTGCCGGGCCGAGATCTCGCTGCCCGTGCGCTTCTCGGCCGGCAGGGCGGCCAGCGCCTCCTCGTCCGCCACATGGCGCCAGAGGAAGGAGGGGACGGTGTTCTCCTCCACCGCCTTCAGGGCGGCGGGCACCCCGGCCTTGCGGAAGTACTTCTGGGCCAGGATATCGCAGGCGACCTGGCTCCAGTCGGCCGGCACCTCGATGTCCTTGAGCTGGAAGACGACCGAGCCGTCGGGATTGCGGATCTCGCTGGTCGCGCGGCGGAAGTCGATGCCCTCGTAGGCGTCCTGTCCCTCGGTGGTGAAGCGTCGCTCAAATCGCATGGCGCCCCTTGCCTCTCTCGATCCGCGTTTCAGGAAAGGGGAACGGCCGCGCGCGACCAGCGCCTCCGGCACCGCCTCCCCAAGATGCTGTGTGTAACGGAAACGTAAGCCACGAGTTCTCGTGCGGCAACGAGATTTTGTGGCCTGAAAGGGCCGGGCACACCGCTTATAGGGTTGACAGGGACTCGGCCCGGAAAGGGCGCCGGGGTCCGGGGCCACCCGGTCGGAAGCCGCGGCAATCCTCGGCCCGTGGCGACCGGACCGGCGGCGGGCGGGGTGGTGCCGGAGTCGCGTCTGCGGCGGAACGGACGGGGGACACGCGGGGCTTTTCATCTGCAAGGAAGGATGGCAGGGTGCGGCGGCCAGGGCGGCACGCCCGTTCACCCCCATAGGATTATGGACTCCTCCTTCGACACCGCCCGCGAGGCCGCCCGGTCCGAACCGACGCCGACGGCCGGGGGCTCGGAGACGGCGCGGCCGTCCCTGTCCGCCCGGGCCAGGACATGGTCCGGCATCGCCAGCTTCGTGATCCTCGTCATCCTGGCCGTCGTGGCCGTCCGCCATGTCATGCATGAGGTGGATGTCGCGGATGTCTGGGCCTACCTCGACGCGCTGCCGCTCTGGAAGGTGCTGGAGGCCCTGGCCCTCACCGCGGCCGGCTACATGGTGCTGACCCTCTACGACGTGTCGGCGCTGCGGTACCTGAACCTCCGGGTCCGCTATCCCACGGTGGCGCTGGCCAGCTTCGCCGGCTACGCGATCTCCAACAATGTCGGCTGGGCCGTGATCAGCGGCGGCTCCGTCCGCTACCGGGTCTATTCGGCGGCGGGCCTGTCGGCGGGGACGATCGCCAAGGTCGTCGTCTTCTCCACCACCACCTTCACCCTGGGCGTCAGCTTCACCGGCTCCATCGGCATGCTGGTGGGTCCGCATCCGGTGGCATCGCTGCTCTCCCTGCCGGAATGGCTGGTGCAGGTGCTGGCCGGGGTCACGCTCGCGGGGCTGCTGGCGCTCTGCGTGCTGGCGGAGGTGACGCGCAAGCCGGTCAAGGTCTGGCGCTGGTCGTTCCAGCTTCCGTCCTCGGGGCTGATGCTGGCCCAGATCGCCATCGCCTCGCTGGAGATCCTGATCGCCGGTGCCGCGCTCTGGCTTCTGCTGCCGCAGACCCACGGTGCCAGCTTCATGGAGTTCCTGGGTATCTACTGTGCCGCCCTGGTCGTCGCCATGGTCAGCCACATCCCCGGCGGTCTGGGCGTGTTCGAGACGATCCTGCTGCTCGGCCTGTCGGCCCAGGGTTCGGCGGGCGGCGTGCTCGGCGCGCTGCTGGCCTATCGCTTCATCTACTATGTGCTGCCGCTCGTCGTGGCCGGCATGCTGCTGGCAGCATGGGAACTGAAGACGGCCTCCGGGCCGGCTGCGGCGCTGCGCGCCCTGTTCCGGCGGGTCTTCAACCGGGAACCCTGAGCCCCATCTTTCCGGTCAGGTGGCGGCCGTCCGGGGCGCACCGGAGTGGACGGGGCCGCCCCGGGGTGCCATAGTCCGCCGCGACCGGCCGGCCCCGCACGCCGCCCGACCCTACCCCGTGGATTGGACTGTCCAGGACATGGCCAAGCAGGAAAGCACCTCCCTTGTCACCCGGATGGCGAACGTCGCCATCAACGTCCTGACCTGGCGGCGCGGCCAGCTCGTGGGGACCGACAAGTTCGGCAACCGCTATTTCGAGGAGCGCAAGGCGCGCTCCGGCACCCGGCGGCGCCGCTGGGTCCTTTTCAACGGCGAGCCGGAGGCGACGAAGGTGCCGCCCGAATGGCATGGCTGGCTGCACTACACGATGGATGCGCCGCTGCCGGAGAACAGCCCCTTCCACAAGCCCTGGGTGAAGGAGCATCAGCCCAACCGCACCGGGACGCTGAACGCCTACCGGCCGCCGGGGCACATGCTCCAGGGCGGCCAGCGGGCGCGCGCCACAGGCGATTACGAACCCTGGACGCCGAGCTGACGCGCCAGCGCCCTTTCCCTGTCTTCCAGCCCTCCCCGGCGGGGGCCCGTACCGTCTGAAGAGTCCGCATGCGCAGGAACGTCATCGAAACCGTGCTGGGAGCCGTCGTGCTCGTGGTGGCCGGCTTCTTCCTCTTCTTCGCCTACCAGTCCAGCAACGTCCGGACCGTCAGCGGCTACAGGCTGGAGGCCCGCTTCTCCAGCACCGGCGGCTTGCAGCCGGGCGCGGATGTCCGCATCAGCGGCGTCCGGGTCGGCACCGTCGTCAACCAGTACCTGGACAAGCAGACCTTCCAGGCCGTGCTGGTGCTGGAGGTGGACACCTCCGTCCGGCTGCCGGAGGACACGACGGCCGTCATCGCCAGCGAGAGCCTGCTGGGCGGGCGTTTCCTCGATCTCCAGCCCGGCGGGGCGGAGGATCTGCTGAACCCCGGCGACCGCATCCAGTACACCCAGTCCGCGGTGAACCTGGAGGATCTGCTGGGCCGCTACATCTTCAGCAGCGGCCAGGGGGGCCAGCAGGGGGGCGGGCAGCAGGGCCAGCAGCCGGCGGAACCGCCGTCGGGCGGCCTGCTCGGCGGGGGTAAGTAGCGTGTCCGGCGCCCGTCCGCCGGGCCCGGCCCAGTCCTGGGATGCCGACCGCTACGCGCGGGACTTCGGCATCGTCGCGGCGCTGGGCCGCCCGGTCCTGGACCTGCTCGACCCGTGCCCGGGTGAGCGCATCCTGGACCTCGGCTGCGGTGACGGGGCGCTGACCGCGGAACTGGCCGCCCGCGGCGTGGACGTCGTGGCGGCGGACGCCGATCCCGACATGGTGCGCGCCGCTGCGGCGCGCGGCCTCGCCGCCCGGGCGGTGGACGGGCATGACCTGCCGTTCCGGGCGGAGTTCGACGCCGTCTTCTCCAATGCCGCCCTGCACTGGATGCGCGATCCCGACCGGGTGATCGCCGGCGTCGCCCGCGCTCTCAGGCCCGGTGGCCGCTTCGTGGCCGAGATGGGCGGGGCCGGCAACGTGGAGACGGTGCGGAACGCCCTGGTGGCGGCGCTGGACGCCTGCGGCCTGGACGGGGAGGCGGCCGATCCCTGGTTCTTCCCCACGGCCGAGGATTACGCCGGGCGGCTTGCCCGCGCGGGCTTCGCCGTGCGCTCCATCACCCTGATCCCGCGGCCGACCGAACTGGCGGCGGGCATGCGCGCCTGGCTGGAGACCTTCGCCGGCGCGTTCACCGCGCGGCTGCCGGCGACGGAGCGGGGCGCCTTCCTGGACCACGTCGCGGCATCGCTGGCGCCGGCGCTGCGCCGGCCCGACGGGTCCTGGTGGGCCGACTATGTCCGCCTGCGCTTCCAGGCGGTGAAGGGACCCTGACCGCCGGTCGGCGGTCAGCCTCCATGATTTCACCGGAATCGGGGTCCAGACCGGACGGACGGGCGGCAAGCTGAGGACAAGGACAGTGGCGAGCGTCAGGTTCATGGGCGTCAGGTTTACGACAGGCAGGGTCCGGGGTGGTTTCCCCGCCGGCATCGGGGCCGGAGGCATGATCGCCGCGCTGGTTCTGCTGGGGGCCGTCGCGGCCGCCGGCCCGGCGCGGGCGCAGATTTCCCTGCAGCCCCGGGTCGAGCAGCCGCCCCAGTCCCAGCCCCTGCCTCAGCCGGAGGCGGTGCCGCCGTCCTCGGCGCCGCGCCAGCTCACGCCGCCACCGGCCGCGCCCGATCCGGCGCCGCAGGTGCTCACGCCTGTCCCTCCGGCACCCGCTGCCCCGGATGCCCCGGAGCAGCCCGGTTCCGGGCAGGTCGCCCCGGCACCGGCACCCGGGGCAGTCCCGCCGGCCCTGCCGGACGCGCCCGCTCCGACCACCCCGGCTGAGGTGCCGGCGGAGACGCCTGCCGCTCCTCCGGTCCAGCCTCCGGCTGCGCCCGACGGGACCCCGGCGGGGGAGGGGCCGTCCGATGCCGGTGCCCTGACCCCCGGATCTCTCGGGCTGAACCGGCTGCCGCCGGCCCCAGCCGCGCCGCAGCGCAGCTTCGAGGACATGCCGGTCGCGCTTCTGCGCGGCCTGGACAAGATCACCGGCCGCGCCTCCTCCTTCGAAGCGAAGGTGGGGGAGGTGGCGCGCTTCGGCCAGCTTCTGGTGCATGTCCGTGCCTGCCGCAAGGCGCCGCCGATCGAACCGCCGGAGTCGGCAGCCTTCCTGGAGATCACGGAACTGCGCCCGGACGAAGGGGCGGTGGCGCTGTTCTCGGGCTGGATGTTCGCTTCAAGTCCCGCGCTCTCGGCGCTGGAGCACCCGGTCTACGATGTCTGGGTGATCGACTGCAGGAAGGCGGAGACCAGCACCCCCTCGTCCTCCTCGGACTGAAAGCGCGCCGGCCGGCGCAGCGCCTCGGTCAGCAGGGCCTTGTAGCGGGCGCGCGGGATTTCGACGGAGCCGAACTGCGCCAGATGCTCCGTGACGAACTGGGTGTCCAGCAGGGTGTAGCCGCCGGCCCTGAGCCGGGCGACCAGATGCACCAGCGCCACCTTGCTGGCGTCCGTGGCGCGGGAGAACATGCTCTCTCCGAAGAAGGCGGCGCCCAGCGCCACGCCGTACAGCCCGCCGACCAGCCGGTCGCCCGCCCAGCATTCCACGGAATGGGCGAAGCCAAGCGCGTGCAGGCGGCAGTAGGCGTCCAGGATATCCCCGTTGATCCAGGTCTGCGGCCTGCCGGGACCTGACTCCGCGCAGGCTTCCATGACACCGCGGAAAGCGCTGTCGCAGCGCACCGTGAAGGGCTGCTGCCGTATCGTCCGGCGCAGCCGCCGCGGCACATGGAAGCCATCGAGCGGCATGATCCCCCGCATCGGCGGGTCGAACCACATCAGCTCGTCCGAGGCGGCGCTCTCCGCCATCGGGAAGATCCCGGCGGCGTAGGCGCGCAGCAGCAGGTCCGGGGTCAGCATCATGTCCGTGGCTCTGGCCGGAACAACCGTGCCCGGCGCTCGGGTATGTTATCACATTCACATTTCACGAAAGTTTTGCAAGACCGAGACACGGGTGTCGTCGTCGCGGCTTTACGCTCCGGGCCTTCGTCCGGTGTCGGACGGAATGTGCGGCCCGCCCGCCGGTGCCTGAGCCCGCGGTGGCCGTAGTCCTTTCCATGATCCGGAGTTAGAGAGATGACCGACGCTGCGCTGACGGCATCCGGCGCTTTCACGTTCGGCCCCCTTTCCCGTTCCGATGCGGCTCCACGCCGCGCGATCCTAGCAAAACTTTCCCTCGTGGGTCTGCTTGCCAACGTCCAGATCGGCACGCGCATCGCGCTGCTCGTCATCATCGCCCTGCTCACGGTGCTGCTGACGGCGGGCCTCTTCGTCGTCGGCGACGCCCGGATGCAGAACGCCACCGAGCGGATGGCCGCCTTCAACGCCTTCGCCGAGGCCTCGGCGGGGCTGGAGCGCCAGGCCATGGAACTGCAACTGGTGACCCAGGGCTTTCTCCGCGCCCGCGACGCGGGCCTGGCGGAATCGTTGCGGACCACTCTCGCCCAGGTCCATGCCAGCGTCGAGCGGATGCGGGCGCTGCCCGCCGCGGGCGGCAGCCGCGAGACGCTGGATGCCATCGGCGCCCGTCTCCAGGGCGTCGGTTCGGCGTTCGAGACGGTGCTGGCGACCATGCGCAGCATCGGCTTCACCGACCAGGACGGGCTGCGCGCCCGGATGCTGGCCTCCGTCGCCCAGGCCGACCAGGAACTGCGCAAATGGCCGCCGACGCTGGCGGCGGAGCTGTTCATCTTCCTGGCGGAGATGCGCAATGCGGAGAAGTCGTTCCTGATCTCCGAGGATGAGAGCTTCCTCGGCCTGCATCGCCGCGCCTTCAACCAGTTCGACTTCCAGCTTCCCGTCTCGCAGCTCGACGAGGCGACGAAGAAGGACCTCGGCGCCCAGGTCCGCGCCTACCGCACCGACCTTGTCACGCTCGGGGAGACGGTGGCGCGGCTGAAGACCGAGGCCACCGCCCTGACCGCCGCCCTCGGGGAGCTGCGGCCGCTGTTCGACGCCCTGTTCGCCTTCACCCGCGACGGCACCGCCGCCGCCAAGGCGGCCGAACTGTCGATCCGCGAGCAGACGCGGGCGGCGACGCTGGCCGTCGGCGGCGTGCTGCTGCTGCTGTTCCTGGGCCTGTCGCTGCTGCTGCTGCGCTCCATCACCCGGCCGCTGGCGCAGATCGAGGCGGCCATGCGGACGCTGGCCAAGGGCGAGCGCCTGTCCGTCATCCCCGGTATCGGCCGGCGCGACGAGATCGGCGCCATGGCCCGCGCCATCGATGTCTTCCGCCGCAACGCCGAGGAGGTGGACCGCCTGAAGGCGGAGGACATGCGGCGCGAGCGGGTGCGCAAGCAGGCCTTCGAGACCCGCCTGTCCGATCTGGCAGCTGCCCTGGAGCAGGAGGTGGCCGCCACCGTGGAGGCCGTGCTGGCGGAGGCGGCGGACATCGCCCGGCTGGCCGAGGGCATGGAGGATGCCGCCCGGCGCACCGGCGAACAGTCGCGCGTCGTCGCCGGTGCCGCGCAGGACGCCACCGGCAACGTGCAGACCGTCGCCGCGGCCACGGAGCAGCTTGCCGCCAGCTCGCGTGAGATCGGCCGGCAGGTCGGCGCCGTCGCCGACATGGTGACGAAGGCGGTGCAGCGCGGGGCGGAGACCCAGCGCATCGTCGGCCGGCTGGCCGAGGCCGCCCGCAACATCGGTCAGGCCACCGATCTGATCTCCAGCATCGCCGGGCAGACCAACCTGCTGGCGCTGAACGCCACGATCGAGGCGGCGCGGGCCGGCGAGGCCGGCAAGGGCTTCGCCGTCGTGGCCGGGGAGGTGAAGAGTCTGGCCGGTCAGACCGGCAAGGCGACGGAGGAAATTTCGGGCCAGATCACGGCCGTGCAGTCCGCCACGGCCCAGGTGATCGAGGACATGGACAGCCTGCACGAGGTGATCCGGCGGATCGACGGCATCGCCGGCATCATCAGCGCCTCCGTCGGCGAGCAGGGCAGCGCCACGGAGTCCATCAGCGCCAGCGCCGCCAGTGCGGCGGGCGGCACGATCGAGGTGTCCGACCGCATCCAGGCGGTGGCGGAGGATGCCGGACAGACCGGCCGGCTTGCCCGCGACCTCGCGGCCCGCGCCAGCCAGGTGACGGCCCGGGTGCAGCAGCTCCGCGAGCGCCTCGCGGGCATCCTGGACGGCAGCCGGCAGGCGGTCTGAGGCACAGGGCCTCGCGCGAACGAAGAAGGGCCGCCTTCCGGTCGGGAAGGCGGCCCTCTGTCGTCGGAGCGGCAGCGGCGCGGTTCAGGCGCGGCGCTTGATCCACTCCTCCATCCACTTGATGTCGTAGTTGCCGGCGACGAAGTCCGGCTCGGAGATGATCCGCTGGTGCAGCGGGATGGAGGTGTCCACCCCGTCGATCACGAACTCTCCCAGCGCCCGGCGCAGCCGCATCAGGCATTCCGTGCGGTTGTTCCCGTGGACGATCAGCTTGGCGATCATGCTGTCGTAGTGGGGCGGCACGCGGTAGCCGTCATAGAGCGCGGAGTCCACCCGCACCCCCAGCCCGCCCGGCGCATGGTACTGCCGGATCAGTCCCGGCGAGGGGGTGAAGGTGTCCGGATGCTCGGCATTGATACGGCACTCGATGGAGTGGCCGTTGAAGCGGATGTCCGCCTGGCTGTAGCCCAGCGGCTGCCCGGCGGCCACGCGGATCTGCTCGCGCACCAGATCGACGCCGGTGACCATCTCGGTGATGGTGTGCTCGATCTGGAGGCGGGTGTTCATCTCGATGAAGTAGAACTGCCCGTTCTCGTACAGGAACTCCATCGTGCCGACGCCGCGGTAGCCCAGCGACTGGGCCGTGCGGGCCGCCAGCGCGCCGATCCACTCCCGCTGCTCGACCGTGAGCGCGGGCGAGGGGGCTTCCTCGATCACCTTCTGGTGCCGGCGCTGGACCGAGCAGTCGCGCTCGCCGAAATGCACGACGGTGCCGTAGTTGTCGCCGAGAAGCTGAATCTCGATGTGGCGGGGGTTCGCCAGATACTTCTCGATATAGACCTGATCGTTGCCGAAGGCGGCGCGCGCCTCGCCCCGGGCGAGCTGGTAGGCTTCGCGGAGCTGGTCGCGGTTCCAGGCCACCTTCATGCCCTTGCCGCCACCGCCCGCCGCGGCCTTGATCAGGATCGGATAACCGATCTGCTCGGCCACCGCCGAGGCGTCCTCGAAGTCGCGCACCGGCCCGTCGGAGCCGGGTACGCAGGGCAGGCCCAGGTCGATCACCGTCTTCTTGGCGGTGACCTTGTCGCCCATGATCCGGATATGCTCCGGCGTCGGGCCGATCCAGGTGAAGCCGTGCTCGATCACCATCTCGGCGAACTGGGCGTTCTCGGCCATGAAGCCGATGCCCGGATGGATGGCGTCGGCCCCCGTGATGGTGGCCGCCGACAGGATCGCCGGGATGTTGAGATAGCTGTCCTTGGAAGCCGCCGGCCCGATGCAGACGCTCTCGTCGGCCAGCCGGACATGCATGGCGTCAGCGTCGGCGGTGGAATGGACCGCGACCGTGCGGATGCCCATCTCCTGGCAGGCGCGGTGGATGCGAAGGGCGATCTCGCCGCGGTTGGCGATCAGGACCTTCTCGAAAAGAGCGTCGGAGGACATGTCGTGGTCACTCGATGACCAGGAGGACTTCACCGAACTCGACCGGCTGCGCGTCCTCGACCAGGATCTGGGTGACGGTGCCGGCCTTCGGCGCCTTGATCGGGTTCATCACCTTCATGGCCTCGATGATCAGCACGGTCTGGCCGGCCTTCACCGTATCGCCCTGGCGGACGAAGGGGGCGGCACCCGGTTCCGGCGCCGCGTAGGCGGTGCCGACCATGGGCGACTTCAGCGCCCCCGGATGCGCGGCCGGCGGGGCGGCGGGTGCGGGGGCCGCCGGCGTGGGCGCCGGGGCGGCGGCGGCGACCACCGGGGCCGCCTGGACCACCGTCTGCGTCGCCAGCGACTGCCGCGTCATGCGGATGCGACGGTCGCCCTCGGCATACTCGATCTCCGTAACGCCGGTTTCTTCCAGCAGGTTCGCCAGCTTGCGGACAAACTCGCTGTCCAAGTCGAAGGTGCTCATGTCGTGCAGTCCTGTCCCCCTGCGGTTCCGGTCAGGCTGCGCCGGGCGCGTCGATCAGCCGGGCAACGGCTTCAAGCGCCAGGATGTAGCCATGCGAACCGAAGCCGCAAATGACCCCGCGCGCGACCGTGGACACATGGGAATGGTGTCGGAACGGCTCGCGGCGGAAGATGTTGCTCAAATGCACCTCGACCACGGGAAGATCGACCGCCTGGAGCGCGTCGAGTATGGCGATGGAGGTGTGGCTGTATGCCCCGGCGTTGATCAGGATCGCGTCATGCTCGCCACGCGCCTCCTGGATCCAGGTGACAAGCTCGCCTTCGTGGTTGGACTGGCGGAAGTCGATGTCCAGACCCAGCCGGGCCGCGGTTTCCTGGCAGGAGACTTCGATGTCGTCGAGCGTCTCCGAGCCATAGATATGCGGCTCCCGCGTGCCGAGCAGGTTCAGGTTGGGCCCGTTCAGGACAAGCACGGAAGGCTGGATCGCCACGGAAGTCGCTTTGTTCAGATGTCGCCGGAAGCGGGCCGTTTATAGCACGGTGCGGCCCGAGGGCAATGCTCATCGGGCCGCATCGGCCCTTGGTCAGCCCTGCTTTTCCTTGGCTGCGGCCCGCGCGTTCTTGAACAGCTCCAGGAACGTGTCCTTCTCGATGGCGCCGGGGACCAGCGTGTCGCCGATCACGAAGGCCGGGGTGCCCTGGATGCCCAACTGGCGGGCCAGCGCCAGATTGGCGTCGATCTCCGCCTGCACGGATTCGCTCTCCATGTCCTTGCGGAGCTTCGCCATGTCCAGGCCGGCCTTCTCGGCGATCTGCATCACCGTCTCCTCGTCCAGCCGGCCCTGGTGCTGCATCAGGGCCTCGTGCAGGGGGGCGTAACGGTCCTGGGCGCGGGCGGCCAGCGCCGCCTTGGTGGCGACGACGGAACCGGGCCCCAGGATCGGGAACTCCTTCAGCACCAGCTTGACCTTGCCGTCCTCCTTGAGGGCGGCGTTGCGCTCCGGCTGGCTGTGCTTGCAGTAGCCGCACTGGTAGTCGAAGAACTCGACCAGCACCAGGTCACCCTTGGGATTGCCCAGCACCGGCGAGGCCTTGCTGGCCGTGAGCTGCTCCCGGTTGGACCGGATGGCTTCCACGGTGGCGGCCGCGCTCTCGTCCTGCTGCTTCTTCTCCAGCGCCTGCACGGCCTCCAGGATGATCTCCGGATTGGCCAGCAGGTACTCGCGCACGATCTGCTCCACCGCCTTGCGGTCAAGGGGCTCGGCGGCCGACGCGGGCAGGGCGGCGGTGCCGGCGAGGAAGGCGGCCAACAGGGCGGCGGCAACGGAAGAAGGGCGGACCATCGTCAACTCCTGGGGAAGGGCGCGCCACCTTGCGCGAGCCCGCATCCCCGCGCAAGGGGGGCGGGGAAGGGGACGGGATCGGACGCGATTGCGGCGGCAGCAAGGCGTGCCGCCCGGCGATGGCCCGGACCGGCCGGTCGCTCAGCCGCTGCGCGCAGTCGGGCGGCTGTCCACCATGACCCGGATGTCCTGCGCCCTGATCCATTCCGGAGAGCCGGCGGGCAGGAGCTGTTCCGCCCGGTCGGCATGGAACTTCGCGGCCCGCACGTCGCCCCGGGCCAGCGCCTCCTCGGCCATGGAGTAGGCCAGCAGGGGCTGGTTGTCGGCACGGCTGTAGGCGCTCGCCAGCAGACGCCAGATGAAGGAGGAATAGCGTTCTTTCAGCGCCGCCGCCTGGAGGTTGGCGATGGCTTCGTCCAGCAGCCGGTCGTCCTGCACCTCCAGCAGGGCGTGCGCCAGGGCCGAGCGGAGCAGGCCCGAGTCCGGCAGAAGTTCGACGGCGCGGCGGTAGGACGGCACGGCCTCGGCCGCCCGGCCGTTCTCGAACAGGATCTGGCCCCGCAACTCATGGAAGTAGGGGTTGGCCGGCTCCTGCGCCAGCAGCCCGTCCAGGATCTCCAGCGCCTTGCCGATCTCGCCCTTCTGGTAGAGCCCGATGGCGCGGCCGTAGCGGCCGGCCACGCTGCGGTCGCTCTCGGCATAGCGGCGCAGCGCCAGATCCGGGCGCAGGAAGCCGACCAGCTTGGCCTTCATGCGTGCATGCATCTCCGCGAACTCCGCCGGCAGCGGGGAGTCGGAGTGCTTCGATTCCCGCTCGACGAAGTGCTTGATCACCTCGATACGGTTGCGGGTCAGCGGGTGGGTCCGGACATATTCGACCTGCCGGCTCTCCGGCACCAGTTCCTGGCTCGCCAGCCTCTCCATGAAGGCCAGCAGCCCGCGGGAGGACCAGCCGATCTTCTCCAGGGTGGACATGGCGAATTCGTCGGCCGACCCTTCCTGCGTGCGGGAGAAGGAGAAGAAGGTCCGCCGCGCCAGTTCCTGGCCGCCGGCGATGACGCCGGTGCCCACGTCGCCGCGGCCCGATCCGATGGCCGCGGCAAGACCCAGCAGCATCGCCAGCGAGGCCACGGTGCTGGCATCCTCGATGGCGTCGCGGCTGCGTGCCAGATGGCCGCCGGCGATGTGGCCGGTCTCGTGCGCCAGCACCCCGATGACCTGCGAGGCATCGGTGCTTTCGATCAGAAGGCCGGTGTGGACGAAAATATTCTGTCCGCCCGCGACGAAGGCATTGAGCGAATCATCCTTGATGAGGCCGATCGTCACGGCCTCGGGGATGATGCCTGATGCCTTGAAAAGCGGGGTGGTATAGGCCTTCAGGATGTGCTCGATTTCCGCATCGCGGATGAAGCTGAGCTGGCGTTGCGCCATGGCGGGCTGAACCGCCAGCAGAACCGAGACAACCCAGGCCACGGCCGCGTAGGCGAGCCGCTTCGGATACGGACCCATGATGCTTTCCTCCGGCGTGACGCCGTCCCGCGATGATCAGCACGAAAAATCTGGCGAAGGAAGGGCGGATTTTCGAGGGCAGGTGCTGCACGGACCCGGTTGCTGGGACCCGTCCCGGCGCGGGCGGGTCGCTCCCTTCATGGTGATGGAGGTGCTGCGCGCCGCCAACGAGCGTCAGGCGGCGGGCGGCGACGTGCTGCATCTGGAGATCGGCCAGCCCTCCACCTCCGCTCCGCGCGGGGTGGTGGCGGCGGCGCATGCTGCCCTGGACCGGGAAGCGATCGGCTATACCGACGCCATGGGCCTGCCCGCCCTGCGCGACGGCATCGCCCGCTGGTACCGCGACCGCTACGGCGTTTCCGTCCCGGCCGAGCGCATCGCCGTCACGACGGGGTCGTCCTGCGCCTTCCTCCTGAGCTTCCTTGCCGCCTTCTCTCCCGGTGACCGGGTGGCGCTGGCCGCCCCCGGCTATCCCGCCTACCGCAACATCCTCACCTCGCTGGACCTCGTGCCGGTGGAGATCCCGGCCGGACCGGAAACCCGCTTCCAGCCGACGGTGGAGCATCTCCAGGCGCTGGACCGGCCGGTGCGCGGCCTGATCGTCGCCAGCCCCAGCAATCCCGCCGGCACCATGCTGGCCCCGGCGGAGCTGAAGCGCCTGTCCGACTGGTGTGTGGAGAACGGCGTCCGCCTGATCTCCGACGAGCTGTACCACGGCATCGACTTCGGCAGCGTGCCGCCGGCCACGGCCCTGTCCTTCGGCGACCGGGCCCTGGTGATCAACAGCTTCTCCAAGTATTTCAGCATGACCGGCTGGCGGCTGGGCTGGATGATCGTTCCGCCGGAGTTGCTGCGTGCCGTGGAATGCCTGGCGCAGAGCCTGTTCATCTCGCCGCCGGCGCTGTCCCAGTTCGCCGCCATCGCGGCCTTCGACTGCACCGAGGAGCTGGACGGCCACGTCGCCCGCTACCGGCGCAACCGCGACCGGCTGATCGAGGAACTGCACGGGGCCGGCTGGACCCGGCTGGCGCCGGCCGACGGGTCCTTCTACCTCTACGCCGACGTCTCGCACCTGACCGACGACAGCCAGATCCTCTGCCGCCGCCTGCTGGCAGAGACGGGGGTGGCGATCACGCCGGGCGTGGATTTCGACCGCGAGCGCGGCCACCGCTATGTCCGGCTGAGCTTCGCGGGCAGCGAGGCGGACGTGGTCGAGGCCGGCCGCCGCATCCGCGCCTGGACACCCTGACGGAGCCTGGAACGGCAGGCCCGTCGGGAGCGGGCCGCCGCCGGGTTCCAGAAAAGACAAAGCCGCGGCGACCGGATGGCCGCCGCGGCTTTTTTCTGTCCGCTGGTGCGGGGATCAGGCGCCCAGGTCGGACACCATCTCCGGATGGGTGAAACGGAACCCTTCCACCCCGCTGACATAGCCGTTGGAGAAGGGGGCGAAGGTGACCAGCTTCTCCAGTTCCTTGTAGGCGTCGATGGCCGGCATCCGGCCGTCCATCACGTCGCGGAACAGCGTGGCGACCGCCACCATGTCCACATCGTGCGGCCACAGGCGGAAGTGGCTGACGCCGATCTCCCGGAGCTGGGCCAGCTCCGCGATCAGGTTGCAGACCGTGTAGGAGATCGTCTCCGTGCCGTTGACGGCCAGGAACTTCTGGCCTTCCAGCGTCTCCACGGTCATGCCGTCCGGATCGTCGGCGCAGACATACTGGCAGCCGTCACGGTGCAGATCGCGGCTGCGGGCGTGGTAGCAGCGCGAGGACACGGCCAGCGGCAGCCGGCCGAACACCTGCACCTCCAGCTCCGCCTGCGGGGCGGCCTTGGCCAGCGCCGCGATGGAGGTGGCCGGCAGCTCGCAGGGCAGGGCGACGCGGACGGCCCCCTTGCCCAGCGCATAGTTCAGCGCGCCTTCGTTGTAGATGTTCACGAACGGGCCGACGATGTGCGGCTTGCCTTCCAGCATGCGCATGGTCGAGACGTCGTTCGCCTCGATCATCACCTCGGCCGACGCCGCCGTCTCGCGGAGCTGCTTCAGCTCACGGCTCGCCATGATCAGGGACAGCGTGGACAGCACGACGGTCTTGCCGCCGCGCTGAAGCTTCTCGATCAGCTCCGGGATCGCGGGCTCGAAGAAAGGCGTCCGCTTGGAGCAGATCACCTCACCGATATAGACGACATCCACGGGCGCCTCGTCGGCGATCCGCTTGTAGAAGTCGATCTTCTTCTCTGTCGGCCAGTTGAACAGGATCGGGCCGAGCGTGAGAACGGGCCGGGACACGGTCATTGCCTTACTTCCACTTCCTCTGCAGGGCGCCCGTCGTGGTCCGCGAGCCTTCGGTGTAGGCCGTCAGCACGTCCTCCGGCACCGGCTCGCCGCGCGCCACCGCGTCCACTGCCCGGCGGAACGCCTGGACGACGCTGGTGACGTAGGCGCGGCCGCGCTGGCGTCCCTCGATCTTCAGGGCCGTGACCCCCGCCTTCATCAGTTCGGGGATCATGGCGACGGCGTTGAGCGAGGCCGGGTCCTCGAACACATGGTAGGGCTTGCCGTCCACGACGAACTTGCCCTTGCACAGGGTCGGATAGCCGGCCGGCTCGTCGTCGCGGAAGGCGTTGATGGTGAACTCGCCCAGCCGCATGAAGAGCGTGTCGTTCTCCTGCTTGTAGTGGACGCACTCCGCCGGCGAGCAGACGCCGTTCATGTTCGGCGAGCGGCCGGTGGCGTAGGAGGACAGGCTGCACCGGCCCTCCGCCATGACGCAGAGGCCGCCGAAGGCGAACACCTCGGTCTCGACGCTGATCTCGGAGTTCAGCTTGGCGATCTCCTCGATCGTCAGCACGCGCGGCAGCACCACGCGCTTCACCCCGAACTGCTCCTGGTAGAACGCGATCGAATCCGCGTTGGAGGCGGACGCCTGGACCGACAGGTGCAGGCGCAGGTTCGGATGGTTGCGCGAGGCGTGGTCCAGCAGGCCGATGTCGGCCAGGATCACGGCGTCCACGCCGGCCTTCTCCGCCTCGGCCAGGGCCTTGTGCCAGGGGCCGGGATTGCCGGCCGTGGGGAAGGTGTTGATCGCCACATAGACCTGGCAGCCGCGCTGGTGCGCGTAGGCCACGCCCTGCGCCAGATCGGCCGGGGTGAAGTTCAGGCCCGGGAAGTTGCGCGCGTTCGTCTCGTCGCGGAAGCCGACATAGACGACGTCGGCGCCGGCATCGACGGCGCTGCGCAGGGCAGCGGGGGTGCCGGCCGGGCAGACCAGCTCCAGCGGGGTGAGCGCCTCCTGGCTCCGGGGCGCGGACAGGGTTCCGGCCGGCCCGGGCGCGGGCCGTGCAAGGGTCGGTGCCGTCATTTCGGGCTCCGCAGCGAATCGGGATGAAGGGAATCGGTGCTGGCGGCATACCGGCTGCCGCGGCGGCGGAGCAGCCCGCCGGCCATGTCCAGCAGGCGCAGCGCCGGGCTGCCGAGCGGCCCCAGGGCGGAGCGCACCTCCTCGATCATGTCGAGGCCGGCCCCGTCCAGCGCGTTGCGCAGCACGACCACCGCCCGCGTGTCGCCCTCGACGGAAAGGTCGCGGGAGAAGAACAGGGCGTCGCCGTCCAGCGTGCCGTCCACCAGCCCGATCAGCACCTCCAGCCGGCCGCGGATGCGGGATTTCGGTTTGATCACCGCCCACTTGGCATCCAGGCAGCGGACGCTCAGGTGGTTGTTCTCCAGGCGGACGAGGAACGCCATCGGCAGATCGATCGGGTCGATCACGACCGTGTCGGAACCGAGATCCGCCAGCGCCTCCAGGATGCCCGGATGGCGGTGGGTCAGGTGGTTGATGGCGAGGCCGATCGCCGGCTGCAGCACGGCGGCGGGCAGGACGCGCATCACCGCCGCCGCGGCGGCGATCTGGTCGGCCGTCAGGGTGCTGCTGTGCGCGCTGGCGCCGCCGGCATCCGACCAGACCGCAGGTGAAGTTCCTGTCATGGGGAGTAAAACCACTTACGGACGGACCGGCCGGGGCATCCGGCACGGTGGGTCGAACCCCGAGAAGACAGGCGCCCCGACGAATCGTCAAGGTCCCGCTGCCGGGGCTCTTTGCGGTATTATGCCGCAAAGAAGCAAGTTACGGGAAGGGCACAGTATTCTGTTCGGAGTCGCTCCCGGCGACCGCCTCCGCCGTCATGCCGTTGCTTGCCGGGGCAGGCCGCTTCTGCAAGTCACTCTCGATCTCTGCCGATCCCGAACGCCGTCCGCTGTCGGGACCCGTTCCGCGTCACAGTCCCGTCAGGAATCCGATCAGCGCCGCGTTGACCGCCTCGGGCGCTTCCTGCTGCACCCAGTGGCCGGCGCCGGGCAGGATGTGCCGGCCGCGCAGGTCCAGGCAGGTGTCGTCGAGCTGCTGCACCGCCTTGTCCAGGCCGGGCATCTTCAGCACACCGTCCTCCGCGCCGGCGATGAACAGCGCCGGCACCCGGATGCGGGCCCCGGCCCAGGCGGCCGTCAGCTCCCAGGTGCGGTGCAGGTTGCGGTACCAGTTCAGGCCGCCGCGGAAGCCGGTGCGGGCATAGGTCTCCGCATAGCGCGCCAGATCCTCCTCCTGCAGCCAGCCGGGCAGGGCATCGGGCCGGGCGCAGGCCTCCACGACCGTGCGGCCGGGCGGGATCATCGCCGGCCAGCCCGCCCCCGTGGCCGCGGCGGCACCGCTGGCGCTGTAGAGCAGGCGCAGGAAGGTTTCCCGCGGGTCGGCCTCCAGCTCCCGCTCGGCCTGTCCGGGTTCCTGGAAATACATCATGTAGAAGCGGTCCAGCCCCATCGCCCGCAGCAGCGTGACAAGGCTGACGGAGCCGCGCGGCGAATAGGGCACCGACAGGCCGGCGACGGCGCGGAAGCGGTCCGGGCGGAACAGGCCGCACTGCCAGGCCACGGGCGCCCCCCAGTCGTGTCCGACGATGACAGCCTGCTCCTCGCCCAGCGCCTCCAGCAGGCCGACCATGTCGCCCGTCGTGTGCAGCAGGGTGTAGGCCTCCACCGGCTCCGGTGCGTCGGTGTCGCCGAAGCCCCGCATGTCCGGCGCGACGACACGGAACCCGGCCGCGGCCAGGGCCGGAATCTGGTGGCGCCAGGACCAGGACAGTTCCGGCCAGCCGTGGCAGAGCAGGACCAGCGGTCCTTCGCCCATCTCCAGATAATGCATGCGGATGCCGTTCGCCTGGGCGAAGCGGCTCTTCGGCCCGTCCATGCTCTCCTCCCGTCCCGTTCTGCCGTCATTCCCGCGGCTTGGCCCCAGCATAACGGGACCTGTGGGAGATCGGGGAGGGGCCTTGCGCCGGGCGCGGGGCGGAACACGGCCGCTGTCCGTTGTCCGGGCGGCGGCGTCCCCTATATTGCCGGCATGAATTCGCTCGGTTTCGACAAGGCTCCCCAGGATACCCGCGTGGTCGTCGCCATGTCGGGCGGGGTCGATTCGTCCGTCACGGCGGCCCTGCTCAAGGAACAGGGCTACGACGTGGTCGGCATCACGCTGCAGCTCTACGATCACGGCCTGACCGTGGGCCGGAAGGGGGCCTGCTGCGCCGGGCAGGACATCTACGATGCGCGCCAGGTCGCGGACCGCATCGACATTCCGCACTACGTCCTGGATTACGAGAGCCGCTTCGGCCAGTCGGTGATCGACGATTTCGCGGACAGCTATCTGCGCGGGGAGACGCCGATCCCCTGTGTCCGCTGCAACCAGCGGGTCAAGTTCCGTGACCTGCTGGCGCAGGCGCGCGACCTCGGCGCCGACTGCCTCGCCACCGGACACTATGCCCGCCGGGTCGCGGGACCGACCGGCCCGGCGCTGCACCGCGGCGCCGATCCGGCCCGCGACCAGAGCTATTTCCTGTTCGCCACGACGCCGGCGCAGCTCGACTATCTGCGCTTCCCCATCGGTCACCTGCCCAAGAGCGAGACCCGCGCCCTGGCCGAGCGGCTGGGCCTCGCCGTGGCCGACAAGCCCGACAGCCAGGACATCTGCTTCGTGCCCGCCGGCAACTATGCCCAGGTGGTGGAGAAGCTCCGCCCCGGTGCCGTGGAGCCGGGGGAGATCGTGCATCTCGACGGCCGTGTCCTGGGCCGCCACGACGGTGTCATCCGCTACACCGTCGGTCAGCGCAGGGGCCTGGGAATCGGCGGCCGCCGGACGCCGGAGGGGGAGGAACTGGACCCGCTCTATGTCGTGCGGGTGGAGCCGGAGACGCGCCGTGTCGTCGTCGGCCCGCGCACGGCCCTGGCCCGCGACCGGGTGCTGGTGCGCGAGGTCAACTGGCTGGGCGGGACGGACACGGCGGACGTGCCGGTGACGGTGAAGCTGCGCTCGGCCCAGCCGGCGCTGCCGGCGCGGGTCAGCCTGACCGCGGACGGCGGCGCCGTCGTGACGCTGACGCAGCCGCAGTACGGCGTGGCGCCCGGTCAGGCGGCCGTCTTCTACCAGGGCGACCGGGTGCTGGGCGGCGGCTGGATCGTCCGGGCCGAGGCGTCGCCCGCGCTGGCCGATGCCCCGATCCCGGCGGGCGCCGGGACCGCCCTCTGAGCTTCCGTCCGGGCGCTTTTCGCCGTCCGTTCGGGTCGTGCTTGACAGCCCGGATCGATTTGACTACATCACGGGTCCCGCCGCCGGGGACGATCCGGCAGCGGCACTGAGGCACCGTAGCTCAGTGGTAGAGCAGGGGACTCATAAGCCCTTGGTCGGGTGTTCAAATCACCCCGGTGCTACCATCGATATCGCGCTATGCGGGGTCTGGCCCGGCTCACAGCCGGCCAGCCCCCGCATCTCGGCCAGCAGGCATGGGCGACGATGTCGGCTTTTCCGCGCTTCCCTGACGGTGTGGTCTCGATGACGGTGTGATCTCGATCCGGTCGATCAACGACCGGATCAGCGATGCCGCGCGCGCCTTCTCGACCGACTTGTCCCCGGCCAGCCACGACTCGACCTCCTCCAGCCTCTGGCGGATCATGTCCGCTGCCCCGGCCGATGGGCGGCGACCGCCACTCCCATCGGCTGGAGGCACATGCGGCAGAAATCCTGGCGCTGATCGAGGCAACGCCCGATACCACGCTGGCCGAGATGGCAGCACATCCGGAGCGGGCGCATGGGGTGCGGGCCGCCGTGAGCAGCGTCTGGCGCCTGCTGGACCGCCACGGCATGAGCGTCAAAAAAACCGCGCACGCCGCCGAGCAGCAGCGGCCTGACGTGCGGAAGCGTCGGTGGGCCTGGTTCGAGAGGACGAAGCCCGGATCGACGTCTCCAAGGGCATGATACAACTCAACGTAGCAAGTCCACTGTACCGGCCAGTTTGTCACTGAAGCGCTTCTCAAACAGGCTCTCGGCAACGGTTAATTTCCGAAATAGAAACTACGACACTGCCCGCGTGTGACGGGAGCCTCGCATGATACCTTTCAGAGGTCTTAAATATTGAAAATTAAAGGGTTTATATTCCGTTAATGGTGTTTCCATCTGCGACCTTTTAATTGCGCTACGGAAGAATGAGAGATAAAATCCAAAGATAAAGAAATCGTCCGTTCGCCCTTTGCCGCGTTCATAACCCTCCGGGTGCTGCTTTGCAGATACGAAAGATCGCCCTTGCCGCCGCCGCCATGCTGATGACGGGGGCAAGTCAGGTAGCGTTGGGCCAGGATGCGGGGCAGATTCTGCGGGATGTGGAGCGCAACATCCCCAAGGCGCCGCCACCGACGCCGTCGGTGCCCGGTCTGGCCCCGGCGATGCCCGATGACGATTTCCTGAAAGACGGGCAGACGGTGCGCGTCACCGGTTTCAGGATTCAGTCCAGCCTGATCCCGGAAAAGGAACTGGCCGCGCAACTGACCGATTATGTAGGCCGCGACTGCACCCTGGGCGACCTGAAAGAGGCGGCGGCCCGAATCAGCCGGTATTACGCCAAGCGCGATCTGCTGGCCCGCGCCGTGCTGCCGCGCCAGAGCCTGGAGGGCGGCATCGTCACCATCCAGGTGCTGGAAGCCCGCATGGGCCGGGTGAAGATCGATCCGAGCAGCAATACCCGCCTGGACCCGGCGCGGGCGGAGGCCTTTATCCATGCCCGCAACCCGGCGGGCGACGCGGTGCGCCCCGGCGCCATAGCCGCCGGTGTCACCAATCTGGGGATCATCCCCGGCATGCAGGCAGTCGGCATCCTGGATGCGGGAGAGGAAGAGGGCACCACCGATGTCATCCTGAAAATGCAGGAGCCGCCGCTGGTGACCGGGCTCCTGGTCCTTGACAATAATTCAGCCAGCGAAATCGGCCGCGCGCGTGCCCTGGGCATCGTGACGATGACCGATGCAAGCGGCTTCGGCGAGCAGGCGTCCTTGATCGCCCAGGTCACCAAATCCTCCCGCTATGGGCAGGTCTCTGCCGGTGCGCCGTTCATGGATGGCGCCTTCTGGCTGGAAGGCAGCGGCGCCGCTCTGACCTATGACATCCCCCGCAGCGTCAATACCACGCAGCCGGCGGGCAATGCCCAGACGGCGGGGCTGACGGCGCGCTGGCTGGGCCTGCAGGCCAGCGGCGAGCCGGTGAACCTGTCGGTCGGCGTCGAGCATAAATGGACCAGCGACAAGGTGGGCGGGCTGACCACGGCCAGCAACCGGCTGGCCGCCCTGACCTTTTCTGCCCGCCGGGTGATGCGCGACCAATGGCAGGGCGGCGGCGCCTTCATACTGGATGGCGCTGTCAAAATCGGCAATGTCGACCTGTCCGGCAATGCCAGCAACAAGGCGCTGGACCGCGCCACCGCCGATACCCAGGGCAATTATGCCAAGTTGACCCTCTCGGCAGCGCGCCGGCAGGCCCTGTGGCAGGGCGGCGACCTACAGATCACCCTGTCCGGCCAGCTGGCCAGCAAGAACCTGAACAGTGCCGAACAATTCTCTCTGGGCGGGCTGAACGGCACGCGCGGATACCCGGTCAATGCCGGCAGCGGCGACCAGGGCGCCATGCTGGGTGTGGAACTGGGGCACATGCTGCGCGATGACCTGCGGGGCGCCATCTTCTGGGATGGCGGCCTGATCGAGCAGCACAAGGAACGCTGGACCGGCTGGGAGGGCCTGGGCTCCCCCCACAATACCTATTTCCAGCATAATGTCGGCGCGTCGGTGCAATGGGAGCTGCTTGACAATGTGCAGTTGGAGACGACTTTGGCCAAGCGCGTCGGCCCGGATGCGGGCCGCGGGCTTGATCTTAGAGTAGCGAACGAGCGGCGCTCGGAGTTGCGCGCCTGGATACAACTGGTTCTGGCGGTTTAAGGCAGGAATGACCATGAACAACCCGCCCCGTCGCAGCAAAGCCTCTGCCTTCCGCGCCCACCTGCTGGGCTGCACCGCCGTTCTGTCCGTCGTACAGGCATTGAGCGGTGCCGCCTGGGCCCAGTCCAGCCAGACGCCGGGCACCCTGCCCACCGGCGGCCAGGTGCAATCGGGTGTGGCCAGCATCGCCACCACCGGCACCGCCATGACCGTCAACCAGACGACGGACAAGGCCATCATCTCCTGGAACCAGTTCAATATCGGGTCCGGTGCCAGCGTCACCTTCCAGCAGCCCGGCACCGGGTCGATGACCCTGAACCGCGTGCGCGGTGGCGAAAAGTCGATGATCGATGGTGCCCTGCGCGCCACCGGCACGGTGATCCTGGTCAATCCCAGCGGGGTGGTCTTCGGCGGCGGCAGCACGGTGGATGTGGGCGGGCTGATCGCCTCCACCCTGGACATCGCGGACGAGGATTTCGAGAAGGGCGCCCTGTCCTTCACC